>NZ_JBNNUF010000011.1:0-184117 GCF_050279465.1 Bacillus sp. NPDC094077 | reverse complement strand
AAAAGAAATTAAATAACCTGAGTCCATATAAATATAGAACTCAGGTTGCTTAGTTGCGCTTTTTAAATACTGTCTACTTGACAGGGGTCACTGCACTTGTAGGCTCTTTCTTTTCCCTTACTTTTTACGACGTACGACAAAAACACACGTACCCACCGAAGATACAATCGCTAAAACTGATAAGATAATTGCTATTGTTGATATATTACTTGTACCTTCATTTTTTTCCACACTAGATACTTCACCATGTTCTCCAGTTAATGACGTACCTTTTGCAATTGTAGTAAGCGAATGTGGTTTTTCAGCTTTCTCATCGCCTGTCCATTCAACAATTTCTCCGTCTTTATATTGTTGATATGCATCCCAAGCTATTTTTTGCTCTTTATCTGGATTTTTAGCGACGAAAGTAAATCGCTGAAACTGACCAGGTAAAATTCCTTCTCCTGTTGCTTCCCATACTACAGTTTTAACTTTTCCAGCTGTATCTTTTTGCTCTGCCACTTTCCACCCTGACACTGGTTCATACTGTTGAAACTCAACTCCAGACGGTATTTTTAGTGTGACTTTTGTAGTTGCCATATTCTTTTCAACAGGTACCTTTATTGTGTAAGTCTCCCAAGAGCTAACGTCAGAAGTTGCTGGTTTTACAGTTACATGAGCACTAACAGGTAACGAGAAAATTCCCATTGCAATTATTGTTGCTATCATTGTTGTTCCTAATTTTTTTATACGCTTCATTTTCTATTAACTCCTTTTCATCTGTAACGTCTCTTTATCCCGCTATTTGTGGGCAGTAAGACTCCCACCTCAAAATTCAGCTGGAGCAAAGAAGTTAGGTGGGAGTCGGGCTGCCCGTAAAAGCCCGATTGGTTCAACTAATAATCAGTGGGGGATGAAGAATCCCCCACTGATTAAAGTTTCACTTTATCTGCCACCTACAATAAATTTATAATCTGTATCGAAGCTATCAAGAGATTTTGTTAATCCATGAACATGTATATTCCAGCTTCCTGTCATGTTAATATACATTCCTTCCGCTTCATATTCTCCCGGTGAAACTGCCGAAACTTTAAATGAACCTTTGCCCATATTCATATCTAACGATTGAGTAGTCAATATAATTTGTTCCATATCAGTAACAGGCTGCCCATTCTCACCCTTCAAAGTAATATGAAATGTATTTTGTCCTACCTTATTAGGACTTACATGTAAAGTAATTTCATATCCATTATCTAATTGTTTACTCTCTGTAAAAGGCCCAGTAGGAGGCATCGGCGGTGTTTGTACGTTTGTCATAAAAGCTACGATTACGAAAACGATAATTCCAATGATAAACTCCACTTTCACCGTAGCTCCTAATCTTTGCTGCGCTCGCATTCTCCCTTTCACATAATGAATAATTCCCAATATCCCCATACAAACGAATAAAATTATCTTTGCTAATAAGGCCAATCCATACTTCGTATCAAATAGGGAATGGATCGTGGGAATAAAAAATGTACTGTTAAAAAGACCCGTAAATAAAATCACTATGACAGCACCTGTTGCCCACGGTGAAAAACGTTTAATAGCAGCCCAATACATAGTCCACTTATCATCCTCTTTACGTAAAAGAAGAATAATCGATGATAGACCACCAATCCATAATGAAGCTGCAAATAAATGTAGAAAATCCATAACGACAGCAATTTCTTTAAACTTTAATCCATATGCATGACTATTGAAGGCTTTCATAACAAGTAACCCAGTAAACAATAGTATTGGAATGCTCCATACTTTAAACGAAGAAAACTTCTCACGTTTCACCGCAAAGTATGTAACAATTATAAGCATACTAATAAGAGCCATTTGAGTTATCCATACATAACCAAAAACAGATAGCTGTAATGTTTCTTTTAATAATAAAGGATCAAATGCCTCTAGCCACGAAACATCAGCATTTATTTTCGCTTGCAATGGTAGATTAAATAGTAAACTAATGAATATCCCCAATAATGATATCCATATTATTCTCTTACTTCTTGATTGAACTTCTATTGCATTCCCTTTATACATAATAAGATTAAAGAATAGAACGCCTAAAAATAGTGAGAAACTTGTATATAGAACCCCACGTTCCATAATCATATCGAGTTGTGGAACATAGCCCATCTCTTCTACTTGTACATCGTCTGTTCCCGCTTCTGCTGACCCAATACGGAATGGAATAACTCCTTGAATTGGATGTCCATCAGCTGAAATAACTTTCCACTGAATAGAGTAGAGACCGTTTTTGAGATTCTCTTTTAACCCTGCTTCTAATATTTTTTTATTGCTTTTATCAATATGCGCATTTTTTAAATCTACTCTTTTACCTGAGGTATCTCGTACAAACAATGTATTAAAATGTGAAACTTGTATATCCTCATCGAATTCAATTTTCACAACAGTTGGTGCTTTCTTCAACGTTTCATTTTCAGCAGGGTTTGACTTCACAACATACGCATGAGCAGATGTGCTTTTTGGTATTAATATGATAAACACACATGCTATTAATAGCCATGCCCCTAACCTTCTCATTACTTTCACACTCATTTCACTTCTTTCTTCTTCATCGCTACACTTTCATTACTTTAACTTTCCAATTTTGATTCTCCGGAAAAACATTAACCTGATTAAGTATAAGCTTTTATACAATATGACTCTTTATTTCTCTCTCACCTCTAAACTTCCAATATAATAGTAACTACCTTCATATATATAACTTATGTTTTTAAAGCTGATTGTTATTATAACACAAAATATATTTATGTAAGTTTCCAAAGAAGAAAAGTTCTCGTGAATCATTTGTGAAGAAAATGTGAAATAGCAAATACATAAATAAAAAGGCGTTACGTTATTACGTAACACCTTTTAAAAAAATATCCTTCTTTTATTTCTCTTCTGGATAATCACAATACTCAATAATCGTTCCTTCTGTATCCGCTGGGTTAAGATAAATTAATCTTCTACCGTGCTTATTCATTCGAAGTGTATGTTCTAACGTTCGAATCCCCTGTTCTTTTAACTCTTCTAAAGCTACATCTAAATCATCGACACGGTACGCAACGTGATGAACGCCTTTCCCTTTTTGTTTTATAAATCGGGCAATTGGTGATGTTGTATTATTCGTCGGTGCAAGTAGTTCAATTCTATCACCAGCTACTTCCATAATAGCGACTTCGCTTTCAACGCCAGGTGCTTCACTTACGTAACGATCTATTAATTTTCCTGATAGAACTTGTTTATAAAAACGTATCGTACTATCTATATCACGAACTGCGATTCCGATATGATCAATTGTTTTTTTCATTTTATTTCCCCTAATACTTTATTTTTGCTCATTATTAATAGTAACAAAAAAAGTTATAGAAACAAGTTCTATAACTTTTTTATTTAACCTATTTTCTTATCCGCTCTAGTTGCTGTTTGAACTTGATTTTTCACTTTTAAAACGCTAATGCCATATCCGATAAATCCACCGATAATTGCCGGGAAGATCCACCCTAACCCTACTTCTTGCATCGGAAGGAATTTCGTGAACACTTGGTTTACTACTTCAATGTTAACTCCAGCTGCACTTAATCCGTCAAATAAGCTGATGATAAACGTTACGATTAAGCTCACTTGATAAACTTCGGCTCTTCCCTTGAATAACGCGTGGAAGAATGTTAAGAAAATCAACACGATTGCTAGTGGATAAATTGCTGTTAATACTGGAACAGAAACTGCGATTAATTGCGTTAATCCCACATTTGCAACAATAGCACTAAACACACATAACGTAATTGCAATTACTTTGTAAGGAACTTTCGGGAATAACTTATGGAAGAATGAAGAACACGCTGATACAAGTCCCACACTAGTTGTTAAACAAGCAACTGTAATCATTAATCCTAATAATACTCCGCCATATGATCCGAAATAGTAGTTAGAAACTTTCGCTAATACTTCTCCGCCGTTTTCTAAATGTCCAAGCTTCGCAACACTTGAAGCTCCCATATAAGAAAGTGCTGTGTAAATAATTGCTAAAATAGATGCTGCGATGATTGTCGCTTTTGCACAAACGACCATAATTTGTGATTTCGTTTTCGCACCTTTTTCTTTAATTGCATTAATGATGATAATCCCGAATACGAATGATGCAAGCGTGTCCATTGTTAAGTAACCTTCTTGGAATCCTTTGAAAAATGCATGTGATGTATAAGCTTCAACTGGTGCTTGCATATCTCCAATCGGATGAATAAAAGCAACGATTACTAAAATCCCAATGAATGTTAACTTAATTGGCGTCAAGATTTTTCCAACAATATCGACAATTTTCGCAGGATTTAGCGAAAAAAAACAAGTGATACTAAAGAATATAATTGTAAAAAGAATTAACGGTGTAGAACCTACTCCCTCTGGCATAAACGGCTTAAGACCAATTTCATAAGAAACATTTCCTGTTCTTGGTATTGCAAATAACGGACCAATCGCTAAGTATAAAACTGTTGTAAACACAATTCCGAATACTGGGTGAGCACGACTTGCTAATGACTGTAAATCATCTTTACCCGAAATCCCAAATGCTAATACGCCTAGTAATGGTAAACCCACTCCTGTTACTAAAAATCCAGCGTTAGCAATCCATACATTTTCTCCTGCCGATTGACCAAGCATCGCTGGAAAAATTAAATTTCCTGCTCCAAAAAATAGTGCAAATAACATTAATCCAATAACTACTATGAACGAAAACGGTACTTTATTCGCCATAATATAACCTCCATTCAAATTTCCTTATCTCATTTTCCAATTTTAACTAATTGAATTTTCTGAATATTTAATTTAAGTATCAATTATTCTTGAACTCATTATAGTTTGATATATAATATTTTGCAATACTATTTTCAAACTTTTCATTTATTTTATAAATATACATTTTTTAACATAGAAAATAGACTAAAAAACCAACATGGTCATCCATGTTGGTTTTTCCATTTACTCTTATTAATTAAAATTTTGCAGCTACTTTTTTAACCTTTTCTAAACCTTCTTCAACAATTTGTTGTGAGCGATCTGGATATTGATTGTGTCCTTCAATTACAACTGTCTCTGGATTTGTAATTCCCCAGAATCCAAGCACAGTTGTTACATAATTAACCGCCATTTCCATAGGAGCCATTTGTTCTGAAGAGTAATCTGAACCGCGAGCACCTAATACAACTACCTTCTTATCACCAGCTAAACCTTCTGGACCATTAGCTGTATATTTAAATGTTTTTCCAGCTTGAGAAAGATATGAAATATAAGTAACTAAAGGCGCTGGTACTGTGAAGTTCCATAATGGGAACGCAAATACAACTTTATCAGCCTCTAAAAACTGATTTAAATATTGATCTACTGTAGCAACGGCCTTCTCTTCTTCAGCTGTTAACTCCATTCCTTGACTACGTTTATATCCGCCTGAAATAGCGATATTTCCGTAATAAGGAAGATCTAATGCAAATAAATCTAACTCCGTAATTTCTGTATTTGGATTCGCTTCTTTATAAGTACTTACAAATGTTTCATACATTTTTGAACTAATTGCTTGCTCCGCTGGACGATCGTTTGCTTTTACTAATAATACTTTTGACATAACTTTATTCTCCTCTACTTTCGTATTTTCTTCTTTTTTACCAAATAATGAGCTAAATAATCCCATTTCCTTCACCTAGGCTTTCTTTTCATATTCATTATTCATCATCATAAAAATTCTTATTCTAATAAAAAGTTCCAATAGATACCTTTAATTAAGCTACCCAAAACTTTTTGTTATTTAATTACCTTATGTAAGTGAGTATATTACATCCACTTACTTTAGTCAAGTAACTTTTTAAAGATAAATAAATCTCGGATTGAAGATAATAAAAAAGATATTTCATCCGTCGAAATAGTAAATACGAAAACACGTAAGAGAAATACCTTGTATAATACAACTAGAGAGGGAAATTCATCTATAGAGAGGATTAATTAATGAGTACTTTAGAAAAGATTCAAACCTTTATCATTCTTGCAGCTGTTATATTCGGGGTTATATTAGGACAATTTAATATGGTACATATGTATTCGGAAAAATTTATTGTCCCCTTCTTATTTTTAATGCTTTACGGATTATTCCTCAGCATTCCATTAAAGGATATAAAAAATGGATTCCGCAACTTAAAATTTGCTGGAACAAGCCTTGGTATTAACTTTATATGGACACCTTTTCTTGCTTGGGGATTAGGCGCGTTATTTCTTTCAAATCACCCAGCACTTTGGGTTGGCTTTATTATGTTAATGGTTACTCCATGTACAGACTGGTATTTAATTTTCACAGAGATCGCGAAAGGTAACGTCGCATTATCTACATCAATTCTACCGGTAAATTTAATTTTACAAGTATTATTGCTACCTGTTTATTTACTTTTATTTGCAGGTGTAATGAAAACTGTAGAGATTTCTGTTTTAGTAGAAAGCATCGTTATCGTACTTGTTTTACCATTTGTCTTAGCACATAGTACAAAATGGATAATGAGTAAACTAAAAAAGAAAAATGTATTAGAAGAAAAGCTAATTCCATTTTTCAGCTCTGCTCAAATTGTATTTTTAAGTTTAGCAATATTAGCGATGTTTGCCTCACAAGGTAAATATTTACTACAAAATATGAATATTGTTTTATTATTACTCATTCCTGTTCTATTGTTCTTCATTATTAATTTTTTACTAGGACAATTTATCGGGCGCATCCTGCATTTATCTTATAAAGATACAGTAAGTTTAAGCTTAACAACATTAGCAAGAAACTCTCCTGTTGCGCTCGCTATTGCTGTGACTGCTTTTCCAGATGAGCCTCTAATTGCACTTGCACTCGTTATTGGACCGTTGATTGAGTTGCCTGTTCTTGCTTGTGTTTCACAAGTGTTGTTGCTTATTAAGAAAAAACGACAATACGCATAATAAAAAACGTCCTACTTTGAGACGTTTTTTATTGTCGTGAAATTATATCAATGTAAAATTGAATTATCGCCTCTTACTCATTAATAAAAATGAAATAACTGAAACTAAAAACGTAATAATACCAATTATAATAAATATAATGGAAGCTGAAATTGACTCTAAGGAATACCCCGTTATTGCAATTCCAACTGGAGTAGATACTAATAATAACGAATTTAAAAAACCGAAAAACCTTCCTTGCACTTCATTTGGAATTAACTTTCTATACAGTACTCCAAAATATACATTACTTACTCCATATACTAGCACTGTACCCTTCCTTCTACTCATATATTATTTTCTTGCATTATATTATGCCTTCTAGTTTAAACACCCGCTTTTTAACTTTCGTAATGAAAATAAGCCTTTTATACAACTCTGTATAAAAGGCTGCATAATATCAGCTCTAAAGATTTTATACGTTATAGAAGATTGACTTTTCGTTACATTAACAGATCCTTTCTAATTAAAAATTATAGGAAAAGTAAATATAACGAAAGCTGCCCAAAGTCCGTAGATTGGCAAATACTTCGTAACGGCATCTTGGATAGTTGAAGGTCCGGATTTATTTTGTAGAAAACGCATATAGGAGAGCATAATCCAAATTAGATTTGCCCAGATAAGTATGTTTACTCCTAAAACAGCAAGTCTATTAGGCGTAATCCCATAAGAAGAAAGTCTGAACACGATGGCTGACAAAGCCACACTGTCAACGATAAGCGCAAGAACAATTAAGGCAAAATTTATATAATCTGAAATGTTCTTTTTCTCGTCTGAGTCGCTCTCGATAATAGAGAATATGGTAACGGCCAATACACCAAGGAGTATTCCGTTGAAGACTATCAGGAAATTGCGGTCCAAAAATGGATTTTTTCCGACCCACATAACCGTTATAAGATAGATCAACAATGTGATTAGGACGAGAGGACTAAAAATTTTAGCTATATATGGTGTAATATTCTTAGCAAGTTTAAGATTCATTGATACCAGGTATGCAGCCACAATAGCGAGAGCGGCAGCACCAAATAAAACAACATTACTAAAATAGAAGTCTCCTATATCCAAGTCAACAAAGCTAAATAACCGCATGGTGAATACTGCTAGTATCATTCCGCTAACTGCCATACTGGCGTAGAGAATACAATATTCCAAATTAAATTTAATATAAGCTAATCTTGTACTGCCTTTTGAATATTCATTTCCTGTAAATGCAAGCCCTACCAATACCCATAAGAATATAGGAAAGTGTAAATAAGCAAGGATAATACTGTCTTTATAATTTAATGGCAGCATATTAAGATAAAACCCAGAAATCAGGAACAATGCTGCAAGGGAATAAATAACACTTTTTTTCGGAGTATTATTGTAAACAAAATAGGCAGCAATAAAAGGAATTATACCAAAAGCCAAGTTAATTGGAGCAATTACTTCCTGTTCAACAAAATGGAAAATCACCCTAGTGCTTATTCCGGCCAGAATGGCTAAAATGCTCATAAATAAGAAACCTTTTTGAAACAAAGATATTTTTTCTGTATTTGCCTTCTCCTTGAAATACAATCTTTCATACCATGCACCAAGAACCTGAGAATCAGGGTTTTGGTCCCACGCTTGTGAGAATGACTTTTTAAAGGCTTTCGGGTCTTTTCTATACATTCTCTCCAACTCATGAGGGTTATCAATATTTTCAATAATCAAATTGTTAATACCCATAGTTATACCTCCTCTAATTTTAAAAACAACGTTGTTACCTTTTCCATAAAAAGCACCTCGCTTATTTATTATGATTTTGATTTTAATATAAAATTTATTGTTTCACAATAAATTTTTATTATTTAAGGTGATGTTTTTATTGTATTTTTTCGTTCCAAGCAAAACAAAAAGCATTTCTCATTCGAAGAGATGCACTATAACTTTTTATAAACATCAGCGTAAGATACTTTCAGTTGTTCTCTTCATTGCTTGTTTTCATTTTCTAATTCCTTATTTTTCCTTTATATAAAAGAAATGATCAAAATGATATAATCTTCCTATTTAATACCATCTTTTCAAACAATTATTTTAAATAATTTTTAATATTAGTACACAAAAGTCTGTAATTATAAAATAAAAAAGCATGACATAGATTGTCATGCTTTTTTTATTCGTTAATTCTCAAACACAAAATTAATCTTATTATCTTTCCACTCTAACTTCGCATCAAACGTTTTCTCACCCTTTTTAAATCCTTTAATTAAATCGGTCTTCTCACCTTTTAATAGCTTCGTCATATTCTTTTGCGAAATTGTTTTACTTAGTATCTTTTTTGAAATAGTAAAATCACATTGTGTTGTATTGTAATTAGAACAACCATAAAACGTAGATTTATCAATTACATCGCCATCACATTTTTTACAGCTACCAACCTTTTTACCTGTTGTAAATTTCGATCCTTTTCGTTCAATCGATTCAACATGTAATCCAGTGAAATCCCACTTCTCAGACATTTCCACCGCGTCTTCAATAATTTTAGCTGATAACTTTTTCGTTTGTTCCATAAATGTAGCTGGTGATGCTGTACCTTCTCCAATTTCCGCAAGACGTTGTTCCCATTTTGCAGTCATTTCCGGTGAAGCTAGTATTTTATCACCGATTGCTGTAATTAATACTTTTCCCTTATCAGTTGCATATACTTGGTTCTTCTTCACATCTATATATTTACGATCCTTCAGCATCGTAATAATACCAGCACGAGTCGCTTCAGTACCTAAACCTTCTGTTTTCTTTAATACTTTCTCCAGCTCTTCATTTTCTAAATACTTACCGGCTGTTTTCATTAACGTAATAAGTTGTCCTTCTGTATAACGCTTTGGTGGCTGTGTTTTTCCTTCTTTCACTTTCACCTTTACAACTTTTCCTTGTTCACCTTCTGCGACGATTGGAAGAATCGTTTCATCATCTTTATCATCTTGGAAAATAACTTTACGCCATCCTTCTTGAATTTGCTGTTTTCCTTTTGAAACGAATTCAGCACGTTCATCTACAAGCGTAATGATTGTTGTATAGTCAAAGATTGCAACTTCATAGTGAGCTGCAATAAGTCTTCTTACGATCATATCGTAAATTTTCTTTTCATCACCTGATAATCTGCTTGGATTTGTAACTTGCTCTGTCGGAATAATTGCGTAGTGATCTGTTACTTTCTTTTCATTCACATAACGCTTATTATTCAAAATCGATTCAACTGGAGCTGGTAATAAACCTTTATATTCATCAAACTGACTTAACTTCTGTAAAATATCAGGAAACGTCGCTGCTTCTCCTTGAGTAACATAGTTTGAATCTGAACGAGGATAAGAGACAATCCCTTTTTGATATAATGCTTGCGTTATATCAAGCGTCTTTTTCGGTGAAAACTTAAAGGCTTTATTTGCCGTTGCTTGTAGTGATGATAAGTTAAATAAAAGCGGTGGCTGAAATTCTTTTCGCTCCGTTTTCATTTCTTTCACTTCTGCTGGTTTCCCTTGACAAAAAGCCGCAATTTTATTCGCCATATCAGGGTCCTTTAAGCGGGATTCATTATCCTTCTCCCATTTCCCCTCATATTTCTTTCCTTCAATATTAAAGGTTGCGAACACTTCCCAAAACGGCTCTGACTTAAAGCTTTCAATTTCTTTCTCACGCTTTACGATCAATGCTAATGTTGGTGTTTGTACACGACCGGCGGAAAATACATCGTTCATTCCCTTTTTCTTTAGCAAAATACTAAACACACGCGATGCATTCATACCAACAACCCAGTCAGCGCAAGATCTTGTATATGCTTCGTAATACGTATTAATCGTATCCGTTTCATCCAGTAAGTTTTTAAATCCTTGATAAATAGCTTGTTTCGTTAAAGATGAAATCCAAAGACGTTTCATCGGCTTTTGCACGTTGCAAAGATTAATAATGTTTCGTACGATTAATTCCCCTTCGCGCCCAGCATCGCCCGCGTGAATAATTTCTGTTACCTGAGGATTATGTAACAGCTGTTTCACAACGTTAAATTGCTTATACTTTGACTTTGTTACTTCAAATTGAAAACGTTCTGGAATCATTGGTAATGTATCAAGTGACCATTTTTTCCACTCTGCGTGATAATGTTCTGGATTACATAACTGCGTCAAATGACCAATTGCCCATGTACAGTACGCTCCATTTGGAAATAACTCATTCGCTTCTACTTCTAAATATCCATCTTTCCGACGATATTTAAATTGTGAAACAAGAGCCAAACCTTGATCTGGTTTCTCGGCAATAATTAATTTCATTTTATAACTCCCTATCTGTATTCCAGTGTTACTTTCATTGTCTATATATTTAGAAGTGATGATAAAACAACCATCTTATTTATCATTCGCGGTTTGTCTCACAAATGTGAGACCTATAATATTATACGCTTATTCTTTATGGCTTCACAATAGAAACTCATTATTTAACACTTTCTTTCACATGCTCACAATTAAAAAAGACGCCTCAAAAAATCAAGCGCCTCCTTGCTTACATTTATGAAATTGTGCAGATAATTTGCAGATATAAATAAGCATAATTACTCTCTATTTAAACATAGGATGGAGTGAACGATAAGACAGGGAGGTATCATATTGTTTGCTTATACATTAACTGCCTTAACACTTTGTTGCATCTCGATTATTACTACATCATATATTTCTAAACGCAAGGGTACCCTAATGGAGTATACGGTATACGGTATTCATTATGTCTTTTAGTATGAGTATCGGTTTAAGTATAGGTTTTTATTTAGGTATTCTCCTTAAAGGAGAATTACTATATTCTACTTTGCTTGCTATTTTGATTAGTGGTTTTATCGGTTTTTTAGTCGGTCTTCGTTTTCATCTATATACTGCCTTAGAAGGAATGTTCTCTGGATTAATGGCAAGTATGATGGGAGCAATGATTACAGAAATGCTAAATGGTCAACAAGCTCATAGTATACTGTTCATTAGCCTCTTACTTACGATAACGATAACTATGTCATGTATGATTCAGCTTTTATCAGAAACCTTCTCTACTTATATCCACCGACGTTTTTTATTATTACTTTCAATTAGCATAGTAATCATTGTTTCTGTATTCGTAACATTCCCCGATCATATACCTCCACCTTCCTCTGAGCACAATCATCATATGCATTAACGCTAACGATTAAAATGCATAAAGCAGTTATCCATAAGATAACTGCTTTATATTCCTTTCAACTACGTGAATATTATATTATTCTGGCTTATTAGGAATATTAGGGTTTGGAACATAATCAGATTTGTAATCTGTATATTTTACTTCTGTTACCATCCCTGCTGAAGCATGGTGTAGATCATGACAGTGGAACATCCACTCACCTGGATTGTCTGCTACAAAGGCTACTTCATATTCTTCTCCTGGTTTCAAGTTCAATGTATCTTTAACAATTGGAGAACCTTCTATCGGTTTTCCATCTTTACTTAATACTTGGAAGAAATGACCGTGCAAATGCATCGGGTGATCGTCTGCTTTCGAACGATTTACTAATTTGACTTTTACTAAGTCACCCTTTTTCACTGGAATTTGATCAATATCCGGGAATACTTTTCCGTTAATTGTATATACCATTTCATTTCCATTCATTTGCGTATTCAAGTCCATATTATATGTGGCAGTATACTGTTGGTCTAACGTGAAACCACTTAATTTTTTCGCACCATATTTCGTCATATCTAATTTTGGTAGTTTTTCTTTTTCATTTGCTTTATCTTTCATCTCTTTACTACCTTCATATTCAATAATCGCTTTCATTCCTTTTGCACCTTTATCTGCCGAATGGTCTTCAACATACCATTTCCCAGGATTGTTAGCAGTGAATTCAACATCATAACGTTCACCCGGTGCAACTGAAATTACTTTGTCCTTTATAACTTTTGGATCATTAATTGGTTGACCATCTGTGGCAATTACTTTTATGTCATGACCGTGAACGTGGATATTGTGTGATAGGTAACCAGCATTAACTAGTCGAAGTCGAACTTTATCTCCCTTACTCACTTTTAGCGGCTCTACTAAATTACCGCTTTTACCATTGATTGTGAATAAGTCATACATGCTCATATCATGACCTTCCATCTTCATATTCCCATGATCCATTCCTGCCATATTGCCAGAGTCTTTTTTATCACCGTCCATGTTCATACCAGAATGGTCCATGCCCTTCATATCATCATTTTTTTTCGTATTTTCATTATCCATACTAGATTTTTTACTGCCTGCTTTTTCTATTTTCCATTTTGTCATTTCTTTTACTTGCTTATCAATTTCTTCTTTATCTGTAACCCATTCATCCAACATTAATGTGTAATCTTTATCATACTTTTCATTTGGATCTTCTACAATGAAAGCACCATATAAACCTCTATCTAGTTGATTTACAGAATCTTGATGCGAATGATACCAATATGTTCCTGGTACGTTCGCTTCAAATTCATAGGTAAAACTTTTTCCAGGTTCAACCGCATCTTGTGTCACACCTGGAATTCCATCCATATTATTTGGAACAGGATACCCATGCCAATGAATAGATACTGGTGCAGATAGTTCATTTTTTAATGTCACTTTAACCTTTTCACCTTTTTTCACCCTAATTTCTGGGCCCGGGGATGAACCATTAAATGCCCAGACCGGAACAATAACACCATTACTCAGCTTTTGCTTCTCTTCTTTCGCTACTAAAGTAATTTCTGGTCCTTTTACAACTTTAAGTGGTTTTATAGCGGTTTCAGTCTGTGCTGTTTTTTTATCATTCATATTTTTATGATCCTTTGTTGTATTTATGGCCGAAGAACATGCAGCAATTAAAGATATTACGGCGACTATAACTGTTGTTAATACAAATCTCTTCATGGAAAATTCCCCCTTTTTCTTTTTCAAAATCATTATAGAAGATGATTTTCAAGAAAATATGGAGATGTAATTAGAAATTACGTATTAAACAGACATTTCTCTTACGCTTATAAAAGATAATTCTTATATTATGTAGAAGAGAATGAAGTAAACTATTAGTAATAAAAAAAGACATTTCCATTATACGAATATAATATAATAGGAATGACTTTTTTATTATTTATTTAAGTTTAGATTCAAGTTTATTATACGTCACTGTCCTTTACTCTGCTTTTATGTTCGGTATTTCATGTATTATGATGACAGTGATGACATTTGGTTTAAACCAACTTCCTCTTTCTATGTTTCGTCATGTTACTGCAGAGGCGAATATTTTAGGTATGCAAGATGCTTTCCTTGTAACGGCTGTATTAGCAGTTCTCGTATTTATTATGACGTTATTTCTAAATAAGAAAAAAGTAACTAAAATGCTCTTCACAAAAAAACGTAGGTTTGTGTATAATAAGAACTAATGTTCTTTCTCGGAAGACACTAAACCTAAATTACACTCATATATCAAAAAGAAGAGGATTGATATACTATGAAAATTGATAGACCAAAAATTTCACCAGAGTTATCTTCAAGGAATTTTCAAGATATTTTTTATGAAGAAGACCCAACATTAGAAATGTGTGAAATTATCGAATCCACTTTCGAAAATGAATCTGTAGATAGAGTGCGATTATATGATGCAGTGATAAAGAATTGTAAGTTCACTAATACAGACTTTAGCAATATTGATATCACAGATGTTTGTTTTGAAAACTGCGATTTATCAAATGTTAATTTAAGCAATTCTTCTGTTCACAGAGTTGAGTTTAAAAATAGTAAATTAATCGGCGTTAATTTTACAGAATCTAGCTTAGGGAATGTTAATTTTGAGAATTCCATTTTGAATTTAGCGGCATTTGGAAATTCTAAGCTTGAAAAAATTATATTTAATGAAACTTCATTAAATAATGCAGATTTTTTTGACTGTAAACTAAAAAAAGTTGAATTCCAATTATGTAGCCTTGACGAAGCTAATTTTGATCAAACATCACTGAAGGGGATAGATATTAGTTCTTCTAATTTTGATACACTTACAGTTTCAGTGAACGATTTAAGAGGATGTAAAGTCTCAACATATCAAGCTGTTCAGTTTGCAACTTTATTGGGATTAGTAATTAAAGATTAGTATTTCGAAGGTAGCACAGAACTCTATCCCGAATCATGGACTTTTTTTAGTGTCCACGATTCGAGGTAAAGTTCAAATAAAGTGAAACTTTAATCAGTGGGGGTTTTGTCCATCCCCCACTGATTATTAGTTGAACCAATCGGGCTTTTACGGGCAGTTGATCTCCCACCTAACTTCTTTGCTCCAACCGAATTTTGAGGTGGGAGTTTTACTGCCCGTTAATGCGGGATAAATTAGTGGTTACCTTTTTTCTTATTATTTAACTACGGCCTGATTTCCCTTTATATGTTCATTATTTTCGCTCATAAACTCTTCTATTTCTTCAACTGTTCTAATAATATCTTTTGACAAGTTTTCATATCCGTCCTTCGTGACAAGAATATCATCTTCTATACGAATTCCAATTGATTCTTCTTCAATATATAGACCTGGTTCAATCGTAATGACCATACCTTCTTCTAATACTCTATCTTTGTATGTTCCTACATCATGCGTATCTAAACCAAGGAAGTGGCTGACACCATGATAATAATATTTAGATAATTCCTCGTCTTCTTGAATTAAACCAATTGCTTTACACTCTTCTGCTAGCACTTTTTTTGTATGCTCATTTAATGCAGCAAATTTTATACCTGGCTTAATAAGTTCCGTTGTTTCTTTCAATGCTTTTAACACGATATTATATATTTGTTTTTGACGACTAGAGAATGTTCCGCTTGCTGGGAATGTATAACTAATATCAGCATTATAGTAGTCTTTTTGAGCACCTAAATCGAGCAGTACTAAATCACCTTGCCCCACTTTTGCATCGTTATTTTCATAATGCAGCACAGTAGCATTTTTACCACTCGCCAAAATTGTATGAAACGCATGATATTTAATGCCAGATGATTTCAGCGTGAAATCAAAATGAGCTTCTAATTCATATTCCACCATATCCGCTTTCGCATGCTTCAACACATTATAAATACCCTCTTTAGTTACAGCAATAGCTTCTTTTATGATTTCAATTTCTTCTTCTGTTTTAAACACTCTTAATTCACAAATGTTCGGATAAACATTTCCGATTGTAATGTGAGGATATTGTTCTCTTACATGTTTAGCAAACGCTAAAGTTTTCGTCTCTGTACCCTTCCACTCACGAAGTTCCAAGTCTAAATTCACATGTTTCACATTTTCTACGAAAAGTGTATTTGCCATTGTCTTTTCAAAACTATCTATATATACAATTTTCTTTATACCTGATAGTTTCTCCGCTTCTTCTTTAGAAACTGTTTTTCCAACCCACTTTTCAAGCACTGGATCTGATTTTTCAATGAAAAGAGTTTCTTCTACACTATTTCCAAACTTTTTCAACATGAAAATAACATTTGGTTCATCGATTCCCGTTAAGTAATAAAAATTTCGATTCGGCACAAATTTATAATGTGCATCAGCTGACATATGAGGTGCCTGCCCAGCAAATAAAATAGTAATAGATTCATCAGGCAATGTTTTCGTTAATCGTTCTCTATTTTGAGCAAAAAATGTTGATTTCATAATAATCCCCCTAACGTTCTATGTATGCATTTAAAGCTAATTGTCCTCTGTTATTTATTTTATTATTGTTATAATTTTTCGTCAATTTTTAATCTTTTTAGATCATGTTGACATAATAAAATTTACGAGTTAAAATAACTATAAATTAGTAAGTAACTAATTTAAATTAAAATAAGAGGTGAACAAGATGAATAACATTTTATTCCGCATTAATGAATTATCAAAAAAAGAAAAAACTTTAGGGTTAAGTAATGAAGAAAAACAAGAACAACAAATGTTAAGAACAAACTATACGAAAGTATTTCGTGGAAGCTTAGATTCCATTTTATTAAATACAAAAATTGTCGATCCAAACGGTATCAATGTTACACCACTTGCATTACAAGATGCTCAAGATCGTTTAAAATTTAGTAAATGAGCTCCGCGCTAAAGAATTTCAATAAAACATAAAAAGAGCTGGCCTTTTCAGAATGAAATTCCAGCTCTTTTTATATTTAATATTGTTGTTTTTGCAATTTAACATACGAGCGATACATAGCAATTCTCCACGATACGATCATCGCAAAAGCGAGTAAGAAAAACATTCCACTTAATTGTGCTAAATCAAGCGATTGACTTAAATATGATTTTAATGCTACTCGCACAGCTAATAACCCCACTAAAATAAATATAAATGCTTTTGACGGTTTCATATATATTTGCTCACTTCTTATTTCAAACTTCGTTGTTTTAATAAGAAATATAGAGAAAATAAGTCCTACGGTAATTGCTTCTACTATCTCTAAAGATGTTAACCGAAACTCTGGTAAGAAGTACATCATTGCACCAGTACTCATAAAAAATGGTGGTAATATAATTTTCTTTTTCGTTACCGGTTTTTTTGCTGCTTTAAAACGTAGAAACATTACCCCAACAGCCATACAAACTGCTACGATACTTGATAAAAGTGCTACATTCATATTCCCCACTCCTACCTATTTAAAAGACTTTTTAAGCAAAATCATAAACCAAACGAGCCCGACACTTATAATGACATGAGCTAATCCAGCCATATGGCTTAAACCGTTAAAGTCTGTTCCATTCACTTGTAAAATCCCTCTAAATACCATTGTAGCGATAGTAAAAATTAATCCTACATTGTATACAATAAACCATGCGCGAAAGCTTTTTGTTTCTTGTATATGAAACACTTTAAATAAAGCGAAAGCGACTAAAAAGAATACGAATCCGAGCACCAATACGTGTGTATGCACTAATTGCAACATAGTGGATCCTTTAATTCCTTGTGCTTTTGTATACTCTCTTGCAAATACACCTGATAATAAACCAATAATTAAGTAAATGAATGCTGCATTATATAATTTCTTCATTATATTCCTCCTGCTGTAAACTTTCCATATTCGCTGCACTCATTTTACGCGAAGTTTATGAACGGAATATGAACGGAATATTACATTCTATTTTTGGAAATAAAAAAGCCATTCCACAATTACTAATTGCGAAATGGCTTTTCAACTTATTTTAAATCTTCAATTGAGAAAGCGCCTGGCAGTAACTGTTCAACAGTTACTTCTTTTTCATCACCTTTTACATTCGTTAGTAATACAGGCATTTTCGGATCACAAAATTCAGCAATAACTTGTCTACAAGCACCACATGGTGAAATAGGTCCATCAGTTTCTCCTGTAATGACTAAGTAGCTAAAGTCGCGCTCACCTTCTGATACGGCTTTAAATATTGCGGTTCTTTCTGCACAGTTACATAAACCGTAAGAAGCATTTTCTATATTACAACCAGTATAGATTTTACCTTCTTTCGTAACTAATGCTGCACCAACAGGAAATTTTGAATACGGAATATATGCTTTTGATAACATCTTATTTGCTTCTTCAATATATTTTTTCTTATCCATATTATTTCCTCCTCAAGGTAATGTAATTATGATTAATCCGTAATAACTGTATGAACTAATTTAGGTGCCACTGCTGTTTCAGAAATAGAAATGTTTTCATAAATTTTTGCTTTTACATCTTCTACATTTTCACGATTTGCGTATATCGTTACGAATGGTTCGCCTTCTTTTACTGCGTCGCCAACTTTTTTACGTAACATTAAACCTACAGCTAAATCGATTTCATCTTCCTTCGTTGCACGACCTGCACCAAGTAGCATAGCTGCGATACCGATTTCATCTGCAACAATGTTAGAAATAACACCTGACGTTTTTGCAGGTACATCAATTACATACTTCGCTTGTGGCATTTTTTCTGGATTGTCTACAATTGAGCTGTCTCCGCCTTGGTTGCTTAAGAACTCTTTAAACTTCTCAGTTGCTTTTCCATTTTTCATAACTTCAATTAACATTTCACGAGCTTCTTCTAACGTATTTGCTTTTTTCGCAAGTACAACCATTTGGCTTCCTAATACAAGTACTAATTCTGTTAAATCTTCTGGACCTTCACCTTTTAATGTATCAATCGCTTCTTTCACTTCTAGAGCATTACCAATTGCAAAACCAAGTGGTTGTGACATATCTGAAATAACAGCCATCGTTTGACGTCCAACATTATTTCCGATACGTACCATTGCATGAGCTAATTCTTTTGCATCTTCTTCTGTTTTCATAAATGCTCCAGCACCTGTTTTTACATCAAGTACGATCGCATCAGCACCAGCTGCAATTTTTTTACTCATAATTGAACTTGCAATTAGAGGAATCGAGTTTACTGTTCCTGTTACGTCACGTAGCGCATAAATCTTTTTATCTGCAGGTGTTAAGTTTCCAGTTTGTCCGATAACAGCTACTTTGTCACGGTTTACAATATCAATGAATTGCTCTTTCGTAATTTCAACATGGAATCCTTCTACCGCTTCTAATTTATCAATTGTTCCGCCTGTATGTCCTAAACCACGGCCAGACATTTTCGCAACCGGTACATCTAAAGCTGCCACTAATGGTCCTAATACTAATGTTGTTGTATCACCAACACCGCCAGTTGAATGTTTGTCTACTTTAATTCCTTCAATTGCTGATAAATCAATTGTTTCTCCAGATTCAACCATCGCCATCGTTAAATCAGCACGTTCACGATCTGTCATATCTTTAAAGAAAATTGCCATTGCAAGTGCACTCACTTGATAATCAGGAATACTTCCGTCTGTATAACCATTGATAAAGAATTTGATTTCTTCAGTTGTTAATTCTTTGCCGTCACGTTTTTTTGCAATAATATCTACCATTCTCATTGTAATCACCATTCCTTTTCATGTTATATGAAATCTATTAAAATAGTAAGCCAACAACCGTTGCTGATAAGAAGCTTACTAATGTTGCACCGAAAAGTAATTTCAAGCCAAATCTTGCGACTACATTTCCTTGTTTTTCATTTAAGCTTTTCACCGCTCCTGCAATAATTCCAATTGAAGAGAAGTTTGCAAATGAAACTAAGAATACAGATATAATCGCTGTCGTTCTATCTGAGAAATTAAAGTTTCCTTGTGCTAAATCTGTCATAGCGACAAATTCATTTGATACTAATTTTGTTGCCATAATATTTCCGGCATTAACTGCTTCATGCCAAGGTACACCCATAATAAATGCAAATGGTGCAAATACATAACCAAGAATTTCCTGGAATGAAATACCGATTACACCTTTAAATACTGCATTAATGAATGCGATAAGAGCAACGAAACCAATTAACATGGCTGCTACTGTAATCGCAACTTTAAATCCATCTATAATATATTCCCCTAATACTTCAAAGAAAGTCTTTTTCTCTTCTTCTTGTACTTCTAACATATCCTCTTCTTCAGTAACTTCATACGGGTTAATAATAGAAGCAATGATGAAACCACCAAATAAGTTAAGCACTAAAGCGGTTACAACATATTGCGGTTTTAATAACACCATATATGATCCAACAATAGACATTGAAACGGTAGACATTGCAGATGCACATAGTGTATACATTCTTTTCTCTGGCAATAATCCTAGTTGTTTCTTAACTGAAATAAACACTTCAGATTGTCCTAAAATCGCTGAAGCTACCGCGTTATATGATTCTAATTTCCCCATTCCATTTACTTTACTTAATGCTAGACCGATAGATTTCACAATAATAGGCAATACTTTAATATGTTGCAAAATACCGATTAAAGCTGATATAAACACGATTGGCATTAATACACCTAAAAAGAACGAAAACTCTTTTTGATTTACTAATCCACCAAATACGAAATTCACACCTTCAGCGGCATACTTTAGTAATTCTCCAAAACCATCTGCTATTCCGCTAATTAATATATTCCCTACGCTTGTATTTAATAATAAAAACCCCAAAATGAATTGTAATATAACCATCGTTATGATTGGACGATATTTGACTTTCTTTCTATCATTACTAGCAAGCCAAGCGATACCTAAAATCAATACGAGGCCTAAAACACCTATTAAATATTTCATAAGCCGTCTCCTCCCATTCGTATCCGCTTACATCTTTTTCAATTGTTAAAGCAATAGATACACTGTACTTTAAACGTGTATCTATTGCTCTTCACAATTTATCGATTAGTAGTTATCTGTAGCACCTTTTGCATCGTTTAATACGATTGCAACACTAGCACTCGCTCCAACGCGAGAAGCTCCAGCAGCCACCATTTTATCTGCATCTTCACGTGTACGAACTCCACCAGATGCTTTTACTCCAACATTTGGTCCAACTGTTTTACGCATTAATGCGATATCTTCAGCAGTTGCTCCACCAGTTGAGAATCCAGTTGAAGTTTTTACGAAATCAGCACCAGCTTTTACTGATAATTCACAAGCACGAACTTTTTCTTCATCTGTTAATAAACAAGTTTCAATGATTACTTTTACAAGAGCTTTTCCTTTTGCTGCTTGTACTACTTCATAAATGTCTTTTTCAACTAATTCGTTGTCGCCATCTTTTAAAGCACCTACGTTGATTACCATATCAACTTCAGTTGCACCTTTTGCGATAGCATCTTTTGTTTCGAATGCTTTTGTTTCAGTTGTGTTTGCTCCTAATGGAAAACCGATTACAGTACAAACGTCTACATCATGTCCAGCTAATTCGTCAGCCGCTAATTTTACCCATGTTGGATTAATACAAACAGAAGCGAATTTATATTCCTTTGCTTCTTCGATTACTTTCATAACATCTTCTTTTGTAGAATTAGGTTTTAAAATTGTATGGTCAATTAATTTTGCAATGTTCATTATCTTCACTCCTCATATCTTTTAACAACTTCATTCTAACTCTTAGTTGAACAAATGTAAATATACTTTTGAAATTTTGTTCATTCTTTTTTCGAAAGGAATTTTCTTGTAGTACATGAAGCACATTCTAACTAAGAAACAATTCATATACATCACAAGTTGAAATCAAAACTTTTATGTTAACACTGGTAGTATGTATCTCAATATCCATAATTATTTTTTTAAAAGAAATTTATTTTCCAAGAAGTAATCCTTTCATTCATTCATACATAACTAAAATAAAATGCTTTCTCAAAATTAATATTTTGAGAAAGCATTTTATTTCTATCCTTTTTGATAATGTAACAATTCTTTTGCTGTATGTTGATCGATAATTAATACATTTGCATACCCACCACGTAACGCACCATCAATTGCTTTTATTTTTCTATTACCACCAGCAACTAAAATAGAACGCTTCTTTAATCTAAGTTCTTCTAACTCAATTCCAATTGTACGCTGATTAATTTCTTCACTACTAATATTTCCGTCTCCATCAAAGAAACGTGAACAAATGTCACCGACAGCTTGTTTTTTTAGTAAGTTCGTTTCATCCTTATCTAGATATCCTAATCGGAATAATAACGCTTCATCGCGCACTGTTCCAACAGTGAAGATTGCAATATTTGCTTGTTTTCCCATTTCGATAATGTGATGAATATGTCGATCCTGCTCCACTAATTCTTTTGTCACCGCATTATCAAATATAACCGGGAGCGGTAAGTTTCTTGGCGTCGTTTGAAACGCATCTGCAAATAAAGCAATCGTCTCATTCGCATATGTATTTACACTCGAATGACTAATACCACCTTTTAACTGGACAACTTCTACACCTTTTACATGTTGTGGTACGATTTTTCTAGCGATTTCATACATCGTCATGCCCCAGCTTACACCAACAATATCACCGTTTTTAACCGTCTTTTCCATATACTCAGCAGCATATTTACTAATATACTCCGTAATCGTTGCATATTCTGGTACCGGAGAAAATACAACATGTGCTTCTAACAAATTATACTTTTCCTTAAGTAAATTCCCAACGTTATCTAAATCCGCAAATGGATCAGCTATACTAATTTGAACAAATCCTTTTTCTTTCGCATACTTTAATAATCTAGAAATCGTCGGTCTTGAAATATTTAATTTATTTGCAATTTCTTGCTGACTATAATCTGATTGATAATATAATCTTGCAACTTCAACGCTTAATTGTTGTTTATCTTTTTCCATAGTAACTCATTACAAATCCTTTCCTGTATTTCCCTTTCGTTACAAGCATTATACAGCTTTATGCAAGAAATTTCGACTCCCTAAATATCTCTGCCTAAATTT
The DNA here is from genome assembly GCF_050279465.1 of Bacillus sp. NPDC094077. Classification (NCBI taxonomy): domain Bacteria; kingdom Bacillati; phylum Bacillota; class Bacilli; order Caryophanales; family Bacillaceae; genus Bacillus; species Bacillus sp. NPDC094077. Next base: position 160,817 of record NZ_JBNNUF010000011.1, on the reverse strand, counting down.
CTATTCCAATTAGTATATATAGTAAACCTTTAATCATTGGTGTTTTCCCTCCTACATACGGATTATGTGCCACAAATAGAAGAATAAAAAATAAACAGCAGAACTAGTCTACTGTTTATTTCGTCACGCCTTCATGTAATTTTTCTGTATAATCCTTTACATCCTTCCAGCTATCTTTCGCCGTATTTAAATCTTCTTTTATAAAGGTAAATTCTTCAGGACTAATTCCTTTTACATTTTGTAGTAAATTATTATATTTCGCACCTACTGTATACCACTGATTTGATATATTTTGCAATGCTGTAATTGCTGCATCAATCGTCTCTGTCATATTCGTTGTTTTATTTTTCACATCTGTCAAAATCGCGACTTCTGCTTGTGCTCCAGAAATTCTATCTTTTAAATTGGCTATTTCTCTTTCTGCATTTGCGATATCTTTTTTCGCAACCGCAATCATCGGTCCGCCAGCAAGACATGTTATTAATGCTACGCAAAGTACACCACCAGCAATGACCATATCATTGCTCTTTTTGATCGAATCATTATATGTATTTATTTGTTTCTCTAAAGCTGGAATACCAGCATTCGTACTCGCCAAAATCGCTGTTAATTGATTCGTATCCTCTTTAAAACTATTTGTATCTTTCGCCATCCTATCGCGAAATGCTTTTAAATCCCCTAATAAAATATCTACTTCATTTTGATTCTTTAATATGCTCGCATATAACTTTTCTAAATCCGCTTTTAATTTACCGCTATCCTTTTGATCAATCGCTAATAGCATGCTATTATAGTACGCTTGAAAAGCATTGTTGTAATCAATAATATTTTGATCTGTTTTCATAATTTTAGGTTTCATATTATTTAACCAATACGCCGCGTTAATTTTTGCATCTCTTTGATGCTGAACCATATTTCCTTTAAACTCACCATTAATCGAACTAATTTTACTCAAATCAGTCTCTTGTTGATTTTGAATTAATTTTGCATATGAATCCATTGCGAATATGCTCGATGTTGTTTGCGCCATTACATCTTGGAATCCCGCTGGACCAAGAGAATAATTCCCCGCATTTTCTTGTAGTATTTTTACGTTTTGTTCTGCTGCAAAAGGATGTAAAGGAAATGCATTACTCGTTGCCACCCCAGCGATCACCATCGTCAAAAGACATTTTTTGTAAAATGTTTTCTGCATATTTTTCACCTGTTTCTTTTTATAAGGATATAAAAAACTCCTGCTCACAATTGAACAGGAGCTTCAACTCATTCATCAATACTTAACGCTCTAACGATTCGTATTCGATTAAGCTTTTTTTGTATCTACTACTTTAATATCTTCAGCATAAATTTTTTCTGCATAGTCTTTAATGTTTTTCCAGCTATCTTTCGCAATGTTTAAATCTTCTTTAATGAAAACAAGATCATTTGGACTAATTGAATCTACATTTTGAAGTAAAGAATTGTATTTTGATCCCATTGTATACCATTGATTTGAAATATTTTGCAATGCTGTAATTGCAGTATCAATCGTATTTGTTAAGTATTCCGTTTGTGTTTTAATGTTTGTTAATCCTGCTACTTCTAATTGTGCGGTTGTAATTTGTCCTGTTATTTTTTGAATTTCAGCTTGTGCATTATCAAGTTCTTTTTTAGCTAATACAATCCCAGCTGTTCCACCGCCTACAGCAGCTGCTCCACCTGCAATTAATGCGATTCCTAGCGGAGTTCCTGCTCCAGTAGCAATTACAACTGCACCACCGATAATTGCAATTGGACCTAATGCTGTTGCAACTGATGAGCCAATAATAATTGCATTATATTTACTAATTGCCTCATTATACGTTGTGATCTGATTTTGCAGAAGCGGAATTCCAGCATCTTGACTAGCTAAGATAGATGTAATTTGATTTGCATCTCCCTTGAAGTTTTGAGTATCTGACGTCATTTTATTTCGGAATTTCTTCAAGTCTTCTACTAACTGATCTACTTGCGCTTTATTTTCATTAATACTACTTGATAATCTTGTTAGGCCTTTCGTAAGAGTTGCTTTATCCTTTGCATCAACCGCTGCAACTAAAGTATCATAATAATTTTGGAATTTCGTATTGTAATTAATGATATTTTGATTCGTTGAAATAAGCTGTGGCTTTAATACATCTAACCATTGCTTCGCATTCCCTCTAGCTGTATCTTGGTGCTGAATCACTTTTCCTTTTAAAGCTGCATCAACAGTCGATACATTACCAAAGTTAACATTACCTTGTTTAATAATTGTTAAAGCGTACAGATCCATTACTAAAGCGTTTGAACCTGTTCTTTCCATTGCATCTTTCAAGCCTTCTGGTCCTAATGAGTATTCTTCATAGTCATTATAAGCTTTTGCTACCGCGTGCACTGGAGCTTGTTTCACTGTACTTTCAGCTGCATAAGTATGGGCTGGCATAATATTCCCTGCTGCAAATACTGCCATAAGTGCTGATAGAGCCATTACTTTATAAGGTTTTTTTGTCATTTTTCTTCTCTCCCTATATCGTTAAATATTTTTCTGTTTAATGTACTTCAACGTTTGTAACGTAATCTTCAAATTGATTTGTTTGCTTATTCATTTCATCGCTTATTTTTTTGAGCTGATTGAAATGTTTTTGAAGTAAACTACTATCTGTATACGTGCCTTCTTCAATATTTGTTTGAATTTGGATCATATTATTATTTAAAACTTTCCAATCCGTTAATAACGTCTCTAAAGTTTTAATTTGGCGGTCAATTAGTTCTGTAAAGCTGCTTACTTGATCTTCAATAAATGTAATTTGAGTCGCCTCTGCTTCAGTTTGTGATAACTTTTGAATAAGTGGTAATAACTCTTTTTGCTTTTGTTGAATACGAAGAGCTGCTTCCCTCGTTTGACTATCTGCAGCATTTACAATTTCATTACTTAAAGTACCGATAGAAACAAAGTCGATTGTTTTCGTTTGTGCAGTTTGATTTGTGATTGTAAATACTTGTTTACCGATATTAATAGAACCTTTAATAATTTCTTGAGGTCTATTCAAAATATTAGTTAGTTCAGCTTGGATTTCTCCTTGAATTCTTTTTATGTCTTCTCTTAATTTCACAATATCTCCACTTGATCCTTGCAGTGTCTTTATTGCTTCATCAGCTTTAATTGATAAGTTGTTACTATCTTTGTCTAATACCGTTTTAAATCGATTTAACTCTAATAAATCTTGCTCCATACTCTCTTGGATATTTTGTACTTGCAATTGTAATTTTCCATATGCACTTGTAAAATCTGCTTTTGCCTGTTTATCTTCATTTACTTTTCCTGCTAGCTCATATAACTTACTATAATAGCTATTAAATCTAGCGCTATATCTCATCATCTCTTGATTTAAGTCGATTAACTTCGGATTATATTCATCAATCCACTCTCGTACATTCGCTTTTGCAAATTTTTGATGATTCGTCAAGCTACTCATAGCATTCACTTTAATGTCTGGTTGTTGCAAAATAACTAATCCATATGCTTGTATAAGTGGTGACTGTGATCCTAACATTCTAATTGAATTGGATAATGTATTTGGGGCAATTACATTTTGCGCATAAACTGTTTTCACTTCTGTTTGCCCCTCCTTAGCGTAAGCGCTTACAGGAACGAAGCAACTTGTAGATACTGCTGTAACCAATAACCCTGTAATTAAAGTCTTTTTCACTTTAACTCCTCCTATGTATTAGCAACTATTAATATCGCATTGTATTATTTTCTTACATATATTGAGATGGTTAAAAATAGAGAGTGTTCTCATCGTGATTCATGTACTAACCCTCTCTCTCAAATTTCCTTGCTACAGTACTTACTTATTGTTATAAAACATTCCATAACTTTTCATATATGTTTAGTGCGAATAAAGTTGTATAAAATTTCTATTTTACTCACATTCACACAGTGAATATATTACATAAAAATACTATTCATTTTAAACTAATTAACGTACGAAAATATGAAATCTCGTTTTGTTTTCATTTAAGTTTTGTACTGTAAGGTCATTTAAACACAGCCATTTATCTATCGTAAAGAAGTATTTTCATTCCCTTTATTTTCAAGCTTTCATGTCCTTATTCCAAAATAAAATTCGATTCACTTTCCCGATTAGATTATCTATATACCACAACAGAAAACACTATTTACTCATAACCGATAAAATTATATTAATATATCTTTTAAGCCTATATGCAATTATGCATAGCATATACATACAAAAAGATAGCTTCACTAAAGTGAAGCTATCCTTAACATTAATTTTTCTATTTTTTCAAATGATATGGTACTGTCGTAATTACAACATTTCTTCGATACAGTAAATACGCACGAATTAATAAGCTAGACTGATTATGAAGAATGTTATGCCAACCCTTTTTCGGAATAAACTGTGGTATAACGACCGTAACTCTGTAATTTGATTCACTTGCTTTATACTGCACTGTATCAATAAACTTTGTTAATGGCTGAATGATACTTCTATAATGAGAGTGCAATGTAACAAGCCTTACGTCAGGTTGCCACTTCTTCCACTTCTCTTCAAATACCTTTTCCTCTTCTCTATCAAAAGCAACATATACAGCAATTACTTGATCTGGTGAAAGAGCTTTAGCATAATTCAATGAATTTTCTACTACATGAGTCATACCAGCTACAGGGACAACAATTACATTCCCCTCAATCGGAATAAGCGGCTCACAAGTTTTTAAACTCAATTGATCGCCAACTGCATCGTAATGCTTCTTAATTCGATGAAACAAGAAGATGATTGCAGGTAAGAAAATAAGGATTGACCAAACTTGCGCGAATTTAGTTAAAAAGAACATACTCATAACGATAAAACTAATAACTGCACCAATTAAATTAATCGTTAATCGTAACATCCATCCTTCAGGCTTTTCACGAAGCCATTTTAGTACCATTCCAGTTTGAGAAAGTGTAAACGGAATAAATACCCCTACCGCATATAACGGAATCAAGTGTTCTGTTTTCCCTTGGAAAGCTACAATTAAAATAATCGAAGCAATCCCAAGTATAATAATACCGTTTGAATACCCTAGACGGTCTCCTCTAATCGTAAACATTCTTGGTATGAACTTATCTTTCGCAAGATTAACCGCCAATAATGGAAATGCAGAATATCCTGTATTAGCAGCAAGAATTAATATTAAAGCTGTTGTACCTTGTATGAAAAAGTACATAAAATTACGTCCAAATGTTTGTTCAGCGATTTGTGAAACAACCGTTACTTGTTTACTTGGAGTAATGCCATAATAGTAAGCTAAAAAGACGATTCCCGAAAATAAAACGGCAAGTAAAGCCCCCATCGCAAGCAATGTTTTTGCCGCATTGTTAGGAGAAGGATCTTTAAAATTCGGGATTGCATTAGAGATTGCTTCAACACCTGTTAAAGCAGAACTTCCTGATGCAAACGCTCGTAACAGTAAAAATAGGCTAATTCCGGCAACTGGTGTTCCAATTGGCGAATGTAAAGTCGGTGAAACGTGACCAGTTAAAATATTGTATATCCCTACACCAATTAATATAAATAGTGCTAGAACAAATAAATAAACAGGATATGCTAAAATGGAAGCTGATTCCGTTACCCCTCTTAAATTTAAAATAGTAATCAATATAACAAATATAACCGCAATGATTACATTATGCGCATGTAAGCTAGGAAAAGCAGACGTAATCGCATCTGTACCTGCAGACACACTTACTGCAACAGTTAAAATATAATCGACTAATAAAGATCCTCCTGCTATTAAACCTGGATTCATCCCTAAATTTTCTTTTGATACAACATATGCGCCCCCGCCATGAGGATAAGCGAAAATAATTTGACGATAAGATAAAATAAGAGCTGTCAATAATACCAATACTCCAACAGCTATCGGAATGGAATACCAATAAGCTATTGCTCCAAGACCTGTTAAAGCAATTAAAATTTGCTCTGGACCGTAAGCAACTGATGATAAAGCATCAGAAGATAAAATAGCTAACGCTTTCGTTTTATTGAGTTTTTGTTCTCCTAACTCAGTTGATTTTAACGGCCTTCCAATTAAAAATTTTTTGATAGATGAAACCACTGCTGTCCACTCTCCAATAATTTTGTACGAACTTTTCTACTAGTTACAGCTAATAAAGTGAAACTTTAATCCGTGGGGAAGGGTTATCCCCCACGGATTATTAGTTGAACCAATCAAGCTTTTACGGGCAGTTGATCTCCCACCTAACTTCCGCGCATCCGCCGAATTTTGAGGTGGGAGTCTTATTGCCCGTTAAAGCGGGATAAACTATTTCTTCAGAAAACAAAAAATGTCTACAAGCCATCAAGAAATAGACTTGTAGACATTATTTTTTTTGTCGCACAAGCTCCACCTTCCTTCTCAATATAACGCTTACGAGGTTAGCTGTCGGATTCGGGCCTATGAGTAGCCCTACCTTTTTCAAGGATTCACCCCATTTGATTATGCACTAATCCATTAAAACGGGTCCCCCGCACCATGCGGTTTCAGCGATTTAGAAAATTGAAACTGTGGATTATAATACTCCTTTATTTTCAAAAAGTAAACAAAAATTTTGAAAAAGAAAAAATTTAAAATGATTGCGCATAATCCGCCAATAAATATACATAATGAATACTAAAAAATCCACAAAGGAGACCCATATGTCTAAAAAAAAGAAGCCACTTTTTTCCGACTCATATTTAGATGTAGTAGCAAATGAAATTAATCAGCTATATGGTAAACGTGAAGAGGAAATAAATTTGACAGAAAGAGTTAAAAGAAACAAATAATTTGTCATACACAAATAAAAAAGATAGCAATACACTTATATATTGCTATCTTTTTTATTTTTTCATACATCTAATTCTATTACAGATTTGTTAAAGGCCATTTCTTCATATACCTTCAAGTTTTGATATACCGCTCCTAATAATGGTGCTTCTATAGAAAATTGCTCTGCTAAATCCAATAAGTATCCTTGCAAGTGCTTCCCTTCAATAAACGAACCTTTTTCCATATCACGCTGCATCGATGACTTCATATCATACGAAATTTTATCAATCGTTTTCATATGTTCCTCAATAATATTATCCTTAACTGGTGCCTTCATAGCTTTCATGATTTGCACAGATTCTGCAAATAAATTCCGGATAAATTCTCGACCTCCATCACTTTCACGAATCGGTCCTATCGGTGCACGCATTAATGTTGTCACACCTGACATTACAGTAATAAATAAATATTTATGCCACATATCTTGCGTAATATTTTCACTTAAAATAAAACTGGCTTTCGTACCTGCAAAAACTTTAGAAATACGCTTTATTCTCGCTGAATCTTGGGGCTTTATTTCCCCGAATACAAGTCTGTTGGCAGTACTAGTTTGTACAATTTCTCCTTGATCATTTAACGTCGTCTCGATAAAGCATAAACCGCCAATTACTTTTTCTTCACCGAATTCCTTTTGTAATAGCGATAAATGAGCGATACCATTTAATAATGGGATTATCACAGTATTTTCATCTACAAATGGCTTTAAATCTTCAATTGCGTCGTTTAAATGATACGCCTTTGTTGAAAATAAAATCACATCAAATGGAGCAGTACGATCTTCTTTCGTTATTAATTTCGGTTGAAATGAAAAATCCCCGCTAACACTACGAATAATAAGTCCTTTTTCCTCTAATTGCTGTTTTCTTTTACTGCGGACGAGAAATGTAACATCCTCTCCCTTTTCTACTAATCGACCACCAAAAAATCCGCCAACGCCCCCAGCCCCTAACACTAAAATACGCATACTATATCCCCCTTTTCATAACATAATTATACTAGTTTTAGTATACATAATATTATACATGTCCCCTACTTAATTAGCTGAATTTTCATTCCTAATCTACTGAAAATGAGAGGTTATTTTCAAGAAAAATTGGGCATGTTGTTTCTATAGCTTAAATGGAAAGGAAACAATGTAAATGGAGGCAATACAATCAATAGAGGAAAAAGATGTAACAACAGCTATATTTCAATTTATTTTCCCATTTTCGTTTAAAAGTGGATATGAACAAAATATGTTCCCTTTCTTACAAAAAAATAATTTTCGTCCTTTTCGACTCGATCATCTCGATGATGAAAATACATATTATGGGCAGTTTAAAGTTTCACATCAAAATATGGAAGCGTACTATCTTTCATTTACAAATAAAATTCTTTTTCCTCATTCAGAATATCAAAAAGGATTGCAACGTTATTCTAAAGACCTTAACTTAAATGGATATTTAACAACAAACCTTATTTCAGTCCCATTCACCGTACACTCAATTGATGTAACACTTTGTCCTTATGAGCTTGGCTTCTTAACAATTCGAACAGAAGTAAAAACCGCTCCAAACATGACATTATCAGAAGCAATCGAATTCGCTGCCCGCTTCCGTGTACTTGAAACTAGAAATGATACAACTGAGACTATTTGTATTGAATGTGATGGAAAAAAATATTCACAAGTGGAAAAACTTATATTTGGTGATTTATTTCATGGCTTAACAGATTTCTTTGAGAAAAAGAGATTGCGGAGTTCTTACTTTCAAACATTCCCATTCTTTGAAGACCAACGAATGTATGTACAAACTTTATTATCCATAAAGAAAGAGTCAGACCTTCATGTAGTCGATATATATCGTACTTCCAGTCTTTCCGGATTAACAGACGATGGTAAACCGTATATTAGCGCAAATAATATTCCTTATATTCACGATTATTTAGCAAATCATTCTTACCAAAGATGGGCTCCTAACCGCTATTTCATAATGGAAGAACACATTTTCACATGTATAACAAATGAAGGTGAACAAGAAGTCACTAAACTTGCTAGTCAAATGTACGGGGAATTTTATTACGCTTTATTATTAAATTTATTTCATAAAATTGTTTTATTAAAAATGGCAAACGCCTATGCTGAGCTAAATATTGAACAAGATACAAATGAAATAGAGAAATTAATTTATTCAATCAATTCGTTTACAGCTAATTACTTTTCTTTAGAGTTAGTATCCCAATCACAAAGTGAAGATATTTTCTTCCGCTTAAGAAAGCTTTTTAACATTGAGGTTCTATACGCAAACGCGAAGCAAAACCTTGATAGCTTATTTAAATACCAAGAAAATGTCGCCTCTAAAAAAGATAGCCTTTTACTATTAATTTTAACGCTCTACTCTGTAGTAGGACAAATGTTAGGTTTTACTATGATTGACCTTTTAAGAAACACCAATTCAAACAAAATATCATCGCCTCTTGAATTTTTCGCGCTGTTAATAGCGATCAGCGGCATAGTCATTTCCTTTATTTTAGGTGCGCAAAATTTATACCAATGGGGTATACAGCATAGAAGAAGAAAAGCGTGGGTAAAACAAACTGTTCTTTCTGCTGTGAAAGAGAAAGAGGATAAGCAGTAAAGACTTTTGACTCCAGAAGATTATTTCTTACCCTAGTAATGCGCGCCGTACGTTAGTAGGTGAATTTTTTATTGGCGATTTTTCGAATATATCGACCACAACTCAAAATATATCAGCGATTTTTAAAATATATCGAATTACCGACAAAAACTGACAAAATAAAGAACCGAACAATAAAAAAGGCTACTACAAAATGAAATTTGGAGTAGCCTCTTCTCTTTTTATTACACTAATTCCGCTTACTTTCCTGCTTCGATTTTCTCTAATGCAGCAGCTACTTGCTCTTCAGTTAATTCATGTTGTGCTACGTAGCGGTTACGTGGGTGTACACGACATTCATGAGAACATGCACGTAAATATTTCGCTTCATTTTCCTCAGAACATAAAATCTTCTTATTACATTCTGGGTTTGCACAGTTTACATAGCGCTCACAAGGTTCACCTGTAAAGTGGTCTTTACCAACGATAACATGTTCTTTTTGGTTTACTGGTACAGAGATACGCTCATCGAACACGTAACATTGACCATCCCAAAGTTCACCTTGTACTTCTGTATCTTTTCCGTACGTTACAATTCCGCCGTGAAGCTGGCTTACATCTTCGTAACCTTCACGAACTAACCAACCAGAGAACTTCTCACAACGAATTCCACCTGTACAGTACGTTAAAATCTTTTTGCCTTCAAGTGTTTCTTTATTTTCTCTAATCCAATCTGGTAATTCACGGAATGATTCAATATCTGGTTTAATTGCACCTTTAAAGTGACCTAAATCAAATTCATAATCATTTCGTGCATCAATGATAACTGTATCTTCTTGTTTCATCGCCTCATAAAAATCTTTTGGTTCTAAATACTTCCCAGTAATTTCTTTTGGGTTAATGTCGTCTTCTAGACGAAGTGTAACTAACTCTGGACGAGGACGTACGTGCATTTTCTTGAATGCATGCCCTTCTTCTTCATCTACTTTAAACACGATGCCATCAAAGCGTGGATCATTGTTCATTGCTTCCATGTATTTCTCTGTTTGCTCTACAGTTCCAGAACAAGTTCCGTTAATTCCTTCTTTAGCTACAAGAATTCTTCCTTTTAACTCAAGTGAATTACAAAATGCTAAATGTTCTGCAGCGAATTCTTCAGGGTTTTCAATTGTTGTATACATGTAATATAGTAATACTCTATATGGTTTTGTAGTTGCCAATGTATTTCTACCACCTATCTAATTTTTAAAATCATGTATAAGTTAACGTTCATATCAAAACATATATAATAAGAAAATATATGCGAAATTGTACTTAGCCTATTTTCTTCTATTTACAATTTTTTCTATAAGTTAACAAAAATAAAAACAAGATTACACATCAAAACACTATGGTTATGTTGTAATCCCAATATATTATATATCACACAAATTCATTTCCATCAATTAATATGCTATATTATAGGCTTTATGTTTACATAAATTTCAAAAATAGCCCTTTAATTTATTATCTTCCCCTTTATTCAGTAGCCATAAACTTCCAAAATAATTTTACATTTTCACACCATCGATTGCACAAAGTCATATAATTTGCATTAAGGAAACTTTTATGTTCAAATGAAATTGACACATAATATATTTAAATGTATTGAAATAATGAGTAAGAATAAATACAATAATTTCATCAAGTTAAGATTTCAAAGGGGAACAATACTATGAATAAAGATATGTCAAAAGAAGAACAAGTCCCTTCTCAAAGTACAACTGTTCAATCAGCACATTTAGCGTTAAGCGGACAAACGAAAGGCTTAAAAAGACTATTACCATTCTTAGGGCCTGCTTTCATCGCTTCAGTCGCTTACATTGATCCTGGGAATTTTGCAACGAATATTGCTGCCGGCTCACAATATGGTTATTTATTACTTTGGGTAATTCTCGCTTCTAATTTAATGGCTGTATTAATTCAAACTTTATCAGCTAAATTAGGAATCGCTACTGGGAGAAACCTTCCTGAGATAGCTCGTGAAAACTTCCCAAAACCTGTTTCCATCGGTTTATGGATTCAAGGAGAACTCGTTATTATGGCGACTGATTTAGCTGAATTTATTGGAGCAGCACTCGGATTGTACTTATTATTTGGAATTCCAATGTTACCAGCCGCTTTAATTACAGCAGCTGGATCGTTTATTATTCTTGAATTTCAACGCAGAGGCTTTCGTCCATTAGAAGCTATCATAACAGGGATGATTTTTATCGTTGTTATCGCTTTTGGTGTCCAAGTTTTTTATGCAAAACCGGAATTAAGCCCTCTTCTTTCAGGACTATTTATTCCAAAATTCCAAGGCGTGGATAGCATACTTTTAGCAGCTGGTATTTTAGGTGCGACAGTTATGCCACACGCAATATATTTACATTCCGCCTTAACACAGCGCCGCGTAGTTGGAACAAATGATGAACAAAAGAAAAAGATTTTCCGTTTCGAATTCATTGATATCATTATTGCAATGGTTATCGCTGGAGCAATTAATGCGAGTATGTTAATTGTAGCAGCGGCTTTATTCTTTAAAAACGGCTTGCACGTTGAAGATCTTGATGTTGCTTTTAACCAATTCAGTAATTTAGTCGGTCCTGCATCCGCTGCCTTATTTGGAATCGGACTTTTATCAGCAGGATTATCTAGCTCGTCTGTCGGTACAATGTCTGGTGACATTATTATGCAAGGATTCATTCGCATGCATATTCCGTTATACTTACGCCGATTTATAACAATGATTCCACCTCTAGTTATAATTGCTTTAGGTGTAAATCCAACTTACGCTCTCGTTATGAGCCAAGTTGTCTTATCGTTCGGGATTGCCTTTGCACTAGTACCACTTATTATGTTTACAAGTAATAAAAAGATTATGGGAGCGCTTGTTAACCATCGCATTACAACATTCATCGCGTGGATAATCGCTGCACTCGTTATCGTTTTAAATATTTTCTTACTGTATCAAACATTTGTAGGTTAATGAAAAAGGGTATTCCAATTTCAATTTGGAATACCCTTTTTGGACGAAATGATTTCCTTCTACTTACCACTTATGTATGCCCCTCTTTCCGGCATCATCGCACCTTTTTCAATTCGAAAGTATAGTGGTAATCCTTCCGTAAAAAACATACTCACCTTGGATGGATCCTGCCTTTGATGATGGATGTGTAAATGCGGCTCACTTGAACTTCCGGAGTTTCCAACTTGGGCAAGAATGTCACCTTCATTTACATGTTGTCCTTCTTTAACTTTAATCGATCCTTTCTTTAAGTGGGCGAGAACTAAAAATGTTCCTGTTTCATCTAACTGTATATAAATGTGATTCCCCACCATTGACTGAAAATCATCCGATCCCGGAACTAAATCTTTTTCATCATTATTAATTGATACAACTGTCCCGGAAGCTGGTGTCATTACTTCTGCTCCATATATTCCATAATCCCCCAACTTACTACTTTTCACTTCAGCAGGTGGAAGGAGAATATCATATGCCCATCTTTCATTTGGTTTTATAACGTGATAGTTCGTTTCTAATCGATCACCGCCCCAGCCTACTAGTGCTCGTTCATTCAAGGGAAAGCGAACTACTACTTTAGGACTCATAGACTGTACCTCTGCTGGGTAAGCAATTCCACCTATGTTAGCGAACCACCCTAAGGGCCAAGCTCCAATTATAGAGAATAGAACTATTAAGAGTAGCGTTCTATCTATCTGCTTTCTAAAAATGCTTTTCCAAATAAATAGTAATACTGAACCTATCAAAATAACAATTGAAACTAAGCTAAAAGCTTGTATACTCCACCAAACAATGACTGATATAACACCATTAGCTAAATAAACTACACTCCAACTTATAATTAAAAAAGCAACTAAAATTACTAAAAAATATTTCTTCCACATGTTATATCCCTACCTTCATATCTTTGTTCTCCATGATACAAAGTAGAAATTACGACATATGGAAGAAACATTTACGACTTTCTTACATTTATGTATACTGCGGTAAAATTACGGTGAAAATTGTTTCTTTATCGTTACTACGCACAGTGATATCTCCTTTATGGAGCTCTGCTATTCTTCTCGCAATCGTAAGCCCCATGCCTTTTCCACCAGTATAAGCGCTACGTGATTTTTCGCCACGATAAAACTTTTCAAAAACGTAAGGAAGTTTCTCTTTCTGAATGGGGTGCCCAAAATTTTTGATTTCTATATCAACATTCATTTCTCTTTTTGAAATTCGAATCAAAATTTCCTTTCCATCTTTCCCGTACATAATGCTATTACTAATTACATTTTCAAATAGTCTCACTATAAGTGCTACATCAACTTCCACATATAGCCCCTCACCACTTTTAATATAAAAGCTCATATTGGCATTATCTAGTTGTGGTACAAAATCAATCATGATTTGTTCAATTAATGCTTTTATATTTACTACATTTTTATGTAATTCGATCTCTCTATAATTTATTTGACAGTATTCTAATAAATCATCTACTTGATTTTTTAATTCATAGCTTTTTCGCTTTAATACACTTACATATTGTTCACATTCTTCTACATTTGAATGAAGCTTATTTCCTAATAGGTCAGCATAACCGATTAGAGATGTTACAGGCGTTCGTAAGTCATGCGAAATATTACTAATCATTTCATTTTTCATTTCCTGTGATTTTTTTTCATTCTCAATAGACTCTTTTAGACTTTTGGCCATTCTATTAACATTCGTCGCTAACTCACCAATCTCATCGCTCTTCGAAATAGGTATATGTATTTCCAAATTACCATTGCTTATTTCCTTCACATTCTTGTTGATCTCATTCAATCTTTTTATAGTAGTCTTTGTCAGTAATGCAAAATATATAGTGGTTAACAGAAGAAAAAACATAAAATAAAAAAATGAATATCTTTCCTCTAGCGCGACAACATCACTATATATACTTCCAAATAAAATTTGAACTAATATGATATTTACCGTAGCTAACAAAATACTACATATAAATGCGAAAAAGAATTTAGCTCTAATTCCTTGTAATAATTTAATCTTCAATTTTATATCCGACTCCCCAAACATTTTGTATAAACTTCGGCTCTTTTGGATTTCCCTCAATTTTATTTCTTAACCTAGCAATATGAACCATTACCGTATTATTACTTTCATAAGCCCTTTCATTCCAAACACTTTCAAATATTTCTTCAATAGTGAACACACGGTTCTTTGCAGCTGCCATTAAGTGCAAAATATCATATTCGGTTTTTGTAAGATTAATTGTTTGTCCATATAGCATCACTGTTCTCGACACTTCATCTATTTCTAAACCTCTAATGCTTATTTTCTTTTCAATTACTTGAACAGTATTTTGATTGAAATATGTATACCTTCTTAATTGAGCCTTCACCCTGGCCACAAACTCAATTGTACTAAACGGTTTCACAATATAATCATCTGCTCCTGTACTTAATCCAATTACCTTATCTACATCTGATGATTTTGCACTTAAAAACATAATTGGAATACTATGTTTCTCTCTTATCCTTCTACACAATTCAATCCCATCCATTTGAGGCATCATAACATCAAGGATAGCAAGTTGAATACTGTTATTATTTATTACCTCTAATGCCTCTTCCCCATTTTCAGCACTGAAAACAGTATAACCTTCTTGTATTAAATTCACTTTAATAAATTGAATAATATCTCGATCGTCGTCTACGATTAATATTGAGTTTTTGTCCATATCTAAACCTCTTTTTTGAAATATATTCCACAATTAATTTTAACATAAATCAAAATCATCATTACGCCTTGAATAATCTTTATTTTCAGATTAAATTAAATAATAACAAATACATTCTAGTTTCATAAGAAATGGAGTGAAGGCATGTTTCCTATATTAAAAACCGACCGACTCATTTTGCGAGAACTTACCGAAGAAGATGCACCAGGTATATTGGATTGCTTTTCTAATCCTAAAGTATTGCGCTATTATGGCCAAAAACCATTACAGAATGTAGATCAAGTAAAGCAAATTATTAATAATTTCAAGTTGAGTTACAATGCAAGAAACGGTATAAAATGGGGAATCGAATTAAAAGATAAGAAAGAACTCATTGGAACAATTGGTTTTCACGATTGGTCTTCTGAGCATAAACGAGCAAACATAAGTTATGCCTTTCTCCCTGAATACTGGGGAAAAGGATATGCCACCGAAGCAATTTCTGAAGTTATATCATATGGTCTCCACACGCTTCATTTAAAACGTATTGGTGCCATTGTCTTTCTTGAAAATAAAGCTTCAAATAAAGTGCTATTAAAATTAGGTTTTGAAAAAGAAGGAGTTCTAAAAAATTATATGTATCAAGATGATATTCCATATGATACGAATTTTTATTCTTTATTAAAATCGGTTTAATAGCACTCATGTGTAAAAAAGAAACCTCACTCTCCAAAGTAAGGTTTCTTTTTTATAATAAATACCTCTATTTATCTTCAATATAAGCATTCTTATAAGTATACACGCCACCAAATTGATGCTTTTCAATTCCTTTTACATAATCCTTTTGTACATAAGCTGAACCAATGTGATAAAGCGGTGCCACAGCAGCGTCTTCTAATAAGACCTGCTCAGCCTCTCGCAACGCTTCCCATCGTTTCTCTGGATCAAGTACAAAATCATTTTTCGCTTTCTTTATTAAATCATCATAACGAGAATTGGAGTAACTCATTTTATTGTTTGGATTACCCGTCGTAAATAGATCTAAATAACTAATTGGGTCTTTATAATCAGGTCCCCAATTTGCCATAGTTATATCGTAATCACCTGTTTGTTCTAACTGTAACTTTTGCTTAAATGGCTGCTGTTTAATTTGTAACGTTAATCCATGCAAATTATTTTCTAAGTCACCTTTTATATATTCTGTCATACGTTTTGCGTTATCTTGTTCAAACGTTAAAAACTCGAGTTTTACTTCTTCTACTCCAAGTTCTTTTTTCGCTTCTTCCCAAAGCCTTTTCGCATTTTGCAAATCATATGAAGAAATATCTCCGTTTTCTTTTCTAAAATCTTTGCCCGTCTCTTCATTTATATGACCAACTGGTACAAGTCCATTTGCAGGTTTTGCCCCGTTATTAATAAAGTGAGCAACGATATCATCTTTATTTAATGCTAATGAGATAGATTGACGTACTTTCTTATTGGCTAACGCATTATTTTTCTCATTAAAACGTAGCATAGCGATTCCAGGATCACTTGACATATGTAATTCCTTATTCCCTTTATACTTGTCTACAACTTGAGAATTAATAGGTACTCGATCCAAATCGCCAGCCTCATATAAGTTTACAGCCGTCATTGTATCCTTTACGATATGAAAGTTTATTTCGTCTAATTTCACTTTCTTTTGATCCCAATATGTAGCATTCTTCTTTAATTGGAACTCTTGTTCATGTTTCCATTTTTCTAATACAAATGGGCCGTTATATATGAGATTACTAGGTTCCAATCCATATTTGTTTCCTTGTTCTTTCAAAAATGATTCATGCTGTGGTAAGTATATAGGTAACGCTAACAACTGTAAAAAATACGGAATTGGCTGTTCTAGTTCAACTTCTAACTTATAATCATTTATAACTTTAACCCCAAGTTCATCAAGAGCCATTGTTCCCTTATTTATTTCTTTCGCATTTTTCACATAAAAGAGCATGTATGCATATTGAGATGCCGTTTGCGGGTTAACTGCACGTTTCCATGCAAACATAAAGTCATTTGCTGTTACATTGTCTCCATTTGACCATTTTGCATCTTTACGCAAATCAAATGTATATTTTTTACCATCTTCACTTCTTTTAAACGATTTTGCTACTGCTGGAATAGGATGATCCTGATCATTTAGCACATACAGCCCTTCAAATATGTTTTGCATAACGTGTGCTGATGTACCATCCATCGTTTTCGCAGTATCAAGCGAAGGAATTTCTTCTGATACTGTTACATTTAACACTTGTTTTTTAGCCTCTGTATCACTTTTATTCGCTTTATTATTACAAGCTGTTAATAATAAAGATGTAACAAGTGCCATTACCATTAAATGGCTCTTTTTTCGCTTCATAAATTGTTCTCCTTAAAAATAAATTATTATAAAACGTTATATATTATAACAGAAATGCTAACAGAAAGATGCGACATTCTATTGAATATTTATTCGTTCAAGAAAAAAGCTGTCCTTTTTAAAAAAGGACAGCTTTTTCAACCAACATGTAAATACCTATCTTTGTAAACCTCGTTTATAACGACTCGCTTCAAATATAATACGCTCTTCATCTAATGTTTTACATTCACCATTCCAAACAACACGTTTACCGTTAATAATTACATCACTTATATCTTTTCCACTAGCTGCATATACAAGGTGTGATAACACTTCATCAGCTGGTTGTAAATGCGGTTTATTAGACGGATCAATCGTAATAAAATCGGCACACTTTCCAACCTCAAGTGATCCAGTTTGTTTCATACCAATTACTTCCGCAGCTCCTTTTGTCGCAAGAGAAAGAGCTGTTTCAACTGGTAATGCTGTTGCGTCTTGATGAATACCTTTTTGTAATAAAGTTGCAATACGCATTTCTTCAAACATATCTAAATTATTATTAGACGCAACACTATCTGTTGCAATCCCTACTTTAATTCCTGCTTCTAGCATCGCTTTTACATTCGCTATACCAGAACCTAGTTTTAAATTACTATTCGGATTATGAGCTACTCGAACATCATATTCCGCTAAGAAAGCACGCTCATTTTCATTTAAAACCACACCGTGCGCAATAACTGTTGGACGTTTAAACAATCCGCAACTTGCTGCATATTCTACTGGACGTTTTCCGTACTGTGCTTCAATATCACGTACTTCACGCTCTGTTTCCGAAAGGTGAATATGAACCATAGTTTGATTTTCTACTGCAATACGCGCGCACTCTTCTAACAGTTCTGTGGAACATGTATATGGACTATGCGGTGCAACCATCGTAGTTAACATACCACTTTCCTTATAATAACGCTTCACATATTTCTCAGCTTCTTCAATTGCTTTCTTTTCATCTTCTTTCGTTCCAAAGCTAAATAAAGTTCTTGAAACAGCAGCTCGCATTCCACTCCTTGATACCGTTTCCATAATTGCATCTTGATCTACTCCAATTGGATTAAACATATCAGAGAATGATGTTGTACCACTTTTCACCATTTCAAGTAATCCTAATTCCGTACTAGCGACCGCAAGCTCTGGAGTAAACTGACTTTCAAGTGGCCAAATTCTCGTCTCAAGCCACGGCTGTAATAACATATCATCGCCAATACCTCTCAAAAGACTCATAACAACATGTGTATGTGTATTTACAAGCCCTGGTAAAACCCACTTTCCTTTCATGTCAATTACTTCATCTACTTCAAAATCGTTAGCGAATTCTCCGCTATTTACATCTATAATTTGATCATTTTCTACAATGATATATCCATTTTCTATCACTTCGTTTTGTTCATTCATCGTTGCAATTGTAGCGTTTACATAAGTTGTTTTCAAAAGTATTTCCCCTTTCAACTCTATGAAGTTCCCTTTAATGAGTTACCACCATTATAGTAACTTATTAAAGATTAAGAGTCAAAAGATAATTTTAATTCTTTCGTTATCTTCCCCTTCAAACTGCTATATTGTTTTTCATTTGTATCCGCAAATGCTTCTTCTCGATTAGATTCCACGCCCATATAATTCAATTCTTCATTAAATTGTGTCTCTGTAAAATCAAACACCTGTCCATCTATAAGGTTATAAAAGTGCCATACTTCTCCTACTTTCGTCTTTTTAATCTTTCCTCCGTATATATCTTGAACGACTAGAGCCGTTACACCACATTGTCCCTTTGCTGGATTCTCAATCGTCCACTTTGAACTTGTTTCAATCGACCATGATTTTATTAACGCTTCATATATTTGTTTTTTCTTCACATTATCCATTCTCAGTTTCCCCTGACATTAATAGTTTTACACATCATATTGCAAAAGAGGTAGTAGTCGCTCTTTAAAAACCGTTGATGGTGTCTCCCCGATTAGCTTTGCTCCCATTTTCAAGTAATACCCTTTTGCATTCGGATCACTATCAATCGTAAAACTCTTTAATCCTAGTTCATTTGCTTGCTCTATTACAAACTTCCAAAGTATTTTTCCGTAGCCTTTCCCTTTAAAACGAGGATGAATGTATAGGAAATCGAGAGCATTTTCATTACGTAAAAATGAGAAAAATCCAATCTTCGTATTATCATTTTCTAAAACATATACAAAATTATTTTTTATGTACTCTTCTGTAATTGTTAAATCTTCCTTACAAGCTAAAATAAATTCTTCACTATAATTCCACGTTGCTTTTGAATGTAGTGCAAGTTCACTTAATTCATTTGCTTCTCTTAATAATGCTTCTCTTATCTTCATGATTCTTTCTCCTCACCTTCGATATGTAAACTAATAAAATGATTCGGAAAGTAATTTAAAAAACCTTTATTTTCATAGATTAGAGGTAATTTTTATAAATCTTTATTATAAAGCTACAACGGCTCACCGTTATATGGGTAAGTACAGTTTTTAACAATTTATTTAAAGAAAAAGAACGCCATTCCTGAAAATTGGCGTTCTTTTTTCTAAATTTAACCCTATAGGGCACTTTATATTTGTAACATATTGTAGTGAGCTTCAAACTCCATCACTCGTTTTACTATTTCTTATGATACGCACCTATACAGTTTCTACTACCGCTTCAAGCATTGTTCCATTTTTAGCATAATTCGTATGCCAAGAAAAGGCTTTTTCTAAAACATGAGGAGTTTGTCCACCCCTTGTTTGTGCTTCTTCGTAATAAGCTCGTAGTTGGTCACGATACATTGGATGTGCGCAATTCTCAATAATCAGTTCCACTCTTTCCCTTGGCGCCAGTCCCCTTAGGTCAGCATAGCCCTGTTCAGTGACGATAACATCTACATCGTGTTCAGTATGGTCTACATGAGATACGAAAGGAACGATACTTGAAATGTTACCACCTTTCGCAATGGATTTAGTAACAAAGATAGCTAAGCGTGCATTTCTTGCAAAATCACCAGAACCACCAATACCGTTCATCATTTTTGTACCTAAAACGTGAGTAGAGTTGACATTTCCGTATATATCTAATTCTAAAGCAGTATTAATCGAGATTAATCCAAGGCGGCGAATGATTTCAGGATGATTGGAAATCTCTTGCGGGCGCATCATTAATTTGTCACGATATTTTTCAAAGTTGGAAAATACTTGTTGCATTTTCTCTTCAGAAAGCGTGATGGAGCAGCAGGAAGCAAAATGGACTTTCCCAGCATCCATAAGATCAAAGACCGCATCCTGTAAAACCTCAGAATACACTTCTAAATCTTCAAACTCCGAATCTAACATTCCATGCAGGACTGCATTGGCCACTGAACCAATTCCCGATTGTAACGGTGCTAAACTATTTGTTAATCGGCCTATTTTTACTTCTTTTCGAAGGAACTCTATTAAATGCTGTGCCATAATAACAGTTTCTTCATCTGGAGGAACAATTGTCGATGGTGAATCCAGTTGGTTCGTAAACACAATTCCCTTCACTTTTTCAACATCAATCGGAATACCGATTGTTCCAATTCGATCATCCGTTTTCACGAGCGGAATCGGGAGCCTTTCCCCCTGTTTACCTGGTTCATATAAATCATGCAGCCCCTCTAGTTGTGTAGATTGAGCCATATTCATTTCAATAATAACAGACTTAGCATTTAGGGAAAATGCCAAGGAATTTCCAATTGAGGTGGTTGGAATAATCATTCCGTCCTCAGTAATCGCAACCGCTTCCAAAATAGCGAAATCTACATCCATAACGTCAGCGCGAAGTAACTCCGCTGTATGAGACAAATGCTGATCCACAAATAAAAAGTCTCCATTATTAATTCCTTTTCGCATAGTCGCATCGGCTTGGAAAGGCAATCTTTTCCCTAAAATTCCTGCCTCAGCAAATAATTTGTCTACATCCGAACCTAAGGAAGCCCCAGTATAAACATTTACTTTAAAAGATTTATCATTCTTAACTCGGTTCACCAGCGCAAATGGGACTGCTTTCACATCACCTGCACGTGTAAACCCACTTAAGCCTAAAGTCATTCCACTTTGAATCCAGGAAGCCGCTTCTTCAGGTGTAACTACCCGATCCTTCAGGCGTTGATCCCTGATTCTATCCAAATTATTCTCCATATGTAATCCCTCTCCTAATAAATATTCATAATTATTTTACACATTAACACCATCAAAATAGGGATTTTGGTATACAATGCCGAAAATTCAGATAAAACAGCAAATCTAGGTTCTAAAGCAGAAAAATCTAGAATCCTAGAATCTTGCGAAAATAACTGGCATATGATTGACTAACTGGTACCCTCTCCCCATTATCCATCGAAAGTAAAAAAGTAGAATGGGTATCAGGATAAATCGCTTTAATATGATTAACATTTACAATAAATGAACGGTGGCATCTAATAAATGAATCCTTCGGAAGCAAGTATTCGAATTCTTGCAGAGAGTATTTATGTGTTCCTGATAACTCTTCTGAATTCACATACGTCTTTTTATCTTTCGCCTCTAAATACATGACCTTTGAAAAAGGAACCGGAATCCAGCCGTCTGTTGTTTTTAAGGTAACGACTGACTTTCCATCTGTTAAAGCTGGATAAATTGCCGTCACGCAACCTTCAAGCTTTCCATTATTTGAAAATGGTACGGCCATTCCATGATAAGGAATACCAAAAACATCCCGGTTAATAAACTCAGAGGCTTTTTGCTTCGTCACCATTGCTTTATGGGCAATCGTTCCTTCCTTTATAGGATCCCCGACGCTAATCTTTAAATCAATTCGTTTACTTGGCCGATAGTAGATATATTCTTTCGTATTCGAAACGGCAATTGAAATTTCATCTGAAAATAATTCACCAACAACATCCAGTAGTAAGCCTAATGTTTTATCTTCCATACTATTAACACCTCATTCACTATTATACTACTATTATGAACAGGCATCTGTCGCTTTATAAAAAGTTTGATTAGAAGTTATTCTTAAAATCTTGCAACTACAACCGTCTGCGTTATGTCCAATTTCACATTTTTTAAATCAAAACTTTTAACACATTATCCGAAAGAAGTCTCCTTCCTCAAGCGTGTGAAGGACGATAATCCAACGGTAGGTGGGAAATGAATTTCGGTTTTGTGTAGCCAAAAAAATTGGTTTTTCTATTTTATTGCTCCGTTTCCTCAAAAAACCTCACTTCAGAAAAAGTGAGGTTTCTTCTCATACAATATGTCCATCTAACCAAAAAATCAAATCTTTAAACACTTCATCTCTATTCACTTCATGGAACATTTCATGCCTTCCATTTTCATATAAACGTAGTGTCACGTCTTTCACACCACATTTTTTATAGTTTTCATAAACTTCTTTTACACCTTTTCCCATATCCCCAACAGGATCACGATCACCAGAGAATAAATGTATTGGAAGATTTTTTGGCGTCTTCTTGTATTCTTCTAGTTTATTTACTTCTAATACACCAGAAAATAATTCTCGATAAAAACTCGTCGTACAAATGAATCCACATAACGGATCCGCAATATATTTATCAACTTGATTAATATCTGAAGATAACCAATCAAATTTTGTACGATTTGGTTTAAAGTGCGAGTTAAAGTTTCCGAAAGATAAAAAGTTTAGCATCGGACTTTTCGTTTTCGCTCCGCGTAGTTTCATCTCAATTGTCGCTACTTTATGACCAATTACTCCTAAAAACCCTGGGTTTCCGCCAGTTCCTGAAATAAGAAATCCATCATATAGTTCTCCTCTAAGTTGTACAGCGCGTCTTGCTAAAAAAGAGCCCATACTATGTCCAAGTAAAAACAATGGACACGTCTGCTCTTCTTTTATCATTTCCGATACAAAGATAACATCAGAAACAGCCTCATTCCAACCTACATTTGGCTCAAAATGACCATAGTCTTCTTCTTTTTTTACTGTTTTCCCGTGCCCTTTATGATCATGCGCATAAACACCATACCCTGCTTCCAATAAAGCATCAATACATTCTGCATACACACCTGCATGTTCTGTCATACCATGTGCAATTTGAATAATCCCTTTTGGTTCACCTTCTGGTAACCACTTGCGTAAATAAATTTCCGATCCATCCAATGCCGTAACGAAACTTTCCTGTACGTTCATTTCGTCAGCCCCCAAATCTATTATGTATCTCTAAAAAATGAATGTGGATTCATTTTTCTTATTATGTATTATATGCAATTGCTTCCATTATGACAAATGCCTTATTTTTTATTATCTTTCCAACTATTGTCTTGACGGATTTAAAATAAAATTATATAGTTACTAACATAAAGTAATTAAAATATTTTTAGGAGGTTTCTATTATGATGCCATCACTATTTTTAGCACATGGTTCACCAATGCTTGCTATTCAAGATACAGATTATACACGTTTTTTAAAAACACTTGGAGAAACATTTAAACCGAAAGCAATTGTTATTTTTACCGCTCACTGGGAAAGTGAAGTATTAACAATCTCCTCATCAGATGATGAATATGAAACAATTTATGATTTTGGAGGTTTTCCCCCTGAGTTATACGAAATCAAATATCAGGCGAAAGGCTCTTCTAGCATTGCCTCTATGCTAGAAACAAAATTTAAAAACAAAGGTATTCCAGTCCATCATAATATGACGAGAGGTTTAGATCATGGTTCATGGACACTCCTGCATCGCATGTATCCAGAAGCAAATATTCCTGTCGTACAAATATCAGTAAATCCATTCCTTCCTGCGAAAGAACAATTTGAAATTGGAGAAGCACTAAAAGGACTTGGACAAGAAGGTATTTTAGTAATCGGCAGCGGAGTTACTGTTCATAATTTACGAGCCTTAAAATGGAATCAAACTACCCCTGAAAAATGGGCAATTGAATTTGATGATTGGATTATAAAACATATGCAGACTAACGATAAAGATGTATTGTTTAATTGGGAGAACAATGCGCCTCATGCACAATTAGCAGTACCAAGAGCAGAGCATTTTGTTCCTTTATTTATCGCAATGGGAAGTGGTGTAAATAACGGCGAAGTCATTCACCGTAGTTACGAGCTTGGTACATTAAGTTATCTTTGCCTTCAATTTTAGTGAAAAAGGATGAAGCAAATATTGCCTCATCCTTTTTCACTAAGTTAACTAACTTCCAAATGTTGTTTCTCCGATACCTCTTCGTTCTTATTATGGAAATAAACCCAAATACACGCAATGAATAATAATGATGATGTAGAGAAGAAAACATATTGGAAGCCTGCATGAGCTGCAATTTGTCCCCCGAGCACTGGACCAATCATATTTCCTAAAAACTGAAACGACTGATTATATCCAAATATTCGTCCCGTAACATGGGTTGGTGTATGTTGTTTTAGTAGAGTTTGTACGGAAGGTAATAATCCTGCTTGTGCGATTCCTAATAAAAAGCGAAGAATTAATAGTTGCCAAGCTGAGGTTACAAATGCTTGCGGGATAAAAATAATTCCTGCAGCAAACAATGCTACTACTAACGTTTTTTGAGGACCTATATGATCTGATAATCTTCCTAATTTAGGCGCTGCTAAAATAACTGCTAATCCTGTCGCTGACATAACTGCGCCCGCAATTGTTTCAATATGTGCTGTATGAGGGCCAACTAAATTTTTCACGTACAATGTAACAATTGGCTGAACAGACATATTCGCAAGTTGAATAATAAATGTTGTTACAAATAAACTAATAATTAAATGTTTTGCTGGGACCATCGTCCATACTTTTTTTTGCTGTACCTTTTTTGCTTGAGCAGATTGATTTTCTTCATGTAGGAAGAAAAAGACGATGAGGAAGGAAAGGAATAAAAAAGCTCCTGTAACAAGAAAGACATGGCGCATTCCAATTAACTCAGACAAATATCCTCCAAGTAATGGCCCAAGTAAAGAGCCGCTCACGCCACCAGTTGAAATTGTAGAGATTGCCCAACCTGAATGCTCTTTCGGAGTTTCTGCTGCAATAAATGTCATCGCCGTTGAAAGGAAACCAGATACTGCTCCCATCAAAAATCTTAGTGCGACTAGTTGATACACGTCCGTTACAAACCCCATAAGCGTCATAATAATCGCCATGCCAAGGCTAGCACGAATAAGCATCAATTTCCGTCCATGTATATCACCAAGCTTTCCCCATATCGGTGATACAATCGCACCCATTAGAAATGTTACACCAAATGCAAGTCCCGACCACTGTGCAATACTAGAAGTGCCAGTCACCCCTAATTCCTCAATATAAAAAGATAAAAAAGGAATTACTAAACTCATACCGGCTGCAGTGGTAAAACAACCTAGCCAACAAATCATTAAATTTCGTTTCCAGTTGGCCATTTTCACACCTTCTTTCATTCGATACCCATTCTACACCTTTTTTTGTAAAAAGTTTAGTAATTTGCTTTACGCGTAATATTAATTACAAATCCCGCTATTTCCTAGCAAAAACCACTTAAATTCCACATTTTTTTCATAATAAAACCAACTCCCCTATATGGAGTTGGTCAATTATCTTCTATCGGTATTAAACGAGCATGACAACATCGCTCATAAAACTCAATCGGACCCGCTTGTCCAATAATTGCATATTCATATCCATCTTGCTTCATATTATACAAACAATGATGCAACAATTCCCTCCCTACCCCTTTCACACGATTTTGTCTCGCTGTACCCATCGGACCAAACAATGCTTTCTTTCCTCTCACTACATCGTAACAAGCGAAACCTACTATCACTTCTTCTTGTTCAGCTATATAAATAGGTAAATTTTCTTTATATGTGCGAAATCCATAATCTATTGAATGTAACCAACGTTTACCAAATTCATCCCTAACAAAACGTACTAATTTTTCAAAATCTGAAAAACTAGCTCTTCTAACATTACAAGCTAAATTATTATAAATCGGAATAAAGTTTTTTAAATCAACCGCTAAATCTCTTGGTTCAGCTGTAATACGTAATACATCTTTTTGCATTTGTGTATGTATAGCTTTGTCAATAACAGTATCTACACGAAATAATGCATATATAACATGTCCTTCATTGATTAATACTTGCTGAAAACGTTCCATACGTTTCTTCGCTATTTGTAAAATTTCTAGCGTCTTACAAGATAATTTATATTCCCCTATTTTTATATACTCTTGATCATTTAAATCAAATATTTTTTGTAACGAAAGTTCTTTTAAAAAATCCGCACCCACTTTACGAAACAAATACATATATAACTCGCCGCAAACTCCAGTACCTTCTTTACACATGCCGATAAACAGATGAACTGGCTGAATGATATAACATTCAGTCTCTTTTGCTGCAATCTCCAACATTTTATGTACACGTTTTGTAAATTGAAATTCCTCCATACGCATCTCCATCCTCTACTACTTTACTAACAAGCCGTAACCATAAATAATTGAAACAATTATTCCAACCACCAATATACCTGGAAGTAAATTCGCCACTTTAATTTTAATAAATCCAAGTAAGTTTAATCCAATGGCGAATATCATAATACCGCCCGTAGCTGTCATTTCCACTATAAATTGATTCATTAATTCTTTCGGGACAAAACTATTGATCTGTGTTGCAAAAATGGCAATACCTCCCTCATATAAAATAACTGGAATCGCTGAAAATACTACGCCAATTCCTAGAGTTGTCGTTAATATAATAGAAATGAATCCATCGATAATCGCCTTTGTGAATAAAATATCATGATTTCCGCGAATCCCACTGTCCAATGCACCAAGTATCCCCATTGCGCCAATTGCAAAAATAAGAGTAGCTGTTACAAATCCTTCTGATATGCTTCCTTTCCCTTCCGATCCAACTTTATTTTCTAACCAATCCCCTAAACGTTTTAACTTTTCTTCTAATTGTAGCCATTCCCCGATTACCGTACCAATAACTAAACTTAGTATCACAACAAGAAAGTTTTCACTTTTTAATGCCATTTGAAGTCCAAGTACAGTAACCGCTAAACCAATCGCGTGCATTATCGTCCCTTTCATACTCTCTGGAATTGTACTAAATAATTTGCCAAGTAAAGTACCAAATATAATACAAATCCCATTTACAACTGCTCCTAATATAACCATTTCTCATTCTTCACCCTTCGAATTCTTTATTTCTATATTTTGGTTTACACATTGATTTACAGGTTATCTATATGTTAACTTAATATTGTGAATATTAACAAATGATTTTCACTTCTATAACCCGTTTTTTTATAACTATACATATTTCGATAACTCCCTTTAGTGGATTGATTTTAATCTAATTGCGGAAGTTTTCAATAGCGGGATAAACTCAAAAGGGAAGGTATATATGAAAACTTTACTAAAACGATTTCTGTTAATAGCCATTTTCATTACACCAATTGTTTTATTAATCAATTACTCTTTTATTTCAAAAGCGAAAGACAAACCCGATATAAAAAACACATCGAGTAAAACAGCTTCAAAAAGCGAAAAGAAAATAGAAGACCCTGAGATTACACTCACCTTCTCTGGTGATACAATGTTCGATTGGCAATTACGTCCTGTAATCGAAAAAAATGGGGCTGATTACCCATTCCAACATGTAAAAGAAGAAATAACAAAAGCTGATATTTCTTTTGTTAATTTAGAGTCGGCATTTACAACGAGAGAAAAGAAAGCACCTGGGCAACTGTTTTGGATTAAAAGTGATCCATCTACACTACAAGCTATTAAAAACACTGGATATGACATCGTAAATATTGGGAATAACCATACACTTGATTATGGGCAAGATGGATTATTAGATACCATCTCTCACGTAGAAAAGTTAAAGTTCCCTTACATTGGAGCCGGAAAAAATGCAAAAGATGCATATACAGCACGAGAAATCACTGTAAAAGGGAAAAAATTCAAATTCCTTTCCTTCGTTCGATTTATGCCTGATTCTAATTGGGTAGCTGGTGACAATAAACCTGGCGTTGCAAATGGTTATGATTTAAATCTTGTAACAAAAACAATTAAAGAGCAAAAACAAGATGCAGACTATTTAATCGTCTATATGCATTGGGGCGTTGAAAAATCAAATCGTCCGGTAGAATACCAAAAACAATATGTACCAAAAATGGTTGAAGCAGGGGCTGATGCTATTGTCGGAAGTCACCCGCACTGGTTACAAGGATTTGAGTATTATAATAAAGTTCCTATCGCTTACTCATTAGGTAACTTTTTATTCCCAAGTTATGTGAATGGAAAAAGCGCCGAAACTGGCGTCTTAACTTTAACCTTTAAAGGAAAAGATGTCCAAATGTCATTCAATCCTTACATCATTCGCAACAACCAAGTTTCCCCTGTAAATGAGGAGGAAAAGAAAAAAGCTCTACAATATTTACAAACGATTTCAACTGATGTAGAAATTAATGCTACTGGGAAAATAATAAACAAACGCAACTAAAACAGCACGAGATCCTTTTCTCTGTAACATACATTACAGAATAGGTGATGAGCATGCTGAAAAACTTATTAGAAAATATAAGTCTGATAGGAAACGTATATAAAATATCTATAGCAGTTCTGCTTTTATGTTCCTTTTTTTCTATTAGACTACTAAGAAAAATAAAGGAAGAAAGAAAACTTTCTCCCTTTGAATTTACAATGTACGTAATCATTCGTATTGCGATATTTTTTTGGTTAACTAGCTTTATCCTTCTTGAATATGGGGAGTATTTAATTTAACTATAAAAAGATAGAACAAGCAGTATTTCCCTTGCTTGTATCTATCTTTTTTCATTTCAAATAAAGTTACATGTTTATTTTTTCTACTAAATAAGCAAATCAAACAAAACAGGATTTTTATTAAGCTCCACAAATTGAATATTATTTTCTTTAAAACGAGTAATTAATTGCTCATAATCTTCTTTATGTTTTAATTCTACTCCGACTAGTGCTGGACCATTTTCTTTATTATGTTTCTTAATGTACTCAAATCGTGTTATATCATCTTCTGGCCCTAATCCTTTATCAAGAAATTCTCTTAGCGCTCCCGAACGCTGCGGGAATTCAATGATGAAGTAATGCTTTAGTCCTTCATAAATGAGCGAACGTTCTTTCATTTCTTGCATTCTATCAATATCATTATTTCCACCACTCAACGTACATACAACTGTTTTTCCTCTTATTTCATCTCTGTATAGATCAAGCGCTGCAATAGAAAGCGCTCCAGCAGGTTCAGCTACAATTGCATTTTTCTTATACAATTCTAAAATCGTCGTACAAACCTTTCCCTCTGGTACTAAAACAATGTCATCAATGACATCTTTACAAGTTTCAAATGTTAACTTCCCTGCTTTTTTGACAGCTGCTCCATCAACAAAACTATCTATTTTCTCTAATGCTACATTTTCGTTTTGAAGAAAAGCCTCTTTCATAGATGCAGCCCCCATCGGTTCTACACCAATGACCTTTGTAGCTGGACTAACACCTTTCACATATGTACCTACACCCGATGCTAATCCACCACCGCCGATTGCTGTAAAGAGATAATCAACTGCCTTATCCATATCGTGCATAATTTCAACAGCTACCGTTCCTTGCCCTGCAATCACATACGGATCATCAAACGGATGCACAAATGTCATCCTATTTCCCTCACAATAGCGCTGTGCTTCTTGAAAAGCACCATCAAATGTATCACCAACTAACATGATTTCTGCAAAGCTACCACCAAAAAATTGAACTTGTGATACTTTCTGTTTTGGTGTCGTTGTTGGCATAAAGATTTTCGATGGAATATTTAATAAATTACACGTATACGCAACTCCTTGTGCATGATTGCCAGCACTTGCACAAACAACACCATTTTGTAATTGTTCTTTCGACAAACTTTGAATTAAATTGTATGCACCGCGAATTTTGAAAGAACGAATCACTTGCAAATCTTCTCGTTTAATATACACCTCACATTCGTATTTTTCAGATAAAACCTTATCTCGTTGCAAGGGCGTTTTCATGACGATATCCTTCATACAGTTATGAGCCATAAGGATATCTTCAATCTTCACTCTCTCCTTCACATTTTGCACCATTTTCTACCATCCTTATCTCTTTTATTTTGACTCAATCAAAATTCGGCACCTTTAAAACTGCACCTGTATTCGCCGATGTTACCATCTGAGAGTATCGTCCAAGCCATCCCGTTTTCACTTTCGGTTCTGGTCGTTTCCATTCTTTTTTACGTTTTTCTAATTCCTCATCACTCACTCTTACTTCTAGCAAGCGTTCCTCAACATCAATACATACAATATCCCCTTGTTCAAGTAGTGCGATTGTTCCACCCGCAGCTGCTTCTGGTGAAATATGTCCTACCGAAATACCACGTGAGGCACCTGAGAAACGTCCATCCGTTAATAATGCAACCTCAGCACCTAATCCCATACCAGCAATTGCTGATGTTGGTGCTAACATTTCAGGCATACCCGGTCCGCCTCTTGGCCCTTCATAACGAATGACAACTACATCTCCTTTTTTTACTTTCCCAAGCATAATGCCGGCAAGTGCCTCATCTTGTGAATTAAAAATAACGCAAGGTCCCTCAAATCGTTTTACTTCGGTTGCTCCGCTTTTAATAACCGCTCCATCTTTCGCTAGATTTCCTTTTAAAATACGTAAGCCTCCCTCTTCACTATGAGGGTTTTCGAGAGAATGAATAACTTCCTTATCTTTAATCTCTGCATGAGCAATGTTTTCTCTTAATGTTTGCCCAGTAGCCGTAATACGGTCTAAATGAAGTACCCCTTCTTTTCTACTCATCTCTTTCAAGATTGCACTAATTCCGCCCGCTCGATCAATATCTTCCATATGCCAGTTAGAAGCTGGACTTACTTTACATAAATGCGGTACACGTCTTGAAACGGCATCAATTCGGCTCATATCATAATCTAGTCCCGCCTCTTGTGCGAGCGCTAATGTATGCAACACTGTATTTGTTGAACCACCCATCGCCATATCAAGTGCAAATGCATCATCAATTGCCTCTTCTGTCACGATATCACGCGGTTTAATATCTCTTTCAATTAAAACTTTTAATTTTTCTGCTGCTTGTTTAATTAACTCTTCACGTCTAGGGTCAATCGCTAAAATACTCCCATTACCAGGAAGGGCTAAACCTAACACTTCACATAAACAGTTCATAGAGTTCGCTGTAAACATGCCAGAACAAGAACCACAAGATGGACAGCCATGATCTTCAATATCCTTTAATTCTTCTTCTGAAATTTTCCCAGATTGATAAGCTCCTACCCCTTCAAAAACGGAACTCAAATCGACAACTTCTCCTTTAGATGTTTTTCCTGCTGCCATCGGTCCACCTGAAACAAACACAGTTGGAATGTTAATACGAAGAGCCGCCATCATCATACCGGGTGTAATTTTGTCACAGTTTGGAATACAAATCATGCCGTCAAACCAGTGTGCATTTACAACCGTTTCTACTGAATCTGCAATAATTTCACGACTCGGAAGCGAATAACGCATACCAATATGGCCCATTGCAATACCGTCATCTACTCCAATTGTATTAAATTCAAATGGGACCATACCTGCTGCACGTACTGCTTCTTTTACAAGTTTGCCAAACTCGTTCAAGTGTTTATGCCCTGGAATAATTTCAATAAAAGAATTACAAATTGCTATAAACGGTTTATCAAAATCTTCATCTTTTAAACCAGTTGCTTTTAATAAACTACGATGTGGAGCCTTATCAAAACCTTTTTTAATCATGTCACTTCTCATCTTGTCAAATCCCCTCTTACGTATTTTTCACTTATAATCTCTCAATCTATTTCTTTACTAACGTTTTCTTTTCTGGCTCGTTAATCCAGCTCATCATTTCACGAAGCTCAGCTCCTACCTTTTCTAATTGATGATTTTGTTCTGCTTTTTTCATCGCATTATACGTTGGACGTCCTGCTTGATTTTCTAAAATCCATTTCTTCGCGAATTCACCTTGCTGAATTTCTGCAAGAACACGCTTCATTTCCTTCTTCGTTTCATCTGTAACAATTCTCGATCCTGTTACATAATCTCCAAACTCTGCCGTATCCGAAATAGAATGACGCATATTTGTTAATCCACCTTCGTACATTAAATCGACAATTAACTTTAATTCATGCAAACATTCAAAGTATGCAATTTCAGGACGGTATCCACCTTCCGTTAATGTTTCAAAACCAGCTTTTACAAGTGCGGTTACCCCACCGCAAAGTACCGCTTGCTCACCGAATAAGTCTGTCTCCGTTTCTTCTTGAAATGTCGTTTCAATTACACCTGCGCGTGTACAACCTACTCCTTTTGCATACGAAAGTGCTACATGTAACGCTGTTCCTGTTGCATCTTGATGCACTGCGACTAATGCCGGAACACCATTCCCTTCTTGGAATACACGGCGAACGAGATGACCTGGACTTTTTGGCGCGACCATCGCTACGTCTACGTAACTTGGCGGATTAATTTGTCCGAAGTGAATATTAAAACCATGTGAGAAAAGTAACATTTGTCCTTCACAAAGATTTTCTTCTACCTCCGTTTTATAAACATACGCTTGTTGCTCATCCGGTAATAACATTTGTACAACTTGTGCGGTTCGAACCGCTTCTGCAACAGACATTACTTCAAATCCATCTGCTTTCGCTACTTCATACGACTTACCAGGACGAACACCAACTACAACTTCCACACCAGAATCACGTAAATTTTGCGCTTGTGCATGACCTTGTGATCCATAACCGACTACCGCAACTGTTTTCCCTTGTAATAACTCTAAATTTGCATCTTTCTCATAATAAGTTTTCATATTCCATACACTCCTTATAATTTGTTTACTTGTAATACATTGATTAATTTTTCCAACTGACTAACGAGTAATGTCGCTTCCTGTTCTGTACAAATTGCTGTTAACTTCATTTCATGTTCACTTAAATTTAATGAAGAAATATAATAACCACGCCGAGCAAAAATACCACTTATACGTAATAACACGCTCGGATCGTTATGAATAACTAGTGAAAAAGTATGAGTCATTCTTCCCACCTCTTCATAATCATTTCGTTATTCCCTTTATTGGGTGGCACCATCGGAAATACGTTTTCTCCTTCTTCTACACAAAAGTCAACTACGACAGGACCTTCGTGTGCGAAGGCTTCTAACATCACCTTTTTCGCCTCGGATGCATTTGTTGCTCTTAGCCCTTTTACACCATATGCCTCTGCGACTTTTACAAAGTCTGGCGATCCAATTTTTGATTCTGACAAGCGATTTTCATAAAACATCTCCTGCCATTGTCTTACCATCCCTAAAAATTTGTTATTTATAATAAATACTTTTACAGGGATATTATGTTCGGCAATTGTTTGTAGTTCTTGAATGTTCATTTGGAAAGAAGCATCACCCGCAATACATATGACAAGCTCTTTTTCTTTAGCAAGCTGAGCACCAATAGCTGCCGGGAAACCGAATCCCATTGTTCCTAATCCACCTGATGTAAGAAAAGTTCGTGGTTTTTTCGCTTTATAAAAATGTGCGGCCCACATCTGGTGCTGCCCTACTTCTGTCGTAACAATCGCTTCACCACTCGTTAATTCACTCACTAAATTGATAACATGTTGTGGTTTTAGCTCTGATTCTGTTTGCCTATATGACAGCGGATGTTCTGCTTGCCACTCCTTTACTTTCGCAAGCCATGTAGTTGTTTCTATATAAGTAGGCAATTTATTTAGCATACGTAATGCCCTTTTCACATCTCCAACAATTGGATATTCGACTGTTATATTTTTATGAAGTTCAGATGTATCAATATCAATATGTACTTTTTTTGAATACGGAGAAAAAAGTTCTAACTTTCCTGTTACACGATCATCAAAGCGAACACCTAAAGCAAGTAGTAAATCACATTCTGTTACCGCCATGTTCGCAGCATATGTCCCATGCATACCGAGCATTCCTAAAAACAATGGATCTCCTGGCGGATATGCACCAAGCCCCATTAAGGTTGAAACGACTGGAATACGATTCTCCCTTGCGAATTCGAAGAGTTCATCGGATCCACCTGAATGAATGACACCTCCTCCGATGTAAAGAAGTGGGCGTTTTGCTTTTGAAATTGCCTTAGCTACCTCTCTAAGTTTCATACTGTCTGGTACAAGTTCTGGTTTGTAGCCTGGAATCTCAATTTCTTCATTAAAGAAACTTGTTACATTTGCATTTTGAACATCTTTCGGAATATCAATTAATACCGGTCCCGGCCGCCCACTTTCAGCGATATAAAAAGCTTCTTGCACAATGCGTGACAAATGATTTACATCACGGACTTGGTAATTATGTTTCGTTACAGGTACTGTAATTCCGACAACATCAGCTTCTTGAAATCCATCTTTACCGATTAAAGGCGTTGCAACTTGCCCTGTAATGACAACTAAAGGAATCGAATCCATATAAGCATCTGCTAAGCCCGTAACTAAATTCGTCGCCCCTGGGCCAGAGGTAGCAAAGACTACCCCGACCTTTCCAGAAGCTCTTGCATATCCTTCTGCCGCATGAATGGCAGCTTGTTCATGACGAGTTAAAACGTGCTTCAAACCACTTCCATATAACGCATCATATACTGGCAAAATCGCTCCGCCTGGATAACCGAAAATGGTCGTTACACCTAATTTCTTCAAACATTGAATAACATGTCCGGCACCTGTCACTTCTTCACACTGTAATTTCTCACATGTTGTATACTGTTCCTCCATTTCGATTAACTCCTCTCCTGTTCTACGCTAAGCTCTCTGCAAGTCCTGGAACACGTACTCCTCTTTCTCTCGTTAACTTTTTAAATTCTTCAGTTAATTGTTTCGTTACACTTCCTGGTTTCCCATCACCAATTTCTCTTGAATCAACTTTGACAACTGGGATTAACTCTGCTGCCGTTCCCGTTAAGAACACTTCATCTGCTACATATACGTCATGGCGAGTAAATGGCCTTTCCTCACACGGAATATTAAGACGCTCACATAACTCGATAACACTATTTCTCGTAATACCTTCTAGCGCCCCTAAATACGAAGGAGGTGTTAACACTTTTCCATCTTTCACAATGAAAACATTATCTCCAGACCCTTCACATACATATCCTTGTTGATTTAACATAAGAGCCTCTAGCACTCCTGCTTGTGCCGCTTCAATTTTCACAAGTACGTTATTTAAGTAATTCATTGACTTAATACGTGGGTCTAAAGCATCTGGCGTATTACGTCTTGAAGCCACAGATACAACGTTTAGCCCATTATCATAAAATTCCTGAGGGAATAACTTTAATTGTTCTGCAATGATAATTACGCTCGGTTTCACACAACTTCTCGGATCAAGCCCTAAGTCACCTTTTCCTCTTGAGACAATTAATCGAATGTAGGCATCCGCGTATTCATTTTTTTGAAGTGTTTGTAAAATTGCACCTTCCATTTCTTCTACCGTCATTGGAATTGTAAGTAAAATAGATTTCGCTGATTCATATAATCGTTTCACATGTTCTTTTAAACAAAATACATTTCCTCCGTAACTGCGAATCCCTTCAAATACACCGTCTCCGTATAAAAAACCGTGATCATATACTGAAACAACTGCCTTTTCTTTTTCTACAAATTCCCCATTCATATAAATGTACTGGTTTCCCATCTCACATCGCTCCTCTTTTTTCTTTCTATTTTTGCAACCTCTTTCTATATCGATTGCTGAGATGAGTATTTTTAACAGAATATTCAGTATAATAAACTTAAAAATATACTCGTCACAACAATCGATTCGTTACATACTTGTAGCAATCCATTGCTGAGACGAGGGAATCGTGGTACCACTCAGCTTCCTTACACTTCTCACGAAATATAAGCTCTGCAAGTCCAATTAGACTTTTGTTTTTCTATCGGAAACAACTCCGCTACTTTTTACTAGTTTTCAAAAGTAGTGCTCCGAGGTGATCTTCAATGATTGAATTGTTACCACCCTCACAGCCTTGGGGCAGCTCTCTGAAACAATCTATATCATTTACTCTCCTCTTCAACACATTCTTTTATTCTATTGTTTAAAATAAAAACTCTCGCCCCAGCAATCAACTACTACAATTTAGTAGCTTTGATTGCTGAGGCGAGAGTTTCGCGTTACCACTCAGCTTCCTTACACTTCTCACGAAATATAAGCTCTGTAGGTCCAATCAGACCCCCGTCCTTTTACCGGAGACGATGCCGCCGCCCTCTACTCAGTTTCCCTTTCGCAAGCGATGCTCCGAGGTGATCTTCAATGATTCGATTGTTACTACTCTCACAGCCATGGAGTAGCTCTCTGAAACGATCATAATCATCTACTTTCCTCTTCTTTGCATATACAAAATATAAAGTTAGAAAATTCTTAATTAACTTTTATTTGTTAAACGTATTATAGGACGTTGTTCTTTTCATTGTCAACATATTTTTTGAAAAAAATTAAAATTCAATCCATTTACGAGAAGTCTATTTATTTTTTCTCAAAACAAAATCGGAATGAACTTCTTACACATACTCATATATTACTTAAGTATGTTCGCGTTACTACATAAAGAAAAACACCTTAAAAACATATAAAATTTATGAGGAGATGAGAAAACTATGTTAAAAGGAAAAGTGGCATTAGTTACAGGAGCAAGCCGAGGAATTGGACGTGCTATCGCAAAACGTTTAGCAAACGACGGTGCATTAGTTGCTGTTCATTATGGAAATCGAAAAGAAGATGCTGAAGAAACTGTTCATGAAATTCAATCAAATGGTGGCTCAGCTTTTTCTATCGGTGCAAATCTTGAATCTTTACATGGTGTAGAAAACCTTTATAGTTCTTTAGATAACGAATTACAAAAAAGAACTGGTGGAACACAATTTGATATTTTAATAAACAATGCTGGAATTGGTCCTGGTGCTTTTATTGAAGAAACGACTGAACAATTTTTTGATAGAATTGTTTCAGTAAATGCAAAAGCACCATTCTTTATCATTCAACAAGCTCTATCTCGTTTACGTGACAATAGCAGAATTATTAATATTTCATCCGCTGCCACCCGCATTTCTTTACCTGATTTTGTTGCATATAGTATGACGAAAGGTGCTATTAATACAATGACTTTTACGTTAGCAAAACAGCTTGGAGCAAGAGGAATAACGGTGAATGCAATTCTTCCAGGCTTTATCAAAACAGATATGAATGCGGAACTCTTGAGCGATCCAATGATGAAACAGTACGCTACTAATATTTCCGCTTTCAATCGCTTAGGTGAAGTAGAAGACATTGCCGATACTGCTGCATTTCTTGCTTCTCCAGACAGTCGCTGGGTTACTGGACAATTAATTGATGTGAGTGGAGGATCTTGTTTATAAAAAACATATATTTTCGAATCTTTTTTATTGCGTAATAAAACAATTTATATAATACTATATAAAACATATACATTTAGGAGGATTACAGCAATGTCCGAAAAAACATACGAACTCGCAACCTTCGCAGGTGGTTGCTTTTGGTGCATGGTAAAACCATTTGATGAGCTTCCTGGTATTCAAAAAGTTATTTCTGGTTATGCGGGAGGTCACATAGAAAATCCAACATACGAACAAGTAAAGGCTGAAACATCTGGCCATTTAGAAGTTGTACAAATTACATTCGATCCTTCTATTTTTCCTTATCAAAAATTATTAGATTTATATTGGCCACAAATCGATCCAACTGATGATGGCGGACAATTTTTCGACCGTGGTCCATCTTATCGCACTGCAATCTTTTATCATAACGAAACACAAAAAGAACTTGCTGAAAAATCAAAGCAAACTCTTGCAGAAAGTGGTATGTTTAAAGATCCAATCGTGACTGAAATTCGTCCATCTGCACCTTTTTATGAGGCAGAGGAATACCATCAACATTTCTATAAAAAAAATCCTGAGAAGTATGCTACCGAGCAAAAAGAATCTGGTCGTGAAGACTTTATTAACAAAAACTGGCATAAAAAATAATAAAATCGCATCGTGCTTTTAAAGGTACGATGCGATTTTATCTTTCGAATAAATGCCATATGATTAAAAGCACAATTGTTGTTAATGCCCAAAGTATTATTTCATTTTTTACTCTATTATTTTTATTAGCCATGTCAACTCCAATCCATCCTGATATGCAACAATATATATTCAAGATTTCCTTTGTTTTATTGACCATTTTAAAAATTTAAACTTATCCGCACCTACTTTTATAACAAGTGTAGCTTTGAATTAAATTTGCAATGTTTTTATATTATTAAGACCTAAATCGTAAAAAGTCATAAAAAATAAGGGATGATACATATTATATATGACTAATTCATGGCCAACATCAACACCATGGTCAAAAACATGCAATATGGTATGGCAGAGCTGGAAGTACTACGGGAACAGTTGGGCATTATTAATAAGAGTCAATAAAAAATTCTTTTGGATGCAAAAGGATTTTTTTATTGGGAATAGTAAGGGTGAGGGGAGGTGCATTACATATGGGAAAAGGTAGAAGTAATAATGCGGGTAAAAAGCAACCGAATTTCGATGATTCATCTAATTTCGCTAAACAAAGCCAACCGACAGAAAAGAAGAAGAAATAAGAACAGGAGCTCTCTTGATAAAGAGAGCTCCTGTTTAAGATATATTGGCGTTTCAGCACAACATATCGATCGCTCAACCAAATAGTCATAAGTGCAAGGCTTAAATTCCTGCGAATGACAGCCAATTTAATATTATTGTTCTGCTTTTTCTAATGCCTCTTGACGTTGATCTCATTTAAAATGCCAATACTCCATTAAGAGCATTTAATAAAATTCTCCATGTTGTCCAGTTCTTGTTTTAATAACCTTGAGAAAAATAATAGTTGTGGGAATGCTTCTAAAACCAAATCTTTATTAAAAATCTATATTTTCCGCACTTTTTACACAAGCAAACCATTGACCGATTATCTCGTTATGATGCTTAATGATTTGAGACGCTGATAATACTGTAGAATTATATGTACTATGTCCATTCCCTACAAGAGTAACGTCATATCCTAAGCTGTACGCGCGCCTGCATGTTGCATCTACGCAAATTTCAGATTGAATTCCTGCTATAACAATTCGTTTTATATTCCTCATTTCCAGCGCTTGTTGAAGACCCGTTTTATGAAAAGAATCCGGGTGATTCTTCTCAAGAACAACATCTCCTGTTGCTGGAGCAATAGATTTATGAATTTCCCACCCAGGTGTCCCTTGTTTAAGCGCGGAACCAGACTTCCCGTTAAATTTCATATAAAAAATAGGGGCTGAAGCAGAACGGGCTTTAGAAATCAATAATCGAATAACTCTTAATAATTCCATTTCATTATATAGAACTTTTCTCTCTTCAAATGAACCTACTTGTACATCAATAATAAGAAGTGCTGTACAGCTTTTCATCATAAATACCCTCCTAACACTTGTTCCCAAAATACAAAAGCGAAAAATATGTAAACTACAAAGTTTTGCATATTTAATGTCTCCAAAATTTCCAAGTATACACACTAATACCGGTTCTGGTGCAAAAATAAAACCTCCAGTTTATTAACTAGAGGTTTACTATTTCTATTTACTTCTTTAATCTCTCAATAAAATCCTGTAATTTATCAAGCGATTTCATATTATGATTACAAGCTACACCATCTTTGCAAATATAATTTCCTTTTTTAACGAAAGTTCCTGGTACATCACCTTTAATTTCAACTAAAAACATCCCTACTTCTTCATGCCCATGACATAATGAACAAATACTTTTTTTATTTAAACTTTGAAATGTTCCCTGCAGACCAACAAACTTATTTTTATCATTTTTCGCTATAATAAATTTTCTACTTGACCCCTTATCAATCCAGCTTAAATAAGATATTTCTTTCATATCCAGTTCTTCCATATCAGGAAGCTTTAATTTTTTCGCCTTAGGGAATAATTTTTTTAACGTTTGTGCTGTAACTTCCTGAAATGGTATTACATACGGATTTATTTTTAGTAAAAACGATTCTGCACCTTCTCTATTTTCAACTTCTAATACCGTATCAATTAGTTCTTTTTGTTCCTCATTTAAATTTTCAAAAACACCGATTACTTTCTCCATAGCGAGCGATTTTAATGCCGCAATTACACCTCTATCATTTGCTGTCGCATGCCCGTTCGCTAAAATATAAGCTTGTGATTTTATAAAATTATATTGATCACTTCTAATAAAAGCTTCCATCTTTATCACTCCATACAAATTGTTGATCTAGTATCATTGTATACAATAATCATGTTTTACGGTATGTAAAAGACGATTTACAAAAGAACTTTACATAACAAAACCGCCTCTAATTTTCCCATTAGAGGCGGCGTCCTTATTTAGAATACACGATTTTCTTAATCGTTTCTCCGGACAGAAAATACTTTTCAGCAAGTTGATGAATAGCAATTCCACTTTTAAACG
This sequence comes from Bacillus sp. NPDC094077, assembly GCF_050279465.1. Classification (NCBI taxonomy): domain Bacteria; kingdom Bacillati; phylum Bacillota; class Bacilli; order Caryophanales; family Bacillaceae; genus Bacillus; species Bacillus sp. NPDC094077. The sequence continues at coordinate 119,614 of NZ_JBNNUF010000011.1, read as the reverse complement.
CATCCTTAATTGCTTTATTTCGTTCATCCAATTGCTTTCTTCCTCCAGATTGTGTACCCCATTTATAATGTTCTGTTTCTTGTTTTGGAATGTAAATTGTTTCACCTTGTACATACTTTTGAATTTCAATAATTAAACTTTCTGGTAAAACAGTCGCAGCTTTTACATATTTCATTTCTGCTCGCCCCTTATTTTTTATGGTTCATTTCAATAAGGTGCAAAGCCAAATATAAAAAATGATACGAGCTCATTTGGGCGATTGTATATTACTTGTCTACCTCACGCAAAGTATCGCCATTTCCATACTTGGCTTTGCATGAGACGCTGCAGTGTCTGGCAATTGAATTATAATCGCCATATAAACACCTCCTAATATACCTTTTGCATTTTATTATATGACAAATCCTCTCACCTTGCATCTTCCATGTTTTCTTAAAGAAAAAGCGCTAGCCTTTCGTTAAAACGATAGACTAGCGCTTTAGATTAAATGATTCCTAATACATTTAAGAATACGATAATAATCGCAATTGGTGCAATATAGCGAAGTAAGAATAACCATAATACGAATAGTTTATAGCCTTTATTTTTACTTACGCCAAGTTCTTTCATTAATACATCTTTCTTCATTTTTAAAGGAACGAAGATGGAAACCAATAATACGCCTAGTGGCATTAATACGTTACTAACCGCATAATCTGCTAAATCAAAGACAGTCTTTCCAAAAATCTTGAGATCACTTAAAATCCCGAATGATAATGCTGATGGTACACCAACAACGAAGATTAATAACCCAACTATTAAGGCCATTTTTTCGCGTTTCCCTTTACCTTTTGATGTTAATGACGCAACGCTAATTTCTAACATCGAAATTGCTGATGTAATAGTAGCAAAGAAGAATAGTAATAAGAAAACGATGAAGAATAATTTTCCGAACGCCATTTTACTGAAAATAGCTGGTAATACGATAAATAATAGTCCCGGTCCTTGAGATGGTTCCATTCCAAATGCGAACACAACTGGGAAAATTGCAAGTCCTGCAAGTAAAGTAATAACGAGCGTCAAAGCAACAATAGAAAATGCTGAACGCGGTAAACTTTCTTCTTTCGGTAAGTATGAGCTATACGTTACCATAACGGCTACACCGACAGATAGTGAGAAGAACGATTGCCCCATCGCATATAAAATAATTTCTGACGTCACATTTGAGAAATCAGGTTGTAAGAAGAAACGCACCCCTTCTCCAGCACCGTCTAATGTAAGTGCACGAACGATTAATACAAAGAATAAAACAAATAGTGCCGGCATGAAATATTTATTTACTTTTTCAACACCATTTTGCACGCCTTTACTTACGATAAAAATAGTAATAAGGATGAATAATAGCTGTGATCCGACTGCTAAATACGGATTGGAAATGATTTCACCGAACGTAGCTTCATACGCCCCGTTTCCTTCCCATAGTCTACCTGTAATTGCATTCCATAAATATAATAAAATCCAACCTCCTACAACACTGTAGAAAGAAAGTAATATGAAACAAGTTACAATCCCTAATTTACCTAACCACGGCCATAACGTTTTCGGTGCGATTTCTCTATAAGCATCAACGGCCTCTTTTTGTGTACTTCTTCCGATAACGAATTCGGCTAATAATAGCGGTAATCCAATTAATAATGTGAAACCGATGAAAATAAGGAAGAACGCTCCGCCTCCTCCAATGCCGGCCATATACGGGAACTTCCAAATCGCCCCAAGACCAATTGCTGAACCTGCTGCAGCTAATATGAAACCTAATTTCGATGTCCATTGCTGTGAATTCATTTGCCAATCTCCTCTCTTTATCTTTTTCTGTTTTACAATTCGGTATTTATATTGTTCGATCCATACTCTTTTCTAATACGTTCACTTCCTCCCTAATAAAAAACGCCCCTACGTAAATACGTAGGGACGACAAAAATATCGCGGTACCACCCTAGTTATGAAGATATAACAAAAGTAAGACCTAAATAAAAACGTCCCTACGCAAATACGTAGGGACGATAAAATATCGCGGTACCACCCTAGTTATGAAGACACAACAAAGTTAGGACCTAAATAAAAAACGTCCCTACGTAAATACGTAGGGACGATAAATATCGCGGTACCACCCTAGTTGTGAAATAATCTTCACCACTTTATTTGATAACGGTATAAACTACCGTCTTCCATTTCCTCATAATGTGAGATTTATGAAAGATGCTCCAGGACGAACTTCATGAATAATCTATATACTGATTCACACCAACCATCAGCTCTCTGAAATAGGAAGATTTTCACTACTATACCCTTTCATTGCCCAAATATTATTTTCCGAATTGATTACTATCATTTTTATCATACATTAAAAATAGTGTCAACTCATATTTTGAATTTTTATGTATTACATTCTATTTAAAAATTCAAAATATGACTTTTGTATGAATAGTATTAGAACATTTATGGTTTATACTGTATTAACTTCTCTAACAGGTTTATAGTAGTATACGATAAAGTGAAACTTTAATCAGTGGGGGTTTTGTTCATCCCCCATTGATTATTAGTTGAACCAATCGGGCGTTTACGGGCAGTTGATCTCCCCCTAACTTCTTTGCTCCAGTCGCATTTTGAGGTGGGAGTCTTACTGCCCGTTAATGCGGGATGAATGCAAGACAGCACGAGTAGGAGGAAAGGATTTTGTCCACTTCAAAAGTTTTAAAAGGCACTGCTTTATTAAGTGGTGCAACAATGATTTCACGAATTTTAGGTTTTATATACTTCTTCCCTTTTCAATTATTAGTTGGAACGCAAGGGGTCGCTTTATACGGATATGCATACTCTTGGTACGGTATTTTATTAAGCTTTTCAACAGCTGGTATCCCTATTGCCGTCTCCAAATTTGTTGCAAAACATAATGCGCTTGGTGATTATAGTACAAGTAAAAAATTATATAACTCTAGCGTAAAATTGATGCTATTTATGGGCTTTTTAGGATTTTTAATTTTATTTATTGGAGCCCCTTACATATCACAATTTATTATTCGTTCTAAAACGCCAGATCCAAAATTTATTGCCGACGTAACACTTACGATGCGAGCATTAAGTTTCGCGCTTATTATCGTACCAGCTATGAGTGTTACACGTGGTTATTTCCAAGGCTTTCAACATATGAAGCCAAGTGCCGTTTCTCAAGTCGTAGAACAAATTGCACGTGTCGTTTTCATTTTAGTCGGTAGTTTTATCGTCTCAAAACTATTAGGTGGTTCCGTAGCTTCTTCTGTTGCAGTTGCTACATTTGGCGCTGTTATCGGGGCACTTGCGAGCGTCTCCATTTTAATGATGTACTGGAAAAAATATAATGGATTAAAACCTCCTGAAGGCGAGCTAAAAACGAGAGCATCCGATATTTCGTTAAAAAATATTTATATGGAATTACTACGTTACGCAATTCCAATTGTTTTTGTAGGCATTGCAATCCCGCTCTATACATTAGTAGATCAATATACGGTTGCAGATGTCCTTAGGGCGATGGGAGAGCCTTTAGAAACCGCCAATGCAGTTTTCGCTTATATAACGAATTATGCACAAAAATTAATTATGATTCCAGCTTCACTTGCAACTGGATTCTCATTAACAATCATTCCGGCTATTACGAAATCTTACACAGGCGGGAAACTAGATGAATTACAAGAACAAATTTCAAAGATATTCCAAGTATTGTTATTCTTCACTATCCCAGCTGCATTCGGTTTAGCTAGTATCGCTTACGATGCATTCCGTATGGTTTATGTGAACCCTGAAATTGCACTCGGTGGGTCACAATATTTGATTTCATTTGCACCTTCTGCTATATTAAGTGCGATTTTTACAGTTTCTGCAGCTATATTACAAGGCATTGATTATCAAAGAAAAACAATGATTGCATTTTCAGTCGGTATTCTCGTTAAAATCTTAGTAAACACACCACTCTTACACTTATTTGGTGGACACGGTGCTGTACTTGGAACAATTCTTGGATACCTCGTTTCGAATATTATTATGTTGTATTGCATCATTAAATTTGCGAAATTTAAAATTGGCGAAACAGCAAAAACTGTATTCCTTATTACGATATACTCCGCAGCAATGTCTGCTGTTGTAATTGCATTAAAAGCAATTTTACAATGGATTATTCCTGGACAATCTTATATCGAATCACTGCTCATTGTATTTATATGTGGCGCTGCAGGAGGACTTGTTTATCTTTTATTCGTATTAACGAGTGGACTTGCTTCGCATATTCTCGGTGATCGTATTCACCGTTTACCTGTACTAGGGAAATTAGTAAAATAAAAAGAAGAGCTGTAACTTGTTGTTACAGCTCTTCTTTTTACTTCGCATATTGAATACGTTTTTGCTGCTCAGCAATATTTAATTCTGGAGCATATTGTTCTACTAACTGTAATACCTCTTCGATTAACACTTCTAACTCCTGTACACTATACTCTGGACTCCCTATCAACGTATTCGCCATACGCTCATATAAATTTTCAAGTTTAATAGTCATTCGTTCTACATTATATGGCATCCATTTAAACGCTGGATGGTGTACATACATTCTATTCAAACCAAATAAGACCCCGAATACGTTCCTTTGTACTTCACAAATAACATCATATAGCATAAGCCAGTCTTTCCGTTTCAAAAGCGCTTCTCGATTATGCCAACGATTGCTTAACCAAAGGTTTTCTGAAATCATCCGTTTTGCTAATTCTTCTGGATATGCCGCCACTCTATCTTTTAATTCATTCACTTTCTCTTCCCCATACAAACTAACACCATCATGAACGGATGACACAATACATTGTTTTTCATAATTTATATCGTATTGATCTACAACGTCTGAAATAACTTTCTCTACTGTTTTTGTTAAAAAGTTACTAATTTCCAGTTTAATTCCTTCTTTCGTCAAATACGTTTCCGACCATTCTTCTTCCTCATACGGATGATAGGATAAAATCGTCCCGTCAATACGATGAATAGGAGCCCTACGATCCTCATCCTCTGGCGGCGCTGACCATAAAATATGTAATTCAATATCAGAATGCTCATCTTCTAACTTTCTTGCTACAGAACCTGCTAAAATGATAGCTTCGACTTTCAGATTTCCCCTATAAATCTCCGACATTTTTAGCGCTATCTCTCTTAATCCCATTTCAATTCCCCCTAGAACTACAGTAATTCCCTTACTTTTCATTTATCTATTTCGATATCACACATTACACTACCTTTTCAAATTCCCACTAAATCATATTTCTACCCAATAACGCTGAACAATTTCATCAGTATGCGAAGAAACCACTTCATTTTCTAACACACCGCCCACCTTTTGAATCGTTTTAGCAGAACCAATATTAGATTTATCGCAAGTTATTAACACTTTCTTCAATCCTAATTTTTGTGCCGCAACCAATGAAAGTTGAAGTTGCTTCGTAGCGTAACCTTGGCGACGTTTATTCGGATGGACACTATAACCGATATGACCGCTTTCCAGCAATAATTCTGGAGTTAATCGATGTCTAATATTCACAAAACCTATAAGTTCTCCTTTTTCAAAACTTAAAAATTGGCTAGATGGTACTCGATTGAGTGGTAAGTTTTCTCCTACTTCTTGTATACGCACTTTTACAAACCATTCATCTAGAGAATCAAAATTTTGTAAAGAACTACTACCGTGTGGCTGTTCCCCTTCATGTGAAAATGCCTGCTGATACTCTATAATTTGTTCACTATATTCACGTGTTGGTTTTAATAGTTTCATTGTCCTTCTCCCCTCTTATTAACTTAAAACAAACACCTTAATAGCTCTATTTCACTATTAAGGTGTTTCCATCACTTTTATTCAAATAACCCCATACTCAAATAACGTTCCCCTGTATCAGGCGCAATACATAAAACTTTTTTACCAACACCTAAACGCTTCGCTATCATTATAGCAGCGTATACAGAAGCTCCAGAGGATGGTCCAACTAATAAACCTTCTTGTCTTGCTAAGTTTCTCATTGTCGTTAATGCCTCTTCATCTGCAATTTGAATAATTTCGTTATACACTTCTGTATTTAAGTTTTTCGGTATAAATCCTGGACTTGTTCCTACTAGTTTATGTGGACCTGGAACACCACCAGATAAAACGGGAGATCCTTTCGGTTCTACTACTGCAATATATAAGTCGGGTAGTTTTTCTTTTAACGTTTCACCTGTTCCTGTAATTGTCCCACCAGTTCCAGCCGTTGCTACAAAAGCGTCGAGCTCACCATCCATTTGTTCATAAATTTCAAGTGCAGTCGTATAACGATGGATATTCGGATTCGCTGGGTTCTCAAATTGCTGCGGAATAAAACTATTCGGTATTTGCTTTTGCAGTTCTAACGCCTTCGCAATTGCTCCTGGCATTCTTTGTTCTGCCGGTGTCAAAACTACTTCTGCTCCGTATGCTTTCAATAAATTAATTCGCTCTTTTGACATATTATCTGGCATTATTAAAATTGCTTTATAGCCTTTAGCAGCAGCATTCATCGCTAGACCAATTCCAGTGTTCCCACTCGTCGGTTCAATAATTGTATCTCCTGGTTTTATGAGACCATTCTCCTCAGCAACGTGAAATAAATTATAAGCAGCACGATCCTTCACACTGCGTGACGGATTAAACATTTCTAGTTTCACATACACATCAGCTGCGTCTTCTGGAACAAATTTAGATAATCGGACGACAGGTGTATCTCCTATTAATTCTGTAACATTCTCACACAATTTCATAGTGCATCTCCTATTCTATCGTTTTCTTATCATTTGGTAGTAACCATGAAGTAAGTCCAATTAATGGTAGACAACTACATAATAGCATAATGAATTGTAGACTATATATATCAGCTAATTTCCCAAGAACTACAGCCCCTAAAGCTCCAAGTCCAAACGCAAGACCTACAATTAGTCCTGATACCATCCCTACTTTTCCAGGTACAAGTTCTTGTGCATATACAACAATTACACTAAAACTACTCGAACTAATAAAACCGATACATAAAAATAACGGTACAACCCACACGAGCGAAACATGAGGTAATAATAGTGCGAGCGGCGCCGACCCTAGCATTGAAAATACGATAATATTTTTCTTACCAAATCGATCTGCTAACGGTCCACCGAAGAAAGTGCCTAATACACCAGCAATCATAAATGCGAATACGAAATACTGTGCATTTTTTATAGATAAACCGTAATGCTCAATTAAGTAAAATTGATAGAAATTCCCGATACCTGCACCGTACCAAGAGCGTACAAATGTTAGAAAAACAAGAAGTATTATAACGAATTTAATGTGCCTACTTACAATTGCATTTTCTGCCTCAAGCGCAGCTCTCTTTTTCCTTCTTACAGCACCAGTCGCTAATTCATTTTTGTACCAATTTGATACGAAAATAAGTAATACAATTCCTACTGCCGCAAAGGCTGTAAAACCTAAAGAACCAATTTGACCAAGAGGAACAAAAATTAATGCTGTAAAAATAGGGGCTAGAGAATTCCCTGTATTTCCTCCTACTTGATAAATTGCTTGTGCTAAACCCCGTTTTGCACCGGCCGCCATATAAGCAACGCGGGCGCCTTCTGGATGAAAGACCGCGGAACCTAATCCAATAAATAAAACAGAAATAATAACAATAATAAAGTTCGGTGCAAATGCGAGTCCAATCATCCCGAGCATACTTGAAAACATACCGAGCGGTAATAAAAATGGTGACGGCTTCTTGTCTGAATACATACCAAAAACCGGCTGCATAATCGATGACGTCATATTTAAAGCAAACGCAATCCACCCTACTTGCATATAGGATAAATTCATCGTTTTTTCCAAAATAGGAAACAACGCCGGCACAACTGCTTGCATCGAGTCATTTAGAAAATGTCCGAAGCTAATCGCAAATAAAATTCGATATATTGTCGGTGTTTCCACTGTATTTTTTTGTGAAACTGCCTGCATATATGAATCTCCCCTTTCTGTACAAAATATATATTTATTACAGTAAGTGTAATAAATTCTGAGTTTTGAAACATTTCTATTCTATACTGCTTTCATTTCTTTTTCCAGAAATACAACTTATTATGATCCAAACTCCCGTCATTCGCTTGCATCTATGTAACTTTCAGCAGTAAAACATTACAGAAAAAGGCAACCCAATCGCATACTGGGTTGCCTCTCAAATTAAATCGCAAAACGCTTATACTTTTCGTAATCACTCGTCTTACATTCTAATTCAATTTTTGTACCTTCGTTTTCATAACTCGTAGATAAAACGTGCGCATGATTATTGAAATAAGAAACTACCTGCCCTTGATCATACGGAATTAACATTTCACACTTCGTATACTCTTTATAAATGTATGAGCGAATCATTTCTACAAGCTCTTCAATTCCAACATGTTTCTTCGCTGATAAATAAACGCGATCTTCTTGTACTTTTGGAATTTCAACATCTACCATATCTGATTTGTTATATGCATAAATTGTCGGGATATTTTCCACGCCAATTTTCTTTAACGTTTCATTTGTAATATCAATTAATTGTTCATAGTTTGGATTTGCGTAATCTACAACGTGAATAAGTAAATCTGCTTCGGCTACTTCTTCTAACGTTGAGCGGAAGGCTTTTACAAGATGATGTGGTAATTTACTTACAAATCCAACTGTATCCGTTAATAAAAACGATTTATTATCTGGCAAATCAATATTTCGTACAGATGTTTCTAACGTCGCGAATAACATATCTTTTTCAAATACTTGTTTTTCTTCCGTGCCATTATAAATTTCAAGCATTGCATTCATCGTCGTTGACTTTCCTGCGTTCGTATATCCTACTAATGCTACAACTGGTATTTCATTTTTCTTGCGTTGCTTTCGTTGCGTTTGACGCTGGGCAACAAGTGCTTCTAAATCTTTATTTAAAACTGCAATTTGTTCTTCAATTTTACGACGGTCTAACTCTAATTTCTTCTCACCAACACCTTTATTTTTCGTGCCAACACCACCACTCTGTCTTCCTAACGATTCACGAAGACCGATTAAACGAGGCATCATGTACTGAAGATGCGCTACTTCTACTTGCAACTGCGCTTCTTTCGTTTTCGCACGTTGCGCAAAAATATCTAAAATTAAAATGGTACGATCAATAACTTTACAGTCTAAATCTTCTTCTAGATTTCGAATTTGTGACGGCGATAATTCATCATTAAAGATAACCATATTCGCATCTATTTCTTTTACATAAGCTGCTACTTCTTCAATCTTTCCTTTTCCAATATAATGTGATGGATTTACTCGTTGTAAATTTTGCGTCACCTGCCCGATTACCTCTACATCACAAGCTTCCGCAAGATTTTCTAACTCTTCCATTGAATATGCAAAATCACTTTCATTACCTAAATTTACACCAACTAAAACTGCTCTTTGTAATAATTCTTCCATATATTTATTCCTCCATTTCGATTACGTAAATAAAAAGCACAGGTCACTGCCTGTGCTTTCGTAAACGGATAAGGGTTCACCAAAGAAATAGAAGAAAGTTATACTTTCACCCTATCTCATAGTCAATAAGTCCCAAGGTAATATACGTATCCACAACAAGTGTTCACCTATACTATCTCATTCTATTTTTAAAGGCAAAACAAAAAGAGGGCGTATTCGTCCCTCCCTCTTTTTCACATATGAGCTTAATAAAGGGTTCCTTTAAAATAGGCAGACCAATCCCGTTCACTCTGTACACAGACAGAGCCTTTGAGCGCTATTCAATTATCGGCACAAAGTATTGAGACGTAATCTGATTAAGATCAAAGGAAGCCCCTCCGTTCATTTTAAGTTACATAAAGTGTAGCATAAGTAATTCGCTTTCACAAGGTTAAACCACCTATAGAAACAAAAAGAAAATCTATATATATTTACTTTAATCGTCATTTTTTGCGAATTTGTCTCACAATAAAAATAACAAAAGCAATTATCAATAACAGGCCTATGAAAATCATAGCAACTTGCCACAAACTTAAACTGCTCACCATTTCACCTTTTAAATTTACTTTCTTCGTCGGAACAGACCCTTTTGCAATATGACTTAAAGCCGTTTTCTCCACCTCTGCTTCATCTAATCTCTTTGTTCCACTGCAACTATGTGTGTATAAGTATTTCTCTTCCCCTCTTTTAGAGGAAAACACTAAATACTCTCCTCCCTCTAAAAAGTGAAAGGCACAATCGCCACCATTTGTATAAATAATAATTTGCGAAGAACTTGTCCCTTTCCAAATGTTCTTCACTTCAAATAATATTTCAGTTCCAACCCCCTCTTTCCTACCAACTTCAATTACTTTCCCCTCAAACACTACATCATTTTTTTTGAATGCATCTTCTGCTGATACGTTGATACAATCACACGCATAAGATTTATCTAAAAAAATAATAAAAATACAAATAATTACAACAGGCAACATGCGCAAAATTCTTTTCAAGGAGCTCAACTCCCTTCATTATCAATTTTAGAAACTTCTCGTATATTATTTTTACGCCACTCGCCAAATTCCTCCACAGTGAATTAAACATTATTGTTTCAATACAATAAAAGTCTTTATTGACATTTTTATAACCTGATATTAGTATCAGGTTATAAAAATAAGTTAGGAGATGTTCCTATGAATTCTAAATCTCGTATTACCGCAATTGGTACTTATGTTCCAGATCGAGTATTGTCTAATAACGATTTAGAAAAGATGGTCCATACGAATGATGAATGGATTGTGCAAAGAACAGGAATGAAGGAAAGAAGAATCGCTAGTGAAGAAGAATACTCCTCTCACTTAGCCATTAAAGCAATTGAAAATTTATGTACAGCATTTAAGAAAAGCTTAGAAGATGTCGACTGTATCATCGTCGCTACAACTACTGCTGACTATGCTTTCCCTAGTGTTGCTTGCCAAATACAACAATACTTCAACATACCTCATACACTAGCTTTTGATTTAAACGCGACTTGCGCTGGTTTCACATATGGTCTGCACGTCGGTAATAGCTTAATCACTTCTGGATCACATCAAAAAGTACTTGTCATAGCGACAGAGACATTATCGAAAGTTACTGATTACACCGATAGAACGACCTGTATTTTGTTCGGTGATGGTGCTGGAGCTCTTTTATTAGAAAGAGATGAAAACAAACCAAGCTTTATCGGTACTCATATGGGAACAAACGGTGATGGTGGTATTCATCTATACAGAACAAACTTATCTACTACTATGAATGGCACACCACTGCAAACAAATGAAAAAATCGTTCAAAATGGGAGAGAAGTATATAAATGGGCAACACGCACGGTGCCTGCAGGTATAAAAAAATTATTACATACCGCAAATATGCAAATAGATGATATAGACTGGTTCGTACCACACAGTGTTAACTTACGAATGATTGAATCTATTTGTGAGAAATCTGAAATTCCAATACAAAAGACTTTAACAAGTGTGAAATATATGGGGAATACATCTTCAGCCTCCATTCCACTCGCTTTAGATTTAGCTAGAAAAAAAGGAAAATTAAATAATGGAGACACACTTTTACTATACGGATTTGGCGGTGGGCTTACGCATTTAGGGCTTATTGTGGAGTGGGATTTAAGTTAAACATATTAAAAAGAGGTTCTAGAAAATAACTAGAACCTCTTTTTAATTATATGAAATTTATTTACCAGTCCGAGACCATATCACAACAGGAATCAGCAATAATGCTAACACTCCTCCCGCTAATGATAATGCGGCATAACTGGAATTAGCTACTACCATTCCTGACATCGCTCCACCTGAAGCTCCGGCTAACGCAATAAAAACATCTATTTTCCCTTGTGTTTTAGCACGTGTAGAAATAGTTGTGGAATCAACGATTTGTGCTGTACCACTAATCAATCCGAGGTTCCATCCTAATCCAAGTAAAGAAAGAGCAACAATTAATAATATTAAAGAATCACTCGGTGCTATCGCAGCTGTGACACCCGCTGCAAGTAAAATCACTCCACCAGCTATACTCATCGTAGTTCGGCCAATTTTATCAATTAACATCCCTGTAACGAGAGATGGAAGATACATTGCACCTACATGAAAACCAATCACAAGACCTACTGCACTTAATCCATGACCATGGTGTCCCATGTGAACTGGCGTCATCGTCATAATCGCAACCATCACCACTTGAGTAAGTATCATTACGATTGCTCCAACAGTAACACCACGTTTATTTTCTATCATTTCTTCTGTTATTGGTTGCCCTTTATATGTATGTTCTTGTTTATATTTTTCTATTATGTTAGCAATAATTAATGGATCTGGACGAAGCATAACGAAAAGTACAAGACCCGCAAGTATGAAAGCTGCCGCTGATAAGATGAACGGCCCAGCAAGTTCAGGAATTCCAATAGAATGAGCAAAACTTCCCATTACTCCCACTAAATTTGGTCCTGCAACTGCACCAAAAGTCGTCATCACCATCGTAATACTAATAGCAGTTGCTCGTTGCTTCTTATCCGCTAAATCCGTACCAGCATAACGAGCTTGTAGATTCGTAGCTGTACCTGCACCATATATGAGTAAAGAGACTAGTAAAAGAATAATACTATTTGTTAAAGCTGCCAATACAACTCCAATAGCCCCAAGTCCACCTACCATAAAACCTGTTGCAAGTCCTACTCGGCGTCCATATCGTTGCGAAAGCTTTCCTACTATGAAAGCCGCTACCGCAGATCCCAACGTAAACATAGCAGCCGGTAAACCTGCATATGCATCTGTTCCAAGCATTTGCTGCGCAAGAAGTGCACCTACTGTAATTCCAGCAGCTAATCCCGCCCCGCCAAACATTTGTGAAATGCTGACGATTATTAATGTTCGTTTATATAATTTTTGTTGGTCTTCTTCTGTATACATATGATTACTTATTGAAGCACCTGCTGTATCTCTCATTTCCTCACCCTCTCTATAAAACTAATACCTCTTGTTAATGTACTATAGAACAACAAAATCCCCAAATTTATAACACTTAAATTTTTTCATATTTCATTACTCCTCCACTTTAAATAATGCTAAGTTTCTTTCGTGAAGAAACTTAGCATTAAAATACAGTATGAGACTACATGACATGCGATTTATTATAAATACCACTGCAAGAATAATAGCAAAGGTTGTTTGATCAACAACATATAGAGCAACCGAGGTAACTCCAAACAATATAGTTTCTAACATAAACCTATATGGTTCTGGCATTTTCAATGATGCTTTAGGTGCAATGTAAATCCCCCATATTATCGCAAAAAGTAGTGGTGAACCAATACCAAAAACATATTTTACATATACATTTTCCCAAAATCGAAAGCCCCAATAACATAGTGATGCAAGAGCACATAGTTCTAGAAAAAATCGAATCACCAGATTTATATGTTTTATAGACATATAAAGAACCCCCTTTGAAAAACATATGTAGAATCCTATAAAAATAATATTATACATCCTTTATTTGAACTTGATACGTGCCCATTCTTTGCATGTAAAAAATACTTATACAACTTATTCATACTATACAGTTTATCTTTCTTAGATTCGAAAACATGATCTTGAAAGATAATGAATGGAAGCAAATACTTAATGACAATGATACATATACCTATAAGTACAAAGGAAAGAACTCCACAGTTTACGTTTCACCCGTTACCGTGGAGTTCTTTCCCTTGTTAATAGCCAACTTTCGATAATTAGAATGCAATTCATATTTAGCCTATTTCTCTTACAATTCCCCTACTACTCTTTTTCCCTCTTCTTTTACTGAAAGCCTTCCCTTCCAAAAACAACAAACTTACTAAAGCACAAATTAAAATAACTGGAACACTTGCTTTATATAAATCAGTAAAGCTCATAGCCATCTTATTTTTGGCATACTGACTTACATCATTTGAAAATGCGAGTACTTCTTTCTTTACACTTTCCTCTTGCTTTTCAACTTCTTTTATTACTTGCATTATTACTTCTTCTCTTTTCATATCTCGATATTCTACTGGAATCCCGCTTAATATTTCATCCGTCTTTTTATGAATTACTTCTTCCTTTTTCTCTTTACTTAATCCCATTGTAATTTCATTTTGTTTCTTATTTATGTTAGACTCTAAACTTTGATTCTCTATTTTCTCTTTAATCATTTGTAAAATCTCAGCTTGCTCGGCACTATTCACATGAATATTCCGCACTTTTTCTTCTGCATAACGATATACATTCTCTTTATTTACAGTTAAATTGTGAGTTAAGTTAGATACAAATATTGCGACCGCTAATACAATTCCAACTTGTCGTAACATCGAGACAACACTTTGAGAAGCAGTTAATAATTCCCCTTCAAACGAAGATGCACTTAAAACAGTAATTGGTCCCACTACTAAGCCATATCCAGCACCTAATATCATACATGGAATAATAATTTCTATATTTGTTGAATTGACGTCAATCATTTGTAACCAATAATACGCTAGGCCCATAACAAGAAATCCCGACAAAATAATAGCTACTTTCCCCAGTTTTTTTATTAAAGTTGCTGCAACTGGCGAAACAAGAAATATCATCGCTGAAATAGGTGTCACTAAAAAAGCAGCTTCAATTTCCGTACGGTATTGTATTTTAGTCAGGAAGGTTGGAAGCAGTACAGTAACTCCGATTAAAAATAAATTACTTAATATAACAACAATAGATGCTCCTACAAACATTCGATCTTTAAATAATTTTAAGTTCACCATCGGATTATGAATCTTTCGTTCCACTAAAACAAATAGAATAAGAGAAATAGCACTAATTGCATAACAAGACAAAGCAATATTACTTTGCCATCCCCATGTATTACCTTTTACTAATATGAGAGTAAATGAAAAAATTGCTGAGCTACTTAGAAAAAGTCCCATCCAATCTATTTTTGAGATAATACGTTCTTCATTTTTTATTTGTAGCATGATACTACATAAAACAATTCCTATTATACAAATTGGAACATTGACGAAAAACACCCATCTCCATCCTAAATTTTGCGTAATAATTCCGCCTATTACTGGTCCCATCGCCGCTGATAATCCTTGTGTTATTCCTAATATTGCAAGTGCAACATGCCTCTTAGCTAATGGCATAGCTGATACACCAATTACCATACTTGTTGGAAATAAAATTGCAGCGCCAACACTTTGTATAAAACGAGAAAAAATGAGAAAATCACCTGTATTAGCAAAAGCGCAAAGTACTGATCCGCCACCAAAAATCACCAAACCAAGAATATACATCTTTGCTTTCCCAAAAATATCAGCTATCCGTCCTAACGGAATGGCGAGTACTGCAATTGTCATTGTATAAACATTTAATACCCATGACATCTTTTCTAATGAAGTATTTACACTCGATTGTATTGCCGGTAAAGCTATATTCATAATTGTCGTATCAATCATACAAAGAAAGATACCTAAACACATTAAAAAGACAATCTTAATACCCTTTGATTGCTCCATGTTCATCTACCCCTTTATTTATTGTGAGCGTATTTTTCATTCTTCTGTTTTATTATTTTCTTTCGCTTCTAACTGTTCTAATTTTCTCTTCAACGTCTCTACTTGCGCACTATACGATGCAATACCTACATCGAGTGAAATTTCCTCAACAAAAGTAATACCTTCTCTCCACTTTTCATATTTCAAACGAAGATCCGCAATATACGCTTCTTTCCTTTTAATTTCGTCTTCAATCCATTTTTTTATCATCGTATCATCACTATAATTACCAAAGTACATTCTCATTAAAAAATCCGAACGTAAAACGTCTTTCTCTACATCCGTTTGCATGTATTGATAAAACTCTTCACGCCCTTCATCTGTAATAAAGTACATTTTCTTGTTCGGTTTCCCTTCTTGCATAACAACCTCTTTTTTTATTTTCCCCTCTTTTTCCAATTGTCTTAAAGTTGGATAAATCATACCAAAACTCCCATCAAAAAAATGAGTAAATACGTCTTCGAACACAATTTTAATATCATAACCAGACAATTCCTTTTCCATTAATAAACCTAAAACAACATCTCTTCCCTTCAAAATAAAACCCCCACGTGTAGTATATAATCAACAATCATATTAACAATGTTAATATGATTGTTGATTATATACCTTATTCTGTAAATTGTAAAATGTTTCTAAATAAAAAAACCATCCTGTAATTTGGTTTCCCAAAGTTACAGGATGGTTCTTCTTTATATTTCATATTCAAGCTTTGTACTATTTTATAACTACATCTTGATTAGTTTCAAAGTCCTCTGTCTTACCTTCTTTTATTTCATAATAATAAGAAGGTAATTCTATACCATGCTCTAAGAAATATTCCTCAATTAATGAAATAATCACTTTCAATGTTTTCAAACGTGCGTATAATTTATCATTACTCGCGATAATTTGCCATTTAGCATTTGGCTTATTTGTTTTTTCAAACATTTCTTCCATCGCTTCGACATAATCATCCCATTTTTCACGATTACGCCAATCTTCGTCTGTAATTTTCCATCTTTTCAAAGGATTTTTCTCTCTATCTTTAAACCTCTTTAACTGTTCATCTTTACTAATATGATAGAAGAACTTCCCTATTATGTAATGGTCATCTGCTAATAGTTTTTCAAAATCATTAATCTCATCATATGCTCTCTTCCACTCTTCCTTTGTAGCAAAACCTTCAACACGTTCAACTAACACACGGCCGTACCATGAACGATCAAAAATAGTAATTTGCCCGTACTGAGGAATTTTCCTCCAGAAACGTTGCAAATAATGGTACCGTTTTTCATGAGGTGCAGGTGCTCCAATTGGAGTTACTTGGAAACCGCGTGGATCAAGGTGCTCCGTCACCCGCTTAATCGCTCCACCTTTACCTGCCGCATCCCAACCTTCCATAACGAGCATAACCGCAATTTTTTCTTCTTTTAAAATTTGCTGCAGCGCTAATAAACGTCTTTGGTATCTTTCGAGTTTCTTATTGTACTTAGATTTCGATTCATTTTTTTTCGTTAAATCCACTTTAGCAAGATGCCCATTTTCCATAAAACAAATCCCCCTTGTTGTATGACAATGTTATTTTAACATATTTTTGGGAATTTTTTCATATTCACTTTCATTTTGACTTATTTTGAGCTGTCCTTTATATTACGACACAAAAAATTGAAGCCTTATTACATCACCTATACTAGAAGCGAATTATAGGTGAAATCCCCCTTCTGGTAAAAAATAAGAAAACATTGTAAAGCCAATGATTACTACTATTCTCAACACACATTTCCCCTATGTTCACTATTTCATTTATTTCGATTGAATCGAATGTGTATCAGCATACGGATCATATATACCAGAAATTAAAGAAATCGATAAAATAATCCCGCATAATAGTAGGAAATTAAGTATAGAAAAAACAAATTTATTTTTTCTTACTACATACACAACTATGCCGAATATAGTCATGGTAAATAATATAATGATTCCTAACACTCCACCTTACATTATATGGTATATTCAATCACAAAGAGAAGATAATAACCAATAAATCCATTACAGAATGGGAGTTCTATAAAGATGAAACGAATAATATTCTCTCTCTTTGTGCTTATCTGTATCGCACTACCAATGCAAGCTAGTGCTTACACATTTCAGTCGCTACCAATTGTGTCAAAGTCTAAACAATGGTATATCGAAATTGATAAATCTCATAACTCAAACAAACAAGCAATCCAGCCAAAACAAGGTATATATGATACGTATAGTTTATTCGTAAAAAACATCGGTAATGATGTATCAAATGTATCTGTGGAAATACTTGATAACAATCCTACATCTAAAGCTACCTTTAAACCTACTACATCTGATGTAAACATTTCTGAAAGTCATACAAGCTTTGACTACATGGTATTTCCATTAGACTTTAATAGCCATAATTTTAAAGTCGTTATCACTTGGGAAGAGAAGAATTTCTCTTACAGCGGTCATCCGGTAAATGAGGGTAAGAAAATGAAACAAACATTTGTATTTAATGAAGACTAAGCCTTGCTTTATGGCTTAGTCTTTGTTTATGAAACCAGATTGGATCGCTTCTGTCACTTCGTTTGCAATTTCCATTTTCGTTGCTTCCTTACAAATACCTGTTTCCCAAATATGTACAGAAGGCTCTTCATTAGAAAAATGCTTCAGTAATATGAGTCGTTCATACTCTATTTCATTATCAACAGGAGTCACAATATATACAGTGAAATTCTTCGCATCAAATACCTGTTCTTTTACAACATATACGTCTTCTAGTTCCGATACTAAAAAATCGTTGAGGTAATGTACAACCATATAAGATAACTCCTTTCATTTTAATCTAAATTATTAATCAAACTTACGAATACTTGGAACAGATACCGCAATTGCAATTGTAAAGATTACTAATAGTGCTAGCATTAGTATAGTTACCTCTCCGCCTATTACATTCGCTAACCAACCAACAACTACATATCCTAGTGGCA
Organism: Bacillus sp. NPDC094077; assembly: GCF_050279465.1. Lineage (NCBI taxonomy): Bacteria > Bacillati > Bacillota > Bacilli > Caryophanales > Bacillaceae > Bacillus > Bacillus sp. NPDC094077. The sequence continues at coordinate 100,989 of NZ_JBNNUF010000011.1, read as the reverse complement.
ATAATGCAAATGATCCTAACATATCTAGACTTGCTACTCTTCCGAAAGCTTCTTCCGGCACGAGCTCTTGTAAACTCGTTTCCCAAATAAGGCCAAATATCATCATACCGAACCCTTCAATTGCCATTAAAACTATTAAAACAGGTGCCCAAGAAATGAAAGGCATAATTAAAAGTGCCAGCCCACTTATTAACACACCTCCATAAGCAAGCAATCCCCTCTTCTGCCACTGCTGCTTCCCGCCAAACATTAGTGCAGCTATTACAGCCCCACCACCAGAAGATGCCATTCCTAGTCCGTAAACGTAAGCATCAAAATGATGATGAACATTAAACAACCATGGAATTAATACGACGATAATGCCGGCATAACAAATATTCACGAAAGAAAAAACTAAAATTGTAATCCACAGCCACGGATGACTTTTTAGAACTAAAACGCCCTCCATAAAATCTGTTTTGTAATCGACCTTATTCCTTTCAATCGATTTTACTTTTTTAAACTTAATTTCTTTTAAAAATAATAAACATAAAAATGATAATAAGTACGTTGCTGCATCTAGTCCAAATCCTATTCCTGCAGATGTAACTGAAACGATTAATCCACCAAGTGCTGGTCCAATTAACCGTATGCCTTGATTACTCATTTGTGTGAGTGCGTTAGCTGCATTACGAATTTCAGGTACGAATACTTTCGCCCTCACAGCAGAATATGCTGGCTGGAATATCCCTTCCATAAGTCCGTATAAGGCAACGAGGACATATAAAAGTGTAATCGTTAACAAATCCATAAATATAAGCGATGCAAGTAATAGCATTAATATAGAGCGGATTATATCTGTAAATAACATTAATTTTATTCGGTCAATTCGATCTACAACTAACCCTGCAAACGGTAAAGCAAGAATATTAGGTAGCATATACATTGCCATAGTCATCCCCATTACAACTGTTGAACCAGTTAATGAGTATACAACGACTGGCAAAATAACCATTGTTATAGAACTCCCTAATGTTGAAAACAATTGTCCAATCCACAAAAACTTAAAATGCCGTGACACTTTAACTGGCAACAGTAATTTGCCGACATATCCTAAACCTTTTTCTGTTTGTACTTCCCCTTGCATTTTTCTCTCCTCTTTTCCGATACCCCTAATACTTGAATTGAATGCAGAAAATTAAAACTATTACACTTTTAATTATATACGAAATAATTCATATTAGGATAAAATTACCAAAAAAATTCAAGAATCAAACTCACCCTACTCCAAAACAATACGAGTATAATTCAACGTAATAATAAGATATCGCAAATGAAATCTCCTAATCTGTTAAATTATCCAGAAGGTATACACATATCCATTTAACAATTATCCATAAAAAAAGCTTGGAAACCTCTCCAAGCTTTTCTTATTTCTTCTCAATTTTGTTAATTTTATAATGAATATGTAAAAACTCCATTCCGAATAGACACATTTTATGGTGAGCTGTTAAAGTGTGATCAGCGCTCTCTTTAATGATAAAAGTCTCTGCTAACGGTAATCGCATTGTTAAAAAACGAGTATATAAATAAATCCCCTCATCTCCCTTACCGTTTTCTCTTAACTTACTAGTAATGATTAAATCATCATTATCATTGCGTAATCTCAAAATACCCGTCATATTCGAATATGGTAAAGGTAATCCGATATTCATATATGTCTCATTCTCGTGTGTATGTTTTGAGTAAAGGGCTACAAAAATAGACTCTCCTTCTTCATTTTGTCTTAGCCAAGCTCTTACGTTTTCCCTTCCATCTTTCTCATCTATAACACTAACGATAGAGCCATGCATCGTTTCCCACTTGTCGCCCATTCCTAAATGTATTTGTCCTACACGTTTACTTATTTTTTCATAACAAGATGCGAATGGACGAAACCAACGTGCCCAGCTAATGTTTGCTTGTAAATGATACTCTTTCGTATTCTCATAAAATTGAATAATACTTACAGGTATCTTCGTTTTATGAAATGTATCACTATGGAAATCATTCATTTTTTCAACTATTCCACTATATTCTTTACTATCTATTACGTTTTGATTATGTAAAAACATCTCTCCGACTGTAGAACTCCCTTTTAATTGGCTCATGGGTTTCCCGTAATATTTATAATTCGGAACACTCTTTTCAACCATCCAGCCGACAAATGCCGGTAACGCTACTCCAATTCCATTTACAACACCGTGAATCCAAACCATTTGTGCAATTGTAATTGTCATTACTTGTTTCAAATTTCCATATGAGTATATGAGCGAGAACATAATCGTTACCATGAGCGTACTTGACGAAATAATTAAGAGCACCTTTGCAGTAATCGAATTAAATTTCGTTCGCCAAACGTAAATACCATATCCATAAATAGCACATAAATATAGCACAACTGCAAAAAATTCAAATATCCTCGAATATGTAATTCCTATAGCAACTGTCATTGGAGAAATAACGATGATAAGTGTAATAGCATCATAAAGTTTACTTCTCTTTTCTCTTATTCTTCCAAGTAATCCAACTGATAGTGGTAATAGAAATGCTGAGTAATGAAAATGTGCAGCTGTAAGTAAAACTATATCTGAACTAAAATTCATAATTTTAAGCTTCCATACTGAAGCAAAAAACCAAAAACCTCCTAAAAACAAATAAATAAACGCACTATCTATAGCTGTTTCTTCTAAAGGCTTCCATCCTCTTTCTAGCAACCTACTAACACCAAATAACGCGATAATTCCTGTATATATAAACCAAAGGAGTGCAAAAACAAAATGATTTGTTACGAAAGCTAGCATTGCACAAATTGCTGCAACTGGATATAAAAACGATACGAATTTATACAATAATAAATACGATTCATTTCTTGTTTTTTTATCAATAATACAAAAAGACATCGGTATAAATAATAAAACAGATAATAATATAATTGCTTCAACAGGATTTATATTCGACCACTCACATATTAGAAAAACAATATAACAAGCAAGTCCAAATATTATATTTTTCATTTCGTTTATTTCCTTTCCACAAATGTTCCTTTATATGAAAATAGTGACCCAATTAACGGATTTCGTACTTGTACATGAATTAGAAAACATTGTAGTGTTTCATCATAGCTTTCAACAATTTTTGCTTCTCCGTATAAAAATTTCGGTAATGGTATTTTTCTTCTAAACATATAAAACCATTGTTTAGAAGAAGAAATATGCATTGCCCCCATATCATCAATATAAAAATTCAATGTAGAAACGAGTAAATGTGGTTCACCAAAATAATCAACAATTTTATTTTCTTCTTCATCCAGCTGCATAACGGCGTTAAAATATCTTTTCTTATTATGAAAATAAAAGGTACGATTCCACCGTACAAATTCATTTCCATGTTCATCCCGCTCAGCGGAATTATGTATCGTAAACGGAACTTCTTGCCCCCGCTCAGAAAAAAACATTCGGAACTTCGATGCAATTTTTAATATCATTTTAACGAAAAAAGAACCTCCGTAAATTTCATCCATCTTCCCTTCTCCGATGAAGCTATATTCTTCTGTAATCTCATAGCGTTTCTGTAATTTTGGATGAAGTTTCTTATAAGAATCCCCTAATAGTCTTTCGTAAATATTAGCCATACATTTATCCCTTTCTCATCCGCTTGCAATTTTTTGCGCTTGGCAAATCAAAGCTATTTATATAACCTACAATCGATAATCCTATTAAAAGGAGGTTTAATGTAATTGGATTAAACGGTTGTGTAAAGCTTGCGATATTCGTAAATCCTGCCACTATAGTTAAACCTATTAACATACCAATATGTAATATAAACAACTTTCGTTTTTGAAGTGGCAATAACCACATAACACCCCATATTATTTCTAACAACCCAACTATTTTAAGTATAAAAATACTACTCTCATTCGACCCAATTAGTATTGAAAGCATCTTCACTTCTTCTGGATGGCTAAAGATTATTTTTGGGACAATCCCTTGATATATCCATACGAAAGCAAATAAAAAACAAACGAGCCAATACGTAATCGTTCTTCTAATTAGTAGACTAGGATGCAGCTCCTTTTCTAGCCACAATTTTAAAGCGTCAAAACTCCATGCTGTCGCCCATCCTAATAAAGGACGAAACATATATGAATCGATCACATTTCCTATATGACCAAATCTCGTATCATAATCATATTGCGTTTCAAAATGAATACACTCTTTATGCGGTGTATACTTCCAATAACCACGCCCTATTTGTATAAGTGATAATGTATTTTCTGTCCAAAATTTCAAAGAAGAAATCCGTTCACCAGTTTCTTTTCTTATTTCACCTATCGATTCCCCTTCTCCGGCTATTTCAAGTCCAAAACCGATCTTTGTTTTATATAAAAACTTCTGCGGTTCTCCCTCTTTCTTCTCTAAATAAGAAATTTCAGTAAAACGAGCATCCCACTCTGTATGTATGTCTGGTTCTTGCGTATATTCCCATAATTTCTCCATTGTTGTTTTCATCTCTGTCGCAACATAAATAGACCTTTTCCTTTTCATGCTTCCACCTCCTATACTCTATATTTTTAATGTACATATAATAAATTTATTTTGCTACATTTTTCACAAACTTTTTTTCGGAAAAGAAAGAATTTTGAAAATATATATAAAACACTTGATTCCCTGAAAAATTTAAATTATTATAAAACAAATGTTACCAACAACTTCATAAATCAAACACTCTCGCCTAAAACGTGAGATAGAGGTTGCAATACTTATGAGTATTCTAATGGAGACACAGAGATGTCTATGAAATTAGATGAAAGGAAGTGTTGCCGAAATTGATAAATTTCTCTGCATTTATCAATTGGGGCTGTTTTCGAATAGAAACAGAACTGTCATATGTACAGACGTGTGCGTATGAAGAGCTATCTACAAAAAAGAGATATCATCTTTATGATATTCCTTTTTTGGCGGTTTTTTTATTAGCTCCGTTTTCTGTTTCCCTTTTCCTGTAACAGCACCATCCTCACTTATTTGAGATGGTGTTTTTTGCTTTTCTCTCTGGTAACTACAGGAATATTGGGATTTGTATATGTCCTAATCTATTCTTAAAAATGGACGAAAGAAGGAATTCGTAATGGAAACGATTGTACAAAAATTTGGTGGTACTTCTGTCGAGAGCATTGAACGCATTCAACATGTAGCAAATTTAATTATTGAAGAATATGAACGAGGTCATAGCATTGTCTCTGTCGTTTCAGCAATGGGGAAAAGTACAGATGAACTTGTAGCACTTGCTAACGCCATTGCTGAAAATCCAAGCAAACGTGAAATGGATATGCTTCTATCGACAGGAGAACAAGTAACTATTTCATTATTAACAATGGTACTACAAGCAAAAGGTTATAACGCAATTTCATTAACAGGATGGCAAGCTGGTATTACGACTGAATCTGTACATAGTAGTGCACGGATTACTGATATTAATACAGATCGAATTCAGTCTTATCTTGCTGAAGGTACGATTGTTATCGTAGCTGGTTTCCAAGGAATCAGTGAAGAAAATGAAATTACAACGCTTGGCCGTGGTGGTTCTGATACGACAGCTGTTGCATTAGCGGCGGCATTAAAAGCGAAAAAATGTGATATTTATACAGATGTGACAGGTGTATATACGACAGACCCACGAGTTGTACAAGATGCTTACAAATTAGATGAAATTTCTTATGACGAAATGTTAGAGCTTGCAAATCTCGGTGCTGGTGTATTACATCCACGTGCTGTTGAATTTGCTAAAAATCATAATGTCGTTTTAGAAGTTCGCTCAAGTATGGAACAAGAAAACGGAACAATTGTAAAAGGAGAATGTAACATGGAACAACAATCAATCGTTAAAGGTATTGCATTTGAAGATAATATTACACGCGTTACAATTAAAGGATTAGAACAAGGTTCACTTTCAACAGTTTTCTCTACATTAGCAGAGGCACATATTAATGTAGATATTATTATTCAAAGTATTACAAATGAAGGAACTGTTCACCTCTCCTTCTCAATTCACTCTAATGATTTAAGAGAGACTTTAGAAGTGTTAGAACAATATCAAGAAACTCTTCACTATGGGTCTGTAGAACATGAAAATCATTTAGCAAAAGTATCAATTGTAGGATCTGGTATGGTATCTAATCCGGGGGTTGCTGCTAATATGTTCACTACTTTAAAAGAAGAAGATATTCATATTAAAATGGTAAGTACATCAGAAATTAAAGTGTCTGTCGTTATCGACCGCCTTCATTTAGTAACAGGTGTTGAAGCACTTCATCAATCATTTATGGCGAAAATTGAACCTTTAGTACACATGGGCTAATTTAATATTTTCAGTAAAGCTTATAAAAAATCATATTAATCTATTTCCTTCCTATTAAATAAAAAGCTGTTTGCATAGTGTAAAGTGACAAAAAAGTAAGTGATGTTTTATAAAAAACTTTTACTGAAATATACATTGCTGAAGTGAAAATATTTTCAAAAAAAGTTCGCATTTAATAAAAAAGAGAGAATAGCTCTATATTTGAGCTATTCTCTCTCACTTCTATTATTAAAACAGATGAATGTTTTCTTTCTTACAAGCATCGCGTAAATCGTCAGGCCATACAGAAGATTGAACTTCACCGATATGTGCCTTACGTAAGAAGTACATGCACATTCTTGATTGTCCAATACCACCGCCGATTGTTAATGGTAGTACGTCTTCTAAAATACCTTTATGGAAATCATACTCACGTTTGAAGTCTTCACCCGTTTTCGTTAATTGTTCATCAAGTGATTTACTATCAACACGAATTCCCATTGATGATAGTTCGAATGAAGATTGAAGTACTGGGTGCCAGAATAAAATGTCACCGTTTAATTTCCAATCATCATAATCAGCTGCGCGTCCATCGTGCTTTTCACCTGAACGAAGCACATCACCAATTCCGATAATAAAGACTGCACCGTGTTCTTTCGCAATTGCATGTTCACGATCTTTCGGTGTTAATTCTGGATATTTATCTTCTAGTTCTTGGGAAGTAATGAAAACAACATCTTCCGGTAAATACTTTCCAAGGAACGGGTATTTTTCAAATAAGTGATCTTCTAAATCTTTGAATATTCCATAAATTATTTTTACTGTTTCTTGCAAGTATTCTACAGTACGCCATTCTTTTTGAACGATTTTTTCCCAATCCCATTGGTCAACATAAATGGAATGTGTTGCATCAAGTTCTTCATCACGACGAATCGCGTTCATGTTTGTATATAAACCTTCACCAGCTTCATATCCATATTCATGTATTGCAAATCGTTTCCACTTCGCTAGTGAATGAACAATTTCTAATTCTTCTCCTGAATGTAACATATCAAATTCAATTGGACGTTCTACACCGTTTAAGTGATCGTTTAATCCTGATTTTTTCGTTACGAATAATGGTGCAGATACGCGGAATAGTCCAAGACGTTTTGCTAATTGATCCTCGAAAAATGTTTTAACTTCCTTAATTGCAATTTGAGTCTCTCTTACTGTCATTAATGATTGATACATGGTGGTTTCCTCCTAAAATGTTTGGATGTTGTGAAAAGAAGCCAACAAAAAAAGCCCTTCTTCCCCAAAAAACTGGGACGAAAGGCTTTGGTTCCGCGGTACCACCCAAATTAGCAACAGAGGTTGCTCACTTATACAGTACGGAGATGAAGTATCTCGATACTGTTCTTCTTGTAACGGCGAAGTTCCCGGCTAAGTCTACTTTCCTATAAAGGATTTCGGTTAGCAACTCCAGGAGGTTCTTCATAATAGGCTTCGTATCAGGCTCACACCACCCCTGACTCGCTTAGACTACGTCCTACTACTACTCGTCCTTTCATAGTCGTTTTGTTGTCACATCTCTGAAACATTTTATTAATGATTATTCTATACAAAAAATCGAGAAAGTCAACAAAAAGTTTTAAAATATTTTTCAATTCTCTATTTTACGGCTTTATTGATTGTTTTTAATATAGCGTCTTTATTTCTTTTGCCTCGTCAATCCAAAAAACGTTTCACTAACCGAAACTAACATATACACAACAAGTAATGTAATCGTTCGAAAAATAGAATCCGCAGTATTTCTTATTATTTTCATTTTCTTTGTAATTCCTTTCAGTTTACTTGCAAATTCATGATATACTATACCATTCAAGCAGTTTGTTTTTACTTAAAGCAAACATAGTCATTTATCAAGAGTATTTTCTAAATCATTGACTATTATCAAATAAGATTTTTTATATAACGGAGTGATTATATGAGCAAAACGAAAGCAAAACCGAAAAAAGGTGTAGGACAAGGCACAGGAAGTAAAGGATGGAACCGTTGGCAATCAAGCGCAAAGAAAAAGAAAGCTGCAAAGCCATACAAAAGTAAAGGCACAAAGAAGTAATCTAAATAGCATTTGATTTCTTTACTTTGTACAAAACAAAATATAATTATTACAACAAAAAAGCTATGCTCTCATAAGTTTGAAAGCATAGCTTTTTCCATATTAAATCATAAGAATATCTCGAATTTCTTCCTCAGTTATAGAAGATAATTTCTCTTCTCCTGGCTCAATCACTTCAGCGATTAAATTTTTCTTACTCTCTTGAAGTTCATGCATTTTTTCCTCAATTGTCCCATGAGCAACTAACTTAATAACTTGCACTGTATTTTTTTGTCCCATTCGGTATGCTCTATCCGCTGCTTGTTGTTCAACAGCTGGATTCCACCATAAATCGTATAATATGACTGTATCTGCACCAGTTAAGTTAAGGCCCGTACCACCAGCTTTTAAAGAAATAAGAAATAGATCCCCTTCTCCTTCGTTAAACCGATTGCATAGCTCTACACGCTCTTGCGAAGGTGTACTCCCGTCTAAATAAAAGTATGGAATCGCTTGACGATTTAACTCCCGACCAATAATGGAAAGCATCTTCGTAAATTGAGAAAAGATAAGAATTCTCTTCCCCGTACTTCTACATTCCTCTAAAATCTCTAACAGTTGTTCAAATTTAGCTGCACTCCCCTTATAATCATCAACAAATAAAGCAGGATGACAACAAATTTGGCGTAGTCTCGTTAAACCAGCTAAAATTCTAATTTTATTTTTGCGCAACGTATCTTTATCTAAATGCTTTAACGTTTCTTCCCTTAATTTCGCTAAATAAGCAGCATACAGTCTCTTTTGATCTGGTAACAACTCCGATGACTGTAAATGCTCTATTTTATCTGGCAACTCATTTAAAACGTCCTCTTTTAGCCTTCTTAATACAAAAGGTTTGACGCGCTTCGCAATATCTTCACGTCTTAAATCACCGAACTCTTTTCTACCTGGTAGTAATTCTGGGAAGACGACATGGAAGATAGACCATAGCTCTTCCAATGAATTTTCTACAGGTGTTCCCGTAAGTCCGAAACGATACTCAGCTTGAATCGTTTTCACTGCTCTTGCTGTTTGTGTTGTAGGATTTTTAAACGCTTGTGCTTCATCCAGAAATAGCGAATGAAACGGCCTTGCATACAATCTTATATCTCTTCTAAGTAATGGATATGACGTAATTACGACATCAAATTTCTTCATATCTTTTAAAATTTTACGGCGCTCTGCCTGATTTCCATCTGCAATAACTGCTCTAATATGCGGGGCGAATTTTTTCAACTCACTAAGCCAGTTATAAACGAGAGATGACGGAGAAACCACTAATATAGGCAGTTCTTTCTCTCTAATTTCAGGTAAAACAGAATCTATAAAAGCAATGCTCTGCAGTGTTTTCCCAAGCCCCATATCATCTGCTAAAATACCACCAAAACGGTAATGTGCGAGTGTTTTCATCCACTGAAATCCATATACTTGATATTCTCTCATTACTGCTTGTAACGTATTTGGAACAGCAAACTTTAATTTTTTCGGGTTTTGAATATTTTCTACTAACTCTTGAACAGAATCATCCAAACTTAATACATTTCCTTCGTGAAGTCCGTTCATCCATTTTACACTCCGAATTAGCGGTACATTCACTTCTTCACCATGTAAAAATTCTTTCCGAATACCCGATTCTTTTACAAATTGATTAATTTCATTAAACTCTTTACTCTCCAGTGATAATAAAGAGCCGTTCGCTAATCGATAATATTTACGTTTCTCTTCAAGAGCTGCTAATACACCTTTAATTTCCGCCTCCGGTATTCCTTTTATATCAAAACGAAATGACAACCAGTCTATTCTTTCTTTTCTTCTCACCCTAATAAGAGGAGCTGTATCCCCTTTATGAATTCGTAATTTGATTGCTGTCGTCGCATAAATATCTAGTAAACCTTTTAATGTTGGAACGACATGATATAAAAAATTGTACTCAGCTTCTTCATTATGCATAAAGTAACCGCCTTCCGTTTTCGCAAAGGCACTTTCACTCATAATGTCTAAAATCTCTTTTTCCTTTTTCTCATCACGATTAAAAACAGACGGCTGTCCATCCTCTTCTAGCGGATTAATTATGACGTTTCCATAGTGAAATTCAAGACCCGCTAACAAGCGATTTTTCACTCTATCTAAATATAATTTCGCTTTTAATACGGGTGTTTCAACACGATATGATACTACTTCATCTATTCGTACAGTTCCTAACTTCATTAAACCTGGTACAACTTTCGCTACGAAATATTCCATCTTATCCACCGGAATATATAATTGGTTACTACTAGAGCGATTCATCATTTTTTTTAATTCGATAAGTCGCTTGCAATCCTCAGCGTTCAACTGATACAGTTTCCCTCCAAATAGAGCATAACTATACGTATCCATTACCTCAACTTGTTGTAAGCCATCAATATAAAGTGTAAACCCACCGTTACTCCCTTTATTAAACTCAAAATGTAAAGGAAGTAGTCCTTTTGAAATTTGTAAACCGTGAAAAGATTGTCCATTTTGATTAAGTTTCACAAATTCTACTCTAGAAAGTAAAGAAAGCATATCTTGCCACGAAGCTGGCGGTATTAAAATCATACTGTCATCTTGTTTCGCATGTACTTCTAGCGCTTCCTCGTACATTTTTTCATTATGATACATTTTAATAAGTTGCTGAATAATCGCATCTGTATCTTGTTTAAAGCTATGTACATCTGGTGTATATGTAAACTCACTGGAACAATTAAAAAGCTCTCTTTTCTCCACTTTAGAAAGAAACTCTCTAATACGATTTACGAAATACGTTTTGGCAAGTTTCAACTGAATTGCTAGAAGTGCTCCTCCTTGTTTCGTAACTACTGGTGTACAAATAAATTCAACATGGAGTATTTCACGTGTATCAAAACGGTGTTGTTTACTTTTTGGCCTCAGTGGTTTGTCTGCAAACAATTGAAACATCCCACTTGTTAATTGATCATTACCGCTCATATTTTCGCGACTAGCAGGGAGCATTCCACCCGTCTGCTGATTATAATTTATTTGTATCAATACTGCTGCAACATGTTGACAGTACGTTTGAAAAGACGCTAATGAAGGACAACTACATTTCGCAACAACATCACCCTTTTTAGCTTTTTCTACTGTAACATGAAAATCTTCAGTTCCTTTTACTGTCGCTTCGCAAATCTCTTTTTTATCATCGTAACGATTAATAATTACTTTATTTGATCGGTAATACGCCTCTCCTCTTTTATATGAGGTCTCTCCGCATACCTCTTTAATAATCGATTTATTTAATGTAAAACTCATTGTTTTGACACTTCCTTAATCTCAAACCATATTCTCTTATCTAACATTTTACATGCTATCTAGAAAAATATAAAATGTTGATTTAACAAAAAAAGATGCTTATTTATAAGCACCTTCTTCACTCTATCTCCATCAACCGTTTCGCCTCAAAATACAATACTTGAATAAATTTTTTCGTATTAATTCGTGTATGACCAGAAGATGCTAGTTCATCTTTCGTCATTTCTGTCATCCGTTTTCTAACTACAGTGAAATCAAAAAATTTCGGCGCATAGCTTTCAAATTTCGGATTTGAAAAGTCGGTTAATCCTAAAGAGGCCAAATGATTTAACGACTGATAAATGGCTCTGCGCACTCTTTGTTCAGATGCTTTTTTCTCTTTATCAATATCCGTATCTAAAGCTATATCCCCCAATTTTTTCATCGTAATATGGTGGAAAATATCTTTTAACGCAGGAAATCCAAATTCAAATGTTTGTGCCTTTTCCTGTCCATATAAATATTCCAACATACTAAGTAAGTCTTTGCTCCCGTTCTCTCCCGCAATACCGAGTTCTGATAATAAATAGCGCCCTGAATCCGCTATTTTTTTCCCTTCTTGTATTGGCTCATTTCGAACTTGCGGCTGTTCCCACTTAAAAACGTTATTCAATGATTTTTGAATATCATGTATAGAACGCTCCAAGCGAATACGCTCCATCACTTTTCGTACAACAGATACAACTTCAATTTTATTTAGTGGTTTTGTAATATAATATTCTACTCCAAGTGTATACGCCTCACCTATAAGTTGCTTCGATTCAACTTGAGAAATCATAATGATTTTCCCAGTAAAAGCTGACGCAATATGACGAACTGTTTCAATCCCGTCTCGTAGTGGCATTAATAAATCAATAAACAAAATATCTACTTTTTTAAAATTCAGTTGGTCCGCTTCAATAAAAGCTCCATCTTCCGACTCTCCAATTACTTCCCCAAGATCTCCATCTTCAATAATTTGCGAAAGCATCGAACGGAAAACTTCGTCATCATCTACGATATAATAAAACAAATCTATTCCCCTTCCCGCTTTAAACTACACTCCGGTAAACAAACGATAAACTTGCACCCTCTTCCAGTTTTTCGGTCTTCTAACCTCACTTCTCCGCCGAGCTCTGTTACCATTTCGTTTATGTAAGAAAGTCCAATTCCTGTGGACGGTGTTCCCGTTTGATCATACTTTGAAGTAAACCCTGGCTTAAATACTAATTTCTTATACTTCTGTGCAATACCAGGACCATCGTCAATTACTTCAAAGAATATATGTTTATCTCGTTTATATAGCTTAATAATAATGAGGCCTCTATCCTCAATTGCTTCAACTGCATTTGCAACTAAATTATTAAAAATTGATAGAACTGTATACACGTGATATGCAGCGTGCTCACCTTCTATATGTTTAGAAAAACGTATATCTTTTTCTAGCATTTCAGCATACTTCTCATTTATTCTTACAATCATTTCCGCTAATTCATGTCCTTCTACATACTCAGCCACATTTTTATCTAATAACAGTTTAGATAATCCTGCAAAAATCCTTTGATTATCCTTTTTTATTTCATGCACTTCTCCTGCTATTTTTAATGCTGTTTTACTATTCGAATCATCGTTCGCTTGTAAATTTCGGTATAATTGATATGCTTCTTGTGTAATTAACTCCGCATTTTGTAACGTCTTTTTCAAATGAACAGATTCCACATATAAATTAGAGAGATGCATTAACATATTTTCATTTTCTTTTCGAACTTGGGATTCTTTTAATTTCGTTTCATATAAATTCATCATATTTAAAAAACCAAGTGCAAAGAAACTACGAAAAATAGCAATTATAATGAGTTTATTTACTTCAGAAACTGTTATTGTTGTCCCAAGCACTAACATATGATAAAACGCAAGTTCAGACATACTTGCGATAATTTCAATTGAAATTCCAAGGCACCCAATAACAATTGGCTTCTGATGGAACTTATTCACCCTACAAAGCGAAAAAAGACTTCCATAAATAAAATAATAAAAGAATACAGGATAGCGCAAATAAAATGATTCTGTCATATGAAATGATCCTTGCAATACCCAGTCAAGACATACACGGAATAAGACTACAGATATACCGACAAGAATACCCGCAGCAGCTGCTGGTATTCTTCTTAAAAATAGTAATAAAAAGAAGAAAAGCGGTGTCCCGAAGCTAACACGAAACGTATCATTAAAAGGATGAAAATTTAGTTCTCCAGCAATTGGGACAACCACCATTAATATAATTAAAAGATACATATCTTTCTTCCATATTTGATTCCAATTCAAAGATGCCACTTCCTATGTATTTTTTCAAAAATGTACAAGTAAAGCCCGCTTATTATTATAAACGGGCTTTTTTTCTATATGCTAACCTTTTCTACCGCTTTTATTTGACGATACTCAGGCTTCCACATTGCTTCTTTCACTGCAATCTTGATATCGTTATCACTTAAGTTCTCTCTAGCAATTCCTTCTGCAACTGCAACTTTAGCTACTTCAATTGCAACCATTTCAGAAATATTACGTAACTCTTCAACTTCTGGCAAAATAGGTGCTCCTGGCTGACTTGTATCGACCATACCTGCAACTGCTTCAGCAGCTGCTGCGAACATTCCATCCGTCATGACGCTTGCACGGACAACAATAGTTCCAAGACCTAGTCCAGGGAAAATAAGTGCGTTATTTGACTGTCCAATCACATACGTTACACCGTTGTATGTAACCGGTTCAAATGGACTTCCTGTTGCAACTAACGCTCTTCCTTCTGTCCACTCGATTAAATCTGCTGGTTTCGCTTCAGCAAGTGGCGTTGGATTCGACATCGGTAAAATGATTGGTCTTTCTACGTGAGAAGCCATTTCTTTAATAATTTCCTCTTTAAATGCGCCCGCAACAGTAGATGTACCAATTAAAATTGTCGGTTTTACATGTTTCACAACTTCAGCTAGTCCAATCACATCATTTTGTTTCCACTCACTTACTTCAGCTTCTTTTCTTGCATATGGAATTTGGAAATCAAGAAGATCTTCCATATTATCTGTAACTAACCCGTTACGGTCAATACACCAGAAACGATTATGCGATTCTTCGTCTGATAAGCCCGCACGGACCATTGCATCTCTTACTTGATCTGCGATACCGATTCCAGCCGTACCCGCACCAAACACAACGACACGGTGTTCACTTAACGGTACACCAGAAGCTTTTACCGCCGATAATACTGCAGCAAGTGAAACTGCACCTGTACCTTGAATATCATCATTAAATGTACAAACGTCATGACGATATTTATCTAGAATTTTTCGTGCATTTCGAGAACTGAAGTCTTCCCAATGTAAAAGTGCTTTCGGAAATTGTTTATTTACCGCTTGTACAAATGTATCAATAAATTCATCGTAAGCTTCACCTGTTATACGAGGGTGACGATTTCCAATATAAAATGGATTGTTTAGTAGTTCCTCACGATTTGTACCTACATCTAAAATTACCGGTAATACACGGCTAGGATCGATTCCAACTGCGGCCGTATAAACAGCTAATTTCCCAATCGCTATGTTAATACCACCAACACCCCAGTCACCAATTCCTAATATACCTTCTCCATCTGTTACAACGACTAAATCAATGTTTTCAGCTGTTGCACCGATATTTGCAAATGCTTCTTCAATACCTGATGGATCGTTAATTGATAAATAAATCCCACGTGGTTTACGGTATTCATGACTATATCTTTGAATTGCTACACCAACTGTTGGTGTATATACGATCGGTAACATTTCACGTAAATGATCTGTTAATATACGATAAAATAACACTTCATTTCGATCATGTAACGCTGTTAAGTATACATTTTTTAATAAATCATCCGGCTGAGAACAAAATTGTTCATATGCTCGGCGTGCTTGTTCTTCTAACGTTAAAACCGCTGGCGGTAATAACCCTTTTAAGCCTAACTCTTCTCTTTCTTCTTGTGTGAAAGCTACCCCCTTATTTAAAAGTGGTGTCGCTAATACTTCTACTCCTCTTAATGTTGTTTCTAATGAACCATTAGAAGCCACTGTAAACTTACTCATAACATCCCTACCTCTATTCATATATAGCATTTCTATATTGTAAACAAAAAAGAGGGGATTGTCCCCCCTCTTCTTTTAATTTTTCTTTAAAAGAGTTGCTCCTGCAATCCCTGGATGAGTCATTTCGAATGGATCTAGAATTAATTCTAAGTCTTCTTGTGACAATACTCCATTTTTCACACAAAGTTCTCGAACGGATTGACCTGTTGCAATTGCTTCTTTTGCAACGCGAGCTGCTGCTTCATAACCGATATGAGGGTTCACGGCTGTAATAATTCCTACACTCTTCTCAACATACTCTTTTAAGCGATCTTCATTCGCTTCAATTCCTTTTAAGCAATTATCTGTAAAGGCACGGAAACCGTTATTCATAATGCTAATAGATTGAAGTAAGTTGAAAACAAGTACTGGTTCCATAACATTTAATTCTAATTGTCCTGCTTCTGAAGCAAGACAAATTGTATGGTCGTTACCAATTACTTGGAATGCAATTTGATTAATTACTTCTGGCATAACAGGGTTTACTTTCCCTGGCATAATAGAAGAACCTGGTTGACGAGCTGGCAACATAATTTCTGCTAAACCAACACGTGGACCTGATGCCATTAAGCGAAGGTCATTCGCAATTTTAGACATATTCATCATACATACTTTAAGTGCCGCTGATACTTCCGTGTATGCATCCGTATTTTGTGTTGCATCCACTAAATCTTCCGCACCAACAAGTGGTAATTCACTAATTGTAGCAAGATGTTTTACAACAGCTTGAATATATTCTGGATCTGCATTTAACCCTGTACCAACTGCAGTTGCTCCCATATTTACTTCATATAAATGTTGACGTGATTGCTGAATTCGTTTCATATCACGTTCTAGTACGCGAGAGTATGCTTTAAATTCTTGTCCAAGACGAATTGGAACAGCATCTTGTAAATGTGTACGCCCCATTTTAATAACATGATCGAACTGTTCTGCTTTTAATTCAAATACATCATGCATATAACCCATCGTTTGTAATAAGCCTTCTAATGCATTTAATGTTGCGATATGAATCGCTGTTGGGAATGCATCGTTTGTTGATTGTGCCATATTCACATGACTATTTGGACTAATATAATGATAGTCTCCCTTTCCCATTCCTAATAATTCAAGAGCACGATTGGCAATGACTTCATTTGCGTTCATGTTCATTGAAGTACCTGCTCCGCCTTGGATTGGATCGACGATGAAATGATCATGCCATTTTCCATCTAGAATTTCTTGAGCTGCTTCTGCGATCGCGCCACCCTTATTCAATTCCAATCTTCCTACATCTGTATTTGCAAGCGCTGCTGCTTTTTTTACAATTGCGAATGCTCTAATTAAACCTTCATGAATTTTGTACCCTGTAATCGGGAAGTTTTCTACCGCACGCAATGTTTGAACGCCGTAGTACGCATAGTTCGGTACTTCTTTTTCACCTAAAAAATCTTTTTCAATTCGCACATCATTTTTAACTTCAGTTAATGTTGCCATGATTATTCACTCCTTAACGATTTCTTATGCTGCTTCTGTTTGTTTGACTGTTTCTACATATTGTTTTGCTTTCTCATTATCGAATTCGCCTTCCCACTTCGACATAACAATGGCCGCTAATGCATTTCCTAATACATTGACAGCTGAGCGAATCATATCTAAAATACGGTCAATTCCCGCAATTAACGCGATACCTTCTAACGGTAAACCCATTGAACCTAACGTCGCTAATACAACAACGAACGATGCACCTGGAACTCCCGCCATACCTTTGGATGTTAACATGAGAACGAATAATAACGTTATTTGCTCCGTCAGGGACATGTGCACACCATACATTTGCGCAACAAACAATGCCGCTAACGCTTGATAAATAGCCGATCCAGTCAAGTTAAATGTATAACCTGTCGGAATTACGAAAGAGGCAACTGCCTTTGGACAACC
Organism: Bacillus sp. NPDC094077; assembly: GCF_050279465.1. Classification (NCBI taxonomy): domain Bacteria; kingdom Bacillati; phylum Bacillota; class Bacilli; order Caryophanales; family Bacillaceae; genus Bacillus; species Bacillus sp. NPDC094077. Next base: position 83,133 of record NZ_JBNNUF010000011.1, on the reverse strand, counting down.
GAACTCTTCCATTTTTCTCATTATATTGGGTAAAACTGCTTCTGAACTTGCTGTCGTAAATGATAGAATCAGCTCTTCTTTTAAAATCTTTATTAATGTGAAAATGTTTATTCCAACCATTCTCGCGTTTATACCCATTACAATCACAACGAATAGTATAACAGTTACGTATACAGCTAGCACTAATTTTCCTAACGGAAGTAATGTTCCTACACCAAATTTTGCAACCGTAACAGCAATTAATGCAAATACACCAAATGGTGCAAATTTCATTACTTGATTTGTAACCCAAAACATCGCTTCGAGCACACCTTCAAAAAAGTTAAATACAGGTTTTCCTTTTTCACCAATTGCTGCAACACCTAAACCGAATAATACTGAGAAGAAAATAATCGGTAATAAGTCCCCCTGTGCAATTGATTCAAACACGTTTTTCGGTACAATATGAACAATCGTTTCTGCAAACCCTTTCTTCGCTGTCGCATCTGCCGTTTGCTTATAAGAAGAAATATCACTTTGCTGTAAGTTGTTCATATCAACGCCAGCACCTGGTTGGAATATATTTGCTGCCAGTAATCCCATTAAAATAGCAATCGTCGTAATAATTTCGAAATAAAGAATTGTTTTTCCGCCTAGTTTCCCAAGCTTCTTCATATCTCCTACACCAGCTACCGCAACAATTAATGCTGAAATAACAATTGGCACTACAATCATTTTAATTAAATGAATAAATATATCCCCAATTGGTGTAATATAAGAAATCGCCGTTTTATTGCCATAAAAGATTGCCCCTACTACAATCCCTAAAACAAGCGCGACAAAAATTTGTGTTGCCAATCCGAATTTTTTCATATATGTTCATCCCCTTCATGCGAACGCTTTCAATTTGTATTTATAAAGGCTTACTCACACATCTTATAAGCGAACCTACAAAATCATACAAAAACCTACAAGTTCGTCACAAAAAATTCGAAAATTTTTCTTTTCTTTTTCATTGACACCATTTTATTAAAAAGCGATAAAATATACTTGATAAGGAATCGGATTATTTTGTATAATCAAAAAGATATACACTTACAACAAATCGAAATGAAAAGGAGTGGATGTTATGAAAAACTATGTACAGAAATTCGTCCTATCTTCTTCTTTTCTTTTTCATTTTCTTAAAAAGGAACAAGGGCATTCGCCTTTGTTCCTTTTTTATTGCGATCTATATAGGGGGAATTGTTGTGAAACCATATAAACGGGTCTTAATTAAATTAAGCGGCGGCGCACTTGCCGATCAATCTGGAAATAGCTTTAACTCCAAACGATTAGAACATATCGCAAACGAAATTTTATCCATTGTTGATTTAGGTATTGAGGTATCCATCGTCATCGGTGGCGGTAACATTTTCAGAGGTCATCTAGCTGAAGAATGGGGAATTGATCGTGTAGAAGCTGATAATATCGGTACATTAGGTACAATTATTAATAGCTTAATGCTCCGCGGTGTTTTAACAAGTAAAACAGATAGAGAAGTACGCGTTATGACCTCCCTCCCATTTAATGCAGTAGCAGAACCTTACATTCGCCTACGCGCAGTCCATCATTTAGATAACGGATATATCGTCATTTTTGGAGGCGGAAATGGGCAACCGTTCGTTACGACAGATTACCCTAGTGTCCAAAGAGCCATTGAAATGAATAGTGACGCCATTTTAGTCGCAAAACAAGGAGTAGACGGTGTCTTTACAAGTGATCCCAAACAAAATAAATCAGCAAAAATGTACCGGAAACTAAACTATAACGATGTTGTTAGGCAAAACATTCAAGTCATGGATCAAGCCGCTTTATTACTTGCTCGGGATTACAATTTACCAGCACACGTCTTTAACTTTGATGAGCCTGGAGTGATGAAGAAAATATGTTTAGGGGAACATGTGGGGACGCTGATTAATGATGATGTTTCGATGCTTGTGCATGAATAATGATTATTTCCATCAAAAAAAGGTGTCTATAAAGGACACCTTTTCTTTCTTAATCATCACAAATAAAAATCAACCAATCCCGCCACTTTCTCCTTACAACGCTCCCAAAAAGATAAATTGTCAAAAAACGTTTTTGTCATCTCTTTTGAATCATGAAAATCTTGCGCTAACACCTCATTAACTTTGGTTATAATCGGTCCACCATGAATATAAAAATTCATCTCATCATTTATATAGAAGCTACGTGCAGTTATGTTCGTTGTACCGATAACAGTTAATTCATTATCAATAAGCATTAACTTTCCATGAAACATCCCTTTTTTATAACCATATACCGTAATCCCGTTATTAACAACTTGACGTATGTACGGATATGCTGCCTCTTTAATGAGAGGAATATCTGGTTTATATGACCAAAGTATTTTTATAGTAACACCACGTTTTTGCGCCGCGATTAAAGCATTCATTAACTCTTTATTTTTCGCTATAAAATATGGCGTTGTAATGACAATCGAATGCTTCGCTTGTTTTATTAACTCTATATATTTTTCAGCGACGTAATGCCCATTGTAACTAGCCATAGTATGTAATGTATTCCCTTTACTAGCTTTATTCGTACTTCTTTTTATCTCTTTTTTCGTATCTCGTTTCCAGTCTAAAGCGAACTGTTCTTCTAAATCTTTTGTCCCTTCTCCTCTTATCCGCACATGGTAATCACGCCAATATCCAAATCGCTTATCTTTCCCTAAGTACTCATCCCCTATATTAAAACCACCTGTATAACCAATTTCTCCATCAATCGTCGTAATACGTCGATGATTACGATGATGAAGGGAATAAAATCCGAATGGCAATTCAGGTTTTCTACTATATGTAAAATGTACACCACTTTCCCGCAATTCATTTTTCATCTTTCTTTCAAATGATAAATCATTAATACGATCAACTGATAAATATACGTTTACTCCTTCTTTCGCCTTCTTTTTTAATAAGTTTAAAAAAGTATGGCTACTTTTATCATCCGACAAAATGAAAAAATAAGTGTAGATGGAGCTTTTCGCTTTTTTAATATCTTCGAATAGCTGCTCATATAATGATTTCCCTTCTACATATAATTGAAAATCACTATAATGAGGCGCATACTCTGTCGGCATGTTTTTCCCAGCTTCCATCTTCCTGCCGAGGGTAACATCAATATGCATCCAAATTAAAATAAAAATGAAAATAGCAATAATAATAGAAGTAACTCGCAATATTTTTTTAATCATTTTGATTTCCTTCCGCTCATATTACTTATTATTTCGTAGTGTTTCATTAAAATATGTTTTCATACGAAATGTATTTCTTATTTTTATTAATGCTAAACAGTTAAAGGAGAGAGAAATATGCAAAAAGGAAAAACTCCGATTATTTTTATCCCAGGTCTTTTCAGTTCAATGAGTAATATTATTATTCCTGGTACTGGTAGTTGGAGCTTTGGACTTTCTACATTCATTTACGAACCCTTCATCATGATGTTAGAAAGTATGGGGTACGAACGAAATAGAAATCTGTTTGTCTGTTTTTATGACTGGAGGCAGCTTATTGTTTTTTCTACTCAAAAATACTTATTAAAAACAATTGCCTATGTTAAAGAATTTACAGGTTGCGATAAACTAAATCTAATTTGTCATAGTATGGGCGGACTTCTTGGACGTTCTTACGTGCAAAGTGAAGAATATAAAAATGATGTGAATCAGCTTATTATACTTTGTACACCAAACGCTGGATCTCCCCCCAATTACAGTTATTGGACTGGAGGTAGTCTCCCTGTCCATGCCTCTTCTAAAATAAATATCGTTCATTTTTGTATGGAACAATACATTCACTACTTAAGCACCTTACACAAAATGAATAAAGTTGAGGCGATACGCCTTTACTTTCCAGGATTACAAGATGCTATCCCTTGCAAAGATTATGGAAATTATTTATTCACAAGATCGGGGTCTTTCATTACATTTCTTCCTTATAGTAAGATGCAAACGAAAAACCCTTTCCTCGATACATTAAATGAAAATAGATTTATTATACAGAAAAGAAACATTGAGACGACTCTCATTACAGGAGACGGAGAGGAAACAATTCAATATTTACAAGTCGCTCCTTCACATTCCAAACTGAAATGGACAGATGGCAAAGTCGTTGGTGATATACTTACAAAGCATGGTGATGGCAACACTGTTTTACATAGCGTTTTTCTTCTAGATGGTAATAAATATATTGTGCATGCTTCACATAATGAAGTGTTATATAAAAGTATCCCTATATTACAAAAGATACTTTAAATTTCAAATACAAAAAGGTGTGGCATTACGCCGCACCTTTTTTCATTAAATGAAGTTCCTTGCATCATTATTTCTTCCAAACTTATAAATCGCAATTAAGAAAAATGCAATCGCAAAGGCGAATAAGATTAAAATGTTTAAATACAACTCAGAAAATGGAATTCCTTGCTGTAGTTTTGAGATCGTGTCTAGTAACCAACGTTGCGGAAGAAAATCGGCTGCTTTTTGTACTGCTTTCGGCATGATGTCATATGGAAAATAACATCCAGCAAGCAAACATGTTGGTACTATCACTATATTTTGCAATGCATTTGAAGCTGTCGAACTTTTTGAAAAAGACACAATGACTAATGATAAACCAATTGCGATTAAAGCAAATATCATGAGTACACCAATCATCACTGTGAAAGGCATATTTATATTTGTATGAAAAACATACTTCATAAATAATACGGCAATTACAATCTGCACTGTTAGTATAATCATATTCACCGCGACATTAGATAATATAAATTTCTTTCCATCTATCGGTGTCGATAATAATCTAAAATACGTTCTGTTCTCTTTTTCTTTTAAAATAATTCCTGATAAATTCGCTGCCGAAAATAGCATAAACATGATAAGATAACCAATCGTTTGATTTGTCATATCCTTATTTTTCGAAGTATCTTCAAGTGTCTCAGACTTTACTTTAAATGAACTTTTTTGATAACCAGCGTACATACTATCAAACGTACTTTGATCCGCCCCTGCCACTTTACTAATCGCAGCGATATTATCAACATAGTTATATAAATATGATTTTATAAATACTGTTACTTGATCACCTTTAATCGATGAAACTTCAATATGACTCGGTTTCCCTGCTCGAACACTTTCGGAAAAACCAGACTGTAATGTAATAACACCATCAAGTTTTTTTGAAGTGAGTTTATCTTCCACTTCAGATTCCTTAATTTTACTAACATTTACATGCTTGAGTCCTTCTAAAAATTTCATTGTATCATTTGCGATAGGCTGATTTTCTTTATTTATAACCCCAATATTTAACGTTCCTTGCCCTACATTTCCATATATTGAAAAAGAAATGAGCGTTCCTATTATCGGCAAACTTACAATAAGTAATAATCCTTTTTTATTTTTTAAAAGCGCAGCTAATGTTTTTCGTATGAGCCATAAAATATCTTTCATATTACAGCCCCTCCCGTCTACGTAATGCGATAATCGCGATTAATAAAAAGATTGCTGAAATTCCAAGATTTAAAGAAATAACCGGCAGTGCTGCTCCTATGTCATTTGCATAAATAATTTTCATAATGGCTGTGTTGGCCCACGTTAATGGCGATAAATTCGTAACGACATTTTCTTCCACTACGAAATAAGCACCGCCAAAAATAGAAGCTAATTGCACAACAACCATAATAATTGCTCTAGATGCTTCACCTGTTTTTGTAATATATCCGACCCCTAAACCGAAGCTAATTGCTAGAAAGACTTCTGTTAATAAAATAAAAAATATGATTCCAAGGTGGTCGCCCCAATTTGCTTGAAAAACAAATTTACTAAATAAAATAACAAGTACTATGCAAAGCGCATTCGCTACAAGACTACCGAGCACTTTTCCAATGAAAATTTCAGCCTTACTTATAGGCGCAGCAATGAGACGATCTCCTGTTTTACGTATTCGTTCTCCTCGAATTAAAAAACTTGCTCCCATTGCAGCGTACAGTGCAATCATCGTCGTCATTACAACCGCATAGTAATCCATTGAACCTGGTTTTTTAGCAGCTTGTAAAGATGTTTCTTTTATATAATCATTATGATTTCCATTTGAAATAACTGCGCTAACCTTACTCGGATCTACTTTTGCAACTTCGACCGCTACATTGTACTTATCAACAAATGTCGTAAGCATACCTTCCACAATACTTCCCTCTACACTACTTCTATCGCTTCCAAAAAATTTCGCACCATCTTTCTTTAACTCTACATAAGCAGCATATTTATTTTGCTTTACTTCTTCTTTCCCATCTATACCTTCGGAAATTTTCTTAAAGTGAATTCCTGATTTATCGACTTCTTTCGTAAATGCTTCAAATGATTGAGAAAATGTACTACTCGCTTCATCTTTGTATAGCACTTGTATATCTTTAATGGAATGACTATCGCTATTAAATGCGTTACTTAACGCTGTTCCTAACACAAGCATAAGCACAATTGGAAATGCTAACATAAAAACTAAAGTTCTTACGTCCCTGAAATCTCTTTTAATATGCATAACTGCAATATTGAAGATGTTCAATTGATGAACCTCCCTTTACCTTTTCTTCATTTACCTTTATTTATCTCGTAAGTTTCTTCCAGTCAACGTAAGGAATACAGTTTCTAAGTTTGGAGCCTGCTCCTCTAACGAACGAATTTCAATATCGTGATTAATGCAGTGTTGAATAATTTTATTTAAATTGTTTAATCCTGCATCGGAATTCACTTTAATTACGTTCTCTTCGATTTGAACAGCTTTCACACCGTTTATTTCTTTTAATTTTTCTACATCTAGATTTTCTACTGACTTCACTTCAATCCAAATATCTTTCGTATCGGTAATAATCGCTTTTAACTGTTCTTTCGTTCCTTCTGCAATTACTTTACCGTGATCTACAATTGCGATTTTCGTACAAATCTCTTCTACTTCTTCCATGTAGTGACTCGTATAAATAATCGTACTTCCCATTTCATTTAATTTTCGGACAGACTGAAGGATATAGTTTCTTGACTGCGGATCAATTCCAACTGTCGGTTCATCCATAATAATTAACTTCGGTCTATGTGCGATTGCACAAGCGATATTCAGTCTTCGTTTCATCCCGCCAGAAAAGTTTTTCGGATAACTTTTATGTTTATCACTTAGTCCTACAAATTGAAGTGCTTCCTCTACTCTTGCTTTTAATTCAACTCCTCGTAACCCGTACAATCCAGCAAAGAATTTCACATTCTCATAGGCAGTTAACTCTTCATAAATCGCAATATCTTGTGGAACGATACCGATATTCATCTTTGCAAATCGATTATGTTTCTTTATATTTTTTCCTAGTATACTAATTTCACCTTCATTACTTCTTAATAAACCAGCAATCATATTAATCGTTGTGCTTTTACCAGCACCATTCGATCCTAAAAAGCCAAATATTTCTCCCTCTTTAATAGATAAGGACATATTATCTACCGCGATGAAATCACCAAATTTTTTCGTTAAATTTTTAATTTCTAATGTATTCATCATTTCACCCCTATTTCGGTTTCTCTGCTGTTATTATAAACAAAAAGAATGAACCTGCTCAGTGCAGAAATTCATTCTTTTCACATGAGATTATTCACTTTTTTCATATGAGATGATTCATCCTCGTCCCATTCCCTTATATCGGCAACAACATTGTTACTGAAAAACCACTTGTACCATCTACAATAATTTTTCCGTTTACAGACGCTGTTCGCTCCTCCATCCCCATAATACCGAGGCCTTTTTTAACAAGAACTGCCCCCTTACCATTATCCTTCACTTGTACTTTAACCACTTTGTTAAGTACATGAATATCTATTGAGATGACTGTCGCATCAGCATATTTCATCGTATTTGTTAATGCCTCCGTAACATTTTCACCGATAATTTTCCACTGAATGGGAGAAATCATATCTAAGTTTCCTTTATATACGAAAGGAATGTTTACATCATGCTTGCCGGCAAATTCCTCTATGAATAATTTCATACGATGAATGCCAATTTGCTCTGTTGGTGGCTTCATATTTTTTAATGTAATCCGAATGCTTTCAATTCCATCTTTTGAAATATGAATGGCATTTTGTAATAACTCCGCAGCTTTTTCTTTATCTATTTCAAGCAATCTCTTTGCTGCTTCCATTTGAATCAGTGCGCCTGTCATCGAGTGACCGATTTTATCATGAATTTCTTGAGATAGTCGATTTCTCTCTTCTAACTTAAATGTGTACTCTGATTGTCTCATGTATTCTTTATTTTCATTTAGGCTTTTCGTAAGTCGCTGCATATCTTTTCGCATCTTATCATTTTGTGATTCAAGCTTTAATACACGCGATATATATCGATCTGCCATAGTTAAAACAAGAAAAGAAAATGCAACAATTAATCCATAGGTCATTCGAATACTTTCATCTATAAAAACAATAGGAATCATCATAATGATAAAGAGCTGCCATTTCTTCTCTATATAATTTGATGTAATTTCGTATAAATTCAAAGGCAAAAACAAAATAAAAAACGGATGAACCTTCCATGTAAATAACATAACTACGCCAATGGACACACAGATTAAAAACTTTTTGTATGTATCTTTTTTTAATATAGAAATCATTACGTTTACAGAAAGGTATATAAGTAACGTAAATATAACCCACGGTAAGTTCGTAACATTTGAGTGAATGTAACTAAACACAATATATATAAAGACAATTAATTTACTTACAGTTAACCAAAATTCCATATCATTAATCTACTTTCCCTGTTAAGTAATAAATTGCAATTTGTGTGCGATGCTCAAGTCCAGTTTTCCCTAAAACTGATGTAATATAATTTGCAATCGTTCCTTCTGATATGAAGAGCTGCTTCGAAATTTCTTTATTTGAGAAGCCTTTTGCAATTAATGCAATAATACTAAGCTCCCTTTCTGTGAAAAGACTCTTATCTATTTTAGACTCTGTTTCTTTATTTTCTAGTAAATTACTCTTAATTTTATCAAGAACAATATCTTGCATAACAGTTTGACCGTTATATACTCCTTTTATCGCATCACGAATACGCTCTGGATCATTATTTTTTAATAAATAACCTTTTGCTCCGTTTTTTACTGCGTCTAAAATATATTCATCATCATCAAACGTCGTTAAAATTAGCGGTTTCGTTTTCGTCTCTTCACAAATAAATTTCGTTGCCTCTACACCGTTCATATTTGGCATACGAACATCTAAAAGAGCAATATCTACATCATGTTTTTTGCAATATGCTACAGCTTCTTTTCCATCATTTACAGTATCTAATACTTCGAACTCTTCGTATGTATTTAAAATAATTTTCATGCCTTCTCTAATAAAAGAATTATCATCTGCTATTAATATTTTAATTTTCATGTTTGTTAGTATGGACCTTTCCCTACTAACATTCACATCCTTTCTTCACGTAACATTTCCTACTTGCTCATTATATACTTCTTCTTACCATTTTTTCACACCTTTTTCATATAGCCCCTTCTCTAAAAATATATTATTCTTTTTTTACAACATGTGTAGGGTGACTTATTGTTTTTTACGTCTATATAATAGAAGGCGTCAAAAGGAGGGAAAGCACAATTGAAGAAAAACAATTAATCGAAAAAGCACAGCAAGGAAGCGAACATGCTTTTCGTATCCTTGTACAAACATATCGTCATTATATTTTTCAAGTTATCTTTTCTATTTTAAGACATGAAGAAGATGCTAAAGATGTTACACAAGAAGTATTCGTAAAAATTCACACCTCTCTCCCTAATTATCAATATCGCGGATTAAAAACGTGGATGGCACGTATTGCTACCAATCACGCTATTGATTATAAGAGGAAGAAAGCTAGAGAAAACGAAGAACTCTCCTTATGTAAAGAAACTGAGGAAAATATAAAATCCTCTCATAACATTGAAGCTTTACTATTGACGAAAGAGCAAAAATTATTGATTGCTCAAAAACTAAGAGAACTTCCGGAAAATTACCGTAATGTCGTTCTCGCGCATTACTTAGAGGAAAAAAGCTATCAAGAAATTGCTTTTCAGGAAAATATCGAAGTAAAAACAGTCGAAATGAAACTGTATAGGGCAAGAAAATGGATTAAAAAACATTGGAAGGAGGAAGAGTTTCTATGATGCATTATTCAAAAGAAGATTGGCGCAATTATACATTAGATTTTATAGCAAGCAATGAACGTGAATCTATGGAAGAACACCTTTATGAATGTGATCATTGTTTAGCACTTTATATGGAAAGTATTGATGAACAAAATGAAAACCTTCCAATGATAAATGATGATTCATTTACGAACGAAGTTATGGCACAAATTAATTTTGAAACGCTACAATCTAATGAAAATATGAAATCAAACCAACTAAAGCGCACGATTATTCACTACATAATTGCGACAGCGGCTACAATCATTTTTATGGTAAGTGGTTTATTCCATTATATTTTCACAGCGACATCAAATTTCGAAAAATCTTCGAAACATAATGAGACTTCTATCTCACAACAACTTGTAAACAAAACAGTGCACACATCAAAAAAGGACGGAGGTTTAAAGCATGAATAAAAATCCCTTTTTAGCACTTGTATTAGGGCTAATCCCTGGGCTTGGACATTTATATTTAAAGAAATTCGGACGGTTTATTTTATATAGCGGAGGAGCTTTATTACTATTTTCCTTTGCAGTATTTTGTACAATAATATTAGGAGAACGTAATATTGCTTTTCTTTCTCTATTTTTACTAGCATTGTTATGGGTAATCAACTTACTAGATTTAGTTATCACTATTATAAATCAATCGAAAAAACAAGCAGCTGGACAATTTACAGAGCCATCTAAAGAAAGTGAACGATTTTATATCATTCTCCTATCAATCATCCCTGGACTTGGTCATTTCCAATTAGGACTTATGCAACGTGGGCTTACATTTCTAGTAGCTTGTACAGGGATAGGAAGTATGATTATATTCGTTGCACTCTTAACATCTCAAGGAAGCTTCCTTATCTTCCTTATTACGTTACCTGTTTTATGGATTTATAATTTCTTCGATGTTGTTCACCAACTACAGAAAAAAGAACGTGGCGAGCAATTAGTTGATCGTACTATTTTTGAAGAGTTTGAAGAACATCGAGAACAAGGAAAGAAAAGTAAAACATTCGCTTCTATTTTAGCGATGTTTCCTGGAGCAGGGCATATGTATTTAGGCTTGCAACGCCGTGGTCTTCAACTTATGGCAGCCTTTTTACTATCTATTTATTTACTCGATTTATTAAGACTCTCTGCGTTTTTATTTTTAGTACCAATCATTTGGTTTTATAGCTTTTTTGACACATTACAGCAAACAGCAAAATACGGAAAAGAACGCGTACATGACGAACCTATTATCGATTATTTTATAAATCATCAAAGATGGATTGGTATTGGGTTAATTGCATTAGGTGGTTATTATTTATTAGACCAAACACTCCTTCCTATTTTGGACAATTATTTTGCAACTATATTTAATATTCATCTTAGCGAACTATATTATCGCTATTTCCAAACATCGATCGTTGCACTCCTCTTAATTGGCGGTGGCTTTAAATTACTACTTGGAAATAAAGAAAACAAAGGTGGGACAAACGAATGAGGACTTGGCGTGTCGGAACATTCTCAATGGGCATTTCCATTATATTGTTAGGTTGCTTTTTACTTTTTTCAGTCGTAAAAGGAGTTCAAGCATTAGATACACTAACAGCATGGTGGCCTGTTTTACTGATCATACTTGGCGCTGAAATTTTACTTTACCTTCTATTTTCTAAGAAGGAACAATCATTTATTAAATATGATATTTTTAGTATTTTCTTTATCGGAGTTTTAGGAAGCGTTGGAATTGCTTTTTACTGTTTATTATCAACTGGATTACTAGAAGAAGTTCGTCATTCTATTAACACAACTAGGCAAACGAGTAATATTCCAGACGGACAACTTGATATACCTGAATCTATCAAAAAAATCGTAGTGGATGCAGGGCATCACCCTCTAACAATTGAGGGAAATAATACAAATCAGATTCATCTTTTTGGAACATATGAAATGACGACGAAAGCAAATGAAAAACTCAATTTAAAACGAGAGGATTTTCTTTCAGTTCAAACGGCTGGAGAAACAATGTATATAACTTTAAAATCATTACCTGTTCAGCATACGTTATTTAACTCAGCACCACAGGTGAAGCCAACGCTCGTTCTTCCGCAAAATAAAAATGTGGAAATTCGTGCTTCAAATAACGAACTATCTCTTTATCCAGGTCAATTACAAAATAATTGGTTTGTACAAAACAGCTCGAGCGTATCTGTTCATTTAGCAAAAGAAAGTGATGTTTCTTTAACAGCCGTAACAAATCAAAAAGAAACTCACGGAAACACACCTTGGGAACAAGTAGAAGATTTAACGAAAAAAGAAAATAATTCTTCAGAAGAAAATCCAGAATTAAACGAGCAAGAACATTGGTATAAAAACTCGATTAAAACAGGAAATGGAACGTTCAAATTAAATATTGAGAAAGCTTATAATTTGAATATGAGCGTTATTGAAAAATAAAAAACCTTCCACAATTGTGGAAGGTTTTTCTCATATAATCGCTTTTATTCCTTCTAAAACTAACCCAATCATAAATCCGCAAACAGCCCCATTCACACGAATCCATTGCAAATCTTTCCCTACATTATTTTCAATCATTTCGATTAAAGTTTTATCGTCTAACTTATCAAGATTCTCTTGCACAAGTTTTCCGATTTTCGAATGGTTATTTTCAACAAGATTCACAACTTGTTTTTGTAACCAATCTTCTATTCTTTGAACAGTCTGTTCGTCTTCTTTTATTTTATTCATTTGTGTTTTTAAAAATGGAATAACATATTTATCAGCAAATTCTTTATTGTTTACAAAGGCAACTGCTCTTTGTTGTACTTGCTCCAGCATCTCTTTTATTTTGTCTGTAGCATCCCAATTCGCAATCCATTTTTCTTTCCAATTTTCTAATTCCTGTAGTAAAGCTTCATTTTCTTTTACATTTATAATTTCTTGACGAATCTTCGCTAGTATAAGTTGTCTTGTACTATTATCAGCATCTTGTAAGCTGTTAATATTGCTAATAATAAACTTCTGCAAAATGCCTCCAATTTTATCTTCATCTACAATATTCATAAACGATTTCAAAGTAAACTGCAAGAATCCATCTACTTTTATATTTTCCATCGCCTTCATTCCTAAACTTCCAAGCTGGTAACGCGCTTCATCTTGCGCTGTCCAATCTTTCACTTTTACTAATATGTAATCAAGTGTCTTTTCATCATATTCTTGCACAACTAATTGATCAACAAGCACTTGTAAGATGTTACTTGTATTAATTGTATGCAAATACGTTTTTAATTCTTTTTCAATAATAACAGCTAACTTTTCCGTATCTATTGTAACAATCGCTTTCTCCGTAATCGTTACAATCCCCTTTTTCACAGCATCAGATTGCATTTCTCTCTCAGCAATTTGTAGCACCATTTGTGCTAACTGCATCTCTTTTACTTTATTCGTAATACTTTCTTTCGTCAGCCATTCATTTTCTAACGTATTAATGAGTCCTTTCGTTACCCTCTTTCGATTTTTAGGTAATAAAGCTGTATGTGGAATTTGGATTCCCATTGGATGACGGAATAGGGCTGTAACCGCAAACCAATCCGCAAGTCCACCAACCAATCCGGCTTCAAATCCCCCTTGTATAATCTCCCCAGCTATCGTTCCTTGAAAAGGGATGGAAGCCGCAAACCCTACACCCATAACCCCAAGTGAAATACCCGCTATATATTTAGTCTGTAATGACATCGTATACACACATCCTCTTATCATGTAAAATAAAGCTTTTCTTTAATCGATATTAGTAATCCTTTATATCTATACTATAATGAACTAACGTGAAAATAACAAAGAATTTTATGTACATGAAAAAATGAGGCTTTAAATCGCCTCATTTTCCGTTACTCTGCTATCGTTAATTCCAAACCCTTTTTATAATAGCCACTCATCACTTCTTCTGGAACCATACTCCCACCAGTTCCCCACACAATATGAGTACCTTTTTTCACCTTCTCTGTTAACTGTTTTTTTTGTAAATACTCGTTTTCAGCTTTACATACATTCAACGGACCTTTCATACCCGCTAATGCAGAAGGCTCTAAATAAATATTTTCCGTATCAGCCAATTCTTTTAACAATCTATACAACTCTTCATCACTTACTGTGTAATTCCCGCTCAAAAATGGTTCCATCGTTTTACCGACAAATCCAGACGGTCTTCCTACCGCCAGTCCATCCGCATCTGTTATATTATCAATCCCGATATCTTGAACAGCAATTTTATCATGAAGTCCTGTCATTAACCCGAGTAGCATACATGGAGAGTGTGTTGGCTCTGCAAAGAAGCAGTGTACGTTGTCTTTATACAATAACTTTAGGCCAAACGCTACTCCACCAGGTCCGCCCCCTACTCCGCATGGAAGGTAAACGAATAAAGGATGTTCTTCGTCTACTACAATCTCTAACTCTTCTAATTGCTTTTGCAAACGTGATGCCGCTACTGCGTATCCTAAAAATAAATCATGCGAGTTTTCATCATCGACAAAATAACAGCTAGGATCAGCCTCAGCTTGCGTTCTTCCTTCTTCTACTGCTTTACTATAATCAGCCTCATATTCAATAACATTTACATTTTTACTTCTTAATAAATCTTTCTTCCATTCTTTTGCGTCTGCTGACATATGAACAGTCACATTAAATCCTAGTTTCGCACTCATAATGCCAATGCTCAGTCCTAAGTTTCCTGTCGAACCTACCGCAATAGAATATTTTGCAAAAAACTTCCTACATGTGTCGCTATCTAAAACTGAATAATCGTCTTTCTCAGTTAATATTCCATGCTGAAGTGCCAATTGCTCAGCATGTTTCAACACTTCATAAATGCCACCTCTCGCCTTTATCGATCCTGATATCGGAAGCTGACTATCACACTTTAATAGTAATTCTCCTAATATTGGTTGCCCGTATTTCTTCTCTAAAGACTGCTTCATAGCAGGTATTTTCACTAAAGGTGATTCTATAATTCCACTCGTCTCTTTCGTTTCAGGAAAAACTTTCGCAATATATGGTGCAAAACGTTTTAACCTCTCTTCCGCATCTTTTACATTTTCTTCATTTAGTGGTGAGCCTTTTATCGCTGTTTCATAATTTTCTATATTCGGGTTTATCCAAAATACTTCTTCTGTTGCAATTAAGTTGTTTAATAGTGGACATTGCTCTTTTAGTTTCTCTATTCCCTTCATTCCTCTTCCCCCTCATAACCTTGTAGCTTACGATTCAATAAATTATAATTAAATTAATTTAATTTTAATATAGTTTAACATAAAAAATAATTTTAGTTAATTTCAATTTAATTTTTTAAAATATAATTTAATAATTATTAAGGAGCTTTTAATTATGGAAAATATAGATATTGGTAAAAAGATTGAAAAACAAAGAAAAGAAAAAGGCTTAACTAGTAAAGAACTAGCAAAGATGGCCGATATTACACCATCTATGTTAAGTCAAATTGAGCGCGGGTCTGCTAACCCTTCTATTCAAACATTAAAAGTGCTCGCTAAAGCCCTTGATGTTCCAACATTTAGTTTTTTACTTGAAGAAACAAATACAGACGATTTAATCGTACGCTCTCATAAACGTAAAAAAATGATTATCGATAATTTATCGTATGAATTGTTATCACCTGATTTCACAGGAAATTTAGCAACAGCAATTATGACTGTTCCTCCAAATACTGCTTCATCAGAAAATGTCCTAGAGCATAAAGGAGAAGAATTAGCCTTCGTATTAGACGGAACAATTACATTATATTTAAATGAAGAAGAGTACATTTTAAAAACTGGTGATAGTGTAAAAATACCTGCTTATCTAAAACATAAATGGGTAAATCGTTTTGAGAAAAATGCGATTGTCTTATTTTCTGTTACTCCGCCGATTTTTTAATACATAAATAAAAACAGGTTAATCCTTATAAAATATGGATTAGCCTGTTTTATTCATTAAGAAAGTTAAATTATCGTTAAAAATTCAGCAATGGGGCCAAGTACAAGCACTGGTAAAAATGTTAATGCGCCTACTATACATATTGTCCCTAACAAAATGCCGCCAAATAAACGAGTATCCGTTTGAAAAGTTCCTATCGTTTCAGGAATAATCTTCTTCTTTTTAAGCCCTACTGCAACAGCAAGCATTGTAATGATTCCTAAATATCTGCTGATATACATTACAATACCCGTTGAAAGATTCCAAAACGGTGTATTATCTTTTAACCCTTCAAATCCAGATCCATTATTAACAGCTGACGACGTATATTCATATATTACTTGCGTTAAACCGTGAAAACCAGGACTGGAAATAGCGTCCGTTCCATGATAAGTAGAAAAAGCAATTGCCGCCACTCCAAGAATAAGTAATGGCTGAGATACAATCGTAATCGCAATTAACTTCATTTCTTTTCCTTCTAATTTTTTATTTAAAAACTCTGGTGTACGACCGACCATTAATCCTGCTAAAAACACAGCAATCATCGCATACATGATTACATTCATAAACCCAACTCCAATACCACCAAACACCGCTCCTAAAAGCATATTTACAAGCGGAACCATTCCTCCAATCGGCGTTAGCGTATCATGAGTCGTATTGACCCCACCAGTACCAGAAGCACTTGTTACATTCGCATAAAGTGCAGAAGAGATAATTCCAAGACGAGTTTCCTTCCCTTCCATATTCCCTTGTGAACTTTCTACTCCTAATTGACTTAACAGCGGATTCCCCTTTAATTCAGTCGTAACAAGAACCGAAAAACTAATTATAAAAAGAATAAGCATT
Source organism: Bacillus sp. NPDC094077 (assembly GCF_050279465.1). Classification (NCBI taxonomy): domain Bacteria; kingdom Bacillati; phylum Bacillota; class Bacilli; order Caryophanales; family Bacillaceae; genus Bacillus; species Bacillus sp. NPDC094077. The sequence goes on along the minus strand of NZ_JBNNUF010000011.1, from coordinate 66,103 downwards.
GATATAAAAAGCATTCTTCCTTGCTTTCGATTACCGACCATTCTACCGTATACAAATGGAAATGCCATTGGAATTAGCATTTGTAATACCATCTGTAACACATTACTGACCATATTAGGATTTTCGAAAGGGTGTGCAGATACCGTTCCAAAAAAACCACCGCCGTTGTCCCCAAGTTCCTTAATAGATAATAAAGAAGCTACCGGCCCACGAGGTAGTTCTTGTATAGTTCCCTCAATCGTTTTCACGATTACTGTTGAATCTATCGTTTGAGGTACTCCTAATAATACAAATAACAATGATGTTATAAACGCAATCGGCAGAAGTACACGTGTAATAGATTGTACAAAATCAACAAAAAAGTTCCCAATTCTTTTCCCAGCTAATAGACGAATAAATGTAATACCAACTGCCAATGAAGTGGCAGGAGCAGCAAACATCATAAACGTTACACCTATCATTTGAGAAAAATAAGATAAGCTACTTTCTCCACCATAATGTTGTAAATTAGCATTCGTCATAAACGTAATCGCTGTATGAAAAGCTAAAGTAGGTTCTAAGCCCTCAAAATGATTAGGGTTTAACGGTAACATTCCTTGTAGCCTAAAAATAGCATATACGACTACAATAAAAGAAAAATTCGTCATTAATAAGCAAAAGACATATCTTTTACCACTTTGACTATGACCTTTAACCCCAGTCACTTTAAATAATATTGTTTCTATCGGTCCAAATACTTTTTGCAATAAATGATGCTTTTGAAAAGCGTTATATAAATAATCTCCCATAGGTTTTGCGATTAACACGAATAGACCAATTGTAATTAGACTTGTAAACCAGCTCATTCTTTTCTCCCTCTCTTTACGAATACATATTTTCATTTTTTGCTAATAAGAGAATAAAAAAAGAAAACACTAGGTTGCACCTAGTGTTTAATATACACAAGTCCCCCCTCTCAAAACGCTGACGAGGTTAGCTGTCGGATTCGGACCTTGAGAGTAGCCCTACCTATAAAAGGATTCACCCCTAGTGCCATATGCACAAATTTGGTTCCCCCGCTCCATAATGGATTAAGCGATACATATTCAGCTGTCAAATACAAATTGAGCTATTCTGACTGTTAATATACTCCTCTGAAATGTACTTGTAAAGAGAGAAATATAATTCTCTTTTTACAACAAACTATTACAAAATAACTACTAAAAATAACGATACACGGATGCTTGTCCATTGTATGCTGGTAATATAAACGTTGATTTCTGTTAATCGTTTGCTGTTTTCAAAGTATGTAACTCCTTTTTTCTTTTCAACATAAGTTTGCTGTTTTCTACGTTTATGAATTTGAGTTGATGTGGGTCTGTATATTACAACTCGCGAGGGTAATTTTTGTTTTCCAATATAGGCATTTCAAATTTCATAAGTTTCTCCTGGTTTTATCTGATGCATAATATCTTCAAGGTTAAGTAAAACATATAAAGATCGCTTTTTTACTGTTCCATCCCGAAAGAATTCTGGAGATTCATTCTTCACGTATACTCTATTATTCAACTTCAGCCGTGAAACATTGAATACACCTCGTTGATCCATCTGGTCTAAATCTTTTAGAGAAAAGCACCCTAAATCTCGAATACATAAATCTCCTGGGCGTAAGATATCTAAACACTCTGTACCAAAGGTTTTACCATTATTTTTACCTGGTTTCATTTGAAAATTAAGAAATTTCCCACTATGCAAATCATACTCTAGCTGAATCTTAATACCAGCTGTGTATGCACATCCTCCTGAACCAGGATAAATAGGAGCCAAATGATTGGGGACCTGAAAAAAGGACAACACTTCATCGTCAGGTGAAGTTTATACATAATCTGTTTGGAATTGCATAATAATTTGTAATCACATAGACTGTGTAGGGCTTTATAACTCTATTAAATGATTTTTTCACCAGAACTATTTTTATTATGCAAGACCACCATTTGAAAATATAACTTGTCCATTAATCCAGCGTCCTGAAGTTACTAAAAACATTACTGTATCGGCAATGTCTTCTGGTGTACCCAGACGTTCAAGTGGTGCTGCTTTAGAAAGATTATTTATTGTTTGCTCATCTTTTCCATCCAAGAATAATGGTGTTGCAGTTGGACCTGGAGCCACCACATTAACTGTGATATCTTTACCACGCAATTCGCGAGCCAATACCATTGTCACTGATTCAACCGCTGCTTTACTTGCAACGTAAGCACCATATGTTAGGAATTTTGTACGAGTAACAGAAGTAGAAAAATTGATAATTGCACCATCTTTGCGGACACGGCGCGCCGCTTGTTGTGAAATCACAAAAGCTCCCCGAATGTTTGTACGGTACATTTTATCTAAATCAGCTAAGTTCATATCTGCGATAGAGCTAAGTAACATAATACCTGCTGTATTGATTACGACATCAATACCACCCCATTTTTCTTCAACTATATTGAAAACTTCTTGCATAATTTTTTCATCTGCAACATCTCCACCAATACTAATTGCTTTTCCGCCTTGCTTTATAATATCATTCACTATAGTATCCGCTTTAAGCTTATTTCCAGAATAATGCACAGCTACAGCAAATCCATTTTTGACTAATTTTTTTACTATGGCGTGTCCAATGCCACCAGAACCTCCTATAACAAGTGCAACACGCAAAGCTTGTGTTTCAGTAAATGTTTTTATCATAATAACTCTCCTTTGTTATTATAGTGTTGAGTAACACAGACTTGTTTACCTTCTCCTTTAACAAAAACTGCAGAATTACCACTGGTGTTTTAATAATTGGTTTTGTTGTAAAGCTTTCTAAGTAAGACTACACCTTAGAAAAAGGATAAGGAGAATCATAAATGTGATATTTTAAAGGGAAACTATTCAAAAAGGACATTATTTTGGTAGCCATTGGCTACTACTGTCGTTTTCTTTAAGCTATTGTGATGTATCTGAGATTCTACAAAAACGAGGAGTTTCCGTTCACCCTACAACAATCATGCTTCGGGTGGATTAATCTAGAATTTTGATTTATCAAATTTGGAAAGAGAAAAACAAAGCTGCAAACTATGCTTGGCATTTAGGTGAGACGTACAGCAAAATTAAAGGGGGGCTATCTTTATCGTACAATTGATGGAGATGGGTATACTTTAATCTCCAACTTTGTAGAACACGCGATTATCACAACATACAAGAATCCGGACTTACTTTGAACGTTCAAATAACTGAAAAAGAACAACTTATATGTGCGTACAAAGCATTGTACCGCTAAACATCTAAATTACCTGTTTGAACAGGAGCATCAACATATACAACGGCGATTTTCCAAAATATTCGTTATGCTTTACGTACGATAAAAGGGATTGAAACGATCTAATCCCTATATACACGGAGACGAAGTATTGAATCAGACTCCGTCTTTTCAGTATACAAAGAACTACAGCAATTAGTACGAGTGCTTAAGCCTAATTCCAATCTGTAGGAATCTCTTATTTTTCTAACTGTGCAACAGAACCGATAATGCTAATACTCCCCTCAAAATTAGATTTCCCTCTAATTTTGAGGGGATATTGACAGTTAGGAAATGTATTTATTTTTGGTTTTTGATAAATTTATTGTATTATTTTTTATTAGATGAACGAATAGGGCGATTAATGGCAAAGCTGCTCCAATGAGTAAAGTTACTTCACTATTAAATTTATAGTAAGTATAACTTCCAATCCATGAACCAAAGGCTCCTCCCAAAAAGAAAATAGTCATATATAATCCATTTAGTCTATTTCTTATCTCTGGATTCAAACCAAAGATAACTTTTTGACCTAATAATAAATTTCCCGCTACACCAATATCAATACAAATACCTGAGATAAGTATTAAAATTATACTAAATAGTGAATGATCTTGAACGAAAAATAATAGTACAACAGATAATAGTACGAGCACCATTGATACATTAGTCATTGTAAAAATATAACCTTTATCTGCCATTTTACCAATAGTAGGAGTTAATAAAGCTCCAGCTATTGCAACAAAGCCGAATAATGCAATTTCATTATTTGAAAAATGTAATGGCTCTGACCTTAATAAAATGGGAATAACTGTCCAATAAAGACTAAATGTTGCAAATAAGCATGCGTGATAAAAAGCTCTTTGTTGTAACGGAGAAGTATTTATTAGTAGTTTTACCATAGAAGCTATTAAATCTGGATATAACATGTTACTAGTCGATACCACTTCATAGTTAGGCAAAAATTTTATAATTAACAGTAATACGGTAACTAGTGTTATTAATGAAAAAAGAAATACCATTCTCCAGCCAAACCAGTCAGCTATTCCGATAGATAATGGACGAGCAATCATAATCCCAATTAATAAACCACTCATCACTTTACCCACATATTTACCTGTCTCTTCAATAGGCACAATTCTCATTGTTAGTGGAACTAACATTTGAGCCGCACAGGCTCCAATGCCAATTATAGTTGTTAATATTAAAAAAACAATTCCGTTTGTCGAAATTAGCGTACCAATTAATGAAATAATAGTTAGGCCAATAAGAATGCTTATTATTTTCTTACTTTTAAATAAGTCAGCCATTGGCACGATGAAAAACAATCCCAATCCATACCCAATTTGTGTCAAGGTAGTGAGCAAGCCGGATAAGTCAGAAGAGATGTTCAAATCTTTTGCCATGAATTGTACAATTGGTTGTGCATAATAAATATTTGCAGCAAGTGAACCACAACTAATTGCCAAAATAAATATTAGAAAATTTTCCTTTTTAGTCAACTTTATCATTCCTTTTATTTATTTATTTTTTTGGTACGTTCGTTCCGGAATTCTTAAAAAAGAAAGACTATAGGTCTGCAATAGTCTTATCCACTAAATGATAGGCTAAATTTTTCTCCTTTTTATATCTGGACATAAAATTAATGCTATGATTTAAACTTAATAAAGAATATGCAACTAATTCAGAATTAGCCTCTTGTGAAATTTCCCCTTTCCTTTTTCCTTCTTCAATGACTTGCTTAAATACTTTTTCGAGTTCATTAAAATCATTTATAAGTATTTTTTCTATGGATGGGTCAATATGTCCAATAAGCAGTGAAGAATTAGTTATAATACAACTTTTGGGAATATCATCTGAATAACATTTTTCAATATGTTGATAAAAAAAGGATTTAAGTGATGCTTTGGTGTTTATACCACTAAAAAGTAAATTTCTCTTTTGATAGCTATAGTTTTTATAATGTTCTAAAACCAGTTTAAATAGTTCATCCTTATCTCCAAAACTATCGTAGAGAGTAGACCGACTTATTCCCATCGTTTCAATAAGATCTGAGATATATGTAGCGTCATAACCTTTTTCCCAGAATAAATACATAGCTTTATTCAAAGCGTGTTCTTTGTTAAAACTAATACGTCTACCCATTTTACAACACCCCCTATCATATAATTTAGTATAAATTTTTCGGAACGATAAGTCCAGAAAAAATTTTTGAAATTAAGTCTTCCATTAATCATGCGTTGGGTGCATGATTATCGTAATTAGATTTATCAAATTTTGAAAAAGAAAAACAAAACTGCACACAATACTTGGCATATAGTTGAGACGTACAGCAAAGTTAAAGAGGATTGTTGCTATCTTTATCGTGCAATTAATGGAGATAAGTATACTTTAGATTTTCAACTTCGTAGAACAAGCGATCATCAAGCGGCCTTTATGTACGTACAAAACATTGTACCACTAAGCATCGACATATATAACGACGACTTGCGAAATCTTCTGACTTCCAAAATATTCGTCCTACTTCACATACCTTAAAAGAGATTAGAACGATTCAGCCCATAAATAAACAGAGACGAAGTCTTGAATCAGACTCCGTCTTTTCAGTGTACAAAGAACTACAGCACTTAGTAGCAAGTGCTTAAAACCTATTTACAATCTGTAGACCTCACTATATTTTTTCCAACTTCGCAGCGGAACTGAGACTTAAAACGCTCTGGACGTGTTCACGTAAAACATCGTCTGCAAGAGCCGTGTTATTGCCCTTCCAAGCGATATATCCATCTGGTCGTATCAAAAGACATCCCTGCTCGTCGCTTCCCCAAAGTCGTGCCAAGTCGCCGTAAGGGTCCTGCACGCTCAATCCTGGACCGATTTGCACAACCTCGATGTCGATACCAGTATCGGCTACTAGCTGTCTTGCTGAGTTGACCCAATCCTCACCTTGAAGCCAACAAAGCAGGGTAAACTGCCCTCCACCTACTAAATCCAAGGTTGAGATTTTGATACCATCGCGAACCAACCAACCATGAGGCAATTTGTGACCAGGAATACATGAAGGGAAATAGTATAGGTCTTTGTCACATTCTGGATCAGTTTTTTGGATTCCTTTACCACTAATCGCCGTCGAATGATAGTAAATATTCGTTTCCACGCCCAAGGCCGCAAATTCATATGCTTTGAGACTTATGGCTTCCCTGAGTTTTGCTCGCATGACAGCATCCGAATTACTAGTCCCTTTCAGCGATTTGATACCGGTCATCATTTCTTCAGCGCTGTACTGTCCATCAAGGTTAAGTGCTTCAAATATTGGTTTAAATTCTCGAACGCTTTTATTAGCACGTTTTACTATCCTTTCACCAACAGGGGCACGTTCGACACTGTAGGTATCGAGTAACTCTGATCCAGCTTTTCCTTTCAGCACGAACGCAAGCTTCCAACACAAATTATATGCATCTTGAATTGATGTATTTGAACCAAGTCCATTGGATGGTGGATGACGATGCACCGCGTCCCCCATACAAAATACCCTACCAAGGGAATATTGCGTAGCGTACATCTCATTAACCGTCCAGATGGATTTGCTTTTTATCTTAATCTCTATTTCAGCATCACCGATCAGTTGACGGCAAATGGAAATAGCCTCTTCCGTTGTTAGTTCTGGTGCAGGTTGGTTAATGTCATAGCCCCACACAATTTGCCATTCATTCCAAGGCCTTACCATGCGCAACAAACCTAAACCGATTCCACCGATATTTGCACCAGGTTGTATAATCCACCACAGATACCCAGGTCGATGAGCAATGTGCTTAGTCAGATCGGCATCAAAGATGATGCTGATACTACCTCTTTTCCCCATCTCACCAGCCATCGGCAAACCTAAATCCGTGGCGACCTTACTAGCTGCTCCATCAGCACCTATTAAATATTTGCATCGAATTTGATATATCTCCCCAGTAAGGCGATCTAGCACATCAACCGTTACACCTTTCGCATCTTGTAGATGAGAAAGGTATTCCGTATCAAAGCGGATGTGTGAACCACGAGTTGCAGCATTTGAAAGTAGAATCGGTTCAAAGAGATGCTGAGGCAAATCATATTGTTCACACGGACTAGCTTCCAAATAATCCGTAGTCCGCTGTGGACTGTTCATTCCAAAAGGAAATCGACCGATCTCATCTCCTGTGAGGGAGGTACAAAACACTACATCTCCCATAATTTCTTTTGGAGATGCCTTCGCAATCACTTCATCGGAAATGCCAAGGTCTCGGATAACTTCCATTGTCCTCTGACTCACATAGTGAGCACGTGGAGAGTTCGCCAACCACCTGTGTTTAGTGACGATAGTATTCTTGATTCCGTAAGAGCTCAACATCAATCCAGCAGATGAGCCTGCAGGCCCACTTCCAATAATCACAACATCAGTTTCCAGCATAATACATCCTCACTTTCTTTTATTCTATGAAACTTTTTAATTTTAATAGAGGTATATCGAATTAGTTTTCTTTTGTGCTGGCAAAAGGTAAATTTCAAGATTCAAAAGAAGCTAACCACCCCGGATCAGAGTGGCCGCATCCAACTGTTTTTACTTGAAATTCTTTGCAACTCGCTCATGCCGAGTCTCATTCCTCTTGCGGAAATCTAGCAACAAAGTAGTACCGATTACGCTGCTCATTCAAATAATAAGCAATGAAGCAACAGTCATCGCTCTCCATTTTTTCAGCTCATTTGTTAGATACTGATTCTTTCCAAGTTTACTCAAATTAACAAAACTACAAAATTATGCCTTCTTTAAGTAATAAGATAAAAAATTTAAACATCCGATATTCCGACAACAGCTCCCAATCCATCTGCACCTATAACTAAATCAGCGAAATACAAATGGACCTCGTTACCATAATCGATAAGTTTTTTAGACGCTTTCCAAATTTAAGCGTCCAGGACTGAGCTATTGACCATCAATGTACGAAAATCGCCATGCTGAACCGTAAAGTAGGGTGAACCGCACTGCTCAATTATTGCATCACCCAAGACCAACTCGGTAATTGTATCTCCTGTATATGTATTTCGGCTCGGGAATGTCTTGAGCTTCCAATGAACTTTTCTTTTAGTCTAGCTCATTCTAGTGCTTTAACCACGATAGGAGTGAGATGAATTCCAGCACCAATTTTTGAAAATCTCAGATTCCTAAAATACACTACAATCGAAAATCTCAATTTTGAAATATCACGGAAATTGCAGCTCGCCAAGGCCACAATCAACAACCGCAATGTGTTTCATTTTCCCCTTCTCAACTAGCACTCATTCTTGCCTACCATCAATTCTAGTAACCTTTCTCGATTATCTATCATATTAGGAATGTGATCAATCTCCTCGACCTTCTCCACGAATTGCCAGAAACTATCGCTTTGATTTTTTCCATATGTAGAAGCCATGCTCACAAGCCTAATCTTTGACATGAAATCTGGTATTTGATCTGGATTCTCGGGATCGCGAATTGTTCCTGCGTTTAAAAAGTACGGAAGGAATGAAACATCCGGTGTATCAGGTGTCCACACTAAATAGAGTTCTTGAGGCTTATCTGTCACATTTGCAAATCCGTGAACGATATTTCTTTCAACATAAAATAACTCCTTAGGTCGCATTTGTACTATTTGCAATGTATCTTTCGGAGCACCTTTACCTGGCGCTTTCTCAAGGTCTGGATACGTGTTCTTACCTACAAATATTGAGAATCCCCCATTCGGAGCATAGAACCATTCATCTATCCAGTGATGTACATGAGGTGGTGGTCCAACATGTGGAGGTACAACCAACTTGGCAAATAGGTACTTGCCACCCGTTGTTTTTCCCGTCTGAATAAAATCAAATGTTTCTCCTGCTGGCCCAAGGATAAGAGGCTCATTCGCATCCTTCAATAACTCCGGAAAATCGAAAGGCTTATAATCTCCCAAGTGGTCATTTTGGACTTCGCTCTGCTCTTTAGTATGCATTTTTTGGATCATACATTTCACTCCTAGTAATTTGATATTTTGTTCTGCAAATACCTAAAATGGATTAAATTTGAAAAACAATGTTATTTTAACATATAATAAAAATTTAGGAAGTTATTTTCCAGAAAAATTAGATTGATAAAACATTTAATTTTATATGTTTTTTAAAATTATAATTTTACATCGATTATACGAACATAATCAAAATACAATTCAGAATTTTTATACAGACGTCAAAAAGGTTCTGTTGCAAAGCTTTTTAAATAAGACTACACCCTAGAAAAAGAATACGGAGAATCAAAAATTCGATTTTATATAGATAAAACAATTCTTGGCTGTTTTTCTTTAAGCCATTTTGATGTATTTGAGGTCCAACAAAAACGAGGAGTTTCCGTTTCCTCTACCACAATCATGCGTTTGATGCATATGATTTATCATATTTTGAAAAGAAAAACAGAGCTGCAGACTCTGCTTAGCATTTAGATGAGACGTATATTAAAGTTAAAAGAGATTGGTACTATTTTCTTTAGATCTTCAACTTCGTAGAATATACAATCATCAAGTGGCTCATCTATTTATGAAGCGATTATTTTGTGCAAAAGAGCAAAGAGCTGTCTCATAAGTCAATTTCACCGACTTTTGGGGCAACTCCAGCCTTTTTCAATCATTGTATTTGCCATCACTTATCATTTTTATGGTATCTTTTGATGTAGAATTTACAATTTGCTGGACATTCTACGACTCATTAGAAGAGGTATTCAATCCACTTAATAAGATTTCCGTAAATACAAGACTAGTAGCTTCAACCATTATTTTTTCATTTTAAAGTCCCTTTTTTTCCGCTTCTTTTCTTCCCTTATGAGCTAGGTAAAAATATTTACCCGCTTTTAAAGGGTGACCATTCTCATAAAGTTGAACTGCCAATATATCTGAATATTCTAGGACATATTGCCATAGGCCTTCTTCTTCAAAGAAGATAAAGCTTTCTGCGATGATCTTTTCTAATTCTTCAACTGGTACTTCTTGAATTATTGCTTTTAAAATAGTAAAGTGATGTTCATATTCTTCTTGATCTAATTCCTTAGAAACCTTCATCCCCTTTTCAATCATTTTTAATGCGACTTTTGTTTCACCTAGTTTAAAATTTTCCCTAGCTTCTAAAAAAATAGTTCTAAAATGATTTGGCATTTTTTTTGTTACTTCCGATAAATAACGAATCGCTAGCTTGGAACGATTTTGTTCCGAATACATGTATCCTAAATTGTGTGTTGTTCTTAAAATAAAGTTCTCATCATTTTTATTATTTCTTTTTTGGATAATATCCATAGAAGTGATTAAATGCATTTCTGCATGTTCAAACCTTTTTAGTTGTATGTATGCATGTCCTAATACGTCATAACAACTTGCTATTTTAAATTCATACCCTATATGTTTAGAGAATATGGCTTTTGCTTTAGATACATGTTCAATAACCATAAGTGGTTGATGGATATAAGAGTAAAATATAGCATATTCAACATAAAACTCCGCTTCTTCTAATTCATCAGGAATATACTTTAAATTAGTTTCTGCTTTTTCATATAGTTCTTTTGCCTTTTTATAATTCCCAAGTGAAGTTTCATGAGATGCTCTAAAAAAGTAATAATAATATTCCATCAGACTGTCTTTAGGAATGTCCAAGGATTGAATCTTATCTGTATCTATAGAAATTGTCTTATCCAAGACTGCATATCTATATCTTAAAAGTGAGTAGTAAAGCATTAAATCTTGATTTTTTTTTATATTTTCAATTTCAACTTCAAGTTCTTTTTTTAATTCTTTTGCGCTTTCAACATTTTGCATGCGAATTTCAAGATACCATTTATCAAGAAATGTCTTTACATTCTCTTTTGTAATCACTTGTACATTCATAGACTCTTTCCCCTTTATCTGTAAATTAATTACATAATACCAAAAATGAATCAATAAATACATTTAATATTCTAAATATTTATTCAAGAAGATATTTCTCAATAAAATAACCTTACTAATCAAGTTGAGCATGCGAATAATTCTGAAAATAAACTGCCGCTCTTTAAATTTATAACTAAACCGCCAAATGATAGTATTTTTTCACTGGATAAATTTACAAAAAATTCAAATTATAATTGAGAAAGATTTTACACACTTACATATCTATGATTAGAGTTATAAAATTTTATGTATGAAATTTAAGATTTTAATTCTTACATATAAGGGGGAAGAAAACATGAAGAGAAGTAAGAAACTATTAGCGATAGGAATTTCAGCAGCTAGTATTTTAACATTTCAAGATTTTAGCGGTTACCAAATAGGACAACCGAACAAAGTTATGGCTGCAGAAACATGCTTACAAGTATCAAATCAAACTGAACTTTTAGAAGCTTTGAAAAAAAACACAAGTGTTATCGAGATTATGCAAACATTTACTGTTGATCAAACAATTACAATTCCAGCTAATGTAACGATCAAAGGAAATACAAAAGATACAAAGCTAATATTTCAGTCAGGCATTGACGGTGTCGAAGTTACAAATAATAATACTATTTCTAATTTACGTATAGAAGTATCCCCTAAAAATAGAGCTATTTATAACTCTTATACTCAAGATTCGATAGGAAAGCTAAAAGTTGAAAATGTAAAAACAATTGGTAGTGTCGAAATTCTAGCCAAATTGAAAGTTCAAAATGGAAATATAGATATTAAAAATTTACATATTATTGAAGCGGATGTGTTAGATAAAATAGAAAGGCCAATAGGTTTTGGTGTATCCGTCATCCAAGGTGCATTAACTATTTGGAACCAACAACCATCAAAAGATTCCGTTCTTTCGGTTCATTTAGATGAGATAAGCATTGGAGAAAAAGGTAAACCAGTTTTGGGAAGTGGTGTTTTTTTAAGTGGATATGGACATAATGCTCTACCAAATAATAATGGAATTTTAATCGCCGATGTTGTTAATACCGGCGAAATTCACTCTACAGGGAATATTAAGTTTGGGACACCTGATGTTATTTCTGGTGGTGTATTTGTAGTCCATGGTGCAAAGGTAAATAATTTAACTAATAGAGAAAAAGTCACAACGTATGGCGCAAATGATATGGTACTAGATAATTGGGGTGAAGTATCCCAATGGATTGCAAAGGATTCAATTACATCTTATGGACCAAGTGGAGTTGGATTTGTTAATTTTGGTAAAATAGATAAACTTAATGTGCTGGGTACAATAGAAACATTTGGTTTAGGAGCTCGTGGCTTTAATGCATACACTGGTGTTATTGATACTGCGAATTTCCAAAAAATTATCACGCATGGTGATGGTGCAACTGGTATACAAACAAGTACTCAAGTTGAAAATATAACAGTAAATGATGGGATTTTCACATATGGGAATATAGGGGATTCTTTAGTACAAGGTGTTATTAAGAAAATTGCCGCTCATGGACTGAGTCTATTAAAAGGTACGAAAACAAATACTATTGAGATTAATGGTGGGATTCATGTCGAAGGAAAGGATGTAAATACCTTGAATGTTGAAAATAGTGTTTATATGAAATCATTGATTGTAAATGAACAGAGTAAAAACTAACTGAATTCCAACGAGCACAAAATAAGGTTTTGGTGCAAAAATAAAATAAAAACCAGTAAAACACATATATCCCTAAAAAAATTGCATTTTATGCTACAAGTTCAAAAATTGATGGATATATTCTTTCTGGCTCTGGACAGACTGGTCCCATAAATGAATCTGTTCTTTTTAATTATATGCATAGCTGCTACTTCAGAAAGAATGGATGTAGCTGTATCACACCATTTGAACCCTAGCATAGAACAAGATCATCGCTTCTTTATAAAGCGATAATCTTGTTCTACTATGTATTCAAGTACTTTTATTGTCTAAGTCGCATACCGTAAGGTATGCTTTTTTCTTTTTCCAACTGTTGTGAACAGTACAAATTAACTTTTCTAATACTTGAGCTACTAAATCTTTTGCTTGATACTTACTGGTTCGTTGTACAAAACCAACATCTCTAGCAAAATCCCGCAAGGTATTTGGGGATAAAAAACTTTGAATCTATTGAGCAAATAGTTGTAATTCGTCAGACACAGAAACAGACATAAAACACGCCATCCTTTCCTATGATCCTACAGAAAGAATAGCGTATTTTTTCATTTTAGAGGGTATTTTGTTTTTTAGCTTGATAGCAATGGAATGCTCTCCGTACATGGCTATTTTCACCCCGCTATTTGTCGGCAATAAGACTCCCACCTCAAAATTCAGTGAATACGAGGAAGTTAGGTGGGAGTCGCGCTGCTCGTAAAAGCCCGATTGGTGGGGGCCAATAATCAATGTAGATGGACAAAAACCCCACTGATTAAAGTTTCACTTTATTTTTTCGGTACGCACAGAATCCCTAAACTAATAACAAAAAAACTCATTATTTGCTGCATTGATAGACCAAATAGAATCGAATTTTGTTCACTAATTAACGAAATAATGATATGAGCACTTCCCTCAAAAATAAAAAAAAGACTTATATTTTTTCCAGTTCCTAATCTTTCATTTTTCATCCATAACCAACTGATTATACAAAGGGCGAGCATGATCTCGTATACGAAAATAGGATGATATAAAAATTTAGATTCATATATTTTCATACCCCATGGCACTGTAGTTTGTACACCTAATTTTTGATGAAATAGAAAATAAAAAATAATACTCATGCTTATTCCAAAAGGCAATGCGTCAAGTAAAATGCGAAGAGAAAATTGCTTCTTTTTACTTTTCCAAACAATATATATACTTGCAATTATGCCCCCAACTATAATATGTTGAATACTTCCTACAGCTAATAATGCTTGCAATGGCGACTCTATTGCCCATACTGGATTTAAAATTGCCGGTGCAAATTTCCATACAAATACGATGATAAGAAAAGCATTTGTTACTGCATCCATCATTTTCTCATATGATACATTTTGCTGTTTCATCTTTCGTTTCATCAGCATAAATCCAAATAGACTTCCAATTATAAGAGATACGGGTTGTAACCTCACGATCCACTCCATCACTACGAAATCCCTTCTTAACTCTCAATTAATTTCTTAAATTTCTCTTCTAATTGATCTGGAGGTAATACCCCTCGTACATAATCTACTATAATTCCATCTTTATTAACAAAAAACGTCGTTGGCAAGGAAAATACTTTATAATCTAATCCAGCTACTCCATCCATATCTAGTAGAATAGGAAACTCAAATCCATGGCGATCCGCAAATGCGCTTGCTTCTTGTACCGGGTCCCCGATTGTTGCATTTACTGCAAAAATTTCAACATTCTTTTTATATTTGTCATACAAATGAACTAAGTCAGGTGCCTCCATTTCACATGGGCCACACCATGATGCCCAAAAATTAATAAGATACGGTTTTCCCTTTGCATCATTTAATGAGTATAGCTTCCCGTCTAATCCTTTTAATGTTATGTCAGGTGCTTTAAATCCTACTTGTGGTAATATTTCTTTCTCTTGTAACTCCGCTTGTTTCGCTTTCCTTTCCTTCTCTTCTTTCTTTGAATTATAAAAATTGACTCCCGCCCAAACGAGCGCTCCTACTAGTATAATAGCAATTAGCCTCTTCACTTTTCTTCCTCCTCATTTTTAAAATCCCGTAAATCCACCAAATAGACGAATAAAGAACGCTGTAATTTTTGTCATTTGATTTGTATACAATAAAACACCTGTTACAATCATCATTCCGCCGCCAATTTTCATCATGACACTGGCATATGTAACAATCCATTTTACCTTTCCGATAAAGAATGCCATCACAAAAAATGGAACTGCAAATCCAAGAGTATACGCTGTAATATAAAGAAGTGCCCCTTCAGGATTCGTCGCCCCAAGCATGAGTACAGCTGAAAATATCGGTCCAACACATGGCGTCCATCCTGCTGCATATGTCATACCGACTAAAATCGAGCGAATATATCCCGTTGATTTACTTCTATACTGTACCTTTTTCTCTGCCATAAGCCACTTAGGCTGAAACAATCCAGTCATAAATAACCCCATCAAAACAATAAAAATCCCACCAATTTGTTGAATCACTTTTTGGTTAGATGAGAATGTTATTCCAATCCAGCTTACTGATAAACCTAACGCGTAAAATATAACCGAAAATCCGATCATAAAAAACAAAGTATGTATAATCGCTGATTTCTGCATAATCCCACGATTCTCTTTTAAATCTTGAATAGAAACACCTGTAATATAAGATAAATAAGATGGATATAGCGGTAAAGAGCATGGCGATATAAATGACAATACCCCAGCCCCAGCTACAAGCCAAATTGTCAAATCTGCTGCGTTCATTTTATTCCTCCTAAACACACTACGATATGTAGTGTTAATTCTTAAAAAAAAGAGGCTATATGCACTCTCCGACAATAAGTACAATCGACATACAAAATAAACCTAATGTTACATATACCGAATTCGTATGTAACGGGATATTAAACTTAACAACTTTCTCATTTAACACTTGCTCGATTCGTAAATTGATTGCTGTTTTTGCAAATGAGGCTGTCACACATCGGTTTTCCATTGTCTTTATTTTAATTAGTTTTAATAACGCACTACCTAACTCGAATGAAGATTTCATTTTTTGCATCGCATATTTATCTGCTGCTAACTCCTGATACGTATGATACCACTGTAGCAGCCCTTTTAGTATCGGGATATACATCATTCCTTCTGCTAATAACGTAAAACAAAATAATTTTAGCGGATCCCAATTGTTTTGATGATATTCTTCATGGAAAACAATCGCATCAATTTCTTCCTCTGAAAACGTCTGAAGTATCCCTTCTGACATGACAACTTTCGGACGAAATAATCCAATTGTAAATGCTGCAACTTCTGCAGTTGGCAGTATATATATTTGTTTTCCTTTTCTAATAAACGGTACAAGTACTTTATGTAATTTTTTACTATAGAAAAATTGCCGCCAAATTCTTTTGCACACTATCAGTACAGTAAGTAATAATAATCCAGCTATTACGATACGAATCAACGATAGTTCTTTCATATGTTTTTCTAACTGAAACAAGCAAAACTTCGAAAGAAAGAACGCCTTATTTTGAAAAAGAAATGGATATGTAACGTAATACGTTAACATACAGAAAAAGAAAATACTAACAAGTACTGCCAACAATGCAATTTTACGCATTTGCCATTTCATTTTATCGATCCTCTTTTTTTAACTGACTCAATTTATCTTCTAATTTTTTTAGTAAAGTCGGATCAGCCTGCTCTAACTCATCTAGCATATGATTTACAACTAAGTCTCCAAATTCACCCATTAATTCCTGTGTCATTTTCTTCGTTTGATTGGATAAGAATTCTTCTTTTGTTTGTACAGCACGATATATGCCACTTCTTCTCACAGTCTGTTTTTCTAAGTGTAGTTTCTCTACTAACCTGTTCATAACTGTCATAACAGTATTAAAATTCACTGGTGACTCTTCACTTAATTTCTGCTGCACTTCTTTAATGGTAATACCTTCAGTAGACCAAACGATCTCCATAATTTTCGCTTCAAGCGGTCCAAAGAAGTGATTTAACCCTTGCTCATTTAACTTATAGTTTTGAGTAAACATAGTATGGCTCCTTTCACACTACGAATTGTAGTATAAATTAAATGAAAGGTCAAACACCAATGATATAATATACTATCCACTAATTATGAATAGCCAGTCATTGTAAACCTAACTTCTCTCCAAATGTATCAAAGAGATACTGCTCTAATATTTGCACACTAAACTTCTCATTACGCCCAAGTGCAAATAATTCCCGATCTTTCGCTACGATAGTATCTAAAGGAATAACCACATTATCCACTATTTTTGTAATTTCAATTATGTTACTTTTTACGTCTACCTCTGTTTTAAATTCAACATTTTCTAATACTATATGTGAACGTCTTCCTGATGCAAAAAAAGTAAAGTTCGGGTTTTTAACAACGCCAATTTCAGTCTCTAACGCATATAAATAGTGAAAAATTATATCTCTATGTCCATCTTTTATTATTTTTTCATCCTTCTCATCATCTAAGTATTCTTTCAGCTTCGTTGTAAATTCAAATCGAAAATCCACTTTTTTCACGCTCCTTTTTTTCATTCCATACTGAATAAATATATTAATATAATTTAACCATATTGTAATACAAGTTCCTATAAAAAGTAAAAAGCACTTTTGTAAAATCCCTAGTATTTCCGATGTCTTTTTAAAATATAAACACTAATTCAATATTAATTAATGCGTCGTTATATCCATTTAAACATATTGTTTCCATATTTTGAAACAATAGTATGCAATATTATATATCAATACACTGTTTCTAATTCATCGCTCTATATAGCCACCGCTCCCTTTACTATTCCAATATATTTAAACTGTATTTTCTCTTTATTCCTTACATTAGAGAAGGAATGTAACTCTCTTCTATCGAATTTTTACATAACAAAAATGATTAGGTGGTGCTTTACTATGAAATTAGCTGTCATTGGTGGTGGTGATTTACAAGATTTGAATCACTTGTATATTAATGAACGCCTTATAGAATTAACAAATAAACAGTACCCAAAAATATTATTCATTCCAACAGCAAGTCATGATGATGAAAGCTATATAAAATTATTTTTAGACACGTTTGAAAAACAATTACATTGTGAGGTGCAAATTTTACGTACTATAACCGATACGCCTTCTAAATATGAAATAGACGAGATGATTCATTCAGCCGATTTAATTTACCTCGGTGGCGGAAACTATATTGAAATGCTTACACAATGGAAAGAACATAAACTAGATGAGAAATTACTATTGGCTCTGCAACAAGGAACACTCATTGCAGGGTATAGCGCTGGTGCTATGTGTTGGTTCACATCTAGTATCCGATCAGATTATGAAAGTTCTGGTTATATAGAAAGTAACGGATGGGGTATTGTTAACAAACGATTTTGCCCTCATTATAATCAATTAAATAGAATGAATGCCTTCCATTCCTTTTTACAAAATCATCATGGTAATATAGAAGGCATTGCATTAGAGGATAATTGCGCTTTATATATTACAAAAGATTCCTTTGAAATTATCGGTGCGCCAGAGAAAGCATGGGAGTTTTATATGAATAATGGAAAACTCATTAGGCAGCATTTCGATATAACTTTGAAAAGTTATTTATAAGCTTTTACGAATAAAGAATGCCCCTAAGCATAACAACTTAGGGGCATTCTCATTCTTTTAACTAACTAGTCGAGTAATTCTTTTCTTCTGCCATGAAAGCTTATAATATGCATACTGTAATAGTAAGCTGACAATAAATGCTGCTGGGTACCCAATCCATATCCCTTCAATTCCAAGGCTTGTATGGTAAGAAAGGTAATACGCTACGGGTACTTCAACTAGCCAGATTGATACAACACCAATAACAGTTGGCCATAATACTGTACCACTCGCTCGCATCGTCGCACTAATAATTTGTGCATGACCGAAAATTAAATAACTCCATAATGTAATCATAACTAAGCTATGAGCAATTTCAATTGTAGTTTGACTCGTTAAAAATAGTGATAGAATGTCTCTTGAGAACAAGTAAATAAGAGATATTAACACACCACCGATGACATAGTTCATAATAATTCCGGCCTTCACAACTTTCTGCAATCGATCAAATTGATTCGCACCAATTGATTGCGCCGCAAAAATGGAGACTGTAATACCAAGGCTAACGGCTGGCATTTGTACATAACTTGCAACTTGATTCACAACGCCATAAGCAGCTGTTGCATCCGAACCGTAACGATTTACAAATGCGATTACTGCAATTTCAGATAATGAAACTAATATCATATTAATACTCGATGGAATACCAAGTCGTAGCAATAGCTTTAATAACTCCCAATCCATTCGGAGATATTTCCTTACCGTTCCATCTAGTTGTAGTGGGTGATTTTTCTTCTTTAAATATAGTAACATGACAATAAATGTAATAACTGTAGATATAACAGAAGCATAGGCTGCTCCATACACATCTAATTTCGGAGCTCCTAACCAGCCAAAAATAAGAACTGGTAATAAGATCATATTTAGCGCTGTACTTACAATTAAAAAGTAAAATGGCGTTTTAGAATCTCCTGTCCCTCTCATAAATGTTGTGTATGCAAAATATAAAAACAAAACTGGCATAGAGATAAATAAAATCCGTGCATAATGTACACTTATTTCAATAATATTTTCTGGTGTTCCCATAAGACGCATAATATCCATCGCAAAAATACTACCTATTATCGCCAATACAACCCCGATAATAAAAGTAAACGTAAGTGTCGTACCAACAATAGCTTTTAAACGATCTTCATTTTTAGCGCCAAACGCCTGACCAATTAAAATAGAACTACCCGAACCAATTCCAATTACGAATGAAACGAGTAGGAAAAATAACGGAAAGAATGCTGATATAGCTGCTAAATCATTTACACCAAGCCATCTTCCTACTACTACCATCCCAAATAATTGTCCAACTGATTGTAATACATTACTTAACAGTAACGGTACTAAAAACATGGACATCGATTTCCAAATCGGTTTACTCTCACTTTCCAACTTATGTGACTCCGCACCTTCTTTATTGTTATCTGTAGGTGGTTTCAAATTTCATTTCTCCTTTTATTAAAAATCTGTTTTTCAATCTCTATTTCTTTGTATAGTTGTTATAATTATGTGCTTCTATTCATTTTCTTTCCGTATTATTATAACTTCACCCAATATTGACTTCCATCGGCTGTTCTATCTAAAAATCCATATTCAATTAAATATCTTCTTAAAGTCACAAAATCTGGATATACATTTTCTAAAATTATATTTACTTCTTTTTCTGAATACTTTTGATTACTATCAAACTTTTTCACTAAGTGACGTAATATAATTAATTTACGCTTTTGCTTCTTCGGAAATTTAGAAAGCGGTCCATCTAATCCACCTGTAAAATGTGCTTTTAATACTTCATCATTCTCTTCTTCCGTAATATTGTATCGATCATCTACCATCGTTGCAGTTCTATGAATTGGTACAAATTTCGTTTGTACTTTCGATTTTTCTTCTGATACTTCCATTAACGCTAAAAATACTTTTGCTTGTTTCATCTTCTCTCGTAATGTAAATCGATGATTACGAATTGTCGATGTGCTTCCGCCATCCATTTCTTTTACGATTTCTTTATCACTCAGTCCCATATGGAAAAACTGAAGCATCTTCTTTTGCAAATCCGTTAAACCCGTAAATTTCTTATCCATATTTAATAAATAATCAAACATAGACGTATGCTCATTTTGTATATGCAATTGTACAAACTTCTCTGCTTCATACAAAACTTGATTATCTTGATAAATAACTCCTTTAATAAACGTTTCTCCACAAGCTAAACAAATATACTCCTCTGCTTCTTCATCAAACACATAACCTTTCTTCAATTCCTCTACTGATGCATCCCAAAACTTCTCTGAAATATCATTCATACTAAACACTCCTTCGAAATGTTTATTCTAAAAACAAACAAATTATAATAACGTTTATTATCACTTCATCATCTTAACATATACAAAACAGACATTTCAACGTTTCGTTTGCCTATTTTATAAACTTTTATAAAAAACATCTATAACCACCTTGAGTAATCGCTAAATATAATGAAATTATTATCCCATGGAGAAACTGTAATAACCTAATTAAAGTGGAGTCCGAAACAAAACAAGCCCTCTATTTAATCCCTATCAAATATTCCATTTTAACTACAAAAAAGGCGTTTCCTTTTATGGAAACACCCTTTCACCTTTTATATTTTTGTAAACAACCTCTACTAAAACTTTACTTGCCTCTATAAATACAGGTTTTCTATTTCCATCCTCAACAAATTTATTTGAACAACCACTCATAATCATCATACAACTCATTATGACTAGCGCTACATTTCTATTCTTGTAAGTCACTTCATGCCACTCCACTATTAAAAAACTTCCTTTAAATTTATCCTATCCAAAGATATTACACGAATAGCAAACCAAAAAATATGCAATCTTGCATATTCCCGCGTCTTATTAAGATATTGTGATTTAATTTATTTACAGAACACTTTTATCGAGGTGACTTACTTGAAATTTAAAGCGAAAAAAAATCCATTTCACATTTTTTTCATTTCTTTATTCTTGCAAAATGAAAACTCTATTTTTTTCACTCTTATGATGCTGTTAAATATCGTGAATCTTTCTTCATTCTATTTTTCACACTACAATATAACGGAATCATCTCTTGTTGTAAAACACGGTTTCATACTGCGCACTGAAATTCCATTTAAAGACATTCGTCACATTAAATACTCTGGCAAAAAACTCCGTTCAGAAAAGTGGACTAGACAGCGATTAGAAATTGATTATAATTTATTTGACTCCGTGACAACTTTCGTACCACAAGAAGAAGAAAAATTCATTTCACTCTTAAAAGAGAACTGTCCAAATATAAAAGTACTCCATTCGACCACTAACAAGTAATATATTTCGGAGCTTACAGTGGTGCAGTTGGGGGAAGCATAAAAAGGGATTAAAATAAATATCTGAGAAAAAAGCCCAGATTCGAAATTTCGAATCCGGGCTTCTTCTATTATTCTTTTGGAGCAATCATTTTTTTCGGATCTACAATTTCGTCAAATTGCTCTTCTGTTAATAATCCAGATTGCAGTGCTGCCTCTTTTAAAGTTAAACCATCTTTATGAGCATGTTTCGCAATTTTTGCTGCATTTTCATATCCAATATGCGGGTTTAATGATGTAACAAGCATTAATGAACGATTCACATTCTCTTTAATTACTTCTTCATCTGCTTCAATACCAACTGCACATTTATCATGAAATGAAACAATTGCATCGGCTAATAAGTGAGCTGATTGTAAGAAGTTATAAGCAATAACAGGTTTAAATACGTTTAGCTCAAAGTTACCTTGGCTCGCAGCAAATCCAATAGTAGCATCATTACCCATAACTTGTGCTACAACCATCGTTAAAGCTTCACTTTGCGTTGGATTTACCTTCCCTGGCATAATCGAGCTTCCTGGCTCATTAGCAGGAATAATAATTTCTCCAAGACCACTACGTGGACCGCTTGCAAGCCAGCGTACATCATTAGCTATCTTCATTAGATCAGCAGCTAATGCCTTTAATGCACCATGAGTATATACAACTTCATCATGACTCGTTAAGGCATGGAACTTATTTGGTGCAGAGATAAATTGTTTACCTGTAAACTGACTAATCTCTTCTGCTACCATCTCACCAAATTTAAGATGAGCATTAATACCCGTTCCAACCGCAGTACCACCAATTGCTAACTCTTTCATATATGTATTGCTCTCTGCAATCATACGCTCTGTTTTTTCAAGCATACGGTGCCATCCACTAATTTCTTGCCCTAACGTTAAAGGTGTTGCATCTTGTAAATGTGTACGACCGATTTTTATAATATGTTCAAATGCAATTACTTTTTCTGCTAATGTTTCTTTTAACTTTGTAATCGCTGGTAATACGTGATTTTCTACTGCAATTACACACGCTACATGCAGCGCTGTTGGGAATGTATCATTTGAGCTTTGGGACATGTTCACATCATCATTTGGATGAATATGTACCTCAGATCCCTTTTCTTTCAAAATTTGATTTCCTCGGTTTGCAATTACTTCATTCACATTCATGTTCGATTGTGTACCACTACCTGTTTGCCATACGACAAGTGGAAAATGCTCATTCCATTTCCCTGCAATCACTTCATCAGCAGCTTCCACAATTGCTTCTGCTTTTTCTTCTGATAACTTTCCTAATTTTTGATTGCTAAGTGCTGCACTCTTCTTTAAAATCGCAAATGCTTTTACAATTTCAAGCGGCATTTGCTCTGTTCCAATTGGGAAGTTCTCTTTACTACGCTGCGTTTGCGCTGCCCATAATTTATCAGCTGGAACTTTCATTTCTCCTAATGTATCTCTTTCAATTCTGTACTCCATTTTTTCATCCCCTTGAAAATTTAATACCTACATTTCTTATATTAACAGACTTTCTCTCAAATGATAAGAATTCTCACTCGTATATATGAATATTCAATATTTATTTTTTAAATTCCTCTTGACCTAAACTTAAGTTTAGGTTGTATCCTACTATATCGACACTGGAGGAATTCAATATAAAAAAATCACCTTCTACATTACATAGAAGGTGATTTTTTTATTTATGATACTTGCTTTCCTTTATCTGCATCATCTACATACCAAATAAACTTGCCTGTATATCCGTAAATAACTGCTAAAATTAGCGATACGAAGCTTAACCACATAAATGGAATGTATGATAACGTTGCTACACCTAAAATACCAGCCATAAAAATACCGTTATCAGACCATGGAACCATACCCGAAGTTAACGTTCCACCTACTTCTGAGTTACGCGCTAATACGCGGCGGTCTATTTTTAATTTATCATAGCTATCTTCCATAATTTTCGGTGTTAAAATAAGTGATACGTACATCGCACAACCAAATATATTAGCTAAAAATGCAACGATTAATGTAGACAATGTTACATTACCTGCAGAATGTAATTTCTTTTCAAATTTCGATACGATTACTTTTAAAACACCTAGTTTTTCAAGTAATCCACCAAATCCTAAACCGAAGATAATTACGGCTACGGAACCGAGCATACCGTTAATCCCACCACGGTTTAATAACTTATCGATGAACTCCACTCCTGATTGAATTGAGAATCCGTTATATGCTGTTCCAATCGCTTCTCCAAAGTGCATTCCTTGGAAAAGGGTAGCCCAAATTGCGCCAAGTAAAGCTCCCATTGCAATTGTCGGCATAGAAGGCTTCTTCATTGCTAATAGTGCAATGACAATTACTGCTGGAACTAGCATCCATATTTTAATATCAAAGTGTTTTAATAAAGATTCTTTTAAAAACTCCACTCGATTTAAATCTACATTATCTCCGCCATACATCCAGCCAGCTACAGTAAACATAATGCTAGTGATAATATACGCCGGAACGTCTAATACAAGCATAGCTCGAACGTGAGCAATAACGTCTACTTTCGCCATAGAAGCTGCAAGAACTGTACTATCAGAAAGTGGCGATAATTTATCTCCGAAATAAGCTCCTGAAAGAACTGCACCAGCAACAAGTGGTAATGGTAATCCAAGACCTTCACCAATTGCCATCATAGCGATACCTGCTGTTCCTACTGTTCCCCAAGATGTTCCTGTCGCGATAGAAGTTATCGAACAAATAATTAACGTTGCCAATAAGAATATGCTAGGGTGAATGAATTCTAATCCGTAATAGATTAATGTTGGTACTACCCCACCAGCAATCCATGTTCCAATTAAAGCCCCTACTGCAACTAAAATAAGAATTGCTTCTAATCCGTTAGAAATCCCTTTCGTAATTGCATCTTGCAATTCTTGATAACGAAATCCTAATCTTAATCCAAGCGCAATTACTAAAAACCATGAAATAAATAGCGCTAATTGAATTGGGAGATCAAAAATCGTTTGGAAGGAAAAGACAACAGCAAGAAATAGTAATAAAAGGATTATGATTTCTGGCATCGATGGTAATCTTACACTTTTCATTTTTTTCTCTCCTTACAAGTCGATAACATGATGTATGTCGTCTTATATGTATGTAGTATACAATTAGCAAAGACAAAACAAAATTTTCATATTATTTCGATTTATTTTTTCAGTATAATATATTCACAACCCTTTCTATTGTAAAAGTAGATGCTACTTTTCGCAATGGAAAATATAAAAAAGATTGTATTTTTATTTATTTAGAAAAAAATAATCCTAACCTTTTTAATGTTTACCTAACACTCTCTTTCTAAAAAAAGAAGAGCACACATCTTTTCATCGATGTATGCTCTTCTTTTATTTATACATATTTTGTATTTCTTCTTTATTTTTAAGTATCTCCGAAAACTTTTCACTACAACCTTTCGGAAATAATACTCCAAGTCCATATGAATGACCAAACTGAAAATGAGGGTGCTTCGCTTTGATCTCATCCCAAAACTTATACACACCGAAATCACCGCTTTTAACTTCAATATCATGAAATAATACAATACCGTTTTTCGCTACTTTAGGTAACCATATTTTATAATCATGAGAAACAGCTTCATACGTATGATAGCCATCAATATGCAAAAGATTTATCGTTTCATCTTGAAACCGTTCTACAGCATCATCAAAAGTAGACCGAATTAAGTTTCCTATATTAAGGTAGTTATGGTCCACAACTTTTTCTACTATTTGAAAAACCCCTTCTCCATATGGACCTGTATGTCCATCTCCCGTCCAAGTATCTACAGCAAAACATTTTGTGGCTAACCCACCATCTTTTACCCCCTGACAAAAACTGAAAAAGGAAGCACCTAGATGTGTACCTAACTCGACTAATGTTTCTGGCTTTTCAAATCGTACTAAATCATATGCAAAATCTAAATGTCCACTCCACGCAGATTGCGACCGAATAATTGGACTAAAGTTTTCAAATTCAAACGATGGTTTATGAGTAACCCAGTTCATCTCGTATCTCCTTATACACATATTTTTAACAAACCAAATTACTCTTATCTTTACTTTGTTATCATTGTAATTATGATTCTATTTCATAAAAAGATGAAGAATTATCCCTTTCTTATTGAGGTAAAGCATCATATACATATGGATCTGTTGGCTTATTAATCTTCTCTACTTTACTTATTTTCACAAGTGGAAATAGCGTTCCTTTATATGCCGTTCTATCTAATACCCCTGTTATTTTCACCCATGTTTCCTCTGGAAATTTTTCAACTCTTTGTCCCGTAACAATCATCCCCCAGACTGATGCATCCGCAATACAACAAGTTATGCCATATCGAGCCACTACAACTTTATTACCCGTCACATCTTTATCACTATATATAAACCCTGAGAATGTAATTTCTTTCCCTTTAAACCCATTAACATCTTGGCCAATTATAAACATTGTTTGAACATAATCCTTATCCTCTACTTGTATTTTACGCTGCCCTAACATACTTTTTGCTAATTGCTCTTCCGTTTGATAAGTCGCTTTTAAATTCGAGGGTTCATCTTGATCAACTAATACTTCTCGCCAATCAGAATTTACCTGTCTTCCCTCTTTTTCGTTCTTTTCCATACTTAACGGCTGTGCACTTTGATTCATACCCCTTTTTCCTGCTAAACTTCCATCAATTGTTATACTTCCAAATAAAAAAGCGCTAATAATTGGAACAACAAATAAAACATATACAAAGTAATTTTTCATCCTTGATTTTGATATTCTATGATGCATACAACAATTACAATCATCTTCTTCCTCTCTCTCATTTCCCCAAACTTGTATGGAACCAAGAAGTAAAATTACTACAAAAGCTATATACGTAAATTTAATCATTTTTGGAGCGATAAAATTGTAAATATTTCCTGTTACAAGTAGTTTAAATAAGAGCATCGCTAAACCCATTAAAATAATGCCACGAATATAGCCATGATATGCCTGTTGCTCCTCTTTCTCCATTCTTCTCACCTCCTATAACATTGTGATTTGCAAAATGGTATACACCGATAAAATGACAATTCCAATCAAAAAGAATACAAATCTTTTTTGAAAATACGCAAATAGCATTAACGTATTTTTCATATCAAGCATAGGCCCAAACACAAGAAATGCGAGAAGCGCCTTTACCGAGAATACATGCCCAAATGATACCGCTATAAACGCATCGGCTGCTGAGCAAATTGATAAAACATAACCAAATCCCATCATAACAATTGGAGCAATTACTTCGTTATGTGCTACTGTATCAAGTTCATTCCGATCAAAAAATGTTTGAAATATACTCGCTAAAAAAGCACCAATTAATAAATACTTACCCGTATCAAAAAACTCATCTACAGTATGATTCACAGCATCTTTCCAACTCTTTCTTTGTCTTTTCTGAACCGAAACCTCTACGTCTTTTAAAACATTTCTCCCGCGATAGCAATAATACACAATTAGACCTATGAATAGAGCAACAAGAATTGTTATCCCAAAGCGTGTATATACAACGGCATTATTTTTTTGAAACGCATATACGGTAGATAAAAGAACAACTGGATTCATAATAGGTGCACTCAACAAAATGACAATTCCCACATGCAGAGGGAGTCCTTTTTGAATAAGTCTTCTTACAATTGGTATAATGACACATTCACACATTGGAAAAAGGATTCCGACAAATACCGCCGGAATCATTGCAACAATCGGAGATCTCGGCATTACTTTTCGAATCATATCTTCTGTCACAAACACTTGAATGAGAGAAGACACAATTACCCCTAATAAAATAAAGGGTATTGCTTCAAAAATAATACTTAAAAACACCGTATTCACATTCAGCCATTGTTGTGGCATACTTTTATGCAAATTTGCTAGACTTGTAAAATCCACAAAAAATAATAAAAAGAGAAAAATAGCAATAAGAGCTATTCCTATTAATTCTTTTGAAACTCTATTAAAGACCAACACTATCGCCCCCGTTTTATTCATATTAAATCGTATGCTTGTCCAAATATTCCATACAACTACAACACAAATTTTATAGTCTATTTCTATTCTTAAAACGTAATCATTATGATTTATTATTGATTTTTTCTTTTTTATCGTTTAATATAAAACGTAATCATTACGATTTAAAGAAGGGAGATTATTTCATGAAAAAAGTACCTATCACTGTATTAAGCGGCTTTCTAGGAGCTGGAAAAACTACTTTACTACATCATATTTTGACTAATAAAAACAACTTAAAAGTAGCTGTTATCGTTAATGATATGAGCGAAGTAAACATTGACGCGTCTCTTATAAAAAAAGGAGGTTTTTCACGTACAGAGGAAAAATTAGTAGAAATTCAAAATGGTTGTATTTGCTGTACACTACGAGAAGATTTAATGATAGAGGTGAATCGTCTTGTTGAAAATGGTGATATTGACTATATTGTTATTGAATCTTCTGGTATAAGTGAGCCTATTCCAGTTGCCCAAACATTTACTTATACAGACGAAGCTCTTAACATTGATTTAACGCAAAATTGTCGCCTAGATACGATGGTTACAGTTGTAGATGCAAATAGATTTTGGGATGATTTTGCAGATGGAGAAAGCTTATTAGACCGGAAACAGGCAATCGATGAAAATGATACTCGGGAAGTTATTGATTTATTAATAGATCAAATTGAGTTTGCGAATGTCATTATTCTTAATAAGATAGATTTACTAGAAAAAGAAGATATGATAGAACTCCAACATTTGCTAAAGAAATTAAATCCTGGTGCAAAAATTATTGAGTCTTCCTTTAGCCAAGTGCCATTACAAGAAATTTTAAACACTCGTTTATTTAATTATGAAGAAGCCAGTCAATCGGCAGGCTGGATGCAAGAATTAAATAGCGAACATCATACACCTGAAACTGAAGAATACGGTATCCATTCCTTTGTGTACCGCCGGAAACACCCTTTTCATCCTGAACGCCTTATGAATTGGCTAGAAAAATGGCCTTTAGATATTGTAAGAGCAAAAGGCTTTTTCTGGCTCGCATCTCGCAATAATATGATAGGACTACTATCTCAAGCCGGTTCCTCTATTACAATTCAAGGAGCTGGTGAATGGATAGCGGCATTACCTGAAGCTGAAAAAAGTCAAATGTTTATAGAAGAACCCGAAGTACTGAAAAACTGGGATGAACGATACGGAGATCGAATAACTGAACTCGTATTTATCGGCATTGACATGAATCGTTCTTTGATTGAACAATCATTAGATGATTGTCTATTAACAGAAAAAGAAATGAAACAAGATTGGAATATATTTGTTGATCCTATTCCAGCTTTTACTTACACTTCATAACCAAAAATAAAAAGGCTTCCGTAGAATGAAGCCTTTTTTCACTTTATAGTACTCTTATTTAACAGACTTACTTTAATAAGAAACACAATTGTGCCTAAAACAACTAATACAGCATATACGATACCAACTACATCACCTATTTTTTCTAAGCCAAACGGTAATATTATTGTGGCAACTCCGACTATATAGGAAAACACCCCTGAAAGCTTCGCTAATTTATTTTTATCTCCAACAAACATTTCTTCCTGGTATCCTGCCAACAGAAACAATCTCTTTTTCACGTGTATTTGATACCCTAAAAATATGATAAGTAATCCGACCACTAAACAAATCAAAAACCCTGCTAACATTTCACCACCACCCTCTCTACAAATTTTACCATACACAAAAGGGGATTATCGTTCTTAATAAACAATTTTATTTTTAATTAGAATTTTCAATTTATTAATAATCCGTTTTGTGATATATTGCATATTGTATCCAATATATATTTTTGAAAGGAGGACTATAAACCTTATGGATCCAAATCGCTTAAAAGGAATTATAATGGTCATAATCGGCGCTTGTTTATGGGGGTTATCCGGAACAGCTGCGCAACAACTTTTTCAATATGAAAACGTTTCTGCTGAATGGTTAGTTACGATTCGTTTACTTATATCTGGTGCTATTCTGCTCATTATGTCATCATTCGGAACGAGAAAAAAAGAGATATTCGGCATTTGGAAACAAAAGTCTGATGCAAATAAGATGATTTTGTTCGGTCTATTAGGCATGCTTACTGTACAGTACACGTACTTCGCTTCCATTAAAGAAGGAAATGCTGCCGTTGCAACATTATTACAATATTTAGCCCCTATATTTATCACTGTATACTTACTTTTCAGATGGAACGTTCGTCCATCAAAAATTGATTTTATTTCAATTGCACTCTCATTAGTAGGGACTTTTCTCTTACTAACAAACGGTTCTGTTCATAACTTAGCTGTTTCTACACCAGCTATCATTTGGGGCATTTTATCTGGACTATCCCTTGCATTTTATAGTTTGTATTCAAAAGAATTATTAGAAAAGTGGTCTTCATCCGTTATCGTTGGATGGGGCATGATTATTGGGGGAATTGGCGTAACGATTTTACACTTTATTTCCACAAACGAATTCATTTTATTATCAACGACAAAATACGTAAAATTAAATACCCTCCCCCTTATTATATTTGTAGTCATTTTCGGAACACTTATCGCGTTTTATTTATACTTAGACAGCATACGATACCTTACTCCGAAAGAAACAACATTATTCGGCTGTACTGAACCACTCGCAGCTATTATTTCTTCAGTACTTATTTTACACGTACCATTTCAATCTTTTCAGTTATTAGGTTCTTTTTGTGTCATTGTAATGGTGCTCATATTAAGTCAAAAACCGGATGAAGGAAAACCGAAATTAAAGCTTGTTAATGCGAAAAAGAAAAATATACAATGAAAGGATTGAATTTCCTATGCCTGTCCCTCAAAATTATAAAAAACCAGGAAGAGTTTCAGCAAAGTCACTCGTTTTAAATCAACTACAAGATTGGATTATAGAAGGTGTTTTACAGCCTGATGAAAAAATTAATGATGGGGAATTGGCTGAAGCTTTAGGAGTAAGCAGAACACCTGTAAGAGAAGCACTTCAAATTTTAGAGCTTTCTGGATTAGTGGAAATGGTGCCTGGTCAAAAAACGAAAATAGCTCCTATTAAGTTAGACGACGTATCTATCATTTATGAAACAATGGCTGGTCTTCACTCAATTATAGGAAAGCAAGCACTTCAAAAAATTACAAACGCTGATATTAAACTACTTTCCGAGATAAATGATATTTTCCAACAATCTATACTTGAAAAAGATTCAAAACGAGCTTTAGATCTAGATATTCAATTTCACAATACAATTACTTCTATTGCTAAAAATCCATATATTGAACCTTTTTTAGAAAATATGCAGCTTCACGTTTTACGACTTGAATATTTGTTTTTCCAAAACTTTGTGCCTGCAAGTCAATCTATTAAAGAACATCACTTTATAATTCAAGCACTACAAAAGCAAGACGAAAAACGAATGGAACAAATGATGTCTCAAAACTGGCTCCGTCCAATGAAAGAAATACAAAAATTGATTTCTATGAAATAATAATAAAGCTGGTTACACAAAAGTGTAACCAGCTCCTTCTTTAATAATCTATATGCTATGCCTGAATATCTGCGTAATCTTCAATATCTTCATACTCTTTTTCCAATTCCTCTAAAGACAGCTCGTATAATTGTCGGTCGCGAATCTTAAACACCCCGGCTCCAATTAACTCATCAATTAAATGCCTCTTACGATTTTCAACAGCAAAACGGAGTTGACTACTCATCTTTAAAAAAACTCCTTTCTACGATCATTGAAAATGATAATCTTTATTAATTACCACTTTTGATTATAAAAGATGACTCTTTATAAGTAAAATAATCTTATGAAATATTTACCTTACAAAGTATTTGTGGCCACATTATATATATGTATGCTGCGCGAAAAATGTTATGACACTTTTTCTTATCCTTTTTCTTTCATACTTTGCAAGTCGTCTCACTATGATTAAATTCACCATCTATTTCTACTTGAATGGTGACATGTTCTACATGAAACTTCTCTTTTAATACATCCGTAGCTTCTTTTAATACACTTTGCGTTTCATTACCTTTGATAATAAGATGACAAGTTAATACTTGAAAATCCGATGTGACAGACCATATGTGCAAATCATGAACTTCTTTTACAATCGTAATATTTAATAATGCATTTTTTACTTCTTCAACATCTATGTGCTGCGGTGCACCTTCCATTAATATGTGAACTGTATCACGTGTTATACGCCATCCACTAATAATAACTAAAATAGACACAAGAATACTAGCGATCGGATCAGCAGCATCCCATCCAAAAAATTTAATAAGCAGTGCTGCAATAATCAGTGGTGGATGAACAAAACCCCCACTGATTAAAGTTTCACTTTATCCCGCTTCCTTCTGTATACACACTTCGTTACTTTTCAAACAAGTCCTTTTTCTCAACAAAAAATAAGACTACTTCTTTCTCAGCTTCATATTGTTTACTAATGAAAGAATTTTTAAGGAGGTTATAAATTGAAACGTTTATTTCTCTGTATGGAGCGTGAACTTGTTGTAATAAAAGAACAATACGGTAACTACGAAACGACTTACCACTTACAAAATATGCAACCTACTTGTATTGCAGTTGACCCATTTCAAAAGAATCGTGTATATTGTGGAACATTTGGAAGAGGTTTATGGTTAAGCGATGATGGTGGGGATTCATGGAGACCAATTGGGGATTCTTATCGTTACTTTGATTTTCCGAAAGGTGATGGTATTTTACATTCTTCGATCACTTCCATAACAATAAGCTCTAATGAACAAGTTAACGGATATGGCGTCGTTTATGTCGGCACAGAACCGAGTGCTTTATTCCGTTCAGAAAATGGTGGTGAAACGTGGACTGAACTAAAAAATATGAAATCATTATTATCTTCCTATACGTGGGCTTTCCCGCCTAGACCTTTTACCCACCATGTACGCTGGATTACAGTTGATCCAAACAATCCAAATACAATCCACGTTTCAATCGAAGCTGGCGCTGTTATTCAAAGTAACGATAAAGGGCATACATGGATTGATAAAAAATTTGGTGCTCCTATTGACGCCCATCAATTACTTATGCATCCTGATGCGCCAAATCGCCTTTATGCATCATGCGGTGACGGATTTATGAGTGGCCCTGATCGTGCTTATCTAGAAAGTTACGACAACGGAAGTAGCTGGATATCATGTAGTGCAGGTCTTGAGCACCATTATTTATACAGCATGGCTATCGATCCAGCTGATTGCGATACAATTCTCGTTTCTGCCGCACCGAGCGCTGATCTTGCTCATCACCGTATTCCTTATGAATCTTATATATATCGAAAAACGAAAGATACTCCTTTCGAGCAAGTACAACAAGGACTACCTTCTACAATTGGTACAGTCATTTCGATGTTTGCTACAAACCATGCAGAACCGCATACGTTTTACACTTTAAATAACAATGGCGTGTTTCAATCCAATGATAGCGGCGAATCGTGGGAACAACTAAACATTCCGTGGAAAGATGAGTATAAAACGCAGCATCCTCATGCTTTACTCGTTACTAGTTCTTAACAAAAAAGAGACTGCCTTCTCATTTAAGGCAGTCTCTCTATTTATTTCTTTATATCAATGACAATATCATCTAACACAATACCCTTATTGCCGCCCGGTCTTCGAGGCACAAAACTCTCCTTTACTTGTCCCCCAACTATTGTTACCGAGCCATAATTTTCAGGAGTGTGAATTCTTAAATTAACGTGAGGCGTTATTATTAGCTTAGTCGCATTCTCATTTAGTTGTTGGAATGTTTTACTCCAATTAATATTATAAGAATCCTCACCTGAGCCTCCATTTCCTTCCCCAGAATACTGGTTACCTAAATCATCTCTCACTTCTAAATCAGCATCCACTCCATCCCATCCCCCCCTTACTTCTTGAGATACTTCTTGGTTGTAGTATAGAATAAATGACATTGGTGTTATTTCCATTCTTTCCATATTTACTTTTACACCATCTTTTTCTGCACTACTTCTAATCAATTGCTCTTTATTTTCTATTCCTTTTAGATTAATATTAAAATTCCAATCCCCTTTTATCTCTTCTTCTGCTTCTAAAATGTCTATACTTTTTATACTCCATTCAACGTTCACTGTAGTTTCTTTAGTACTAACTAGATCGCTACTTGTTTTTATTAAACCTGTATATTTTCTATCAGCGACTTTAGTAATTTTATTGCTTCCTGATTGGGCACCTGCTCCTTTAATAATTAAAAAATC
Source organism: Bacillus sp. NPDC094077 (assembly GCF_050279465.1). Classification (NCBI taxonomy): domain Bacteria; kingdom Bacillati; phylum Bacillota; class Bacilli; order Caryophanales; family Bacillaceae; genus Bacillus; species Bacillus sp. NPDC094077. The sequence goes on along the minus strand of NZ_JBNNUF010000011.1, from coordinate 31,801 downwards.
TAACATACTTGGATTTTTGCCTAAATCCCGGTTACTTTCTATAGAATAGGTTATTAATACTGTCTTCCCATCGAAAATCGCATCATTAATCGTTATCTTAATTCCATTGCTTTCTTTTGTCATATTTAGTTCTGTAGCGTATTGCTTATAATTATAATGAAGCCCCGTTGTCTTCTCTACGTCAGCTTTAGAATTTTCATATAGCCCTGTTCTACCATTATCTAAAAATCGGAATATATCCCCTACAATAGGAAGACCCCCAGCGTATGTAGGAAATCCGATGCCAAGCGTTGCAACTGATAACCCTACTAAAATGGATGCAGCAGCGACACTTTTCTTCCAAGTTTTCATCTTTTTCTTCGTGCGTATAGATTGCTTTAAGTTACGTTTCACCTTTTCTTTTTCAATTTCAGAAGCCTCAATTTCTTCAAGTTTTTTTTCATCTATATCAATATCATTTAATAGTTCATAAATGTCTTTCATATTGCACTACCTCCAAAACTAATATTCGTAGCATTTTGTTGTAGCTTCTTTTTCCCGCGATACACACGATTATCTATCGCCGCTCGAGTTAATCCTAATTTGTCTCCTATCTCTTCTGTCTTCATACCAAGGAGATATTTCATGATGAATACTTTTTGATCTAACGGTTCTAATTGATTAATAAGCTTCAATAATTCTTCCCTATCTTCCATAACGATTAATTCGTCTTCTGCCGATTTTTCTGTACTTATATGAAACTCATCTGAAATGATTTCTACTTTTTTAGTCGCTTTTCGGTAATAATCAATTGCTTTAAATTTTGCAATCGCCGCAATCCATTTTTTAAAATCACTCGGCTCTCCATGAAATTTATTTGCGTTATTCCAAATGGAGAGAAATATATCATTTATACATTCCTCTATCAATCCATCATTTTGAACTGGAAGAAGAACTTTATGCGTTATCCCCTTTATGAGTGGTAAGTATGTATCGACAACAAATTCTAGCGCATCTTCTTTTTGCCGCTGTAATCTTTTTATAAAATTTTTCTCATTTGATTTCATGTAGCGATTCCCCTTATTTTTTTGTAAAACCTTTTACACTCTATATAACGTCCAGAAAATTTTTTTCTCTCATCTTTTTATTATTTTTTGTATGTAATGGAATACTTTCCCTTAGCCATTGTCTCATATAACTGTGCATTCGAAGAAAACTTTCTCAAGTCTACAATTTAATTAATGTAGTACACTATTTATGTAGCAGTTCTTTAACTTGGTGTACATTTTATTTCGTTAATCTACTTTTCATTATTTTAAACTAGGAGATGAGATGTGTATGTGTGGAATTACAGGCTGGGTAGATTGGAAGAAGGATCTTTCCAATGAACATGTTATTTTAGAAAAGATGACGAATAGTATTCAGCATCGCGGTCCTGATGCTGAAGGATTTTGGTTTTCACCTCACGCGGCTTTTGCACACCGGCGTTTAATTGTTATTGACCCAGAAGGCGGGAAACAACCGAAGACATTCCGTGCTGGTGATTATACGTATGCTCTTACCTATAATGGAGAAATTTATAATTTCCGTGAACTTAGAGAGCAACTTCAAAAATGTGGTCATGCATTTGAAACGCAGTCAGATACAGAAGTATTACTACATGCTTATTTAGAGTGGAAAGAAGATTGCGTAAAACATTTAAATGGCATTTTCGCTTTTGCAATATGGGATGATCAGAAGCAACAATTGTTTTTAGCACGCGATCATTTAGGTGTAAAACCGCTCTTTTTTACAGAAAGAAATGGCAGTATTATTTTCGGCTCTGAAATCAAAGCGTTATTAGCTCATCCATCTGTCCCTGCTGAAATTGATGCGGTTGGAATAAATGAAATATTTGGATTAGGCTTATTTCGAACTCCTGGATGTGGCGTCTTTAAACATATTCAAGAAGTACGTGCTGGGCATTCTATAACGTTTACACGTGATAAAAAAGTAGTTAAGAAGTATTGGAATTTAGAAAGTAAGATCCATACAGACTCTATCGAAGACACATCCTCGCATATTTTATCTATTTTACAAGATACAGTAAAAAGACAATTAATCTCAGATGTCCCGCTCGTTTGTATGTTATCAGGAGGATTAGATTCTAGTGGTATTACTGCACTAGCAGGTAAAGAATTTGCAGCGGAAAATAAAACACTTCATACGTATTCCATCGACTTTGTAAATAGCGCGAACGATTTCGAGCTGACATTTGCTCGCACTGGTCTAGATGCTCCTTGGGTAAAACGCGTGTCTGAACATGTAGGGACATCACATCATGACATTATTGTAAATGCAGAGGAATTAGCAAATCACTTATTTGTTCCTCTTCATGCGAAAGATTTACCGGGGGCTGGCGAAATGGAAACTTCACTATATTTACTATTTTGCGAAATGAAAAAAGACGCAACCGTTGCCTTATCTGGTGAATCTGCTGATGAAGTATTCGGTGGGTATCCTTGGTTTCATCAAAAAGAATTACTGTATGTAGATAAATTTCCTTGGCTAACAAATTGGAAAAATACATCTCCTCTTCTACTAAATGAAGTAAGCAACCAATGTAACTTAGAAAACTATATTCATACACGATTCCAAGAAGCGATACTTGAAGTACCTACTCTTGAAGGGGAAAGCAAAAAAGAAGCGAAACAACGGCAAATGTTTTATTTATTTTTAACGAGATTCCTCCCGTTTTTACTCGACCGTAAAGATCGTATGAGTATGGCTGTAGGATTTGAAGTTCGTGTACCGTTTTGCGATTATAGATTAGTTGAATATTTATGGAACGTTCCTTTCAACATGAAAAGTATTGATAATATTGAAAAAGGCATTTTACGTAGGGCACTGAAACCTGCTTTACCTGATGATGTACGAAATAGAAGGAAAAGTGCTTATCCAACTTCACAAGACCCACACTACTTACAAACGATCCGTAATTTAACACTGGACATATGCAGTAATAAAAATAATCCTATTTTCTCACTTATTAATCATTCCACCTTACTTGCGATTGCTAATGAAAGTGATAAAGAAATGAATAGCTTTGAAGCAAGGAGCATAATGGAATATATGCTCCAAGTAAATGAATGGTTGAAAACATACGGCATTCATATCGCTTAATATAAAAAGGAGTTCACGGGATAATTCCCCTGAACTCCTTTTTATTAATTTGCACACCCTCTATTTTCAGTATCAATTGACCAACCGATAATGGTAGCACAATCTCTACTTTTCCACTGAAGTACATTGTGTAAAACTGGCTCAATCTGCAAAAAATCACCATCATGCAACGCTTCTAATAAAGTTTGTTTATCATCAAACCTATTCTCATCACACTCTAAAATACCGTCCGTTGCCATTACAATGTGATTCTGGCCTTTTTCTAAGCCTCTTACACCAGATGTAAAGCACGGTGTATTTGCAGCAAAAACATTCTTTCTTCCTATATATTCATAATTCTTACGCTTATTTAATCTCCCTTTTCCATTCTTCGTTTTCTCTGAATGGAATAAATAGGCGAGACAATCACCAACTGATAGCCAATATAAAAATTCGCCTTTTCGTAAACAAATTAAGCATGCGAGTTCCTCATCATCTTGATCACATTTTTCAATAAATAACTCATCTGTAAATAATGCTAATAAGTACATATGCGTATGATGAAAAGCTAAATGTATCGGATATGAAAATAACTCTTTTAGTTTCTCTTCTCTTTCTGAAATCGCTTCTATTATATAATGTATATTTTTCGTTTTGTGATGTGTATCAAAAATCATAACAAATTCAAATTCTAATTTCGGATCCCACCAAGCTAGCACTGCATCTCCTCTTTCATATGCATCACTTTCTTGATTTCCTCCATATACGCCGACTGAAAGAGGACCACATTTTTCAACATGTATTTGATCTACATACATCTTTTCATGACTAATCCATTTAAATGTATTCACAGCTATCATCCTCTCTCTTGCTAAATGTATACCTTTACACATAGATTACCTTATATTTCAATAAAAATAAACTTTTCCAACATTTTTTATCCAAATAAAAGGATTTTAATTCTTACTCAACGAATATATCTTATTATACGATATAAAAACAGGAGGATTTATCATTATGAAAGACATCAATCAACATTGGGAGAGTATTTATTATCACTTACGGTATGAATACGAAGACAATCTTTCTCATCAAGCGATTCGCATTTTACAAATCATTTCCCGCGAGATAGACATAACAATTGGAAAAATCGCTTCTGAACTTGGTCTATCTCATAACACAGTGTCTGAACACATAAAGCGGCTTATTCAAAAGGATTTCATCGTTAAAGAAAGAAATAAACAAGATGAAAGAGTTGTAAACCTTACATTAACAAAAGAAGGAATTGAAGTATTAGAAAAGCATACTTTACTAGATAAAGAAAAAATAAAAATATTAGAATCACAGTTATCAAAAGAAGAACAACAATTAATCGAAAAAGCCTTTTCGTTATTAGCGAAGGAGGCAAAATATGCATTTCCTCGTTAAAGTTATCGTTTCGGCACTTATTATCGGCGTGATTACTGAAGTCGCTAAACATTATAGTACGATAGACGGATTTATTGCCGCTCTTCCTCTTGTGAGTTTACTTAGTCTGTTTTGGATTTCTTTTGAAGGAGGTAGTAAACAACAGCTAAGCGAATTCGCTATAGGCGTATTGTATGGATTTCCAGCATCAGCACTACTATTATTTATGGTCTATATTGGTTTAAAAAACTCATTTTCACTTAGTACATCCGTTCTATTCGGTATAGGTGTTTGATGTATCGTTTTTGCTTGCCAAAAATTATTTCAAGCTTAGGAGGAATTACTATCCATAAATTTGTAGAGATATTGGGACAAAATATAGAAGTATATATAAAAGGAAATAGTAAACAAACTGTAGTTATTCAAACCGGGATGAGTTGCTCATTTTATGATTGGCTTCCAATTATAGAAAAACTTTCACAACACTTTACAGTCGTTTCATACCATCGCCCAGGTTACGGAAAAAGCGGGCTCGGAAATCATTCACGTACAACAATACAAGCTACAAAAGAACTACATATGTTACTACATGAACTGGCGATTCACGAGCCAATCATTCTAATCGGGCATTCGTATGGAGGGCTATGTGCACAACAGTTTGCGATGTTACATGAAGACCAAATGCAAGCACTTATTTTAGTTGATTCTACTTCCATGAATTTACACCGATTAGATGAAATTCATTTACCAGTTTCTGATCAAACTGATTCTGATGATATGTGGCTTCAAAAATATAATATGTACTCCAAAATGGATGTAGACATGCTTTATAATGAACTAAAGCCTATGCTCGTCAATCAATCAAGGCAGCAAATTGAATTTTCTACCTCTCCTTCATTATATAAAGCAACAGCTTCCGAACTATCGGAGTGGAAAAACTGTGCTCGCTCAATGAAAAAGCTATATAAAACATTAAAAATACCATTACTTATTATTGGTAGAGACCCTCATTATTCTATTACCCAAATGCTTGAGGGCGGTATGCTAAAAGAAGAAGCCACGCAACTTGAGGCAATGTGGCAAGAACTCATTCGTGAACAATTACATCTCTCAACAAACAGCCAATATGCACTTGCCAAGCATGCTGGTCACGGAGTAGAAAATGATCGACCAGATATTATCATTGAAGCGATTCACTCCTTACAAATAAAAAAAGGAAGCAACTAAAGCTGCTTCCTTACTTATCTATTCATAATCTTCTTCATCATCAACTTCTTCGTAATACGTATTCCCATTGTTTACATAAATAGGACCATTCGCAACATCAATACGTAGTACCCATGCCCATGGCACAGCTAAACGTTTATGTAATGCGCGCCAAAAGTTCATTGATTTTCTTTCGTACTCCTGAAACTCCTGAAGTAACTCTTTATAGGAGGAACCGTCTAACTGAATATTTGCTTCTAACAAACGAGAATGGGCATAGTACTGTAACTCTAGTTCAGCAGCAATTTCCATTTCTTCTTCCGTTGCCATACCAATAATTGTTCCATCTGCTGGTGCAATTTCATATACGTTGTGAACTTCAATAAGCCCTTCTTTCTCTTTCTCAAACATGTAAACAGCCTCCTTTAACATATATTTTTTTATGTTACAAAGTCATACTTCTACAATAACTTCTCTTTTCCCTCTTTTTTTGATAAACTTTTACAAAATATTTATCCCGCATTAACGGACAGTAAGACTCCCACCTCAAGCTTCGGAGAATGCGAGGAAGTTAGGTGAGAGTCTGGCTAATAATCAGTGGGAGATGCCCCTCCCCACTGATTAAAGTTTCACTTTACCCGATGACCTGTTTTCTCTATTCTTTCAGCAGAAATGAAAAGATCATTATCAAAAGTTAATTTATACACATCGGGCATGTGAAGAGTTTTCCAAAACTGAAAATCATATTTCCGATCAAAATAATTCATTAGTAATACCATAATATTTCCATGAGTACCTATTACAATATTCTTATCCTTATATTTTTCCAATATATTTTGCATACATAATACAGCGCGACTTTGTGCTACATCATTCGATTCTCCGCCTTCATATGCAAAAGTCCAATCTTCCCACACATTCTGCATAGCAACATTAAAATCTGCTACTGGCTCTGTACTCAATAACCTTTCACGTAAATCTTCTTCTATTTGTATCGATAAATTATATATATTCGCAACTCCTTGAACGGTCTGAATCGCTCTTTTGTACGGACTAGAAATAACGACATCAATATGTTCATCTTTTAATAATCGTGTTACATCCTCTGCATCCAAGTGCCCTTTTTCAGATAATGGACGCTCCCTTTCTTCTTTTGTATATGTAGAGTGGGCATGGCGAACGAAATATATAGTGGACATTTATTTGTCTCCCTTTTCTTTTTCTATCCAAATTCAATGGATTACAAGTAAATCCCTTTATCTTTAAAATAAAAAGACACTTTATTCACAGTATCTTTTTTGTTTACATAATAAAATTATTTCATTATAACTTTTTTCTGAATTCTTCGCTTATGACGATATCTCGAATAAAGTAACCCATATTACTTATAAGTTTTTCAAATGCTTTCTCACTTATATTGTTCATCATAAAGACAATCTCAATCTTATTCCCTTTTTATCAGTACCATAGAAACTATTTGTTAATACAAATGCTGTAGAACCACCTTTCTGTCCAGCATATTCGAACATACCATCCCCTATTGTTCCTTTAAATATATTTTCAATCTCACCTTACATTTGTTGCGTAAAATAGTTTCTGTTATTTATCTTTTCCATTAAACTCATGTAATCTTTCGCATTTGCACCTACTAACCGATCTGACCAAATACGTTGGGAGTCCATATCGGCTTTTAACGATATCTCCCGTTTTTCCCATTCTGTCTCGTCTTTCATCCATTCATGTATTTGCCATACATGCTTAACATATTCATCATTAGACATATTACGTAGCTTGTCCAATGCTTTATTTTGAGGAATATGCATTTCTTTTTCAACATACCCTCTCATATATAATGCCGCTGTATACGCCGGATAAAATTCATCGTGACTATTTAAGCCTAACTCTTTCAAACTTTCATTCACCCGTGCTGTTCCAAGCTTGTCCAATAAATACGATGCGTTCGCATTCGAACTATAACGAATCATTCCTTTAACTACTTCCTCTAAAGAAGTTTGCCCATCTTTCACTAACTCTCTAGCTTTCACATCATCTAGCCATGCAGGGTGTGCACCACCATCAGTGTTTTTCACGTAGTATTTTTCTAATTCTTTCAATGAAATTTGCTCGTCTTTTCTTATTTTCCCTTCAGCTACTTGCTTAGCATATTCAATTGCTATAACGATTTTCGCCATACTTGCTAGTGGTAATTTTTCATTTTCATTTAGTGATGTTAATGTCTCACCATTTCTTTTAACAATTAAAGAAGCTGTTTTATCATCCGTATGTTCTTTTATATAATTTAGCACATAATTAGGATCTTCTTTTGAATTGGCGTATTCCTTAACTGAAAAAAAAGCTATGCAGCCTACTATAGTAATTCCAACTATAATCCCCACAACCTTTAACCCTCTCATGATACTCCCCCTAAAATAAACATATTATATATTATACTAAATGAATCCTCCTTTTTAAGTAAAAATTAGGAAATTAGTACAAAATGCTTTCCTTTCTTAAACAACAAAAAAACATGCTTTCATTATGAGAGCATGTTTTGTGATATTCTTCACATTGTTTAGTTAAAAAATAAACGTTTACTTACCATGATGTAACATTAAATCACTAAGTTCTTCTTCAATGTGATTTAATTTCGCAACGCCTTCTTTCCATTTATGAATATAACGTGAAACCCCAACGAAAAATAAAACAAAAATTGTAGAAAGAATAATACCATATACGATTGCTACAGTACTCATAGTTACACTTCCTTGTAATTAGTTATATTTTTATTATAAACCTTTTTCTTTTAAAATGCTTTAATTTCAACTTTTTGTAACAAAATTGATTTTTCTAATAATAAATAAAAACATAGCTAAAGGCTCTCATTGATAATCCTTTTACTTTACACCGACAGAAACAGTTTCTGGTAATGTGCTACCATCTAATTTTCCCATTTCATAACCCCCTTATAATAAATAGAAAGCCTTTACATTTTTATCATACCAAATATCCCCTTATATTTTTTAAACATCTCCATTTGTTAAAAAACGTTCAAAAAAAGGAAATTTTTTCACAAAATATACAAAATTTCACCATATGTACTATTACCATATAAGTTATATTATTAAATAGAATAAAGTGAAACTTTAATCAGTGGGGGTTTTGTCCATCCCACACTGATTATTAGCCCACACCAATGGTGCTTTTACGGACAGTTAATCTCCCACCTTGCTTCCTCGCCTGTGCCAGGTTTTAAGGTGGGAGTCTTATTGACCGTTAATGCGGGATAAAGGGGATGATATACTATGACGACTTGGTTTATTGTAATGTTAGTTGTATTTGGCGCATTTAAAATTATTGTTTCTAGCCTTCCGAACTCTGCTATTGAATCCATTATTAGCCGATTTGAAACACATCCACAACTTGAAGAAGAAAATGTTACTGTTACAATCAATGGAAATAGCTTAGAAGGTGAACAGAAATCTCAAATTATTCATGATTTTAATGAAGGGCTATTTTTAGATCGTTACTATGCGCCACCACAAAATGAAGGAACTCCATTAATTATCAATGCAAAACGTGGCAAAAAAGATTTTACATTTTATATTTATAGTCATGAAGAGCATGTCGATGTTGTAAAACAACATAAGAAGAAAGTGGTCGCTTATAGTTTGCGCTCTAAAAACCTTCAAAACAATGATATGTTCGTGTCAGCTGATTTAGCTTAAAAGGCTGTCGTTATACACGACAGCCTTTTAAACTACAACTCTATTTATTTTTCTTTGCCTCGATTTTTGCTTGTGCCTCTTCAGCCTTATCTAATGCTTCTGAAACTTTTTTCTCTTTTTCTTTCACTTCATCTATACTATCGACAGCTTTAATAATTTTATCGATTCCTTCTTCTTCTATCCTTCTATGCTTTGCCACCCTTTCATTTACTTTCTCTTCCACATCTTTTGCTTTTTGAAGCATATTCTCTGCATTTAATTGCACAGCTTTTTCAAGTGCATCGTCTTTTTTCTTTTGTAACACTTCATTCGCGATGTCTTTCGCTTCTAAATACTTACCGTCTTTTAATGCTGTTGCTCCGTGATCCATTATCTCGGCAACTTCTTTATATGATTTCGCTTCATTTCCTGATTTCTCTTTTTCTGCTTTTTCAAACCACATTGTTGCATCACTATATTTTTCATCTTTCAATGATTGCATACCTGTTTCAATATACGTGTCATAATTACTACATCCAGTCATTACGACTAACAGAAAAAGCACAACAAAACTTAATTTTTTCATGATGTTTTCTCCTTTTCTTTGCCTGCTCACTTTACTGTAACATACATGAAAAAGAGTTTCAAAAACTAAAATACTAATTTGGTCATTTTTATAATGATAAGTCAAATTTTTATTATTTTCAAGCCGACACATCCACTTGTTTTTTCGACATATGTTGCTTTACTCCAACTAATACAACTAACAATAAACCTCCGCCTAATGTCATCATAACAATGCTAGTTGGCAACATATCTAATAATAATCCATATACAATCATACCGAGCGGCGCGATTGCAGTGGCAATTGTTTCAAGTAGGCCGAATACACGCCCTAAATAGCTTGGATCTGTCGTCTTTTGCATATGTACTTGCATCGGTATATTTACTATCATCATTGAAATACCCGTTAAAAGCATAAACACGATATAGTAAATGAAGCTTGCTACTTTCGGAATGGTAACTAACAATGGGAAAACTGTACATAAACTCAAACCCGCAAATAAAAACAGCCCAGTATAAATAGAACGAAACAGATTATTCACTTCTTTACGTACTGATAAAACGATCGCACCAATTAGCATTCCAACTGCTAACATTCCCTCTACAGTACCGAGTTGCTTTGAAGATAAATGCAATGTTTGAACGATAATATATGGAAGTGCAACGGTTAGCCCACACGCAAAAAAGTTTACCCACAGTGCTATTTTCATTAAACCATATATTTCATGCTGTCGTTTTACATATGAAAAGCCTTCTTTTATACTCATCAAGAAATGCTCTTTACTCTCAGCCACTTCTTTTTTATATAAATCAAATACGATAAATAATTGCACAATAACTGCTAAAAAGAACGTAATGCTATTTAACAAAAAGAACGACTTAATTGAAAAGAAACCAAATACAACTCCGCCAATAATCGGCGCTAAAATATTTGATAAAGAAGCTGCCGTTTGATTTAAAGCACTCGCTTTTTGAATACGTCCGTCATCAACTAAATTAGGAATAGATGAAGTAAACGCAACAGAATAAAAACTTGCGCAAATTGATAATAATGCTGCTGATACATAAATAAAAAGAAGTGATGGTCCAAACATTATTGTAAGAATAAACATAATAAGCATCGTTAAGCTACTTAATAAATCAGTGCCAATGACAAGCCATTTTCGATTAACGCGGTCAGCTACAGCACCTGCAATTGGTCCACAGATCATCCTTGGAAGTGATCCGCAAATAAGAGTAGTTGCAAACCCCATCCCTGATCCTGTTGTCTTTAATACGTATAACCCCATTGCGAACGTATAAATACCTGCTCCTAGCAAAGACGTCATTTTCCCAATCATCATCAAAATGATATTTCTTGTTGCAATCTTCATTCTTGAATCATTTTTCCCTATACTTACATCTCCCATTATGACACTCTCCCATTAAAAGTTAAATTGTGTTAAACTTATTATATAATCAACTTTCCAATTTTTACAACAAAAAGTTAAATTATATTTAACTTTTTAACTATAAAGGAGCAATCATATGACTACTCTTGGCGAAAAAATTAAAGCGTTACGAAAAGAAAAAAAGCTTACGCAAACAGAACTAGTAGGTTCAGAACTGACAAAAAGTATGTTAAGTCAAATTGAAAATGGAAAAGCTACACCTTCCATGAAAACCTTACAATATATCGCTGAAAAACTTGGATGTGAAACGAGTTTTTTATTAGAAGAAGATAATGTAGAAATTGTAGAACTCATTCAACAAATGGAGCAACTAATAAAGGCGAATAAATGTGATAAAGTATACGAGACTTTACTACCTATCGTTCAAAAAGAGTTACCTCCTACTTTAAATACCGCACGTTTGTATAAACAATTTGTAACCGCTGCGGCTATAATGAAAGATTACGCTATCGAATCGTATGTTGAAAAGGCTACCTCTATTTTTGAAAAATATACTTTATATAGAGACAGTACGGAAACAAAATTAAAATTATCTTTTACGATATTCACACGTAAAAAGTATGCTGAATGTTTACAACTTATTGCTAGTATCCGAAATGACTATGAAGTGAGACATTTAGAAATGGATCTCATTATACATATTGAGTTATGTTTATATGAAGCGATTATTTTACTAGCATGTGGCGATTATGAAAAATGTGAAAAAGTCAGTTTAGAGGCACTTGCATTTTCAAAACAACATCAAGTGTATTATAAAACAGATGAATTTTACCGTATTTTATCTTACCAAAAAGTCACTACAGCTGATAAAGAACAGTATTTGCATTACATCAAGAAATCTGAGCAATTTGCCATTTTTACAGAAGATATTTTATCTACTGCGATTATTGATATTTTAAAAGCTTACTACTACAATACAATTACTAATGAATATACAATCGCATTAGAACATCTAGAACAATTTCGAGAAAAACTAAAAGATGAGCCAATTTTTCAAAACGATGGATTGTATTATCTTGAAAAAGGAAAAGCTTTGTACGGCTTAAAACGTTACGAAGAAGCTTTAAAAACATTGCAACGTGCTATCATGCCGGATTATATGAATCATCCACTTGATCAAGCATGGCTTACAACGGCAGGTGCATATCGTGCTCTTTGTTACGTAAAACTTAATGATGAAAAAAAAGCTCTTGAAGAAGTAACGAAAGCACATGAAATCATACAGTCCTATCCTGATTCTGTTTTCTCATCATTTATTAAAGAAACATTACAAATAATACAAAAACTTTAAGAATGTCTCGAAATGGTATATTATTCCTCATTTTTAGCAAAGATAATAATGATGGGAGGAATATAAATGAATATTCAACGTGCAAAAGAGCTTTCTGTGTCATCGGAACAAGCTAATGTCAGTTTTCAAGGCATGCCTGTTATGATTCAACACGTCGACGAAAGCAACGAAACCGCCCGCATATATGAAGTAAAAAATCCAGAACGCGAATTAACGGTTCCAGTTAATAGCTTAGAGGAAATATAAGAAATGCCACTTCAATTTTTTGAAGTGGCATTTTTCTTCCTTTTGATTACTTCGTATAAATTTCTTCTTTCCTCTGTTTTACAACACCTGAAAAAAATAAAAATTTTCTACTTCTTTTCTTTTTGTGACCTGCTAAAATACAAACTATGAATGAATTATTAGCATTATACATTAAGGGGGAAAGATAATGAAATCTGATTTAGAAAAAAACAAGCCTTATTATGCAGTTATATTTACTTCTAATCTATCAAATCATACAGCAAACTATAGAGAAGTTGCCGAAAAAATGGAGGAACTTGCAAAGCAGCAACCTGGATTTCTAGGCGTAGAAAGCTCACGTGATTCATCTGGCTTAGGAATTACAATCTCTTATTGGGAATCACTTGACGCAATTGAAAATTGGAAGAAGAATGCCTTACATAAAGAAGCGAAAAAAAGAGGCCGTGAACAATGGTATGAAAACTTTCATCTCCGAATCTGCCTTGTAGAGAAAGAATATAAGTTTCAAAGAAAGAATTCGTGATAATGAAGAAAAAATTAGCTCTCGTTGTTGTACATGAAATATATGGTGTAAATGATCATATGCATCATGTTATAAACCACTTTACTTCATCCCATATAGATGTATTCTGTCCTAACCTCCTACAATCGCAACACGCATTTCATTATAGTGATGAAGAAAAAGCATATCAACATTTTGTGAATCATATTGGATTTGATGATGGAAAAGACCAAATTGAAGAGTTCGTCAATAATCTTTCGAGTAATTATACACATATTGGACTTATCGGCTTTAGCGTTGGAGCTACCATCTCATGGCTATGTAGTAACAATCAAAAACTAGATTTTATCATTGGCTGTTACGGTTCTCGTATACGCGACTATGTTCACATGGAACCTACATGTGCTACATTACTTATTTTCCCTGAAAAAGAATCTAGTTTTTCAGTATCTTCCTTCATGCAAACATTACAGCAACAAAACAATCCTTTATTAGAAATAAAACAACTACATGGTGAACATGGATTTCTAAATCCATACTCTGAAAAATATAACGAACAATCTACAAAGCAAGTATACAATCTAATAGATTCATTTCTTATGAAAACAATATTGTAAAGGAAGGTTAAATGTCACTTACATTACTCTTACTCATATTTATAATCATTCCTTTTATTTCGGCGTTAACTCTTATTTTTATAACGATTAAGAAAGGGAGATTTTTAAAACGTCCCTACTTACACTCTTTCATCTTATGCGCTTTATTTTTTGCGAATTGGATACTATATGTAACAAATTTTTATTCATTATTACCTGACAAATTGAATCAATTCATCTTCTTACCCATTTGGTTTTTCCTTTGTATTTTAGGATTCATCGTTTTCATACGTGAATGGAGAAATAATCGTGTGCTCTCGATATCCATCGGTTTTCTTTCATTTATTAGTTTTCTATTGGGGTTATTGTTGTTAGTCCTTTCGGGAATGTAACTATTGTAAAGAGGATAAAAACCTCTTTACAACAGTTTTTTTCGTTCCATGGCTAAAGGAATTATTAAATATAAAGCATAAGCAATAACCATCCAAATGGTAAATGATATGATTTGCTGTGAGGATAATTGTGAGAATATACTAGAATGGTTATATAAAATGTAAGAATCTAAAATTAAACCAATTGCTGTACCACTTATACCTAACTTAATAACTGCATATTTCGAGGAATCTAATTTTTGATATAACCACATTACAAAGTATAATGCGGCAGCTGTTCCTAACTCAAGAAAAGCTATTTGTAGAAAAAATTTATTTGATGTGTACTCTACTAAAACTGAAGAACCGAAGAAAATGAAAAAAACTGCAGCAGCAAACCAAACACTTACAGAAAATAAGATAGTTAGCCATAAATTCTTATTCACTTACATTCCCCTCTCTTTGTGATGCTATAAACTTTTCCAAGAGCATGTACAAATCACTGTATACTTTATCGGTAGAAAAAGATGGATTGAATAAAGCTTGCAATGCCAATCCGTCAATTAATGCATTACATAAAATGCTCCACGTTTCAGTTGAAATTTGAGATGTAATTGCACCTCCTACTTTTTTATCTAAAACTCCTTTTAATTCTTGATTTTCATAATGTAACAGTTCACCAATTCTATCTTTCATCGTATCATTTTGTAGTCCACTAGCTACTAATTGAAAAAACAAATGATGATACATTGAATCTTTCACGCATCTACTTTTGGCAGATTGTAAAGCCTTTTCTAACTGTATTCCTTTTCCTATTTGTTCCCATGACGCTTCACAAAACGATTCAGTCACTTCAAGTAATAATTGATCCTTCGTTTTAAAATGATAATATACGGTTCCTTGTGTAACTTGTGCATTCTCTGCGACTGCTTTTAGCGTTAATTTTCCCATCCCATGCTCTGTAATAATTTCTTTTGCTGCTTCTAGCAACTTTTGCTTGTTAACAACATTCGGTTTTGCCACTTATATCACCCCCTTTTAAGTTAGTTGACTAACTAACTTAAATTATACAGAAAAATCAGATAAACCAAAAGAAAGAAAAGCCCAAAATCAACTTTTCTTCCTTTTATTTTTACTCTTAGATTTCACTGTCACTAATTCACAAGGTGTGTAATAAATTTGAGGTGTCGCCTTATCAACAAACATCATAAACGTAATGAAGCCGATAATAAAGAAAATAAATAACGTTAACAAAATTGCGCCTATCGTTAAAAGTATCATAACACCACCCCTATATATTTCATGTTATTACACCTTTCGCTATTATATGAGCGTAATCCTTTTTAGAAAAAGAAACGTAACAAAATAATCACAATCACTCCTGTTAATACTGTTCCTAATAAACTACGAGTATATATCGCAACAAGAAATGTTGGAATTGCTGCGATAAGGTAATCCCACTGCATCGTCTCGTGCATAAATAATACTTGTGCTAAAAGTGCTGCTAATATCGCAATTGGTATGTAATTTAACCATTTTAAACCCCAGTCTGGAATTTGTAGTTTGCTAAATACGAGTAGAGGTAATATACGTGGTACGAGTGTGACAGCTCCTGCTGCTAGTAAAAGTAATAATACGTCTAATCTCATTTCCATTTTTCAATCACCACTCCAATCGTCGCAGCTAAAAGTGTTGCGATAATAACTGCTATACTATCTGGCATAAATAAATGTGAAACATATGCAATAAGAATTGCTACAATTGCAACACTAAGATGAATTGCTAATTTCGGTTTGCTACTTATTAACTGAAGAACAAATAACCCGATAAACATTGCTGGCAATGCATAATCCATCCCGTACGTATGAGGATCTGGTATCCACTCACCAAATAGCCCGCCAATAATTGTAGCAATAATCCAATTTAAATAGGCAGTTACATTTAGCCCAATCATCCATTTTTCGCCTAAATATCCTTTTTGCGCTGCATGCTGCACTGCAACGCCAAAAGTTTCATCTGTAATTTGCGAACCGATGATCAAGTTTTTAAATAGAGGAATTTTCGTAAAATACGGCGCAAGCGCAGCACTCATTAGAAGGTGGCGTAAATTAACAAAAAATACGGTAAAAATGATTGCTGAAGCAGGCGCACCAGCTGCATACATACCAGCTAATATGAATTGGGCAGAACCTGCATAAATTAAAGTGGACATAAACGCAATTTCAATGATGGAGAAACCTGCTGTTTTCGCAATAACACCAGCTGCTATACCGATGCTTAAATATCCTAATACTGTCGGCAAACAATCTTTTACTCCTTGCTGAAATGTATCATCGCCCTGCAACGTTACATGTGCCTGAGCTTTACTCATCTATATCATCCTCCATTCCTTCCATAGTACGTTTTCCTGTAACAACGTGCACTAAATCTATATTCTCTCTCCACAACGTATCCAACTTATCCGCACCAAACTCTTTCGTAATTTCTTCCATCATAATATCGTGTCGTACATACTCTGTAGCAACGAGAACTAAAGCTGGATCGTACGTTGTAACGGCCCATGAAGTGCTATCATTTGAGAAGTTAGCAATTAATACTTCTTCTCCATCACGTGCGATAACAGTTAAATGACCACCCATTCGCTTTTCAACAACGTGAGGCATCATATAATTATGGTGGAATGTCGCTCCTATTTTCGTTTCCGGGGCGCCAAATAAGATTGAAAATATATGTACCCCTTCCTCTTCTTTTCTATGAATGAACGACTCAATCTCATGCACTTGATCTTCCCATACAGAAACCCATAACTCTTCCTTTGTTCTACTAATTATATTGCATATTTCTTTCAAAACACGATCATTTGAGCGAATATGCGAAATTACATCAATTTGTCGCTCCTGTTCTAAACAATTTAATTTCTGGTCTAAAAATTCAAAGGATTTTTCAAAGTCTTTACGCATTCGATTCATTAGTTCAGTCGCTGGTACTGGTACATATTTCACGGGTTCAGAAGGAACAATATGCACCGCTCCTTTATCCATCAACTTACCAAGCACTTCATAAATCATCGAACGAGGTACGCCTGTTTGTTTACTCACTTCATATCCTGTTGCCGGGAAATGCTTTAATAAACCTATATACGCTTTACATTCATACTGAGAAAACCCTAACTTTTGTAATTCCTTTATAATTTCATCCATCGGTAACTCCTCACAATCTAAATAGCTCTCATTTTAAAGCGATGCATTTTATATTAGTAGTTATTACTATACCTACTAATATAAAAAAGAAGCCCCTTGAAGTCAATTGATAATTCTGAAATTTAAAACTAATAAAGGACCCCCATTAAAGGGAGTCCTTTATCTCAATATTTCATTCGCTTCTTTTTCATAAATTTTATCAAATGAAGTCATAACACGTTGAGATGCTTGAATCATTTTTTGACTCGTCATAAGATCTGCCATCTCCTTCGTCATATCCACATTTGAATTTTCTAGCATATGATTCCTTACCGCCCCTGTTCCATTCGGTAAATCAGCAATATTTCCTTCTGCAAGTGTAAAGCTTTTATTTTCACGCTGCACAAGACGAGCGTTCGTTTCTGCATCTACTGTTTTTGTTTGCAAACGGGCAATATTATTTTGTGTCACTTCATCATATAATGTACCATCTGCTTGTACAGCGATCTTTGCTCCTTCTGGAATACGAATACGTTCATTATTCTCTCCCATTACGAATGCACCTGAAGATGTTTGTAAATAACGATCACTATTTACTGTAAAACTACCATCTCTCGTTAAAAACGTTTCATCATTTTTAGATGTAACGAAAAATGATGATGTGCCAGCTGCGCCGTCATCTATAAAGAAATCTGTAGGACTATTTGTAATTTGTACATTTCCTTGCGCTAAGTTCACATGCGTCGCGGCGGGTACTACAGCGTAATCGACCTTACCGATATTTGTCACAGCCCCATCTCCGCGGCGATATGTGTCTTGTACATCAAATACTTTAGAAGTCATATTTTCTGCTTTAAATCCTGTCGTTTGGGCATTCGCAACGTTATTCGAATGAACATTAATACGCTGCATATAATTCATCATTCCCATAGAACCTATATAAAGACCGTTCATACTCGTTTGAATAAGGCAAGCGCCTTATTCTTCACCTCTTTTCTTACGATGTTTGTAACATTTGTTTCGCTAAATGTTCAGCTGTAGCGATATGTATATGTTGCTTTACGTCTTGTCCATCTGTCATTAATACAATGGGAGCTGATGATACTGCTGGAATTTTCAACAATTCACCACTACTTGCTGTCTCATCAAATTTCGTAAACACGATACCATCTATATGAATATCTTTAAAGTTCGTAATAATTTCAATCATATCTTTACTTTTCATAGAAGCTGATAACGTTAAACAAATATAATCTGGTTCTACTTGTCCCATCGTTTCAATCATTTCTTCTACTGTATCTGACGTACGATAATTTTTTCCGGCTGTATCAATTAAAATATAATCGACGCGTGCTTCTTCCTTAAAATAAGTAAGCGCTCTTGTCATTGCAGCTTCATCACGTACAGCAATTACTTCAGATCCAATTGTCTTTACGTAATCTTGCAGTTGTTGTACTGTCCCAATGCGAGAGTGATCTGTCGTAATAAAACCAACCGTTTTTTTCTTACCGTGAAACTGCCACGCCATTTTCGCAAGTGTCGTCGTTTTCCCAACGCCAGTTGGACCGATTAATGCAATTGTTTGCACTTCTTTTTCAAAGACGTTTTCCGTATTGAAATGAGATCTCATATCTTCCAGTATGTATCCGATGACTTCCTCTTCTGTAATCATCGTTGCGTTCTCAAACTTCACTTTTAACTTTTCAGCATATGCATGAATGAAATATTGTTCCACATCGTTTTGTTCTAACAACCGAATCACTTTTTGAATAATAAACGGTACAGATTGTTGCTTTTCTTTTTTTACAACTACTTCTTCTTTCTTAACCGGAACGACTTGTTTCACAATCTGTTGCGTTTTCGTTACTTTCGCCTCTTCCGTCTGTTTCACTACGACAATGCCTTTTTCAAACAGTTTTAATAGTTTCTCTTTTTTCCTTGCCCATTCTTCACTATTCCCTGTTTGCATCGCCGCATACGGCATAGTAGTCGTTACGTTTTCTAAATTGTGTAGTACTGATTGAATTCCATTCGCCTTCACAATTTGTTCTGAAGGATCATTCACAACATCCATTAACTGTTCATGAAATTGAGCTGTGCCTTCATTCACTTCTTCCTGTTTATCCTCTGGAAAAGCAACTAACATTTCATAATCCTTTTTCCAAAAAAACGGGATATTTCGTTTTACACTCTCATCGACAACGTAATAATAATCTGTACCATATTGGTCAAATAACTTTCGATACAATTCATTTTTCGAAGCTGCTTTTATTCGCATTAACGCTTCTTTCTTTTCTGTACTTTCCATTACTTCACCCCCTACTATTCAATATAGGCAATTTGATCTACAACAATTTCTGGTGCTAATTCGCTAATACAAAGCACTTGTGCTTCTATTTGATAACGCTCAAGAAGTCTTACAATTGCAAACCTGAAGTCTTTTCTGCGCGTTAATAACACTGGTTCTCTTCCCATTAAACGTGCTTGTTTAAAGACGCGCTGTACTTGCTCAACGACACGTGTTTCTAAATCTAAATCCCAGTTTAATAAATAACCTTGATAAGAATTGTTCACAACATCCGCATCTAACTCGATTGAATCAGAGAAGAGCGCCGCATAAATTTTCCCGTCAGGATTTTTCGCATGTTCACAAATCACTTTTGAAATACATTCACGGACAAATGCCGTTACACCATCCACATGATTTTGATAAACTTCTTTGCCGTCAATAATACCTTCAATAATCGTTGGTAAATCACGGATTGAAATACCTTCTTTTAGAAGTTGTTTAATAACGTTTTGAACGAGTGATAAATCAATTTCTTTCTTCTTAATCTCTTCTAATAGAACGCCATTATCATTTTCAAGAGAATTGATTAAGTCTTTCACATGTTGACGCTGAATTAACTCATGAAGATTACGTCTAACGACAACATCTAAATGTGTAATTAATATGCTAAGTGGTTCTAACACTTGATAGCCTTTCATTTGTGCATCTTGCACCATATGCTCTAAAATCCAATAACCGTCTTCGCCGAAGATTGGATCTTTCGCTGGTTCTGCATCTAAATCAGCCATTACGTTCGGTGTTTTCAGCGCTAATAAATAACCTGATTTTAAAACACCTTCAGCCGCCTTTGCACCTTTAATACGAATAATATAACGCCCACGTGGTCTAAAACTCGTATTATCTTTAAAGTTAATACCAGGAACGTTAATACCAAGGTCGGTAATAATCGACTTCCTCATCAGAACAACTTTATCACGAGCTGTTTCCCCATTAATTTTTTGTTTTACAAGAGCCGCTAAATCTAATCCAAGCTCTACAATAATTGGATATTTATCTGTAAAGACTCCAAATGAATCTTCCACTTGTTGTAATTGCTCATCCTCGCCTTGAATCATTTCTAATTCTTTTTGAAGCTCGTCTTCTTTCTCTTTCTTTATTCGTTTTTTATTACGAATTCCTAAGAAGATAATTGTTCCTCCAACGAGAGCAAACGGTAGAAATGGTAGCGGAGTAAATAAACCCATTGCGATAAATAAACCACCGAGCGCATATACAACGACTTCATGCGCTAATAACTCTTTAAAGATCCCTTCAGTTACTGTATCCGGTGATCCGTCAAATACGCGCGTTACGATAATACCAGTTGAAATCGCAAGCATTAATGAACCGATTTGGTTTACAATTCCGTCACCGACAGTTAACTGCGTATAATGAAGAGCTGCTTGCCCAAAAGTCATACCTTGCTGCATCATTCCGACAATTAAACCGAAAATGATGTTTACGAATAAAATGACAATCCCGAAAATAACGTCCCCTTTAATGAACTTCCCGGCACCATCCATCGCTCCGTAAAACTCTGTTTCCATATTTAACTTTTTTCGTTTTGCCTGTGCATCTTTTTCTGTAATAATACGCTGGTTTAAATCAGCATCGATAGACATTTGTTTCCCTGGTAAAGAATCAAGTGTAAAACGAGCTGCAACTTCAGCTGTACGAGATGCACCGTTTGCAACGATAAACTGGAAAATAATTAATACTGTAAAAATAACGATACCAATTAATAAGTTCCCGCCAATTACGAACTGACCGAACTCTTCAATAACATGACCGGCATTTCCGTTTGTTAAAATTGCCCGCGTCGTCGAAACGTTAATCGATACGCGGAAAATCCCGATTAATAACAACATCGTCGGAAAGGACTTTAATTCATCCCACTCGTTAATACTTGTCGCTCGCATATAAATAAGTACTGACATACTTAATAGAAAAACGATAATGATATCAAGTATAAATGGCGGAAGTGGAATTAAGAGCGCCACAACGAATGACGCTGCTAAAAAGATAGAAAAATAGGTTCTTGCAGAATCTATCTTAAACAAAGAGATCTCCTCCAAACGCGCTATTATACTTCAAGTTCTTTCGTTTGAATTAAATAGCGCATAACTTCAATTACAGCTACGTATAAATCTTCTGGAATCGTCTCATCTTCCTCGACTTGATAATATAAAGAACGAGCAAGTGGACGGTTTTCCACCATTGGTATTTCTTGTTCACGGGCAAGCGTTCGTATATATAATGCGAGCTCATCTTCCCCTTTTGCAACGACAATTGGTGCTGCATCAACGTGTTTATTGTATCGAAGTACGACCGAAATATGAGTCGGGTTATTTACAATAAACGTTGCACCATCCATCTTTTTTGCAATTGTCCCTTGCAAGATGGCATGCATAAAGTTTTTTCGTTTCCCTTTTACTTGTGGGTCCCCTTCATTATCTTTATGCTCCTGTTTTACTTCTTCTTTTTTCATCTTAATATCTTGCTCGTACTCCCATTTTTGATAAATGAAATCAATAATAGAAAGAACGATTAAAATAATTAAAATAGCTAAAAAGATAAATTTAATTTGCCTTATAATTTCAGTAAGTGACGCAGTCCAATTAAACCCAATCATACTCACGATTTTCTCTAAATTCTTTTTAAAGAGAACGTAAGCAACGTAACCGATCAATCCCATATAAAATAGTGATTTCAAAATATCTACTAAACTTTTACGACTAAACAATCTCGTAAAATAGTTTTTCGGATTAATACGTGATGCTTTCGGCTTAATGACTTTAGAAGAAAATAAGAAACCGACTTGAATCATATAATTGAATAAATGAAAAGCGTATACGAGTATTAATATCGGAGCCGATACTTTTAATAGCAAAATCCCCATTAAATAAAAATACTCGGTCGAATCTGTATTTTTTCCGATTTGATCAAACAGCACCGCTACGGAATTGGCAATCTCATAACCGAGCCAATCTCCGAAAAAGTAAACGACAACTGCTAATACGAGAATGGAAAATAAATTATTTAAATCTTTACTCCGGGCAATATTCCCTTCTTCACGCGATTTTTTACGCTTCTGTGGGGTGGCCTTTTCTGTTTTATTATCCTTTGCCATGCGCGTCCCCCTACTTCGTTAAGAAAAAGTTAAATAGTTTCGTATATTCCTCAAGTAATACGTCCGTCAAATTTTTAAACACATAGCCGAGCATCGGTACACTCATCGCAATAAACAAAATACCACACGTAATTTTAATTACGTACGCATTCATAAAAACGTTTAACTGCGGAGCATTTTTTGCGATTAAAATAAGGACGAAATTAATAATGAATAAGCTTCCCATAAGCGGCAGAGCGATTTCAACCGCTGATGTAATTGCAAATAATAACGTTGCGAGTAAACTATCTAAAAAACTAGTCGTCAGCAATTTTGAAATCGCCTCTGTATATTGAAACGACTTTAAAATCGTGGCAACGAAATAATTAATGCCGCCAAGTGAAATAAAAATAATGAGAAAGAACATATCAAATAATGTTGATAGTAAAGTAGACTGTGATCCTGCGTTCACATCAAACAAACTTGCCTGTGATAAACCGATATCAAAGTCTAAAATATGCCCAGCCATTTTCGGAATGTTCCACAGCATTTCTACAATCTTTGAAAGGGATAACCCAATTACAATTTGCGTTGCTGCATAAGCTGCGACGTCCCAAACTGTCTTTATATGAGAGACATCAACTTGATCGGCAACTGTAATCGAAAGACCAAGCCCAAATGTAACCTTTGCCATTGCTGGAATCGATCGCCCTGAGAAAAACGGTAGAAAATATAAAAATGAAGTAATGCGGCAAAACGCAAAAAACGTTGCCGCCCATAATTCCATATTCATTTCAGTTCACCTATCTTAGTACGAACGCAATAGCGATGGAATTTTATCAAATAAATCTAAAATAAGCGTCGTTAACTCTTGAAACATCCACGGACCTAAAATGATAATAACGAGCACGATACTCGCCATTTTCGGTAAAAATGTTAGCGTTTGTTCTTGAATTTGCATCATCGCCATAATAACAGCGATGATAATAACGACAATCATACTTACACCGGCAACCGGCATTAAAATCATAACTCCTTTATAAAAAAAGGTTTGAAAAATATCTATAATTGGTGACGTATTCATTTATATGACTCCTATCACATAGCATCAAACGCTTCAGGCGACCGTTTTAAACATAATGTCGACGATTTTTGTATATCCACCTAAATATACGAAAACGAGTATTTTAAACGGTAAACTTAAAATCATCGGCGGTACCATCATCATCCCAAGGTACATTAAAAGTGTACTAATAATTAAATCAATAAAAACAAACGCTAAATAAATGAACATCCCCGTTAATAATCCTTTTTGAATTTGCGTTAACGTAAAGGATGGTACGAGCGTAAATAGAGAAAGATCTTTCAAATCTTTCGGCAACTCTTCTCCGCGCACTTTCAGCATCATTTTTAAATCATGCTTATACGTATGCTTCGACATATACTCTTTCATAATAGGCGCTGTCGTCTCCGCAGCTTGACTTACTGTTATTTTCTCTTTCGTCATTGGATCCCACACATCGCTCTTTAACTGCCCAAGTACAGGCTGCATCGTAAAGAGTGATAAAAATAATGCAAGTCCAACAAGCACTTGGTTCGGTGGTAAATTCATTACCCCAAGTCCCTGACGTGTAATCCCAAGAACGATCATAAAATAAGTAAAATGTGTAAATAATAGAACGATAGAAGAAGATAATGATAAAAGGGTAACGAGCGCAAATAACTGTACACTTGAATTACTCGTAAACTCTTTTCCATTTTCGAAATTAATAAAACCGTTCGGGGCCGCATACGCTGGATTTACAAAAACAATTAAAAAAACGATAGAAAATACGAAAATAACGGCTAATAATGATAACTGTTTCTTTATTCTCATGATGGATCCTCTACTTTTTTGGTTTCACTCTTCACCGCGTCTTCTAGCGCTTGTTGAAACTGATTTCCTGTTCCTGTTAACTGCACAGACTGTACACCGTTATTACTAATAACAGTGAATACTTGCTTTCCGTCCACTTCAAACAAAAAGGCGCTCGTTTGATGATTTAAAAAAACACCGTCCTTCACTTGAATATGGCCATTTTCACCTTGCTTAAAAAACTGCTGTTTGCGCGTCTTTTTCGTCATATAATATGCACCGTAGCCGAGCGCACCAAACAGTAAAACGACTTGAAATAAGGTCGTCATATACGACATATGACTCCTCCTCTACTCTTTATCTTGCATTTGACTTTGCGCCTTCATAAGCGCAGCTTGCTTCTTGTCAGCTTCAATTTCAGAAATAATAATGCCGAACTTCTCGTCCATTACGATTGCTTCACCGATGCCGACTTTCATATTACTTAAATATACATCTACTTTATGCCCTAAATTTTTCTCTACTTCAAGAACATCGCCAACTTTTAATTGCTTCACGTCACCGAGCGTAATAGATGACTTTCCAAGCTTTACGCCAAGTTCAATCGAAATATCTGAAACAGTATCAATATGTGCTTTACCTGCCTCATTTCGCTTTCCTGCAAATTCTTCTAATCCCATTAATGACACAGGGGATACTTCATGCTTCATATGGATCCTCCTACTCTACAAAACTTTTAAATAGGAGCGCCTTACGCGTTCCATCTTTCCCAATAAAACAATTAAATTTATGCTTTCCATCTACATAACCAAGTAATTCATCTGAAACTTTCGTATGAAGCGGAATAATATCGCCTTCTTCAATTTGTTCAATCTCACCCATTGTCATCTTCTGCTCACCAATCGCAACGTGAACAGGTTTGTACACTTGATTTACTTTCACTTCCACTTCAGACGTATACTTTTTACGTTTATCTGAAGAATGTTCGACAATATTTTCAGATGTTAACTTATCCATAATTTCTTCAACAGATAAGAACGGAATTCCGATACGCACCGTCGTATTCCAAAAATCTGTTTTCATATTTACGTTAAGTAATGAAATAATATCGCTCGCCGTCGTAATCTTTAATGCATTCGGATCTGTCTCCGTCGTTACAAACTTCGGTTCAATCGCAACAACGCTTTCAAATGATTGCTCTAAATTTTTACAAAGAAGCAAGAATATATTATCAAGCGTTAAAAACTCAAATGCTGTTAGCGGTCTGCGCATCGTAAAGTTACGCTTACTATCTCCGCCAAGCCAGCATTCATGAATATATATAACAAATGCTAAATCAATCTCAATAACAATTTCTCCAAGCTCTGGCAAGCCGAGATCAATAACGCAATATAAATAATAATCTTTCGGCATTTTCTCCACATACTCACTCGTAAACGGAACTTGCTCAACAGTCGAAGGCTCTAGCTCAATCGGAATACGCATACGTGCTGACAACGTCTGTGACGTCTGTTTTCCAAACGTAGAAGCAATCGCTTGCAAACTACGTAAATGCTCAACACCGAACTTCTCTGGTCTATTAAAATCATACTCTTGAAATTTTTCTTGCTTCCCTGCTTCTTGTGCGAAAGCTGGCATTTCCTCGCCTTCATTTACCGCCTTCAGCAGGGCATCAATTTGCTCTTGGCTCAATTTTTCGCCACTCATGACAATCCCCTTCCCTACCTTTTCAATTCAACGATTTCAACGTACATCTTTCCATTCTTCGTCAAAATCTTTCCGGTTCCAATCTCTTCATTCTCAAGCATAAGACGCACCGTATTTTTCGTTGAATTTTCAAGACGATACAATGTACCTTTCGTAATATGAAGCAAATCTTCAATTTTCTTTTTCGTATTTCCGATTTCAAAATAAATTGTTAACGGAATATCATCTTGTAATTTCAAATCTAGCCAACTCCCATATCATGTTCACGAAAATTTCATGTTCTCTCTATATATGAAATTTCTTATTTTGAAACGTCGATATTTAATATTTTTTTAATATATCCTTGCGTTTCTTTAAATGGCGGTACGCCTCCGTACTTTCTCACATTACCAGGACCAGCATTATAAGAAGCAAGCGCCAATACTAAGTCGCCGTTATTTTTCTTTAAATAACCGCTTAACTCTTTCACGCCGCCTTCAATACTCTCAGCTGGTGAAAATGGATTTTTTATCCCCATCTCTTTCACATTCGCTGGCATAAGCTGCATAAGTCCCATCGCCCCTGCATGCGACACCGTTTTCGGATTAAAATCAGATTCTACTTCAATCATTTTTTGAATTAACGTTTTCGGAATTCCGTATGTACGACTTACGCGATCAATAATATCCTCATACTTACCTTCATTTGAAGAACGTATTTTTTGAATATTATACTTCTTCGTTAATCCCCACGTATCAGCAGCCTCATTTTTCGTTTCTGGGAAACGTCGTTCAAACTCTTTTTGCGCGACTTGCACTTCATCTACTTTCTTCGTTTCGGCCTTTTCTTCAGGCTTTCTCGCTTCCTCTATTTTATTAATAGTTTCTGCTGGTTTGTTAATAACCGCTTCTATTTTCGTAGATTGCACCGGCTGACTCATATCCTCTACTTTTGCCGGCTGCGTAGTTACTTTCGTCTCCTTCGCAGGCTCACTCTGTAACTTCTCTTGAAAACGACTACTAACGAACGCCTGTGGACTACTTAGCTTTTGCTGAATCTGTCCTTTCTTATATGCAAGCACTTCTTTTACTATATTTCCAACTATCATAATATCACCTTTTCGGTAAACAAAGATATTCTAATATTAGAGTTTTTTTTTAAAGTTTGCAATAATCCTTTTAAATAATATTGTAATAAAAAAATGAATATATTGTTAAACTGTTATTTTTTTATATTTATTAATTCAAATTTTTAGTTGACACCCGTTGTAGCAAGGCTTACAATAAATCTCGAAATTGATTTTTTCGCATATACCGTTTTTCAATTTGCAGAAAAGTCAATATAAAAAAATGGGGGTTCTTAATTATGAGAATTAATACAAACATTAACAGCATGCGTACACAAGAGTACATGCGCCAAAACCAAGACAAAATGAATACAGCTATGAATCGTTTATCAAGCGGTAAATCAATCAACAGTGCAGCTGACGATGCAGCAGGTCTAGCAATCGCTACTCGTATGCGTGCAAAAGAGGGCGGCTTAAATGTTGGTGCTCGTAACACACAAGACGGTATGTCTATGCTTCGTACTGCTGATGCAGCATTAAACTCAATTTCAAACATCTTACTTCGTATGCGTGATCTTGCAACCCAATCTGCAAACGGTACAAACAAAGATAAAGACCAAGCTTCTTTAGATTTAGAATACCAAGCATTAGCTGAAGAAATTGACCATATTTCCGGCACAACAAACTTTAACGGAAATAAAATTTTAAGCACTGACGGTACAGATGTTGATCTTCAACTTTCTGACGTATCTGGTGATAAACTTACAGTTACTGCTATTGATGCATCAGCGGCTACACTTCTTACTGCCGTTGGAGATTTAACAACTCCAGATAATGCTAAAGCTGCAATGGAGGCTGTAGATGCTGCTATCCAAACAGTTGCTGATCATAGAGCAACTTTCGGTTCTCAATTAAACCGTTTAGACCATAACTTAACAAACGTTACTAACCAAGCAACAAACATGGCTGCTTCAGCTTCTCAAATCGAAGACGCTGACATGGCGAAAGAAATGTCTGAAATGACTAAGTTCAAAATCTTGAACGAAGCTGGTATCAGCATGCTTTCTCAAGCAAACCAAACTCCACAAATGGTTTCTAAATTATTACAATAATCCATTTGAGTTAGTTTTATGAATAAACCTCTCTGCTTGCGGAGGGGTTTATTTTTTCTATATAAATAAATTATTTGTAAAGCCCTTCTTTTTTTAGGTGGAAGAGAGCCTCCACGATGTGTAGAAGCGGTCAGTGCCTCTCTCTATTCCCTCTCATGTTAAAACACAAATAAAAGATAAGCATAAATCCCTTTTTCTTTTCATAACTGTTTATTGGCTTTAAGACCATATATGAATCTATAAGGAGTGTCTATTATGCGTATTGGTACGAATGTTTCAAGTATGAATGCTAGACAGTCGTTGTATGAGAATGAGAAACGTATGAATGGTGCGTTGGAGCATTTGGCGACTGGTAAGAAGTTAAATCATGCTTCTGATAATCCAACTAATGTTGCGATTGTGACTCATATGCATGCGAGAGCGAGTGGTATGCGTGTGGCGATTCGTAATAACGAGGATGCGATATCAATGCTTCGTACAGCGGAAGCTTCTCTTCAAACTGTGACGAATATTTTGCAGCGTATGCGTGATTTAGCTATTCAATCTGCGAACGGTACAAATTCAAACAAAAACCGTGATGCACTGAATAAAGAGTTTCAATCTTTAACAGAGCAAATTGGCTATATTGGCGAGACGACTGAGCTTAACGATTTATCTGTATTCGACGGTAAAAACCGTCCTGTTACATTAGACGATATCGGTCATACAGTAAATATAACGAAACATATTCCCCCTTCCCCTACACAACATGACATCAAGATTTCAACAGAACAAGAAGCAAAAGCGGCGATTCGTAAAATTGAAGAGGCTTTGCAAAGTGTAGCACTTCATCGTGCCGACCTCGGTGCTATGATGAATCGTTTACAGTTTAATATTGAAGATTTAAATAGCCAAAGTATGGCGGTAACAGATGCTGCATCTCGAATTGAGGATGCGGATATGGTGCAAGAGATGAGTGATTTTTTGAAGTTTAAATTGTTAACTGAAGTTGCACTTAGTATGGTTTCGCAGGCTAATCAAATTCCGCAAAGAGTTTCTAAGTTACTACAATCATAAGAATTCATCTTCCTTCTTTAAAACGATTCCACACAAAACAAAAGGGAAATACATATAAACTATGTATCTCCCTTTTATTTTGTACCCAAATTTTATTACTGTGTTACAGTCATAACTTGTCCACTACGATCAACCATAATTTTCATTTTACCGTCTTGTGCGTTATATAAGCCTAACTTATGCAAATCTTGTTTACATTCTTTTACGAAGAAAGGCAAAGTGCGAATTTGATCGATATCAGAGCTCGTAATGAAATGAATTAAATGATGCGTCATTTCTTTTATATCATGAACAAGTTCTTCCTTTTCTCGCTTTAGTCTTTCATTTTCAGCTCGTAATACATGTAGTTCACTTTCAAGACCACGTACGTTCTTTTCATTTTTTGAACGCCCAGCAGCCATGCTTGAAAGCTTATAAATACCTTCCATAAACTGATGTAGTTCATCTTCTTTTCTTTCACTACACTGACTAATTGTTTCAAAGTTATCAACGATACCAGATATAACTGTTACAAGACTTTTTTCATTCTCTGTACTTTGAACTTCTTTTCTTAATTCTTGCTTGTTTTCTTTTTTTATTTCAACGATTGGTTCTTTTACAGGTGTATATTTTCGCTTTCGTCCTGGTTTTTGTTTTTCAATATTTTCAAACGGCATCTCTTGTTTTTTTAATTTATAATACGTATTTTGTAATTGACTTTCTGTTTTCGGAAAAAGATTCAATTCATTTTTACTAACATATTTTGAAATATTTGCGATATTTAAACCATGACGTTGACAAAATCGATACACTTCATATAATAGTTCTAATTCGGATTTCAGCCATGTAATTGCTGATTTTTCATATGCTCGCATACCGCCACTTTTTTCTATATCTATTTGAAATAATACCATTCTATTATATAAATCAACAAGCTCCTCATACCCTATTCGGAATTGTTTCTCTATTTTTTTGAATTCCGTATCTAATTTCATATCGTTCATTTTATCATTTGACATTTTTTGCAAAACACTTAATGCATTGATTGCTGTATGATGATACATAATATGTGTCACTCCCCCTCATCCTTTCACAATTCTCATTTGACTCCCATGTCTTTTAAGAAAATAGAAATTTTGACACATCCATATTATAACATTTCAAAATTATCCGTCAAATAATTAACATACAAAAAGGTATAAAAAGTATAAAATAGGATTTGGCTATTTCATTTATAGTATTCAAAATTCAAATGTCTTCATTTTTAAAAATAGCGTTTTTATTTCTATTTATATTACTTAACCAAAAACAAGAGCGCCAAGAGATCTACATCCTCCTGGCGCTCTCTATTGAATTACTAATTTTTAATACTCTATCCTTTTATTCACCTATAAAATCTTTTGCTACACGTACACTTTCTTCTTTATTCACGTTTGTTACTGTAATGTATACTTTTCCTGCTTTCTCACCTAATTGAGGAATTTTAACATTTACTGCCGTTTTTTGTGCAGCAACGGTTGCTGATTTCAGCTCTTTGCCTTCTTTTGCCGCGTCATATACTTTGACTACATCTCCTGCTTTTAAGCCTGTCACTCGAACAATATCATCTTCACCAGAATCATTATTTAATACAACAATATTATTTGCATTTGGAGCGGCTGTAATTTCTGCATCAAATGCTTTCACTGTACGCGTACTTTCTAACTCACCTTTACTTTGTACACTTACGTATACATTTCCTTTTGTTTTTGCGTCTTTTGCGATTTGATCAATTTCTATTTTTGCTTCTACCGCTTTTTCTGCCACTGTTGCTGTTCCCAATTCTTTTCCTTTTGTTGCTGCGTCGTATACTTTGACTACGTCGCCTGCTTTCACTCCTGTCACTGTCACTACATCTTTCACACCTGCTTTATTATTCGCTACTGTGATTGTTCCTGCCACTGGTGCTTTTGTTACTGTTTCAGATGCATAT
>NZ_JBNNUF010000010.1:0-202433 GCF_050279465.1 Bacillus sp. NPDC094077 | reverse complement strand
CCAGGATCAAACTCTCCAATAAAGTTAGTTTGTCTAGCATCTAAAATAAAAATTGACGTTTCACGTTGTTTGTTTCGTTCAGTTTTCAAAGAACTTGTCCGCCGCCCAAGAGCGACTTCATCATATTAACATCTTCATTTTTCGATGTCAACCATGTTTTTTAATTTCTTTTTTGTCGTTTTCTGCGTTTGTGCATCAGCGACGTTTATTAATATACCATCATATTTTTTAAATAACAAGTGTTTTTTATAAAAAAACAAAAAAAATTCCTATCCCTGCTTTCTTCTATAGCAATGTCCCTTCTGTTCCATATAACACAGTTATTTTGATTGTATGCAAATTACTGTGCGCTATTATCAACCGAACAAATAGCTCCCCTACTTTTAATTCACTTCTTCCTCACAAAAAAATAAACAACATAGGTTCTTTATAAAAACCGCGATAAATACAATAAGAGTTTTGAATTAGCATTCTTTAAAATAACAACTTAAGATTATTGTTAGAATTTTTTTACATTTAATTAATGAAAAATATCCATTTTTTGTTATATAGTAAAGGGGTGCCACAAAACTATAAATAAACTAATGGAGGAATTATCTTATGGATAGGTTAACAAAATTTTCATTAAAAAACCGAGCCGCTATTATTATCATGGTTTTTCTCATTTCCATACTCGGCGTTTATTCCGGTTCTAAATTACCTATGGAATTTTTACCAAGCATCGATAACCCCGCAATAACTGTTACAACATTATCTCAAGGGCTCGATGCTGAAACGATGACCAAAGACGTAACTGATCCTCTCGAAAAACAATTTCGTAATTTAGAACACATCGATACTATCACTTCTTCCACAAACGAAGGATTATCACGCATCGACATCGCATATACATCCAAGGCAAATATGAAAGACGCGGCACGCGAAGTTGAAAAAGCAATTAATACAGTTAAATTACCTAAAGATGTAACTAAGCCTGTAGTTAGCCAATTAAACACTTCTATGATCCCACTTGCTCAAATTACCATCCAGAAACAAAACGGATTTTCAAAAGCTGACGAAAAACAAATCGAGGAAGAAATCGTACCACAACTCGAGAGTATTGATGGTGTTGCCAATGTCATGTATTTCGGAAAGTCAACTTCTGAATTATCCATCTTACTTGATCCTAACCAACTAAAAGATAAAAACGTAACATCAGAGCAAGTATTAAAAGTTTTACAAGGAAAAGAAACTTCCACTCCCGCTGGAACAATTACGGTTAATAAGGAAGAATACAACCTTCGTGTCATCGGGGATATAAAAAATGTAAATGACATTAAAAATATCACCGTTACACCTCAAGTAAAATTACAAGATGTCGCTCAAGTTGAACTAAAACAACATTACGATACAATCTCGCACATAAACGGGGAAGAAGGAACAGGATTAGTCATCATGAAAGAGCCGAGTAAAAACGCGGTTGCAATTGGAAAAGAGATTGATAAAAAGATTAAAAATATAAGCAAGCAATATAAAGATCAGTTTTCTATTAAACTTCTAGCTTCAA
Organism: Bacillus sp. NPDC094077; assembly: GCF_050279465.1. NCBI lineage: Bacteria > Bacillati > Bacillota > Bacilli > Caryophanales > Bacillaceae > Bacillus > Bacillus sp. NPDC094077. The sequence continues at coordinate 200,887 of NZ_JBNNUF010000010.1, read as the reverse complement.
CTCATGAGCAAGTTGAAAATGCTGTTACTAGCATGGGAAAAGAAGTAATCCTTGGGGCAATTGCTGCAACTCTAATTATCTTAATCTTTTTACGCAGCTTCCGAACAACACTCATAGCTGTCATCAGTATTCCATTATCTATTTTATTAACACTGTTTTTACTCCACCAATCTAACATTACACTTAACATTCTAACTCTTGGTGGCTTAGCCGTTGCCGTGGGACGTCTCGTCGATGATAGTATCGTTGTCATTGAGAACATTTTCCGTCGTTTACAAAAAGAAACCTTCTCTAAAGATATTATTCTTGATGCAACGAAAGAGGTCGCTGTCGCAATCACCTCTTCCACTTTAACAACAGTCGCAGTTTTTTTACCTATCGGCCTCGTATCAGGAGTAATTGGTAAACTCATGTTACCTATGGTATTAGCAGTTGTGTATTCTATTTTATCTTCCTTAATCGTTGCATTAACAGTTGTTCCACTTATGGCTTTTTTATTACTCAAAAAAACAAAACATCGTAAGCCGAGTTCTTCACCACGATATGTCGCTACATTAAAATGGGCTCTTTCTCATAAATTTATCATTCTACTTACTTCTTTTTTATTATTCGCAGGATCAATTGCCGCCTACATACTACTACCGAAAGCGAACATAAAGTCTGAAGATGATACAATGCTATCCGTTAACATGACATTCCCAACCGATTATGAGTCTGAAGCTAAAAAACAAAAAGCCTTTGAGTTCGAAAAGAAATTACTCTCTAACCCTGATGTAACAGATGTTATTTTGCGAATGGGATCCAGCGCAGAAGATGCACAATGGGGACAGACAACTAAAAACAATCTTGCAACTATATTTGTAGTCTTTAAAAAAGGATCTGACATCGACCAATATATTACAGAGTTAAAAAAAGAACAGACAGCTTTCAAACCAGCTGAACTTGATTATATAAAAACGAGTTACTCTGACTCTGGAGGCGGAAACAACTTACAATTTAACGTAACAGCTACTAACGAAACAAATTTAAAAAAGGCCGCTAACATCGTCGAAACAAAACTAAAAAGCATGGACTCTCTCTCTAAAGTAAAAACAAATATAGAAGAATCTAAAAAAGAATGGCAAATTCATATCGATCAAACAAAGGCTGAGCAACTAGGTTTAACACCAGAATTAACAGCACAACAAGTAGCATTCCTTATGAAGAAATCACCTATTGGGGAAATATCAATTAATAATGAAAAAACAACTATTATGATAGAACACAAAAAGGAAAACATTAATAAACAAGAAGATATTTTAAACACAAACATACTATCACCTATTAATGGACCAATCCCTTTAAAAGACATTGCAACTATTTCAGAAAAACAAACTCAAACAGAAATCTTCCATAAAGATGGAAAAGAAACGATTCAAATTACCGCAGAAACTTCTAATGAAGATTTAAGTAAAGTAAGCACAGAAGTAAACAAAGCGATAGCCGATTTAGATTTACCTAACGGAGCAAAAGTAAATATCGCAGGTGCCACTGAATCTATGCAAGAGAACTTTACAGATTTATTTAAAATTATGGGAATTGCAATTGGGATTGTATATTTAATTATGGTTATCACATTTGGGCAAGCACGTGCTCCTTTTGCAATTTTATTCTCTTTACCATTAGCTGCTGTCGGCGGTATTTTAGGATTAATTATTTCAAGAACACCTGTTGATGTAAATTCATTGATTGGCGCATTAATGTTAATCGGGATTGTCGTTACAAATGCTATTGTATTAATAGAAAGAGTGCAACAAAATCGGGAACGCGGCATGGAAACAAGAGAAGCCTTACTTGAAGCTGGCTCTACTAGACTACGCCCAATTATTATGACAGCTATTACAACAATCGTTGCTATGCTACCACTCCTGTTCGGTCAATCTCAAGCAGGAAGTATGGTATCAAAAAGTCTAGCTGTTGTTGTAATTGGTGGTTTAGCAGTCTCAACCGTTCTTACATTAGTAGTTGTTCCCGTTATGTATGAACTATTAGATAAAATCGGGAGAAAAAGACGTTCCCGCAGAAAAATAAGCCCTTCTACAGAAACACCTGATATTTAAAACCAAAAGGCTTTATCTTCAATTATGAAGATAAAGCCTTTTTCTCTACCTATCGATGTAATCCATCACTTTTTTAGCCCCTCTCTCTAGAGGTTTACCAGAATCTACAAAAGCCTTTTATGTCCATTCCTTCTATATTAAAATACAAAGGAGAACTCCCTACTTATAAATAGAGAGTTCTCCTTTGTAAGTTATGCCGCTTTTACCTTCTTCGTCGTTTTACTTTTTCTTTTTGCTCCTGTAAAACGCTTGTGTAATACAGATGCTATAAATCGTGAAATAATATTGAATAGTAATACCATAATAATTAATACAGCTGCAGATTTTGTCGCAATCAACTTCGCATCTGGGATAATCCCTTCCGAATTTAACTTCCAAATGTGAACCGCTAACGTTTCAGCTGGTCTAAATGGATTTAAAGGATGTGCAGGACTTGAGAAGTCTGCTGCTGAATTTAAAATTGGGGATGTTAAACCCGCTGTATAAATCAATGCCGCCGCTTCACCGAATATACGACCCGCTGCTAAAATAATCCCTGTAATAATTTGTGGTAGTGAAGACGGAATAATAATACGGACGATCGTTTGCCACTTTGTTGCACCTAATCCAAGACTCGCCTCTTTTACATTATGAGGAACTTCTGAAATCGCATTTTCACAAACACGTGTTAAACCTGGTAAGTTTAAAATCGTTAAAGCAAGAGCACCACCCATTACTGTGTATCCCCAGCCTGTCATTGTAACGAACACTAACAAACCGAATAAACCAACAACAATAGAAGGTAACGACGCCATTGTCTCAATACACAAACGGACAAAACTTAAAAAACGCCCTTGTTTTGCATACTCCGCTAAATATATTCCAGCACCTAACCCAAGAGGAATAGATATAATAAGCGTTATAACAAGCATATAGAAGGAATTGAATAACTGCGGACCAATCCCACCACCAGCTCTTGTATTACTTGGTTCTCCAAACAAGAAATTAGGATCCCAAAATCCCCATCCCTTTTGTAAAATTTCAAACACTAAGAACACTAGCAAAGCTACAACTAAAGCTGCAACCGCATAAAAGATACCCGTCCAAACTTTATTTACCGTTCTTGCATTCATTATTATCGCTCACCTCTTTGCCCAATCGCTCGAATTACTAAAATAAACAGGAATGAAATAACAAGTAGAATCATTGCTAAAGTCCATAACGCATTATTCCAAGCAGTTCCGTTCAGTGTATTTGTCATATCCATTGTCAAAATACCCGTTAACGTTGCTGTCGGACTATATATTCCTTCTGGTAATTTAATCGTGTTCCCGATTACCATTTGAACTGCTAACGCCTCACCAAAAGCACGCGCTAACCCTAAAACAATTCCTGTTAAAATCCCTTGTTTTGCAGCAGGAACAATCACTCGGCTAATCGCTTGCCATTTCGTCGACCCTAGACCATAAGAAGCTTCCAAGTAATCAAACGGGACAGAGCGTATTGCATCAGAGGCGATACTAGCAATAGTAGGTAAAATCATAATACTTAGGACGATAATACCAGCAATCAAACTAAATCCTACTCCTCCAAACGAATCACGTAATAAAGGAACTAAGATCGTAACCCCTAATAATCCGTATACAACTGACGGAATACCAACTAATAATTCTAAAACAGGCTTTAATACTTTATTCCCAAACTTTGGCGAAATTAAATTCATGAATATAGCAAGAGCTATAGCAATCGGCGCACTAATAACTACAGCACCTAAAGATACAAGCGTTGAGCCTACAATGAAAATCACAGCCCCGAAGGTTCCTTCGTCAGCATTTGGATTCCATTTTGTCGATGTTAATACCTCAGTGAACGAGATACCACTTTGGGTAAAAGATTGAATTCCTTTACCGCAAATAAACGCAATAATAGCTAATGTAATAAAAACAATAAAGATGCCACAAAACGTAACGAGTGTTCTTCCTATATATTCACTCTTTACGTAATTAATTTGTTTTTTCCCCTTCATCACAGGACAGACCCCACTTCATAGATTGAAATGAACAGGACTGGCCTTGCAGCCAGCCCCATAAATTTAATTACTTATTTAATTTAGACATCGGGATGTAACCCATATCTTCTACTTGCTTCTCGAAATCTTTACCTTTTACATAATCAATGTAAGCTTTTGTTGCTTCTTTCGCTTCACCTTTTGTTATCATGTACTCGTAAGACCAGAATGGATATTTACCAGCAGAAATGTTTTCAACTTTCGGCTCAGCACCATCAATTTTCACTGTTTGTAGTGCACCTTTTTTCTCACCAACCATGTAAGACATCGCTAAGTAGCTAATTGAACCTGGAGTAGAATTGATCGCTTGCTCTACTGCACCGTTAGAATCTTGTGTCGTACCAGTTCCATCATTAATTTTCGCATCTTTCATAACTGTTTTTTCAAATGTAGCACGTGTACCAGAAGAAGCCGGACGATTAATTACGTTGATTTTTTCATCTTTTCCGCCTAACTCTTTCCAGTTCGTTACTTTTCCAGTGAAGATATCTTGTACTTGTTTTACTGTTAAGTTATCAACTTTTACATCTTTATTTACGACAAGTGCGAACGCGATACCCGCAACCTTGTTATCTACTAATTCTTTTGCTTTTTCAGCATCTTTTATTTTATCTGCGGCCGGAACATCTGAGTTACCAATTTGTACCGCGCCAGAAGCTACTTGATTAATCCCAGTTCCACTACCGCCACCTTGAACTTGAATAGAAACTTTTGAATTTCCCTCCATAAATTTCTTTCCAGCTTCCTCTGCAAGAGGTTGAAGAGCTGTAGAACCTGCTGCTGCAATCGTACCTGACAATTCTTGTTTTGCATTATCGCTTCCTTTAGCACTATCTTTACTAGCTGTATCTTCTGCTTTTCCACACCCAACTAATGCTCCTGCTACCACTAAAGCTGCTAAAGAAAATTTAATACCTTTTTTCATAACCATGTCTTGTACCCCCATTTGGATTATCACTTTTCACATTCATCTACTTCTGTCGAACACAAATTCATTGTAGGACAACAATATTATGTGAGTGTTAAGCAAATTTTAATTTTAAGTAAATGACGATAATAATCCTTAAAAGCTAGGAATCCCAACATTTATAGTTAAAGAATCCAACAAAATCCACACTAACTGAGCTGTAATGTAAATTTATTCTTAACATTGTAAATTCAATGTAAATGTTTTTCTTTCTTTTCCCCTTTTAGTTAAAAGTATATTTACAATTCCGCTGTATTTTTTAACTTTTACACTCTTACTTTCTTTACATTAAAAAGAATTTCAGTAATATTTTTTAGTACAACTAAATAAATTGGAACAATTCTAAAAATAAATGAATATTTTTAAAGTACTAATTGACAGCATCATCCAATGTAGTCTACTATATTACTAACAAAAAGTTTACCTAAGGAAACTTTTTAAACTGAAACTAAAAATATAGAGATGAGGTAACTTTTATGGTATCGGCTAATACTAAACCCCTTTCCGAATTTAGAACAGGGGAATTTGTACGAATTGAGAAGATACAATTAGAAGGAACTATGAAACGACGTTTATTGGATTTAGGATTTATCCCTGAGGCAACGATTAAAGTATTACAACGCAGTCCACTTGGTGATCCTGTCGCTTATCAAGTAAGCAACACAACTATTGCACTGCGCAAAGAAGAAAGTTCCCTTATTTTCGGGGTATTAATAGGAGATGATTTCAGATGAGCAAACATCGTATTGCTTTAGCTGGCAACCCGAATACCGGGAAAAGTACATTATTTAATACTTTAACAGGCTTAAAACAACATACTGGAAACTGGACGGGAAAAACTGTTTTAAAAGCTGAAGGCGAATATGAACATAACGGAAGTAAATATACATTAATAGATTTACCTGGAACTTACTCACTCTATTCAAATTCTGCAGATGAAGAAGTGGCGAGAGATTATATTATATTTGAAAAGCCAGAAGTAACTATAGTTGTCATAGATGCAACAGCTATGGAGAGAAACTTAAACTTAGCACTCCAAGTGATGGAAATGACAAGCAACGTAGTCATTTGTATTAACTTAATTGATGAAGCCGAGAAAAAAGGCATCGTTATTGATGAAAAAAATTTAGCAAAATCACTTGGTGTACCTGTAGTTAAAATTTCCGCCCGCAACCGAGTAGGCATCGGTCATTTGCTAAACGTCATAGCTAAAGTAGCAAATAAAAAACTAATTCCAACACCAATTAAAATTACTTACAGCGAAAAAATCGAAAGCATGATTCGAGAGCTAGAACCACAAATTTATAAGGTGTTCGGTGATACGTATCCAGCACGTTGGATTGCATTGCGTATATTAGATGGAGATACAAATTTCTTAACAGCACTCCAAAGACACCATAACGAACCACTTGTAAGGGAGGTCGTAATCAATGGAATCTCACTCAGCCAGTAAAGCTCTTCCATTAGACTATATTGTTCAACATGCACAAACACTTTCAAAAGAAGATATACGAGATGACATTGTCGGAGATATTTACCGAACATCTGCAAGTATATGTAAAGAAGCTGTTCAATATACAAATACTGATAAATTGTATCGTTCCGAAAAACTAGACAAAATTTTCACATCTCCAATTTGGGGATTCCCAATTATGCTCGGTATTTTATCCATTCTTTTTTATCTTACTATCGCAGGTGCTAACGTACCATCCGATATGATCGCTGAGTTTTTCGGATGGGCTGAAGGGCATTTAACAGCTTGGTTCCAAGCAATGCATGCCCCGGAATGGCTTCACGGTATTTTAATACTTGGATTATTCCGTGGTACCGCGGCCGTTATTAGTGTTATGTTACCACCTATGGCAATCTTCTTCCCGATGTTTGCCTTATTAGAAAACTACGGATATTTACCACGTGTCGCATTTAACATGGACCGCTTATTTAAACGAGCTGGTGCACATGGTAAACAATCCTTAACAATGGCAATGGGATTCGGTTGTAATGCCGCTGCCATTATGTCAACACGTATTATTGAATCACCACGTGAACGTATGCTTGCTATTCTAACAAATAACTTCGTTCCATGTAACGGGCGCTGGCCTACGTTAATTTTAATGGCCTCACTGTTCATGGCTGCTGGTTATACAGGTAGCATGCAAACATTTGTTACCGCAGGTGTTGTAGTTGGAATGGTTGTAATTGGTGTTATTATGACATTAACTGTTTCTTGGGTACTATCGAAAACAGCTTTAAAAGGTGTTCCAACGCACTATACACTAGAGTTACCACCATATCGTAAACCAAAAGTTTGGAATACAATTGTACGTGCAACACTCGATAAATCTATATACGTTTTAAAACGAGCTGTAGTTGTAGCTGCTCCTGCGGCTGTATTAACTTGGATACTCGCTAATATTTTCGTCGGTGACACAAGCTTACTTATGCATTTTGTAAACTTCCTAGATCCATTCGCGAAAATGTTAGGCCTAGACGGTTTCATTCTAGCAGCGTTTATTCTTGGATTACCTGCTAATGAAATTGTTATTCCAATTTTATTAATGTCTTACTTATCAACTGGTGCTTTAACTGAAATAGATGATTTTAACCAAATTAAAAATCTATTCTTAGAAAATGGTTGGACTTGGTTAACAGCGTTAAACACAATGTTGTTCTCACTTCTTCATTTCCCATGCGGAACAACACTGGTTAACATATATAAAGAAACAAAAAGTGCAAAATGGACATTCTTATCGTTTGCAATCCCTACCGTTATCGCCATTGTTGTTACATTCCTCTCTACACAATTGGTACATTGGTTAGGGCTTGTATAAAGCGAAGCATACATAGAAGGTATCCCCCTTCACATATGCTTTGCGCGAAAGAAACCTGAAAATTATTCAGGTTTCTTTTTTTGTGCATCAGTATTCCACGGCTGTGCTCCATACGTTGTGATTTTTTTATGAATGAAGTATATGGCCCCCGGAAGAACCGCCATTAATATCGTGCAACTAATCCCTAATCCAGTAAACAACTTACATCACCTTATTTCACTCTCTTTGGTAAAGCTGAACCCGAATGTTCAATTGTCGGATGAACATGAACAATTATTTCAGCGTTACTAAAATAATTTTCACCTTGATCCCAATTCTTTCTGATTTTTTTCCACTCTTTATAATTATGCCGTTTATACACTTCGCCTAATCCCAATACATCTACCTTATATTTTTTTTGAACAAGTTTTACTGATTTTTGGATACGTTTCTCCATTTCCTCCGCAATATTTTTCTTTAATCGATTTTCATTCATAATTTGTTTATGATCACTAAAATGCAACTCAGCCAAGGTCCCATCCAGAGATAAATGAATATCAAACTTCGGCTTTGTAGCATTTACCGTAGATACTTTAATCTTCCGGTGTATCTTATGAATTTCATATGTAATAAGCTGACCCTTTTTACGGATAGTAAAAAAACCTCCAATTTTTTTACCTATTATATAGTTCATCCCCAATGTTTGTTCTCCACTCATCATTCCAACACACTTATTATCCTTGCCACGAAATAAAGCAGCGCCGTCCATCTGGACACCTTGCTTTGTTAAGCCTAAAACAGGTAGCGCAAAACTTTGCTCGGAAATCATTTTCTCCTGTACTTCACCAATTCTTGCCGCCTCAATCATTTGAGCATTTTTCGGAGGATGATCCGCTAACATATCAATGTATTTCGCCGGTAAATTTTCAGGCTTTGCACCTTGTTTTAAAATAGCTTCCGCATTTTTCTTCGAAACGAACAAACGAATATTCCTCCTCATTTCATGATCGCGAATATATACATCTAACGTATTTTGCAAAACATACGGACCTGAAAGTAATTCTTTAGAAAAAATTATCACTTGTATATGCGGAAAGAATAAGGAACGACTAATTTTTTTAGCAATAATTCGTATTTGCTCAAAAACATTATCAGCTTTTGCACTAACATTAATATAATTCTTACTCTCTCCATCGCCTTGAGTACCTTGTGGCGTTAATTTACTTGGGAGTACCATTTGATATGTACCCTTCATCACCGGATTAGATTTCTTTTCTTTCACAATATCATAAGCCGCCCCTACCACAAATCCCCTTTCTTCGATCTCTTCTAACTCAGAACACCCACTCATCAAACTAGCCAAAACAGCACATATCATAATTTTAAGAAGGTGCTTCATTTTTACCATTCCTTCTTTTTATTTTATATACAATTAAAACTAACAACGGCGCTAATACAACAAGCCCCATATCAATCCAAGCTAAATAAGTTCCATAATGTGATAAATCGTCTAAATTACCAGGTATCATATTCACAATAAAAACAATAGGGGCACTTACAAAAATGAAAATATGTTTCTTCACTTTCGGAAACATGGCACAAAATAATAAAGACGCGACGTCATAATATATTGCTGTAGTGTTATAGACAGTAATAATCCAAGTAGTAAAAAAGATCGCATCAAACCTTTCTAAAAATCCTCCTCCAATTTCAATTTCTTTCCCTAATTCAATCGTTGGATATGTCAGTCCCCTGGTTGTCATATAGGTAAAAACACTAATACAAGTTATATAAATTAAAATGTACGAAAGCACATTTACCATCACTGCTTTTGCAACTGCCAATGGCGCTTTTTTTGCTGTGTCATTTAACATCACCGCATAAAACAAAGCTACCTCAAATCCAATAAACGTAAAAACAGAGCTTTTAACTCCTACAGCATATTGCCTTACGTCCGTTTGAAAAGCCGGTAGTAAATTATCTATTTCCATTAAGTTCACATTCAATAAAGAAAGCAGTACGATCGCAATAAAAACGATAGGTAAAAATAAAACGTTTAACCTTAATAAAGCCACTCTCGATCCTGCTACTCCATAAACAACAACTAATAGGAAAAAGAAAGACAATAGTTGTATTGGTGTATCATTAAATAAATACGTTTGTGAAATAATTGCAATCATTCGCGATTCATATGCTGTCAAAGCAGCAAACGTTAATACTAAAATGGCACTAATTGTGTATGCCACAGGCTTTGTCAAATGCGCACTCGTATATTGAACAAAGTTTTGTTTCGGGAATAGAATTGCCACCCTCGTTACAAACCATCCTAAACATGCACATATCAATCCTCCAGCAAGCAAAATAATCCAGCCATCTGAAAATAGAGTTTGCGTAGCGACGTCTCGTGGCATAGATAATGCCCCTATACCAATAATGACTGAAGATACCGCAAAACCAAGCTCCCGGGATCCAATTTCTTCATCTCCGTATTCAAATGGTTTCAATTATTCTCGCTCCTTTGGACTTAATGTAGAGTCTTTCGTTTGTAAATATTCCGGTCTCTCTTTCAACATTGCCTTCGGTAAACGGACAATCTCTTCTTTCCAATCTTTATGAAACGCAGGAGCAATAGGCGTTGTATAAGGTACCCCAACACTCTTTAAATTCGTAATATGAATGGCAAGTGCTATAAGAGCTAAAATAATTCCATACAGCCCAAAAGCAGTCGCGGCTAATACAAAAACGAAAAGTAAAATCCTAAACGTAATCGTAATGCTATACACAGGCAGTGAAAATGTAGCAATTGCTGTAACCGCAATAATAATGACTAAAAACGGATTTACAATCCCCGCACTTACTGCCGCTTCTCCAATTACAAGGCCACCTACAATCCCAATGGTTTGTCCCATCTGTTTCGGTAATCTAATTCCAGCTTCTCTTATTAATTCCATCGTCAATGCCATCATTAATGTTTCAATATAAGCAGGAAACGGTACACCTTCCCTCGCACCTGCAATTGAATAAGCCAATTTAGAAGGAATAAGTCCTTGGTGATATGAAACTAGCGCTACATACATTGCCGGCATTAAAATCGCAATTATACCGGAAATCATTCGCAAAACCCTTAATAACGTACCAATTATCCAGCGCTCATAATGATCTTCTACCGATTGAAAAATATCAACAAATACTAATGGCGCAATAAGTGCAAATGGTGATCCATCTACTAAAATGGCCGCTTTTCCCTTCGCTAATGAGGCCACAATACTATCAGGCCTTTCTGTATTCAAAAACTGCGGAAATGGCGATAAATTATTATCTTGAATTAATTGTTCAATCGTACCTGTTTCCAAAACGACATCTGTCACTATCGATTGAAGACGACGATTTAACTCTTTTACAATGTAAGGATTAATAATATCTTCTATATATACTAGGGTCACTTCTTTTTGCGATCTTTCCCCCATAATATAAGATTGAAATCGTAGCTTTGGATCACGTAAACTACGGCGAATTAACATTTTATTTACATTAATATCTTCATTTAATCCAACCCTCGGTCCACGTATTAAATCTTCTGTCACTGGCGGTTCTAGACTTCTTTTCTCCCAAGCTCTACTATTAATAACAATAGCGGTTTGAATATTATCAATTAATATAACCGTGTCTCCTGCTAAAATTGCATTTATAATATCTGGAAATGTTGTTTTCATACCTACTTCTGCAATAGAAATAAAACGATCTAATAGTACTTGAACAACAGCTGCTTCATTTAGTACTTCTTCATATTGAAGTGTACGAACTACATATTTATAAACATTATCCTTATCTGTCAATCCACATAAAAAAACAACCGCACAACGTGTAAAACTGCCAGCAAGAGCAACTTCTCTAATTGTTAAATCATTAGGTGAACCTAACTCATCCCTGATTTCCTTTATAACTTCAAACAAGTTACCTTTTAGCTCTAACAACTTCCCCACCTAACTTCCTTTTCAACAAGTTTTTAGTTAGATTCCGCTAATTTAAGAAAATATATACAAAAAAGAGCTATCTCTTTTCGAAGATAGCTCTAACAGACGAATTATTTTTCTACTATTATATTGTCTGTCTTTATAGATACCCTTTTCGTAAACCCACTAACTACAAACATCACAAGCATATTAATTAACAATGCGACTATACCTACATTCAAATCTTTTATATGCTGCGGGAAACTCGGAAACATCGTAGCTATAGTAGAACCTGATAAAGTGATATACGCAACAACTAACAACCCCATCCCCATTCCTGCAATCGCCCCTTGTTTCGTAATAATCTGGCGTGGAAACAAACTAAAAACAAGTGCTGGAAAAAGCTGTGTAACGATACTGTATCCCATTAAAAGAAGAGCCCCTATTGTCTCGCCTCCTTTAAAAGTAAACAGAACCGCTACAAGCGTTACTACAGGCACAAATAATTTTGCCGCTTTAGCAACTTGTCTATCTGAAGCAGATGAAGCCATTGTTCGGTAAATGTTTTTTGCTAGCAATGTCGAAGCAGCCATAACAAGCATGGATGCTGGAACTAATGCCGTTAATACCCCCGCACTTCCAATGACTCCAATAAACCAAGGGTCAAAGGTTTGTAACGCAAGACGGAATAACGAAAGGTCTACATCCGCTCCCTTTAACCCTGGAACTTGCAATATAGCAGCAAATCCTGCAAAGAATACGAAAAGTAAAACTAAAGAATACAATGGCATAATCGCCGCATTTTTCCGAAATACTTTTTCGCTTTTTGCAGAGAAAGCAGAAGCAAATGTATGAGGCCACATATAGAACCCGAGGGCCGTTAATATAATAGTAGAAACAAACCAAGAAATACTCATTCCCTCTTCAGGCAAAGATAAGAATCCTGGTTTCGCAGCTTCTACAGCTTCGAACATCGGCTGAAATCCTCCATAATAATGATACGGTAAATATATACCTAAAAACATAACGATAAATAGGATCATAATATCCTTCAAAGCAGCTGTCCAAGCCGATCCATGTATACCTGAAACCATTACATATATAGTTATAACAATAGCCCCTATCCATACTGCAATAACAGGCGAAACCCTTCCATAAGAAGCTTCTGAAACGATAATCCCTAATCCCTTTAGCTGCAAAACAAGATATGGAATGATAGAAATAACACCAATAATTGAAACAATCATTCCAAGCGTCTTACTCCTATATTTCTTCGCAAAAAAATCTGGCTGTGAAACAAGGTTATGTTCTTTCGCATACTTCCAAACCGGCGGCAGTAAGAAGTACGATAAAATATAAGCTAATGCGCCATAACCTAAAATATAGAAAGTAGGAGCTCCTTTACTATACGCCCAGCCACTTCCTCCTAAAAACGTGAATGTCGTATAAATTTCTCCTGCCATAAGGAGAAAAACGAAAATTGTTCCAAACCCTCTTCCTCCAACTGACCATTGCTCTAAATTCATATCTTTTCCATGTTGTGCTCGAATTCCTAAAAATAGTGCAAGAAATAAAAATAAAATAATGATAAGTAATGCTGTCATCGTACATCCCCCTTATTAGCAGGATCGAATACGTACACAAGCCCCATACAAAGAGACGTAATGAGCACCGATAATAATACCCAAAATAATAAAAATGGCATCCCCAATACGTAAGGAGTAACTGAGTTCGCAAATACTGGTCCCACAACTAAACAAAAAACTGGAATAAGCGCTAGCACGTGTATTTTCTTCATCTCATTCTCCTTTATTTATAAAATTCATAATGGATGATACAAAGACTTCCACTCCAATTGGTAATGCATTTTCGTCAATTGTAAAACGAGGATGGTGATGCGGATATATAATACCTTTCTCTTTATTTCCTGCTCCAATAAAAAAGAATGTCCCTGGTGCCTTTTGTAAAAATGCCGAAAAATCTTCCCCAGCCATCGTCGGCTGTAAACGGACAACTCGTTCTCTTCCATAAAGCTGTAATGCCGTCTGTTCAATACGCTCTGTAACTTCATAATCATTTACAACTGGTCGATATCCATATTCATAAAAAAATGTATATTGCGCTCCGTAAGATTCCGTAATATGTTTCACAATCCGTTCAATCTTCTCTTCCGTTTCTTTTCGTAATTCATGTCTTAAACTCCTCACCGTCCCTTCAATCTCCGCTTGTTCTGGAATCACATTATGGGTTGTCCCAGCATGAAATTGCGTAACAGATACTACGAGAGAATCTAGCGGATTCGTGAGGCGAGATACAATTTGCTGAAGCTGCGAAACAACTTGTGTACCAATTGCAATACTATCAACTGTTTCATGAGGGATGCCAGCATGCCCACCCTTGCCCTCTATCGTAATTTTAAAAACATCCGGTGCAGCCATCGCAGGACCATAAATTACACCTACTTTACCAACCTCTAACGACGCCCACAGGTGAGCACCAATAATATAATCCACACCTTCCATTACCCCCGCCGCGACCATTTCTTCTGCACCGCCAGGGAAGTTTTCTTCTGCATGTTGAAATAGAAAACGAATTTCCCCTTTAACTTTTTCTCTTTCCTCTACTAACTTGTGTACCGCTCCAAGTAATATCGCCATGTGTCCATCATGACCGCATGCGTGCATCACACCTGGATATGTAGAAATAAAGTCAAACTCATTTTCCTCATGAATAGGAAGAGCATCCATATCAGCACGAACCGCGATTGTTTTACCAGGTTGTTTACCAATTAACTTTGCCATTACACTATATTTAGTAGGTCTTGATACTTCTAAATATGGTATTTTCCGAAGTATGTCAAACACAAACTGTGATGTTTTCTCTTCCTGAAAAGATAACTCTGGATACTTATGAAAATGCCTTCTCCACTCAATCAACTGATTCTTTGACAAAACAAGTTCTTTTGCAACATCCATTTCTCTTCTCTCCTTCTTCACCAAGTTAAATGTTATTATAACGTGGATTGTTAACTTTTTAAAGAATCTTCTGAATTTTCAATATTATAATTATAAAAATAAAAAGCCATCTCAAGATGACTTTTTATTTTTATAATATAGTAATTGCTTGTTTCCCCATTTGCTCCCATGCTTTCTCAAACTCTGCTCGCGGAACAGCAAAACGCGGATTATTTTTAAGAGGATCATTTACATATACAAAGTTTTGATCATATCCAATTACTACTGCACTATGCTCATAATATGTAATTTTCACTTCTCCTGAGCTCGTATTCCATGTTTCAAAACTACTTTCATCTAATGGTTTAAACGTTGTATTAATAACGACCCATACCGGAGAACCAGAACTAATTACTTTATATACATCTTGTACTTCTCTACCCGTCAAATTAATTACTTTTTTGGGAACATATTTTTCTGCTAAATTAAAAATCGGCTGATTATACACACCATAACCCGGCTCTGCTTTCGTATAAATATTTCCAACAAACCCCTCATAAGGATTTCCTCGCAAACCATTTTGTTCAAATGGGACACGGTGAATTTCACTAGCAAGTTGCATCTTATCTACTTGTATACCTTTATATTGTAGCAACATAGCCAAACTTGTCACTTCACATCCACGAGGTAATTCTGGTAATTGTTTTATAAATGGCACTTCTTCAACCATAGCCGCTTCTTTCATTTCAGATAGAAAATCTAAGCGTAGCACTTGAGCCTTTTGGATAATTTTATCTTTCCCTATAAAAAGCGCGGCAGCAAATATAATTCCAAAAACAAAAAGATATTTTAGCTTTTTCATTATAAACAAAACTCCATTAATTATTATTTTACAGACACAACTCTTATCATTGTACCTTTCTTCTTACTAGTTTGCTAGAAAGATTCTATGAATTATTGTTCACGATTTTACTGTTATAAAATTCTAATTATTTTTAATAAAAAGAAAAAACAATATACATTTTCAGAATTTTTTGCTAAAATCGAAATTATTAACATAGTGAAGATATCACCATGTTAATAAACATTCTTAGAGCATTTAATCATAGTTCATTTTTACATACTCCATTCATTTCATACCAAATAAACTGAGTATGTGTTACATCCCCCACTAATGATTAAAAACTCAGAATGAAAACCAGTTAATACATACAAGAAAATAACGGGGTGAGGGGCACATGAATCAACAAATAGAACAAACAGATTTAAAACGAACAATGAAAAGTAGACACCTATTTATGATTGCACTTGGTGGCGTCATCGGAACTGGTCTATTTATGGGATCTGGTCAAATTGTCCATAACGCTGGACCTGGTGGTGCTATTCTCGCATTTTTAGTCGGTGGATTTGTTATGTATTTAACGATGTTATGTCTTGGCGAATTATCCGTTGCTATGCCAGAAGCAGGTTCATTTCAAAGCTACGCAAGCAAATTTATTTCACCTGGTTTTGGATTTGTCGTCGGTTGGATGTATTGGTTAAATTGGGCTGTTACAGTTGGGGTAGAATTAACAACTGTAAGTATTTTAATGAAACGCTGGTTTCCGGACGTTTCTTCTTGGATTTGGTGCGTTACATTTGCAGCAACACTTTTTCTTGTAAACGCTTTATCAGCAAAAGCATATGCAGAAGCAGAATTTTGGTTCGCTAGCGTAAAAGTTGCAACGATTGTTATTTTCATCGTACTTGGTGGTGCGGTTATGTTCGGTCTACTAGACTTTAATGGAAAACCAGCACCAATGCTTCACAATTTCACTGAAAATGGCGGGTTATTTCCAAACGGTGCATTAGCTGTTCTTCTTACGATGATTACAGTAAATTACTCATTCCAAGGAACAGAATTAATCGGAATCGCTTCAGGAGAAAGTGAAAATCCTGAAAAAACAATTCCAAAAGCAATTAAAAACACAATTTGGCGCACTCTATTCTTTTTCGTACTAGCAATATCAGTTGTTGTAGGGTTGCTCCCATGGCAAGAAGCTAATCTAGTCGAAAGTCCATTTGTACTTGTATTTGATGTGGCAGGCATCCCATATGCAGCAGATATTATGAATTTTGTTATTATTACAGCTGTATTATCCGTAGCTAACTCTGGTCTATACGCAAATTCTCGTATGCTTTGGGCGATGGCAAAACAAGGAATGGCCAGTCCAGCTTTTACGAAGTTAACTAAAAAAGGGGTACCACTGAATGCACTAATTTTCAGTCTCATTTTCGCAAGCCTTTCTTTATTAACAAGTGTGTTTGCGGCAGATACTGTCTTTTTAGTTTTAACATCTATTGCAGCAATGGCTGCTGTCGTAGTTTGGATGTCAATCGCGGCTTCACAGTTTTTCTTCCGTAGAAACTTCGTGAAAAATGGCGGCGACATAAATGATTTAAAATATCGTACACCACTTTATCCGTTAGTACCAATCGTAGCATTCTCACTCAATTTCATTACATTTGTTAGTCTAGCTTTCATTCCAGATCAGAGAATTGCTCTTTATTGCGGTATTCCATTTATGGTTATTTGTTACATCTTATACCAAGTTAAATATAAAAAAGTTGTCACATTTGAACAGCAACGGACTATCACACAAGAAATAAACTAAATATACAAAATGTTCAGCTATCTTACTTATGATAAGATAGCTTTTTTCTATTTCTTGGATATCCTGGTATAACTTTATTTATCTTAAAATTTTCACAATCACGTTTTTCTCTGGAAAATAGTTTACAATGTAATCAAGTTACAAATGATATTCACCTTAAAAAGTGTGCATTTGTGTCTATTTTTTAACAATATCTCAAAAACTATTGCCTTCTATAAATTAATAGGTTTATATTGTTTTATTGGCATAGTTTCAATCCAAGGAGAAAGGAGATTTTCAATCGTGCAACTAAAGAAAGCGTTTTGGAAGTTGGCTTCACTTCTTCCGTTATCATTACTTCTGTTCCTCGGTGGCTGTGATAAGAAACTCGCAGTATTAAATCCGCAAGGACCTGTTGCAAAAGCACAGTATGATTTAATTGTTTGGTCATTCTTGCTTATGTCATTAATTATCGCAATTGTATTCATCTTGTTTACAGTCATCTTGATTCGTTATCGTGAAAAACCAGAGAATATGGACTATGAGCCACCTGATCAACACGGTAACACATTATTAGAAATTGTTTGGACACTTGTTCCTGTTATTATCGTTATCGCATTATCGATTCCAACAGTAAAAGCAACTTATGCTTCGGAAGAGGTTCCGAAAGAGTCCAAAAATATTAAACCAGTTGAAATTTATGTTACATCTGCAAACTGGAAATGGTTATTTAGTTACCCAGAGGAAAAAATTGAAACCGTTAACTATTTAAACATCCCAGCTGGTGTACCAATTCAATTCAAACTGACTTCTGTCGGTCCAATGAATGCTTTCTGGGTACCAGAACTTGGTGGTATGAAGTATACAATGGATGGCATGATCATGGACTTATATTTACAAGCTGACAAACCAGGTTCTTACCTAGGCCGTAGCTCGAACTTCTCAGGTGAAGGATTTACTCACATGGAATTTGAGCTTGAAGCAAAAACAAAAGAAAATTATGACAAGTGGGTAAAAGAAGTACAACAAACTGCCCCTCCATTATCAGAAAAGAAATACAACGAAATTATTAAACCTGGTGTAGTTGGTCGTATGACATTCTCTAGTCATCACTTAAGTTATGTAGATCCAAAATCACTTGAATATTGTGATTACAACTACTACAAAAACAAAAAATAATAGCTATTATTCCAACAGATTGGAGTGAACACAGTGAAGCTTGATGAATTCTTTGTCACAGGTGACCCGATTATTTACGGTGCAGACGCTTCTATCGTTCTTGTGACATTAGCAATCCTTTTCGTACTGACAAAGTATAAAAAATGGAAATGGCTTTGGGATGAATGGTTAACCACTGTTGACCATAAAAAAATCGGAGCCATGTATATAATCTCTGCCGTTATTATGTTATTCCGTGGCGGTATGGACGGTTTAATGATCCGTGCCCAATTAACATTCCCAGATACAACATATTTAAACGCAGAACACTATAATGGAATCTTTACAACACATGGTACAGTTATGATTCTTTTCATGGCGATGCCATTCGTTATGGGATTAATGAACCTTGTAGTACCATTACAAATTGGTGCTCGTGATGTTGCATATCCGTTCTTAAATGCTTTAAGTTTCTGGTTATTCTTTATCGGAGCAATGTTATTCAACATCGCTTTCGTTATTGGTGGTTCTCCAGACGCTGGGTGGACTTCTTACTTCCCAATGGCGGGTACAGAGTTTACTCCTGGTGTAGGAAATAACTTCTACGCAATTGCATTACAGATTTCAGGTCTCGGTACGCTAATGACAGGTATTAACTTCCTTGTTACTATCTTAAAAATGCGTACACCTGGTATGAAGTTAATGAGAATGCCAATGTTTACTTGGTCAATCTTAATTACAACAATTATCATTATTTTCGCTTTCCCAGTATTAACAGTAGCTCTTGCATTAATGACATTTGACCGTCTATTTGACGCTCACTTCTTTACGATGGCGAGCGGCGGTATGCCAATGTTATGGGCCAACCTATTCTGGGTATGGGGTCACCCTGAAGTATATATCGTTATTTTACCGGCATTCGGTATTTTCTCTGAAATCATTAGTACATTCTCACGTAAACGTCTATTCGGTTACAGTGCGATGGTGTACTCAATGGTCGCAATTTCTTTACTAAGTTTCGTCGTATGGCTTCACCACTTCTTCACAATGGGTGCAGGTCCAGCCGTTAACTCGTTCTTCTCGATTTCGACAATGGCGATTTCGATTCCAACCGGTGTTAAGATCTTTAACTGGTTGTTTACACTGTATAAAGGACGTATTCGTTTTACAGTTCCAATGCTTTGGTCATTGGCATTTATTCCAAACTTCGTAGTTGGTGGAGTTACAGGGGTTATGCTTGGAATGGCAGCAGCTGATTATCAATACCATAACAGCTACTTCCTAATCGCTCACTTCCACTACGTATTAATCGCAGGTACAGTATTCGCTATGCTTGCTGGATTCACATTCTGGTATCCAAAAATGACAGGTCATATGCTAAATGAACGCCTAGGTAAATGGACATTCTGGATCTTTATGAGCGGATTTAACATCTGTTTCTTCCCAATGTACTTCTTAGGTTTAGACGGTATGACTCGTCGTATGTACACTTACTCTGCAAGTCTTGGATGGGGTTGGTTAAACCAAATCGCATCTGTCGGCGCAGTAATGATGGGTATCGGATTCGTACTTCTTTGTTACAACGTAATTTGGAGTGCACGTCACGGTGAACGTGACGTTACTGGAGATCCATGGGATGGCCGTACACTTGAATGGGCTACTCAATCTCCTGTACAACATTACAACTTCGCGAAACTTCCTGAAATTAAAGAAGCTGATGCTTTCTGGTACATGAAACAACGCGGAGAAACAGTTACACCAGCTGCAGAAGAATTAAAACCAATTCACATGCCAAGTAACTCTGGTGTGCCTATTATTGCGTCTGCATTCTTCGGTCTTGCAGGTTTTGCATTAGTATTTAGCTGGTTCTGGCTTGCAGCAATCGGCGGCGTTGGTATTTTAGCTTGCTTAATCTATCGTTCATTCGATTATGATGAAGGCTACTATATCAGTGTAGATGAAATCAAAAAAACAGAACATGTAGCATGAGAGGTGAAATGATATGGCGGCTTTAGATAAAAGCTTACCTTTGGAATATCAATCCGAACAAAGCAGATTGAATATCCTAGGATTCTGGATTTTTCTTGGGGCTGAAATTATGCTGTTCGCAACACTTTTCGCCTCTTATCTAGTACTTGCTGGTCGTACGGCAGATGGCCCAACACCAGCGCAACTGTTTGAACTTAAAACGCTTTTAATTCAAACACTACTACTTTTAACAAGTAGTTTCACATGTGGTATCGCAATTCACGAAATGCGTAAACACAACCAAAAAGCAATGCTTGGATGGTTCATCTTTACATTACTTTTAGGTGCAGGTTTCCTATTCTTCGAGATCGAAGAGTTCATTATGTACATTGGTGAAGGCGCAACAATTCAAACAAGTGCTTTCTTATCTGGATTCTTCGTTCTTCTTGGAACGCACGGAGCCCACGTAACAGGTGGTATCATTTGGGCAACTTGTGTTATCATCCAAATTTTAAAACGAGGTTTAACACCAGTTACAGCTCGTAAAGTATTCATTATCAGCTTATACTGGCATTTCCTTGATCTTGTTTGGGTCTTTATTTACACACTAGTTTACTTGAACGGGATGGTGGCGTAAATGGGTCAAAATAACAATCAAGCAAACGGGCATGCGCATAGCGGATTCCCATGGTCACACGTTTTCGGATTTATTTTATCGCTTGCACTAACGTTTCTAGCGTTATACGTGGCACTTTACACAAGCCTGCCTCTTTCAACGATCTTAACAACTATCATCATAATGGCAGTTGCGCAAGCATTATTACAATTAATTATGTTCATGCACTTAAAAGAAGGAGAAGGAAGAGTTCAAATTCTTACAATGATATACAGTTTCTTCGTTGCAGCAGCAACAGTTGGTCTTACTGTATGGATTTTCTTCTCAATGTAATTTGCATGAAAAAGACTGCTGAGATTCCTCAGCAGTCTTTTTTTATTATCTCCCCTATTACATCCACATTTCGGAATTAACAACAGAATCATGAAAAATATACTTATTATGACAAATGTTAAGAAAACTCTTTCTTTATGAAATCGAACCCATATGCGTTGCTTTTCTACCTATTATATGGCTAAATAGGTACTATATTTATTTGAAGGGAGAGAACGCAATGGAACATCATACTTCTGTTCTATCACTTATGGTTGTCGTTGCAATCGCGTTTTTCGTTCCCCTTTTGTTACAACGCTTTAAATTAAAAGCACTTCCTGTCGTTGTTGCAGAAATTATCGCAGGAATCTTTGTAGGTAAAAGTGGATTTAACATCATTGAGCCAGATATGTGGCTTCAAGTCTTATCAACACTAGGATTTATCTTCCTCATGTTTTTAAGTGGTTTAGAAATTGACTTTTCTATCTTTAAACAAAAAGGGAAAAAGAATACGACAAACGAACCGAACACATTCCAAGCAGCAAGCATTATCTTCTTATTTATTTTCATTTTATCTTATGCCCTATCATTACTATTCGTATGGCTAGGATTCGTCGACAATGCAATGTTCATGACTTTAATTATTTCAACTATTTCCTTAGGTGTTGTCGTACCAACATTAAAAGAAAATAACTTAGGAAAAACCGCAATCGGGCAAATCATTTTATTAGTCGCTGTTATTGCAGACTTAGTTACAATGATTTTACTCGCTGTATTCGTCGGATTAAATTCCGAAAGTGGCCAAAGTATGTGGCTTCTACTTCTTCTATTCGGCGCTGGTATTGTAATTTACTTTATCGCAAGACGCTTTAAAAATATTCCATACCTAGAAAGCTTAAAAGCCGGTAGTGTACAAATTGATACACGAGCTGTTTTTGCACTCATCTTAATATTAGTTGGATTATCTGAATCGGTTGGGGCAGAAAACATTTTAGGAGCCTTCTTAGCAGGTGTACTCGTATCTTTATTATCACCAAATGACGATATGGTTGAAAAACTCGATTCCATCGGATATGGTTTCTTCATCCCTATTTTCTTCGTAATGGTTGGTGTTAATTTAGAAGTATGGTCTATTTTTAAAGAGCCTTCTAGTATGCTAATGATTCCAATTTTAATTGTGGGACTCTTTATTTCAAAACTATTGCCATCACTCGTCTTACGAAAATGGTACCCACGCAATATCGTACTCGGAAGTGCTATTTTGTTAACGTCAACACTTTCTTTAGTTATTGCGGCTGCACAAATCGGTGAAAAGCTAGAGATCATTAGTCCAAGTTTATCAGCATCTCTTATTTTGAGCGCAGTTATTACTTGTATTTTTGCACCTATATTATTTAAAAAGATGTTCCCAAAAGTAGAAACACCAAAACCGAAAGTATCTATTATTGGTGCAAGCAGAATTACTCTTCCATTATCACTTGATTTAAAACGAGAAGATTATGACGTAACACTATATATGATGCGCCAAAATAAAATAAATGATGAGGAAGCAAAATCTCATGACTTCCCTATCGTGAAACTTGATGCAATCACAATCGAATCATTAACTGAGCAAACAGCATTTGATGCAGATCGCGTTGTCGTTGCAACAAGTGATGATGAACAAAACCTATTATTAGCAGAACACGCAAAAGAACTAGGTGTTGAACATGTCATTGCAAGCGTAGAAGATCCCCTTCTACAAGAAAAAGCAACGCAAGAACATATCGCCGTATTTTCAACAATTAACTCTACACGTATTTTATTACGTGCACTTATTGATAAACCTAGTCTCGTCCGCTTAATTACAACAGCAAATGAAACAGTACGTGAAGTTGAACTACGTAGTAATAAATATAATGGCGTTGCACTTCGACGTCTTCCTTTTTTGGGTGATGTACTCGTCATTCAAATTTACCGTGGTAATAAAGCATTAATACCACATGGTGATACAAAACTACAACACGGTGATACATTACTTGTAACAGGTTCAAAAGAACATATTGATACACTAAAAAGCATATTAGAATAGAAAATGCCCCTCACATAATTGAGGGGCATTTTTTCAATTTCATATGGTAAAATGTTACTATCATATATTATGAGGATGGATCACATTATGTCTATTGCAACTTTAGCTCTCTTATTATTAGCGGAAGTACTCGTCGCCATTATTCTCATCGGTGTTAGCATTGAAATTTGTAGTTATGGCTGGAAAAAATCAAATGGAATTAAATATTTTTGTCTCGTACTTTCACTTCTTCTCGGAACCGCTAGCATACTAGGACTTCTCGCTGCACCTGCATACTTCTTTTTACAACTTATAGAAAATGGACTATAAGAAAGGATGATACTATGATTATCGTGAAACATATTGATGCATCTGAAACATATTTATTTCGTCAAGCGATTTTGCGTCCCAATCAACCTTTAGAAGACTGTAAATACCCTTCCGACTACGAAACCGACACCTTCCACTTAGGTGCCTTCATAAACGATGAACTGATTAGCATCGCTTCCTTCTCAAAAGAAGTGTATCCTGATTTACAAAACGGTATCCATTATCGCTTACGAGGAATGGCAACATTGCCTAACTTTCGAAACAAACGTGCTGGAAGTTCCTTAATCCAGAAAGCGGAACAAATTTTGAAAGAGCGTAACGCAAACATTCTATGGTGTAATGGCCGAATTACTGTAACTGACTATTACAAGCGCTTAGGATTTCATGAGCATGGTGAGATCTTTGAAATTGATACTCTCGGGCTACATAAAGTTATGTATAAAGAAATATAAGAAAAGCTCTCTGCAACATGCAGAAAGCTTTTTCATTTCAACCTTCACTTTTTATTTTTTTCATATATATGTATATAAACAAACTAGGAATTAAAAAGCAAACAAACATAATAAGTCCTGTTATACTAATTTCCTTTATCGAAATACCTGGTGTTACAATGATACAAATAGCTAAAATCCCAATAACAATACCTACTGGAATGAATAATAATTTCATGAAATAACTACGAGATACTCCCCCTGTATGCTCATACACTTCCACCGAATTTTTTAAATTTAAAAAGTTAATAACTATTATCCCGCCCATAAATACCATTAATAAATCCGAAACACTTTCATATCCTGCCCCTTGCAAAACATAACGGTAAAAAACGATACTTAGTATGACAATATTTTGTAAGATAAAAGCTAGTCTAATATGTTTTAACCCCTCAATCATTAAACGTTCACCTTTCACAATCTTCACCCTATCACTCCTTTTCCTCCCAAAACAAATCATTCAATGTTTTATCTACCGCATAACAAATTTTCAAACATAAATCTAAAGAAGGATTATATTTTCCCTTCTCAATTAAACTAATCGTTTGTCTTGTAACGCCTACTTTTTCTGCTAATTGTTGCTGTGTTAAATCTAACTGAACACGCGCGACTTTTATTTTACTTACAGCCATTCATGTTCCTCCTTCACCATAATTGTAACATATATATTCCATTAAGTAATTTATATTTTACGAAATCACTTTGATTTTCACCTTATCCCGCATGAACAGGCAGTAAACGCCCGATTGGTGAGGGCTGATAATCAGTGGGGATGAACCCCCCCACTGATTATAGTTTCACTTTATTATACACAAAAAAGGAGCCTCTAATAAGAAGCCCCTCTCCTAATATATTATAAGAATAAATGACATCCAAATAAAATTGTAAATAAGTATAGTAACGGATGTACTTCCATTCCCTTCCCTTTCACAATCTTTAAAACTGGATACACTAAAAATCCGATTGCAATTCCATTCGCAATACTAGACGTTAACGGAATACCTATGAAAATTAAAAATGCTGGTAATGCATCTTCAAACTCGCTCCAATTAATATCACGAATGCTTTGCGCCATTAAACTACCTACAATAATTAATGAAGGAGCTGTAATAGCAGCTACACTTGATAAAGATGCAATAACAGGACTGAAAAATGCCGTTATAATCGTTAGTCCAACAACTACAATACCTGTTAATCCAGTTTTACCACCTGCAGCAATACCAGCTGACGATTCAATCGTCGCTGCTGTTGGGCTTGTTCCAAAGATAGAACCTGTCGTTCCACCAATTGCATCTGCAATAAACGCTTTACCAAAGCGCTTCTCTGTATTATCTGTAATTAAACCTGCTTGTTTAATTAAACCGAGTAATGCACCTGTTGTATCAAATAAAAGTACAAGTAAAAATGAAAATACAACACCATATAATCCGTACTGAATTACATCTGAAAATGCATTGATTGGATTTGAAACGATAATACCCTCTGGTAAATGAGGCATCGCTACAATTTTGTCCTCAAACTTCAGTTGCCCCGTAAAGAAGGCGATAACTCCTGTCACAATCATACTAATAAATAATGCACCACTCACACGTAATGTCATTAATACCGCCGCTAAAATTAAACCAATTAAAGTTAAAATAACGGCTGGAGAATGAAAATCACCAATCGTAACTAAGTTAGATGGATGATCAACGATAATTCCAGATAGGCGTAATCCAATAAAAGCAATAAATAGTCCAATTCCACCTGCAATTGCATGTTTTAAACTGTCAGGAATTGCGACAATTAGCTTTTGCCTAAATGAAGTGAAAGATAATAAAAGAAAAATGATACCTGTTACAAATACTGCCGAAAACGCAATGACATATGTAATCCCCTCTGCCTGTTGAACAACAGAATAAGCAAAATATGCATTCATCCCCATAGCTGGAGCAATAACAATTGGATAGTTAGCTAAAAACGACATACATAGCGTCCCAATAACTGTCGCAATAATAGTTGCCGTAAACGCTTGATCAAATGGTACACCTGCATCAGATAATATTTTCGGATTGATGACAAGAATATACGCAAATGTAAAAAAAGTTGTGATGCCAGCTAAAAGCTCTTGCTTCACAGAAGTGTTATATTTTTGTAATTGAAACATGGTTATGTACCCTTCCTACACCTGAATTATTATCACACATTCTTTTCTTACTAGTATGTGAGAAAATATAATACTTAATCTTAACAATCAATAAAAAGAAGAGTCAATATATTCACTAATAGTTCGAATTTTAAGTTTAAGTCTGACAAGTACAGATGTAGTACAGTTCATTGCGATTATTTTTGTAGCATAACAGAAAGAAATGTTTTATAATTTGAAATAGTTAAATATTTAGTAAACGCATTCAAATATCGTTCACTCTACAAGGAGGATTCTTCTTATGCAGCACACAAACAAATCTGGAACTTTAAATCGAGGTTTAAAAGAACGACATATTACTTTAATGTCACTTGGTTCAGCTATTGGCGTTGGGCTATTTTTAGGATCTGCTTCCGCTATTAAACTAGCTGGTCCTTCCATTTTACTAGGTTATATGATTGCTGGACTCGTTATTTTTTTCATTATGCGAGCGCTCGGAGAAATGGCAATTGAGCAACCGGTTGCCGGCTCTTTTAGTAAATATGCTTATGATTATATCGGCCCACTAGCTGGCTATATTACTGGCTGGAACTACTGGTTCTTATGGGTTGTTACTTGTATGGCTGAAATTACAGCAGCAGGTATTTACATGCAGTACTGGTTCCCAGATATCCCGCGCTGGACTTGGGCATTATTAGCTCTATTATTAATGAGCGCTTTTAACTTTTTATCAGTAAAAGTATTTGGAGAACTTGAATTTTGGTTTGCTCTCATCAAAATTATCACAATTATCTGTATGATAGTAGTTGGAGCTGGAATTATTTTATTCGGATTCGGAAACGGTGGTATCGCTACTGGTATTTCAAACCTTTGGTCACATGGTGGCTGGTTCCCAAATGGATTTTCTGGATTACTACTCTCCTTGCAAATGGTATTATTCGCTTATTTAGGCGTTGAACTAATCGGTGTTACAGCTGGTGAAGCTCAAAATCCGAAGAAAACACTCGCAAAAGCAATTGATAACGTGTTTTGGAGAATATTACTGTTCTACGTTGGGGCTCTATTCGTTATGATGGCAATTTATCCATGGAACGAACTTGGTGAGAAAGGAAGTCCATTCGTATTAACATTCCAGCAAATCGGTATTGCAAAAGCAGCAGGTATTATTAACTTTGTCGTATTAACAGCAGCTCTTTCTTCTTGTAACGGCGGTTTATTTAGTACAGGCCGTATGCTATATACATTAGCTCAGCAAAAGAAAGCACCTGAAAGATTCGGTCGTTTAAATAAAAATGGTATTCCAAGCCAAGGGATTGTAGCGACTACGATTGTTTTACTCGTTGGTGTTATATTAAACTATCTTGTTCCTGCAAAGGTATTTACATGGCTCACTAGTATTTCAACTTTCGGAGCAATTTGGACTTGGGGTATTATATTAGTCGCTCAAATTAAATTCCGTAAAAGTTTGCCTACGCAAAACAAACAAAAGTTATCTTATAAAATGCCTTTATACCCATTAAGTTCATATTTCTCACTCGCTTTCCTTGCATTAGTATTAGGTATAATGGCGTATTCAGAAGATACACGAATCGCATTAATCGTCGGTCCAATTTGGCTTATCGGCTTAGCTATCGTGTATTACACGAAAGGGTTTCATAAAGTAGATGAAACACCTAATTCAAAAATTAGTTAAACATGCTATCCCTTCCTTATTAATTGGAAGGGATTCTTTATTGTCTACACAAATATTTCTCAACAAAATTCACGGTATTTTTACAATTTTTTAATATTTTTTACGTTTTCTGTCTTTATTTTTTCAGAAAAATAAATTACATTATTAGAGCACATATATTTATTATTAGGGGGATTCTTCTATGAAGAATAAAAAATGGATTACATTTTCTTTAGCAACAGCAATCACACTGAGTATAGGGACTTCGTTCATACCATCTACTTATGCCGAAAGCTCTGTAGACCCTGCTCCTGAAATTGCTGCAAAAGTTGTAAATCAAAACAATGGGAAGAAAGTATTATTCGATAATACACACGGGCAAACTGCCGGGACAGCTGATTGGGTTATTGATGGCGGCTTTTCTGATTTTGGAAACGGCATTGCCCAAAACGGATATCATGTAAAAGAACTTCGTAAATCAACACCTATTACATACGACGACTTAAAAAATTACAACGTGTTTATCATTCCAGAGGCAAATATTCCTTACAAAAAATCTGAACAAGATGCAATGTTACAATACGTGAAAAACGGTGGCAGTATTTTCTTCATTGCCGATCACTATAATGCAGATCGTAATAAAAACCGTTGGGACTCTTCAGAAGTGTTCAATGGATATAGACGTGGTGCATGGGATAATCCAGCAAAAGGAATGTCTAGCGATGAAGCAAATTCACAAGCTATGCAAGGAGTGGAAAGCTCTGATTGGCTATCCGATAATTTCGGTATTCGCTTCCGCTACAATGCACTTGGTGATGTTTCTGCTAAAAATATTGTCTCACCTGAACAATCATTCGGAATTACAAATGGCGTTTCATCTGTCGCAATGCATGCTGGCTCTACACTTGCGATTACAAATCCTAAACTAGCAAAAGGTCTTGTTTATCTTCCAGAAAATCCAGCAAAATGGAATAACGCTGTTGATAGCGGTGTTTATAACGGCGGTGGTGTTGCAGAAGGACCTTATGCTGCTATTGCAAAAGTTGGTCTTGGGAAAGCTGCATTTATTGGTGACTCTTCTCCTGTTGAAGACGCATCTCCAAAATATGTACGTGAAGATTCAGGGCAATCAAAGAAAACATATGATGGATATAAAGAAGAAAACGATGCTGTTTTACTAGAAAATATCGTAAATTGGTTGGCTAAACAAGAAACTTATACTAGCTTAGATCAAGTTAACGGTTTACAGCTTGATGCACCTACAGCTCTACAAACATTCGAACAACC
Organism: Bacillus sp. NPDC094077; assembly: GCF_050279465.1. Taxonomy (NCBI): domain Bacteria; kingdom Bacillati; phylum Bacillota; class Bacilli; order Caryophanales; family Bacillaceae; genus Bacillus; species Bacillus sp. NPDC094077. The sequence goes on along the minus strand of NZ_JBNNUF010000010.1, from coordinate 171,415 downwards.
AAGTTTATCAACAGAACCACAACCAGAACCTTGGAGTGCACCAAACGCAGGTTACCAATGGTTTAATACAAATACATTTAAACCTGGTTCATACGGATATAACGGCGCCGTAACAGCAAGCGATTATGTGATTACACGCCCTAGCATTCTACCAAACAATGAAGTGTTCCAAATAAAGATTCAAGTAAATAACTTATTACCAAACACAACATACAATAATTACTCTTTAGGTATATTCACTACTGGCGGGACACAAATAGCAAAAGTTCAAAATACAAACGGCACTTGGCCATCTACTTTCGGTTATAGCAGTGCATTCTCTTTCACAACAAACAGCTTAGGTTCTGCCGAGAAAATTGTGAACGTACAAATCGATCCAAATACAATTGGACAAGCAACGCTTCGTCTACGCCAAAATACAACAGCGAAATATAATGAATCTGTAACGATTAATAAAAAATAATGAAAAAGGCAATCCGCATACGGATTGCCTTCTTTTCACTTCTCTTCTTTTGAGAAAAACATTCTTGAAATAACGATACCTATACTACCTACAATTAGGAACAACACTGCTCGAATCATCATCGACACTTCTGGTAAATCCAGAAGGAATAGCTTTCCTATCGTTACTGCTAAAACGACTAAGCCGGCATACAATATTTCATTCATATTTTTGTTCCGTCCAAGCCAAACTGCAAATAATGCATATACCATCCATAATAACGATACAGATACGCTTATTATACTTCCATCTGTAGAAAGAACTTCACCGACTCTAGTAATTGCAATGAATACAATGATCATAAACCAATAGAGCGCTATAGAGTACACATATTTACCAAAATTCGCTAACACTTCTTTCGCTTGTCTCATGCAATAATAGAACGTTCCTATTAAAATAATATGAGCAACAAATCCCGCTGAAATAAATTGATCAAATGGGCTGAAAATCGTCTGTATCATTCCAATCGCGTAAATCGTTGCACTAACATATAATTTTATCTGTTGTTTTCCTTTAATAGAAGTAACCATACCAAGGAACCCTTGTAACAACAATACAATTGCTGCATTCACTAAACTATACTCGTATAAAATGGCTAAACTGAATGACCCCATCGCAAAACCAAATAAAAGATTTGTAAACACAGACTGTTTATTCTTCCTATATTCAAATCCGAACATAACAGCATGCACGAATGCACTTATAAGTAATCCCCATGTTGTAAAATCATGTATTTTTGCAATAGATAAAATAAAGAAAACTGCATTCGCACTAAATATCGCCAAGCGTGGTTCTGATATAAAACTTCTCTCCGTAAACATATGCCAAAATAATAGTAAATGAATCAAACCATAAACAAACGTTAATTGTATTTGCAAATTCTCTACTAACATTGTCATAACAGCAAAGAAGACAAAAAGAACAATAGCAGCAACAACATAAGAAATCATATATAAGTACTTATAACGATTTTTCAACGCATACCATAATAAACTAAGCGTTAATATCGTCTCATATCCAAAGAAAATATAAGGATTAGGAGTCGTACTATTTAACAAGAACGGCACGAAGAAAGCCCCTACCGCTACAAAGATAGTGAGGTATTCCGATTGATACCTTTTCGCTAAATAAATACCTAAAATAACCCATGCAATATTACAGATAAACGCGGCACTTGCTGGAATAAATCCATATAAATAATGTGCTGCAAACGTCGTTAAAACAATACCCGTAATACTGCCTCCTGCTAATACTAACCCTAACGCTTGCCGCTCTTTTTTAATTTGTATATCTCCTATATAATACAAACCGATAGATAGCGCTATACCAAACACAATTCGTATCGCTGGTGTTAATAATCCAGCATCTACCCCTGCTTTAAATAGCCAGATTACTCCAAGTAACATAATACCGACAAATATACGTGGTAACCATGTTTGACAAAATTTTATAATATTAAATGGTTCTGGTTTAAAAGCAGCTATATCTACTTGTTTTACCTCAAGTTCTTGCATAGACTCTTTTATCGTAACTACATCTTCTTGTAGCTTTTCCTCCATTACCGTTTCAATATATTCTTTCTTTTCCCTACTAACATGTTGCTGAGCGTTTTCTACTTCTATTTCCCTTTGTTTTTCTTTCAACTCAAAAAGTGCTTCTTGAATCGTTTCAATTGCAGTTTCGAGTGCCTCTATTTTCTTATTTAAATCCTCCTTCATACGCTCCCCCCTCATCATTTATTCGAAACCTATATATTACCAATTACCTTTATCATACTCTTAGTCTATTCATTTTCAATAGTATTTTTCCAAAAAAGAAAGGGTGTTTTCCCATTATGGAGAACACCCTTTCACTTATTTGTCCTTATTTATCATGCTACTAACGATTACACCAATACACACACCTACAAGAGCTGGAATGATCCATCCTACACCTTCTGTATAAAACGGAATATACTTCAATATTGGCGTCCACTGATTCATCATCACATTTTTATTCAAAATATCGATTGCACTAAATACCGCTACAATCACAATTGTAACAGGATATATGCATACATACTTTCCAATATACTTATGGAATAATCCTAAAATAATAAGAGTTAGTGCAACTGGATAAATAAATCCAAGAATCGGTACCGAGACTTTTAAAATTTGTGTTAATCCTAAATTAGCAAGAACCATACTAATACAGCTCAATATAAACGCCCAAACTTTATAAGATACTTTCGGAAATACACTCGTAAAAAATTGACTACAAGACGTAACAAGTCCAATTGAAACACATAAACACGCAATAGTAAAAATAAGACCTAATAAAACGACTCCGCCTTGTCCAAATAATGTAGTCATCACTTGTGCTAACACCTTCGCACCATTATCAAATGTGCCTAACGAACCACTAATTGAACCAACATATCCAAGAATGACATAAATAATAGATAATAAAAGACCTGCACCAATACCAGCAATGCTCATATATTTCGCTAAACCTTTATCATCTTCAATACCTTTTGTGCGAAGAGTATTTGCAATAACAATTCCAAAAATCAAGGCTGCTAAAGCATCCATCGTTAAATATCCATCTAAAAAGCCTTGGAACATCGGAGCTTGTCCATAATTTCCTACAGGCTCTTTCAAATTCCCTACTGGTGTAAACATACTTTTTATAAAAATAAGTGCAATCATACATAATAATAAAGGCGTTAACACCTTTCCAAACAAGCCCATTAATTTAGATGGTGATAAACTTAACCAGTACACAATACTAAAGAAAATAACTGTGTAAAACAATAAAACCACACTACCCGCTTCTGGGAATAACTGCCCTGGTCCCATTTCAAATGCTAAACTTCCTGCACGTGGTATACCAAGCCCTGGTCCAATAAACAAGTACACAATACACGGAAAAATAATTGCAAATGAAGGATGAACTCTACCCGCTAACGTTTGAAAACTTCCTGCTTTTGCAATAGCGATAACCCCTAATATCGGAAGACCTGTTGCTGATATAATAAATCCTACTAATGAAATCCACACATGTTCTCCTGCTTCATATCCAAGAAAAGGCGGAAATATAAGATTCCCCGCACCAAAGAACATAGAGAATAACATAAGGCTAATAAGTAAAATTTCTTTTTTCTGTAACAATTTCATCTCTTTCTCCTTCTTCAATTTCATCTCTTGTGAAATCAATTCCATAAATAAAAAAGCGCGATAATCCGCTTCCTTATAAAGAAAACATAGTCCATAGTCTAACATAAAAGAAACATCCATTCTATAGCTATTTCCCTTTTCCAATTTCTTCTGAAAAATCAACCTTTATTGACTTATAATAGTTAATAAAGTAAAATATTAAATGTACAAAATTATTAACTTTGTTTTTGTTTGTGTCAGGAGGAAAATAACATGGAATCAGCGATACAACTAGAAAAAGAACAACAGAGAAAAAAGAAACATCCTCCGGGTTTATACTTACTCTTCTTTACAGAAATGTGGGAAAGATTTAGTTACTATGGATTACGAGGATTATTAACACTATATTTAACAACAGCTTTAGTAAGCGGTGGTCTTGGGTTTAGTCCCGCATGGGCACTCTCTATTTACGGGTTTTATACTGGAGCTTGTTATTTCACCCCATTAATTGGTGGATACTTAACAGACCGTTTCCTAGGTAGACGGAAAGCCATCACAATTGGCGGTATAACAATGGCAATCGGTAACCTTGCACTATTTGCCTTGCAAAACCAAGTCGGTCTATACCTCGGATTAGCGCTTATTATTATCGGTAACGGATTCTTCAAACCGAATATCTCTACACTTGTCGGAGAGTTATATGAAGAGCACGATCCAAAACGTGATAGTGCATTTACAATTTTCTATATGGGTATTAACGTCGGTTCATTCTTAGCTCCACTCGTTTGCGGATTTTTATCAGAAAATTTATTCAAAACAACGGTGGATGGCGTTGTTCATTACGGATTCCGTTACGGTTTCTTAGCCGCTTCAATCGGAATGATCATTGGACAAATTTTATTTACAACACTATCTAATCGCTTCCTTGGTGATATCGGCAAAAAGCCATCTCGCGATTTACAAACAGCAGCTGGACAACAAACAGTAGGAAATACACCGTTAACAAAAAAAGAAAAACAACATACAGCAGTTATCGTCATTTTAACGTGCTTCGTTGTCTTCTTCTGGGCTGGTTTTGAACAAGCCGGTAGTTCATTAACATTATATACAAATAAATTCGTTGACCGCTCTGTATTCGGATGGGAAGTACCAACGTCTTGGTTCCAATCGGTCAATCCATTATTTATTATTCTACTTGCGCCAGCCATTTCAGCATTATGGGCTAAACTTGCAACTCGCAAGCGCGGAGATTTAAAAATCCCAACCAAAATGGGACTTGGTATGATCTTACTCGGTATCGGTTATATCGTACTTGTTATCGCTACATTAAAAACGGGTAGTGACGAACATAACATTACGGAAAAAGCAAACTTACTATTTATCGTCTTTACGTATCTTTTCCATACGCTAGGTGAGCTATTCTTATCACCTGTCGGACTATCGATGGTTAGTGCTCTCGCTCCAGTAAAACTAGCATCTTTACTAATGGGTGTATGGCTAGCAAGTTCAGGTATTGCCAACGTTTTAGGCGGACAACTAGCAAGCTTCACAACTTCACTTGGGTATTCTGAAGTATTTACCGTTATTGGTGCTGTAGCGATCGTATTAGGTTGTGTTTTACTATTAATTTCTAAGAAATTAGTGAAATGGATGGACTAAAAAAGATGAGGAGAAATTCCTCATCTTTTTTATGCATTCTTCCCTTTTTCTATTGCTTGCTCGTACAGCTCTTTATGTTCTTTATATTCACTTGGCACGAAACTCTTATAGAAGAACGAAAGCCAGCTGTCGCCTTTTTTATATCCTTCTTCTCGAATTTCCGCTGCTTTTTTATTCGATTTAAATCCTTCAATAAACCATTTCTTTAACGATTCATTCTTTTCATATTTAGTAGGAACCTTTAAATCATAATTTTCAAATGCATATTTATATCCAGCCTTTTCTGCAGATTTTTTTGCAGACTTATACCCTTTTTCGTACGCTGTTTCATATGCTTTCACATATACATCTTTCTCACTATTTCCAGGTTTCTTTTCAGCTAATTCTTTCCCAGCCTTTTCCCCTAATTCAGCTTGTTCTTTTTCAATTTTTTCTGTTCTTTCTTTATTTCCTACGTTGAAACCTTCCGCAAAGTTTTGCTTAAACTCCGGAGCAATTTGACTATCGTCCATCGTCTCTTGCGCTAAACCTTGTTCTTTCCCTTTTTCAACATGCGTTTTCTTCTGCTCCTCTAAAGACCAAGCTGCAGCATAAGCAGTTGTAAATGCTTTTTTATATGTATCCGACTTTCCAGCTAAACGCGCTTCTGCATTGTTTTTCCCTGCTTTGAAATCAGTCTCTCCATTTTTTTGCCCTTCAAGTTGCCCTTTTTCCATATCAGCTTGGCGCTGCGCTTCCTCTCGCTTACGTGCCTCTTCTGCTTTTCTTTGCTCCTCAGCTACACGTTGACGCTCTTCTTCAGCTTTACGCTGTGCTTCTGTAGCACGTTGTTTTTCAGCCTCAGCATTGCGCTGTGCTTCTGCTTGTCTTTCAGCTTCCACAGCACCATTATTATTTTGGCTAGGAGCTGGACTCGTTGCGCCACTACTAGAAGCTGGTTTATTGTGATAATGATATTCTCCGTACTGTAATCCCCATTTTTCACAATTTGTACGACACGTATGTCCACCATTAGCATCTGTACGCCCTGGATGCGCATAAGCTAAAATTGGAGCTACGAATAACGCTACACTTGTTGTTAAAAGAAGTTTCTTCACCTGTTGTCTCACTCTTGTTCCTCCCAAAATCTAGAATTCTAACTTTATTATACATAAATAGAAGAATACTTAAATACCAACTAAAATATTCTATTATTTCTCAATATTAGTAAAAAAGAAGGTCAACTCTTTAAAGAATTGACCTTCTTTTTTATTTCTTCGCCTTCGTTCCTACTAAATCACCAGCAACAACATAACGCTTAGAATTATCTTTCACAGATACACATGTAATCAGCGTTATCTCATCTTTTCCATGATCCTCTACAACTTCCCACTTATCAGGAGTTACTTCAGATACACTAGTAACAGCATACTCATATTCGTTTTCATTATCATACAAATAAATTTTATCGCCTTTTTTCAAAGATGATATATCACTAAATAAAACACCCTTTTTAGACATGTTATGTCCAGCTAGTGCGTAATTTCCTTTTCCCATGACTTGATTTTCTTTTACAGTCGCTGCACCTGATAATAGGTTTTTTTCAGTAGAAGCTTTTAAAACAGGAAGTTCTACTGAAACACTTGGAATCGAAATACGACCGATTACTTGTTTCTTATCTAATGATGCATTCGCTACTTCTGCCAAGTCTGGTTGATTAATTTTCGAAGCATCTACAAACTCCGTATCATGCTTTTCATAATTCATCTTTTGAACAGCTTGTACATTTTCAGTCTGTTTCTTTTCCGCCTGATATCCATCATAAAATGGCTTTCCGATTAAAACACCACCTACAACAAATAGAAGGATTGCTACTATACTATAAATTCTTTGCTTATTCATATACAATTCCTTTCCCTTACAAAATCTTACTCTATATAAAATGATAAAATAATATTGCTATATGTACAAGTGTAAGCTGAAAAGAAACCTTCTTGCCGGTGCAAGAAGGTTTCTTTTTAAGCTAATTTATTTCTGTATAGTGATACATGGAATACTGTCATTTGAATTAAATAAATCAAATATACAACATATAAAGGGTATGCCGGAATATATAAATTTGCTACAGGTGTAAATATTAATAATCCTAGTGCACAAGGTAATACAAACCATAATGATACAAATGTTGTTCGACATGCTCTATCTGTAATATCCTTCTCGCGTTCATCCTCTTGAGGAAATAATAAAGGATACAATCGCAATGATGATTTTTTATATTTCTTCTTCTGCAATCTTTTAAAAAATGCTAATAGGATAGCTACAATAAATATTAATGCAAATGGCACCCAACGTATCGTTATTTCAAATGGGAACTTTTCAGTTTTAATAATATCAGCAAACTGTATATAAAAATCATAAAACTCTACAAATGCCCAGCATGCCAATACACTGTAAAATAAATTTATGATATATGAAGCAACAATTCTATTCATCCTCTTCCCCCTCCTTATTTAAAACAAACACATCTTCCATCTTTAACTGGAACACATCACAAATCGTAAGCGCTAATAACAACGAAGGAACGTAATCCCCTTTTTCAATTGCAGCAATCGTCTGTCTTGTCACTCCAACTTTTTCTGCTAATACACTTTGCGTAAAATTAAAGCGAGCTCTTAATTCCTTTACTTTATTGCAAATGGTCAAATTTACCACCTCTCACCAACATTGTATGCTATCCTTAACAAAATGTAAACTCAACTTAACATTATTTTATAAAAAAATCCAACTTTACACATTGTAAAGTTGGATTACGTTTTAGTTTAAAATTGTAACTTTAACTGTTCTTCTACCCCAAGCATTTGCTGTAGCTGAATCTGGCATTAATAAATCAATTATATGTCCTTTTATTGCACTACCAGTATCTCCAGCAATCGCTGTTCCATATCCTTCTACATATACAGTAGAACCTAACGGTATAACAGCTGGATCTACAGCAATTAATTTCATGTTTGGATTTGCAGTTAAATCATGCCCTAACTTAGATTTTACAGTTTCACCCGCTTTATAGCCATTTTCAGATGGATCAGCTGTATAAGCAGTTGCTGTTACATAAAATTCTTTTCCACCTTGAGCTGGTTTCGTGTCAGGCTTAGACTCTGGTGCTGTACTTTTCGCTACAGGCTCTGCCGGCTTAGCTGCTTCTGCTTTCGCTTTCGCTAACTCTTCTTGCTCAGCCTTTGCAGCTGCTTCTGCTTTTGCACGCTCTTCTGCTGCAATTCTTGCTGCTTCTTGTTCACGAGCAATCGTTTCTTGTACTGCCTTCATGTTTGATTCAATTTTAGCTTTTTCTTCTGCTGCTAAATTGATTTGGTTTGCAATCTCGTTATATTTAGCTTGAACGTTTTGTAAGTTATCTTGACGTTTTTTCAAGTTATCTTGCAATTCCGCTTGTGCTTTTGCTAATTTTTGTTTGTCTACTACTAAAGACGCTTCCTTTTCGTCAATTGTTTTCTTATCTTCTTCAATTTGACGAAGATCTTGTTCTTGTAGACGTAAAATTTCTTTATCAGCTTCTAGAATAGTAGAAACTGCGTTCATACGTTGTAAGAAATCTGCAAAGTTTTTAGACTCTACAACAACTTCTACTACTAAACTTGTATTTGAACTGTTTTGAACAGAAACCATACGTTTTCTCATAATATCCTTACGAGCAAGGACTTTATCCTCTAAAACGACAATTTCTTGCTTTTTTTGTTCAATCTGCTTATGTGTTTCATCAATTTTACGTTGAATAGCAGCTTGATCCTCTTTATTTTTTGCAATTGTATTATTTAAATTATGTAGTTCGTTTTCAATACCTTGAATTTCTTTACTAACAGCTTGCTTCTCTTGCTCTTTCTTCTGCATATCTGCATCGCTTTGCTGCAATTGCTGTTGCATGTTATTAAGTTTCTCGTCGTTTGACTCTGCTTTAACAGCGACTGTACTAGAAAGACCGATAATTCCTGCTAATACTAGACTACTGATTCGCTTAAAATAGTTCATAATCCGACTCCCTTCTTATACAGTTATACATGATTTATTTTACAGTTTGTTTACAATACTATTAAATACAGTTTATTTTTCATGACGAAAAAAAGGGAATTATGAATAAAATGTAATAGATTCTTAAATATTTAACAATTTCTATATTTAAAAATTATAAAAGATGCTAAAATCCAAATATAGAGAAAATATAACTTCTAAAGGCGGTTGAAATAAATACATGTTTACTCAAAAAAAAGCACTCCAACATAAAATTGATCAATTAGAAAATCGTATAAAAGAATTAGAAGCAGAATTAAAACAAAAAGATATTGAAAAACAAGAAATGATTTCTTCTATCCATGACCGTGTGCAGAACGTTGTTCAAGAGCATCAACTTGTAAATAATCAGCACCATACACTCCAAAATTTAGTTCAACAATTAAACTCATGTTTTGAAAATGTTTCAACACGTACGACACATTCCAATGAATTAAATAGTGAAATGTTACAAAAAGAACAAAGCTTAATTCAGTCTATTGAAGAGATCATTGACTGCTCTAATGAAGGAAAAGAATCTGTTCACCGTTTACTCATTGTAATTAATAAATTAGGTGAACAATCTCAGCGCACTTCTAACAGTATGAATCATTTAAGCGAACGCTCAAAAGAAATCGAGCAAATTGTAGAAGTAATTCAAAACATTGCAGCACAAACAAATTTACTTGCGTTAAATGCAAGTATTGAAGCTGCACGTGCTGGAGAGCATGGTAAAGGGTTCGCTGTTGTTGCCAATGAAGTAAGAAAACTAGCGGAAAGTACAGCAGAAAGTACAAAAAACATCGGAAACTTAACGAAAAAAATTCAAGAAGAAATTGAAAAAGCCTACGATAACACAAAAGATAATCTACATTTAGTCGATGAAGGTGTAGAAATGAGTGCCGATACAAACGCTAGAATCGAAAATATTTTAATCATGATTCAAACGTTACAAAATGGTGCTACAAATGTTATTCAAGCGATTGAAAACCAAAAATCTTGTAATGATGATATATTACGAGAATTTGCAAATACACAAAAAATGTTCCAAAAATTAAATACTACTATTATGAACCATATTCATGATGCTGAAAAAGTCGATGTTCAATTGACTGAAGGTCTTCAAGAGACCGTAGTTTCTCATTAATAATAAAAATCCCTTATAACGCTATAAGGGATTTTTATTATATTTTGAATATTTATTCCTTTTCAATATTCATCCATATCTTTGTTATAATGGAAAAGTTGTTTCTTTATACTAATTAACAAGGAGGATGTTATGGAACAATTTTACTACATTTTAAAATATTTAATTCTCGGTCTGTTCCAAGGACTAACAGAACCAATTCCGATTTCTTCAAGTGGTCACCTCGTTTTAGCACAACATTTGCTAGGACTAAAAATAGAAGGATTTAGCTTTGAACTACTTGTTAATTCAGCTTCATTATTAGCTGTATTACTTATTTATAGAAATGATTTAATTCGTCTAACAAAGAATGGTCTATCTTATATATTTACAAGATCAAAAGAAGCAAAAGCAGATTTTTTCTTCATTATTTACCTTGTTATTGCAACCATTCCAGCAGGTGTAATTGGAGTTTTATTTAAAGATTATATCGATCAGTACTTAAAAGGTGTGAAAATGGTTGGGATTTCCCTTCTCATTACTGCTATCGGCCTTTGGGTTATTCGAAACTTGCGTGGACGTAAAAATGATGGCGATCTTTCTATGAAAGATGCAATCATTGTCGGTCTAGCACAAGCTTGCGCACTAATCCCTGGAATAAGCCGATCTGGTGCTACAATCGTAGCAGCGATGTTACTTGGTATGAAGCAAGAGACAGCTCTTCGCTTCTCATTCTTACTATATATTCCTGTTAGCTTAGGTGGTTTACTATTAAGTATTACAGACATTGCAAAGGATCCAAATCTAGATACATTATTCGTACCTTATATCGTTGCCTTTATTGCGACATTTATCATGACATATATTTCATTAAAATGGTTTATGAACATTATGGCAAAAGGAAATTTAAAATATTTCTCTTTCTATTGTATTATCGTAGGTGTACTTACTATTCTTTTCTTATAAAGTGAAAAAGACCCTCTTACCTTTTCTCATACAGTAAGAGGGCTTTCCTTATGCATAAACTTTCTTTTCTTGACAATACAAACGAATAACATGTTTATTTTGTTGAAATACATCATGTGTTAAGCGAATAATAATAAAGTTTCGTTTTGTTTGATCGTCATGAACAAAAATCTGTTCCCCCTCCTGAAAACGCCACGCACTTTCAAAAGTCGTAATATGATTCTCGCTTACAGAAAAAAGCTCATATTGCATCTCTTGTACCCTCTCTCAATTCATAAAATCACTATATCCTTATATTAAATTTATTGTAACTTAATTCCTTTGAAATTTGTAATTTTTTCTATTTCGAACTATTTTAACTTTGTTTTAGATTCTTTTTAGCGCTATAATGATAAACGAAATTTCATTGAAAGGAGCTTCATTTTGACTGCATATTTATTTCCAGTAAAAACAGCTTTTATTTTATTTCCTTTTTTAGCAATGTTTCTCTTAATTCCTTTTTTAATATTTAATTATCGAAAATATGGTTATTTAAATAAATGGCGCTCATTTATTTTATATTCACTACTACTCTATTTATTAAATGCCTATTTTCTTGTAATTTTACCTTTACCACAGACATATGACACATGTAGCCTACAACCGGCTAATACACAGCATATGCAACTCTCGCCATTTTATTTCGTGCAAGAAATTAGTAATCATACATCGGCAATTTTCACGAAACCAGCTACTTATTTCTATCTATTAAAGGAATCTGCATTTTTACAAGTCGCTTTTAACGTTTTACTAACCGTTCCATTCGGGATTTACTTACGCTATTATTTCCGACGTAGCTTCTTACAGACCATTTGTATTTCTTTTTGTCTTTCACTATTTTTTGAGCTAACACAAGTGACTGGACTATACGGTATATACAATTGTGCATATCGCTTATTTGATATCGATGATCTGTTTTTAAATACATTAGGTGGCGTAATTGGTTTTATCATTGCACCAATATTTACGTACTTTCTTCCGAAAACAAGTGAATTAGATAGTCATATTGATTTAGAAACGAAACCAGTCGGGTTCGTTCGTCGTCTCATCGCTATGCAAATTGATTGGCTCTTCTTATCTATCGTTGTGCCTGTCATTAAAAACAAAGGAAATTCTTTCTTCATTTCTAATATTCAATCTTATACCAATATATATGAACTCATTTTCATTACGTGTTCAATCTTTATTTATTTTATTATCATTCCATACTTTACGAATGGAAAAACAATTGGGAAAGCATTGCTTCGCATTTACGTGAAAGGAAAATCAGATCGTATTACAATAAAAGAATTATTCATTCGTTACGGTATATTCTATTTCATTTTAGGTGGAATCAATTATATTCTTTCTAGTAGCTCTATTTTAAATTATACAGAGCCTTTAGTATTACTTGTTATATTGTTATTCCAATTCGTAATTAACGGTCTATTTATTATTCATGTCTTATTACATGTATTTAGTCGTGATAAGTTACTATTTTACGAACGTATTAGTCAAACACGAAATGCAATTACACTTAAAAAAGCTGACAAATGATTATTTGTCAGCTTTTTTCATGCTCATGAATAATTTTTCTGCATAAGGATTTAAAAACATTTCGGTTTTATCTAGCGACTTCCTCACCTTTAAAAATGAATGAAATTCTGGATATATATCTTGTAATTGTTCATACGATAATGTATGCATTTTCCCCCAATGCGGGCGTCCTTCATACTTCAAAAAAATTTTCTCCACTTCACCAAAATAAGCAGCATACTTCATACCTTTATACATATGAACAGCAATATACGCTGAATCTCTTCCGTACGCTGGACTGAGCCATATATCATCACCTTTCACATAACGGCATTCAATTGGGAAATGCACCTTATACTTTTTCTTTCCAATAAGATTTGAAATCTCTTCTACAACAGTCCTCATATACTTTGAAGGAATACTATACTCCATTTCATAAAATGGTACCGTACGTGAGGTAGCAAATACTTCATAGCTTGGACCAGTTATTTTTGTGTTCGGTACAGCCTTAGCGGATAATCGACTTACTCCTTTACTTATAGAGGGAAACCATTTACACCCTTTAGATAACAAAGAGAACACTCTATTTTCAAGTAGCTCTACCTTTAGTTTATGCCATTTTAAATCATTTTCTTTACTCGTTGTTTCATTCGTAAATTTCACTTGCACTTCATCAGAATAAGGAAAAACGAAAAATTCAAAATGACGGTTCTTCTTATATTCTTCTAGTTTGTTCATTACAGTAGATAATGATTGTTTTTCACTTTCATAAACGAGCGAATATGCTGGAATAACCTTCAATTTTATCTTTACAATGATACCTAACATTCCAAGCGATAACTGAAATGCTTTCCAATATTCGACGTTTTCGGTTTCCGAACACACTATACTCTCACCTGTAGATAAAATTGTTGTAATTTCTATAACTTGTGTTGATAGACTCCCAAAAGTGACACCCGTTCCGTGTGTCCCTGTACTAATTGCCCCTGCAATAGATTGCGAATCAATATCCCCTAAATTTTCTTGTGCATAACCTTTTTCCTCAAGTAACTTCCCTAAATCATGTAACTTTGTTCCTGCCCACACTTCAACCGTCATCTTCTCTTCATCAATATTCGTAATACCCTTCAATTCATCTAAAGAAACTAAAATTTCTTCCGTTTGCACGAGGGGCGTAAACGAATGCCCTGAACCGACAACACGAATTTTCTTTCCTTTTTTTCTTGCAAGCCCCACAACCTCTACTACATCTTGCATACTTTCTGGATACATCGTATAATGCGGTGTTCCTTCTACATTCCCTGTCCAATTTCTCCATTTTTGCCCCTCTATAGAAAGCATTGGCCATCCCCCCGATATGTTGAATACTCCCCAACAATTTCCCCTTGTTTCACACGATACAAAATTGGAAAACGCTCACATATTTCCCCAGCTTTACTATGACGAAACAATATAGCATCTCCTATATCCACTCGTTCCTCACCTTTATAATGAACGGGAGTTTGTACCTCACCAACACCTTCTAAAGCTAATAGTTTTGCACCACCCGGCCTCCAAACCTCAGGCTCTTTATCTTTACCAACTGCACCTGAAGCAATATATCCACCACCTAGGCAAGTATAAATAAACGAGGCTGGTTTACGCACAACTGGTAAAGCAAATCCGACAGCCGGATGAAATTGTACTTCTTTATAATAATCAAACAGTTTTGGGGAATAAAAAGCAGAACCAATTGTAATCTCTGAAACTGAGTTATCTTGCTCAGTTGTTTTTATACTTCCTGTTCCTCCTCCATTTACAAACCTTAGTTTAATACCAAGATTTTGTATTTCTTTTATGATACGTCCTCTTCTTTCTTTAACTTCTAAAACTGATTTCTTCTTTAAATACGAAATTACTTTATTTTTCATCCATTGATTCGGTATATGGTCCCCTACCCCGGCAATTTGAGCTTCATATCCCATAACACCATCTAGCATTAAATATGATGACTCCTTCACCTTTTCTACTATTTTCAAAGCGCCCTGCACATTTTTTACTGGGGATCTTTGTACACCAAAATGAAATTGAAAAAACCGAATACTCATATCAATATCCAAACAAACTCGAAAACACCCACTAGACGCTTCAGCAATTTTCTCTAAATAAGTAATATGTTCCTCACAATCCATCATACATGTAATCATAAAACCTTGTTTTGTAAGCAAACTAATTTCATGTAAAGCTCGTTCATCATAGGCAGGATATCCTATTAATAAATCATTAAACCCTTGTTCAATTAAAAATAAAGCTTCTCTAGGTGAAAAACACATAATACCTTGAAACCGATTATTTACAGCTAAAATTCTTTTCATAATTGGAACGGAGCGTAATGATTTACTCGCTATACGAATCTTCTTATCTCCACTTAACTCTATAATCGATTGAATATTCTTCTCTAAAGCTACTTCATCTAAAAATGCGCACGGCAATGGAACCTCCTTAAAAATGTCTCGATCCACATTTTTCTCTCCTCTTCTATATATGTCTTATACATATTGGAAAGAAAGAATGATTTTCCTGTTTGCAAATAAAAAAAGTTTCTTCTTCACGAAGAAACTTTTTTTAGACTATTTCATAGAGATAGTCGCTTCTACTGGATAATGATCAGAGTAATCATTATACGTATATTTTTTGAACCATGATGTAACAGACCATTCTGGAGACTTTGGCTGTAAAACTTTATTCTCTATATACGATGGATTCGCATGATCCTTACTTGCAATAATATAATCTAAATACTCGGCAGGGCTATCGGGGAAATTGTATTTCGCAATACTGTTTGTCGTTGCATCCCAAGTTGCTGTATGTCCTGCATAAGATGGTACAGAAGCGTTCAATGTTTTAAACATAGATGCATACTCTGAATCACTCTTGTTCTCCGCATTTATTTTATTCACATTCATATCACCACCAATTAACACATACTCGTTATTTGGTATATTTTTATTTTTAATAAAATCTTGAATCTCTTTTAATTGGTTTGTACGTACAGATGCTGGTGATGTTTTTCCGCACATACTATCTTCAGCTTGTAAATGTGTCCCAATTACATGAACGAAGCGATCATTTTTCTTAATTTTTGTGTATACAAATCCTTTATTTGATAAGTTATCTGGCCCGCAGCCTTTTTCGAATACATATTGAATTTTTTCAACGATTGGCCATTTACTCACAATCGCAACGCCCCCATCTTCAGGAGTCGAAGATGAATAGTTACCTAATGTTTTATCCCATTCGTTTCCACTACTACGACCTAATATCGCCGTTTGATTTGGATATTCTTTCTTCAAATTTCCTAACAAACGATCTGAGGCACTATTATCAAACACTTCATTTAATATAACAACGTCCTGATTCTTTATATAATCTGCCGTTCCAATTAAATCAGCACGCTCACTTTGTCCCCAGTTCGGATATAAGTTTGTTGATAGCATGTACACATTATGCGTCATCACTTTTAAAGTATTATTTTGATTTGTAGGCGTTTCTGCTTGAACCGAAGATCCACCATATAAAGCTCCTAAACCAATCCCAAAGCTAAGTGCGCCTTTTAGCAATTTACTTTTCACGTTTCATACCTCCATATAGTGATAAAAAGGCCAAATACTCTATTCTGAGATTTGACCTTTTTCAAATACTTAACGATTTCCGTACGTATCAAACCAAAGTTGGATGTATCCAGCAGTAACACGTTGTGCATCCATTAATCGCTTACCTGTCATTGGTGTAACTTCAGCGCGCCATTTATCTGCATACTCTTGTGATACAGCTGCTTTCACGAACCAATCTTTCGTATTATCATTTACAATGCCAGAGTAATCTTGTTTCGCAACTACTGCCGCCCCATGAATCCAATCTTCTGGATTCGTACCTTTCCAATTCCAATATCCATTTCCATCCGTTACTTTATAATTATCTTTTATCGTATCTACAAAGTTTTCATATTTAGAATGGAACCCTTGTGGATACGAAAGATTTGTAAAGTTTGCCGCATGCATCGGTTGATTTACATCCCCTAAATAATGAAGAGATAATCCTAAATAGAAGAATGCTTGTTTCATATCTTTATTTTGGTATGACTCACCAGCTAATTTAAAATATTTAGCTCCAGTTTCCTTTGCCTGCTTTGCAAATGGAATATACGTTTTCCCATTATCAGGATCATAGAAGTGTGAAGCAAATGTGCTATTATCATAATAAGGATTTTCATAGTCAGCAGCATAAATACCGTTCTCTAACTCCGTACGCCATTCATTTAATAGTGCAACTCGATCTTGTTTTACAAGTGTTGTATTACGAGACATAATATCAATTGCACGGTTTACAATCCATAAATGAGAGTTTACGCCTTCTTTATGTTTATCTTCAGCAGACCAGCGCGGAATAACTCCTACTCTCTGTCCTCCATCGTTTTCATGAGCAAACGCAACACTTTGTAACGGAGCTACTAATGTAATAGCTGCTGCTAAAGCAAGTACTTTCTTTTTCATATAAAATCCTCCATTTTATAATTAAGATATTTTAAATATTTTGTTAGAATCCTATGATGTCGTCCGGTTAACCTATGACTAGAATATCCCACCTTTCATAAAATTTCTATCAATAAATTAAAATATGTAAATGTTCATATC
The DNA here is from genome assembly GCF_050279465.1 of Bacillus sp. NPDC094077. Taxonomy (NCBI): domain Bacteria; kingdom Bacillati; phylum Bacillota; class Bacilli; order Caryophanales; family Bacillaceae; genus Bacillus; species Bacillus sp. NPDC094077. The sequence continues at coordinate 153,760 of NZ_JBNNUF010000010.1, read as the reverse complement.
ATTATAACTTTATACATAGTGAATATAATAAATGCACTTACATTGTAATAAAGTATTGTTAAGCTATTGCAAATACTTGTCTAAACTAATGTAAAAAAGAGTAAAGCAATTACATGCTTTACTCTTTTTTTCTATTCGATAATATACTTGGTAGTTGCACATTAACTGCCAACTTATGAATAAATCCAAATACTAATCCGATTCCTATAAATATGTATAGTATCGTAAATATCTTTCCAAAATCAGTTTGAGGACTAAAATCTTTATCTCCTACAGTTGTCAATGTCACAACACTAAAATATAAAGCATCAAGGGTACGTAATCCCTCCACCGTGCTATAAAAGATTGTACCCGATATTAAAGTCAAAATTGTTAATACGAATAACACTTGAAATCCTTTATCTTTCCACGCTCGTAAGCAGGCTCTTAGCATACGTTTCAATGTTAAAAAAAACGAAAGCATCCAATTCCCCCTCCCAAACAAAAGTACATTTAGTCAAAGGAAAGTCTATCACCTTTCAGTATAGAAAAAAAGTAGCCCTCTTCTATTTCTAGAAAAGGGCTACTTTTTTCGATTCTCTATTATTTAGGTGAAACAAGAATTTTCACTTGTGTTTTATCTTTTACAAGCGCTTCAAATCCTTCTTCAACAACTTGATCCACTGTAATTTTTTTCGTAATTAATTTCTCTGCTTGAATTTGACCAGAGCTAATTAATTTAATAACAGCCGGGAAAATATGACGGTATCCAAGAATACCGATAACTTCTTTTTCTTTTAATACAAGGTTGTTCGGAGTAATTGTTGCATCTTTTTCCCACACACTAACAATTACAGTTTGTCCTTCGAAGCTTGTACTTTCAATTGCTTGACGTAGTACAACCTCAACACCTGTTACTTCAAAGCTAACATTTACGCCTAAACCGTTTGTTAAGTTACGAATTTCTGCTAATACATCTTGAGTAGCTGGATTTAATACGTAATCCGCACCTGCTAATTTCGCTAACTCTTGACGTTCTTTAGAAAGTTCAACTGCAATAACAGGAGTTGCTCCTGCTGCTTTTGCTGCTTGGATGACAAGAAGACCGATTGGACCACAACCAAATACCGCTACAGCTTCACCCTCTTTTAACTTACTTTGACGTACTGCATGAACTGCTACTGCTGCTGGTTCTACAAGTGCACCTTGTTCATACGTCATTTCATCTGGAATATGATGAACCATATCTTCTGGTACTACTGTATATTCAGAGAAACCACCGCCGTCTCCACCAAGACCGTGGAAAACAAGTTGTTCACAAACATTGTAATGTCCATGTTTACAAGCTTCACATTTACCACAAGAATAGATTGGTTCTACAACAACGCGGTCTCCCACTTTATGAGATGTAACTCCTTCACCAATTTCTACTACCTCACCACTAAACTCATGACCTAAAATAACTGGTGCTTTCACATGTGTTAATGGGTGCTCTTCTGTTGGAATAAAAATCGGCCCTGCTAAATATTCATGCAAGTCTGTCCCGCAGATACCACACCATTTAACTTTAATCTTAACTGCTCCTGGTCTTACAGCTGGTTCTGGTACTTCTTCTACTCGTACATCACGTTGATTATGCCAAAGTAATGCTTTCATTTTATACATCCCTCTCTATGTATATACTTAACTTGGTGAAGTTTACAAATCTATTATAGTACTTCTATCCATATATTTCAAAAAAACAATCTCATTTTCACCAATTTTTAACAAATAACGTTCAATATTTTGTCACTTTGTACTTTTTTCCACATCTGTTAATTCAATTTCATTGCAGTTGAAATTAGCATTATGCCATAATAGCATAGGAGAGGTGAATATCGCTTGAAATATTTTATTTACTTTATTGTTATCGTAGCGTTTTTAGATACATTTTCACAATTACCTATTATGAGTACTTACGCTCAAAGCCTTGGCGGAACTCCTCTTATTATCGGGCTAGTTGTTGGTATGTACTCATTTGCTAATATGATTGGTAATATTATTGCCGGAGCTGCTGTCGATAAATTTGGTGCAAAAAAAATACTTTATATAAGCATGGGAATTACGAGTTTCATAGTCTTGTTATACACCGTTGTTCAAAGTGGTGAACAACTATTAGTTGTGCGCTTTATGCACGGTTTTAGTGACGGATTTTTAATCCCTGCCGCCTTTACGTTTTTATCAAAGCAAACGAAGTCAGCACGACAAGGAAAAGCTATGGCTCTATCTGGTGCTGCTGTTGGAACAGCAGCAATCGTAGGACCTGCTTTCAGTGGCATTATGAAAGCAACGGCTGGCATAGAGTGGGTTTTCATTACCATTTCTATTTTAATGGTTCTTGGTACAATCGTATCTCTATTCCTCTTACCAAATAACGTATCAAGGAAAGATACATCAAGAACTCAAATGATGAACAAAGAAGATATGATTGAACTATTAAAATCAGAGCCGTTATTACAAGCATATATTGGTGCTTTTACACTCATGTTTTCGCAAGGAATTGTCACTTATATGCTACCAGTGAAAGTTGAGGCGTTAGCACTTAAAGCATCTACAACAGGCATGATGTTAAGTGTGTTCGGAATTACCGCTATCCTCTTCTTCTTACTTCCAACAAATCTTATTTACGATCGATTTAATCGATCAAAACTAATGCTAATCGGGATTACAGTAATGGCATTCGCATTATGTTTACTCGGATTATTTGCAACAAAAGGTATGCTCTTCATCGTGATGATGATTTATGGAATTGGGTTTGCTATTCTCTTCCCATCAATTAATGCCTTGCTTGTTGAAAATACGACGGATAATAATCGTGGGAAAGCATTCGGATTATTTTATGCATTCTTCTCATTAGGAGTTGTTGCTGGTTCCTTTGCAGTTGGAGCAATCGGTGCATCACCTAGCGCCAGCTTCATTATCGGAACTGCGTTCTTATTAACATTTGCCGGAATGATTTATGTACGAAGCAAAGTAAAAAAGACAATGATGGGTTAATTCCATCATTGTCTTTTTTTCAAATGCATATTGATATAACCCGTAATATAATAGCAGAGTTGGAATAATGCCAATTAATTTAAATACCGAGGATACTTCGACAATTTCCCCGGAAATATTTCCTTTCCCCACATAATTTGATACACTACACATGAATAAACAGTTGTATTACACGAGCTAAAATAATAACTTACTGTACAAATAAAAAAAGCACATTCTTCATATGAAGAATGTGCTTTTTTATTATTAACGTCTAATCCAAACAGCACCTGCCGACTTATCCTCTGCTTGTCCAACAACTTGGAATTTAAGTCCAAGGTTTGGAACTTTTCGTCCCGCGTCAGCAATTTGTTTATTACTGTATACTTTTGAATCATCAAACGTTGTAACACCCTGTAATCCAGTATAATTAAACTGTCCACGTGTTAACGAATTTACACTCCATACTGGCGTTTGATCAAATGAAAATGCAGCGTCTGCAATTTGCATGCCAGTATTACCGTACGCTGGTTTCCCGTTTAAATTACCAACAAGTGCTTCTGGATGAGAGTCTACAACACCAAGGAATCCTTCGCCTGGATGCACCCCAACCCAGTTATCTTTGAAGCTATCATCTGCATACCAAACGACAAGGCCTGTATTATACACCGGACCTCTTCCCGCTTTTAATCCATTATCTGACCCAGCATAGTTTCTCCACTCTAAATAATAATAATGAGGTTTCGTTTCTGTCCCATCAGAGACAGCGAATCCAGTTAACTTCATTTTAGACTGTCCTTCTGCATCGTCAGAAAATACTACTTGTCCATCAACTGTTACATTTACATTATCCATTGCAAAACCTTTATATGTTAAAGCCGGATCTGTAATATAGTCGAATTGTAGTTTCACTTTCTTTCCTTTAAATTGACTTAAATCATATGATTTATCAATCCATTTTCCATCTGTTGTATCTTTATCTCCTTGAACTACTTTTTCTCCAAGTCTATCAATTAATATTTTCGTCCCATCTTCCGTTACAGCATGCACTTCGATGAAATCACACTCTGCTTCTAATTCATAATTTGCTTTATAATCGAATTTTGCATTTGTTCCTTTTGTTAAATCAAAGAACGGTGTTTCTAATGTTGTATGCATATCATCGCCTCTTGTACTATAATATGCATGCTCTCCAAACTCAGGCTTAATCGTTTCAACACTCTTACCTGGTAAGTTCACACGTACAACACCTGGACGATTTGATTTCGTAACACTTTGATCAATATATGTAGGAACACCTACACCACGCTTAATTTTATCGTAATCTACTTCTAATATTTTTGCCCAGTTGCCACCCATATTCTTTTGTAAAAAGTCTTTATTTTGTGGTGAAAAACTAGTCGGCTCTGTTCCTGCAATTTTCCCTGTCCAACTACCTCCACTCATTAATGACCAAGCTTCAACAGGTGAGCCAGTTCCAGTATATTTCGTATCATATTCATCCGGTAAACCAAGGTCATGTCCAAATTCATGTGCAAACACACCTACTGCTCCATCTTCTGGTTCAATTGTGTAATCATGCGCTGCTACTTTTCCACCCCAATAATCTACCTTTGATTTTGTACCTTCAATCGCTACTGGATCTGTTGCTAATTTTGAACGATGTGACCAGATTGCATCATCACCTAATTTACCGCCACCAGCTTCTTGGCCAACACCAGCATGGATTACCATTAAATGATCAATTACACCGTCAGGTTCATTTTGATTCCCATCGCCATTTGTATCATATCTATCGAATTGATCAAACTGAGATAAATCTAACCCTTTCTCAGCAGCTGCATGTAAAGCTTCCTTCACTAAATCACGTGCACCTTTTGGCCCTTTATTATCGTGACCACTGCTACCATCCGCTCCATAATCAGATGCTTTTCCTGGAACAGTTAACCACTCTGTTACATATCCGTCAGTCGTATAACTGCCGCCAGACTGTTCTTCATAGTATTGTTTAAACGTTTTTACTTTTGAACCATCAAATAATGTATAAGGCTCATTACCGAACAACATCTTTTGATAATGTTCTCTACTAAAGTCTTTCGAATACATGTACCCTGATGTTTGCTCAATATTATTATGTTTATAATCACTAAATTCAACAAGTAACACTAATACTTTATCAGATCGAACAGATCCCTTATACGGAGCTTGCTTTGCCTTGGAAGTCGGAACTTGTCCATTCAATTGCTTTTTATTTGGTTCCGGCTTTTGCTCAGGGCTAACATTTTTTTCGACTTTCTTCACATTCTCCTTTTCTTCCATTTTTTTCTCTTTTACTTTTTTCACGAAATCAGATGCTTCTTGTGTATGATCATCTGGAAGAATTTCTTTATTTGCTTGATCCCCTTTTTTCTTTTCAATATATTGCTCTACAGCTTTTTTCGTCTCTTCTTTAGAAGATGCTGGATTAATTGTTCCTCTTTCTTTCAGCGCTTCCGCTAAACGATCTTCTTGAATTAAATTGTAATCAATTGGTGTTGTAGACACATTATCTTTCTCTTTCGCTGGCGTTTCTGCGTATGCTAACGGAGCACTCATTACAGATGTACATCCTATAATTGCCGCAATTGCTAATGATGACAACACTTTAAATGGAGCTTTTCTTTTCATCCTATGTCTCTCCTTTTATAAAACTTAAAATTCAGATAAATAAGTGCATTTAAATCGAAATCCCTGCTTTCTGCCCTCCCTATATAAAGTGAAACTTTAATCAGTGGGGGTTTGTCCATCCCCACTGATTATTAGTTGAACCAATCGGGCATTAACGGGCAGTTGATCTCTCACCTAGCTTCTTTGCTCCAGCTGAATTTTGAGGTGGGAGTCTTACTGCCCGTTAATGCGGGATAAAAAGGCATAATTCTATAAACGTTAAGCCTTCTGTTATAGAATCATGCCCTCCAGTTTTCTGGTCAGACCCTCTATCTTTTATATCGAAATATGAAAAATAAAGAGTGATTTGTATATATTAAATAGCTTATATTAAAAATTTAAAAGATAATATGCAAAATTGCATGAAAATTCTTTTAAATAAAAAAAGAACCCTAGTCAATTAAACTAGGATTCTCGATTTCATATTATTTCTCTTGTGTTTTTTCCCAATCAGCTAAGAATTTCTCAATTCCTTGATCTGTTAATGGGTGCTTCACTAATGAAGCAATTACGTTTGCTGGGATTGTTGCAATATGTGCACCATTTAATGCTGCGTCAGTTACGTGAACGCTGTGACGTACAGATGCTGCAATGATTTCTGTTTCAATGCCGTGAATTGCAAAGATTTCTGCGATTTGGCGAATTAAGTCCATACCGTTATGACCGATATCATCTAGGCGACCTAAGAATGGTGAAACATATGTCGCACCAGCGCGAGCTGCAAGTAATGCTTGAACTGCTGAGAATACTAACGTAACGTTCGTACGAATTCCTAAGTCAGAGAATGCTTTTACTGCTTTTAAACCTTCTGTTGTCATTGGAACTTTTACAACAACGTTTGGAGCAATTTTCGCTAATTCTTTTCCTTCTTCGATCATTTTATCAGCTTCTAAGCTAATTACTTCTGCACTTACAGGACCTTCTACAACGCTGCAAATTTCACGAATACGCTCGTGGAAATCTACGCCTTCTTTTGCTACAAGTGATGGATTTGTCGTTACTCCAGCTAATACGCCTAGTGCATTTGCCTCTTTAATTTCGTTAATGTTTGCTGTATCAATAAAGAATTTCATTTGTTATTCTTCCTTCCTAATTTTCATTTTATATTTATTTATTTTTCTTAATAAGCTCTAATTCAATCGGAATAAATTTGTCCACTTTTTTACCTTGATTAATCTCTTTTGCTGTCTCCATCGCCTTCTCTCCGATTAATTCCGGTTTTTGAGCGACTGTTGCTGCCATACGCCCATCTTTAACCGCTTTTACAGCATCGTCTGTTGCATCAAATCCAACAACTACTACATCTGTTTTTCCAGCAGATTTTAATGCCTCAAGTGCACCTAATGCCATTTCATCGTTATGAGCAAATACTGCTTTTATATCGCTATTTGCTTGCAAAATATTTTCCATAACAGATAACCCTTTTGCACGATCAAAATCAGCTGCTTGTTTTGCTACTACTTTTAAAGACTTATCAGCTACGTTATGGAATCCTTTCCCACGCTCACGAGCAGCAGAGGATCCAGGGATTCCTTCTAACTCAGCAACGTTTGCTCCTTCACCAACTAATTCACGAATGTAATCACTAGCCATTTGACCACCTTCGATATTGTTAGAAGCGATGTGAGAAACAACTTTACCTGAATTCGCAACTCGGTCTACTGTAATAACAGGAACATTCGCTGCATTTGCCGCACTTACTGCTGAAGCAACAGCATCTGAATCGGTTGGATTAATAACAACTATATCGACACCTTTTTGAATTAAATCTTCAACATCGTTTGTTTGCTTTGCGGCATCATTTTGCGCATCAACAGCAATTAATTCAATGCCGTTATCTTTCGCTTTCTTTTCTGCACCTTTTTTCAAAGTCACGAAAAATGGATTATTTAAAGTTGAAACAGAGAATCCAACTTTAATAGTTTTATTTCGACCTTTATCGCTAGAATCCTTTGCCCATTCTGGCGGTTCCATTGAACAACCAGCAGTAATGACCATAATACATGCAACGAGTATAAGTAACCATTTCTTCATGAACTATCCCTCCATTACGCTTCTTTTCGACGATCAATTAATACAGCTAGTAAGATTACAAGTCCTTTTACAACTTGTTGGAAGAAAGAAGATACACCTAATAAATTTAAACCGTTATTTAGTACACCGATAATAAGTACACCGATGAATGTACCAACAATCCATCCTCTTCCTCCAGAAAGACTTGTTCCTCCTAATACAACTGCTGCAATTGCATCTAATTCGTAAGAAGTACCTGCAGTCGGCTGTGCAGAATCTAGTCGTGATGTTAAGACAATACCTGCAAGCGCTGCCAAAATTCCGGAAAGACCGTAAATCATTACTTTAATTCTCGTAACATTAATACCTGATAGTGCTGCTGCTTCTTCATTCCCACCAATTGCAAATGTACGGCGACCAAATGTTGTTTTCTTCAAAATGAAGTACAGTACTGCGAAAGCGATCATCATTGTAACAGCTGGTACCGGAATACCAAGAAAATAACCGCGGCCAAACATTTGGAACATTAAATGATCACCAAGACCAGTGATCGGACGTCCGTCCATATAAACAAGCGTCAACCCACGAAAAATAGTCATTGTTGCTAAAGTCGCAATAAATGGAGCTACTTTTCCTTTCGCAATGATGATACCGTTTACAATCCCCATTACAAGACCAGCAAGTAGTCCAACTGCCATTGCAAGGAACGGGTCCATGCCACTTGCCATCATTCCAGCAACAAGTGCACTTGATAATGCTAAAATAGAACCTACCGATAAGTCAATACCCCCTGTTAAAATTACAAAGGTCATTCCGAATGCAATAAGCGCATTAATCGATACTTGACGCAGTATATTAAATAAATTTGGAATTTCAATAAACGCTGGATTTAAAGCTGTAATTACGACGATAATTAATACTAAACCGATTAAAGAACCGAGTTGTTGCAGTACATTCCCCTTCTTAGCCATCCTTACTCTCCCCCTGTAGCTAGTGCCATAATGGACTCTTGTGACGCCTCATCTTTCTCTAAAATGCCGCCGACTTTTCCTTCATGAATGACAAGAACTCTATCACTCATTCCTAAAACTTCTGGAAGCTCAGATGATACCATAATAACGGCATCTCCTTGCACAGTAAGCTTATTCATAATAGAGTAAATTTCTTTTTTTGCTCCTACATCGACACCTCTCGTTGGCTCATCTAAAATGAGTAACTGCGGATGAATGCCTAGCCATTTTGCGATTACAATCTTTTGCTGATTTCCACCAGAAAGAGATTTCACCGCTTGCTCTCCACTAGATGCTTTCACATTAAGAAGTTTCATCATGTCCTCTGTAAACTGTTGTTCTAGTTCGTTATTCAAGACACTTCCCTTTGAAAGACTTTCTAAATTCGGTAACGCTAAATTTTCTCGAATTGAGAAATCTAACACTAGCCCTTCAGATTTTCTATCTTCTGTAATGAAAGCAATTCTTTGTCTAATTGCATCTATCGGACTATCAATCTTTACTTCTTGTCCATTTATAAAAATTTGTCCAGAGTCTAAAGGTTCATATCCGAATATCGCTTTCATAATATCCGTACGACCAGCTCCCATCAAGCCAGCAACACCAAGGATTTCACCTTTTCTAACTTGAAACGAAACATTTTCAAATTTCCCTTTTTTCGTTCCGTTACGCATCTCAAAAATGACATCACCAATTTGACTATTTCGCTCTGGGTAACGTTCACCAATGCTGCGTCCCACCATCATACTCACTACTTCATCAAATGATGTTTCTGGAATTAACCTCTTACCTACATATTCACCATCACGTAAAATCGTAATGGCATCACATATTGAGAATATTTCTTCCATGCGGTGCGAAATGTAAACGAATGAAACCCCCTCTTTACGTAACTTATTTATAACTGTAAAGAGCGTTTCAATCTCACGATCCGTCAGTGCCGCAGTTGGTTCATCCATAATAATAACGCTCGCGTTTGTCATTAACGCTTTCGCAATTTCGATAATTTGCTGTTGTCCAACCGATAATTCTCCTGCTAACATAGCACCTTTTACATGCAATCCTAACCCCGCTAATTGCTGCTGCGCAATTGCGTTCATTTGACGAGTGCGTAAAATACCTGTTTTCCCATACATTAATTCTTTACCGAGAAACATATTTTCAGCTACCGTTAAATTCGGCAATATGTTCAGTTCTTGATGTATAAATGCAATACCATACTCTTCAGCTTCTTTCGCATTTTTAAAAGTACGTTCTTGCCCATCAATCGTGACTGTTCCACCATCTTCTGTATATACACCTGTTAAAATCTTCATGAGCGTCGATTTGCCCGCTCCATTTTCCCCCATCAATGCATGGACTTCTCCTGTTTCAATCATAAACTGTGCATTCTTCAAAACAGAATTACCATTGAACGCCTTTGAAATGTTTTTCATTTCAATACGCATCCTCATCACTTCCCTTTATTAAAAAATCACGCCTGCATGTAAAATAACATTGGCATAAGGAGTAGCCTCTCCTGTACGAATAATCGCCTTCGCTCTCTTCGTACGCTCCTTAAATTCTTCATGAGACACATATTCAAATGCTGGTTCTTTTAATTTCAGCTCAATCTCTTTATTTACTTCCGCATTATTGATCATGACTTCTTCTGCTAACGTCACTTTTTCAATTGCCATATCATCAGCTATAACTTGTAATACATCTAAAAAACTTGGTTTTCCAATCTCAACTGCTAAATCAATTCGTTTTACTCCATCAGGGATAGGTAACCCGCAGTCTGCGATTACAATCGTATCTGTATGCCCAAGTGAAGCAAGAACTGCTGCAATCTCACTGTTTAATACACCGTGCTTTTTCATCCAACAATCACCTGCACTTCACGTACTCTATCTCTCGTTGGCATACCGCCCTGTGCCCCAAGTTTTGTTACAGAAAGACCACCAGCAATATTCGCAAAACGAATTGCTTTTTGAAGTATTTCTCCTTCAGAAAGTGCAACTGCTAGCGCACCATTGAATGTATCACCAGCTCCAGTCGTATCCACCACATCAACAGCAATACTAGGAACATGTACAATCTCCGTACCATTATGGAAACGAACACCGTTAGAACCTTCTGTCATCAATAGCTTATTTGGATATTTCGCCAGTAACTCTTCCATTGGTGATATAAAATCATCTAATACGATGCGACACTCATGTTCATTTGGCGTAATATACGTTGCCTTTTCTAAGATATCTTCTGATAACACTTGTGCTGGCGCTGGATTTAACATCACCGGGATTTTGTGCTCCTCACAAATAGCCAATACATATTTTACTGTTTCAAGCGGAATCTCTAGCTGAAGAACAACCATATCTGCTTTTACAAGAAGATCTTTTGAACGATCTACAACCGACTCATTTACAAGAGCATTTGCCCCTTGCACGACAACGATACTATTGTCCTCTTCTGCTAAAACGATATGAGCAATTCCTGTCGTTTCATCTGTAACCGGTACCACATAGTCGATAAAAACGCGTTCGTTCTCTAAATTTTTCTTAACTACTGTTCCATAGTCATCATTTCCTACCGCTCCAACCATTGCTACATTTGCTCCTAATCTAGCTGCAGCAACAGCTTGATTCGCCCCTTTCCCTCCCGGGATTGTATGAAACGCTTCACCAATTACTGTTTCTCCTGCTTTCGGCCGCTTTTTTGAAACAGCCACTAAGTCCATTGAAATGCTACCTACCACTGCAATATTTGGCATCTTTTTCATCTCCTTACTTCGTTGTATTTCGTTCTATAATTTCAATCGGTAGACGATAGTGTTTCTCTTCTAATGCATTTCCTTCCATTTGCTCTAACAACAACTCTGTTGCAATTTTCCCCATTTCATATATTGGCTGTGCAACAGTTGTAATAGATGGATACATCATTTCTGTTAAAGAAATTCCATCGAATCCGATAATTTGTAAATCGTCTGGAATAGAAATTCCCTTTTGAAGTGCAGCCTTTACGATACCAATCGCAATTAAATCATTTCCAGCAACAATACCATCAATATGCGGGTATTCTTCTAACAATTCCATCGCTACACGCTCACTATTACCTGGATCAAATGTACTCTCTGCAATCATATACGAAAGATTATTTTGAGTTATAACGTCTACAAAACCTTCAAAACGCTCATTCGCTGTACTTACATCACGTGGCCCGCGAATATGGGCAATATGTTTACATCCTTTATCTATTAACAACCTTGTCGCAGCCTGACTTCCTGCATAGTTATCTGCATATACAGTAGGAATACGCTCATTAAACATACGGTCAATCGCAACGACTGGAACAGATAAATTCATGTAATTGACACTATTTTGTGGATTCGTTGCTACAATAAATCCATCTACATTATTTTGTCTAAGTACATCAATGTATTGTTTCTCTTTTTCTAAACTTTCATCAGAGTTACAAAGGACAACTGTGTAACCTTGTTTATGTGCTACATCTTCTACGGCACGTGCAACTTCTGGAAAGAATGGATTCACAATGTTTGGAACGACTAAGCCAATTAAACGAGATTTTTTATTGTATAAAGAACGCGCTACTGTACTAGGTTTATAATCTAGCATCTCAATCGCTCGCTCTACTTTCTTTAATGTATCCTCATGAACATATCCATTTTTATTTAACACTCTGGAAACGGTCGCAACAGATACCCCTGCTAATTTTGCAACGTCTTTAATCGTACTCATTCTATTTTCTCCTCATTTCATGTAACCGTTTACAGAAGATAATATAACCTATTTCTAAAAATACGTCAATCATTTCTCATTAAAAAGCTTTTAAGGTTATACTCAAAAAAGCATCGCCATAAGGCGATGCTTCTTCATTACGAATATGATACAGTTTTTTCTTTTTCTTCTACAGCAGGCTCTTCAGCACCTTTTTTACGATCCGACAGTTTAATCTTCTGTAAGAAAATCGTAAAGATAGCACCTACTACGATAAATACTAATCCTGTTAAGAATACAGTATGAAGTGAGTCTACTAAAGAATTTTTCAAAATTGGTACAATGCTGTTAGCGAATGCTTCTGGCATTTGTTTTAATGCCTCCGGACTAAATAGCATCGAATATAAACCTTGTGGGTCTGTATGAATCATATCTTTAAATTTTGTTACCATTTGTCCCGCTTCTTTCGGGAATGTATCTAATACAGGTACTAATTTATTTGATAATGTTGTACCTGAAGTGTTATTCATAATTGATCCTAAAATTGTAATACCGAATGTTCCCCCAATTTGACGGAAGAATTGACTTGATGATGTTACGACACCAAGATCTTTTTTCGGGAAGCTTTCTTGTAACGCCAATGTTAATGTTGGCATAACAAGACCCATTCCTAAACCGATAACCATCATGTAAGAAGTAGCAGTCAGCTTCGTTGTGTGCATATCCATCGTTGTTAATAACCAGAAGCCACCAGCCATAATAAGCATACCTGTGATAATTTGTGGTTTTACACCAACTTTTAATACAAGTTGCCCACCGATAATACTCATCACAATCATTGTAATCATCATTGGCGTCATAATCGTTCCTGATTCAGCTGCACTTACTCCTACAATACCTTGCATGAAGAATGGTACGAACATAATCGCACCGAACATTCCGATACTCATAAAGAATCCAATCGCATTCAGCAATGTAAATGTGCGATTTTTAAAGAAATGCATCGGTAAAATTGGTTCTTCAGCTTTCGTTTCAACGATAACAAAACTAACGATACCAATTAAAGCTAGTGCAAATAAACCGATAATTTGCCAAGAATCCCATGCGTAATCTTTTCCGCCAAACGTTAACGCAAGTAATAAACTTACAACACCGAGAATCATCGTAAAGATTCCAGCGATATCAATTTTAATTGGTCCTGTTTGCTTATGTGATTTTAATCCCATTGCGATAAAGATTGTTGCTAAAATACCAACTGGTAAGTTAATGTAGAATACCCATCTCCAGTTCACTGCGTCTACAATCCAACCACCAACTTGTGGTCCAATTACAGAAGCAAGACCGTATAATGCACCAAAAATACCTTGCCATTTCGCACGTTCTTTTCCCGTGAACATATCTCCGATAATAATCATAGCCATTGGCATCATAATACCGCCACCAAGACCTTGAATACCACGGAAAATAATTAATTCTGTCATACCATTTGCCATACCACATAAAGCCGAACCAATCATAAAGATAACTAGCCCTGTTATATATACGTTACGACGTCCAAGTAAATCCGCTAATTTACCCGCAATTGGTACAACTGTCGTTGATGTTAACATATAAGCTGTTGTTAACCACGTCATTAAGCTTAATCCGCCTAATTCACCAACGATACGCGGCATTGCTGTACCGACGATTGTTCCATCTAATGCAGCAAATAGCATCGCGATAATTAAACCGATTAACAACAACTTTCGATTTTGGTTTTCTTGTTGCTCCATGTAATCTCCTCAATTCCTCTTAGTTATTCTCTTTTTTCTCTTGTGTCCCGCAAATAATTGTTTCTAACTTCTCAAAGAGGCGTAACAAATCTTCTCTTTCTTGCAACTCTAAGTGTGAGAAGTATTTTGCAATATGCTCGTTACGAGCGGTCATTGCCTCTTCTACCCTAGCTTTTCCCTTTTTAGTTAACTCAATGATGACAACACGACGATCATTTTTGTCATGATAGCGTTCTACAAGTTCTTGATCAATTAAGCGGTCAATCATCACTGTAATTGCACTAGGCTTTACATACATCTTTTGTGCTAATGTTGTCGCTCTTGAGGCTCCATAATGATCTAAAATCTTTAAAATATAAAACTGTGGTGGTGTAAGTCCTGTTGCTTGCATTTGTTCTAATAACTCCGTCTGCATTTTCTTTCCAATCGAAAAGGCAAGAGCTTGAATTTTATCGATATGCATCATATCATTTGGCATGTTATCCACCTCTTATTTAAACACTAAAATATTTAACGTATTTAAATATTAATCCCCAAAATAAAATCCGTCAACACCCTTTATTCATAAAAACGTTTACATTTTTGTCACAAAGTTGTATAATTTTCGTCGAAGTTAATATTGACAGTCACGGAGAATCGGAGTATACGGCTATGAATCATAAAAAAGGGAACTTTTTTATATTTCATGGCCTTTTTATATTCTCTCTGTCTTAAACGCTTCCAATTAATTAGGGGAGGATTTTCATTTTATGTTTCTCACACAATTATTTAAACCTGCGTCCCACGCAGAACGCTTACCAGCTGATCGCGTTGATAGCGAATACCGTAAATTGCGTTTACAAGTATTTTTAGGTATCTTCATCGGTTATGCAGGTTACTACTTTGTTCGAAAAAACTTTTCACTAGCAATGCCATACTTAATCGAACAAGGCTTTAGTAAAGGGGAACTTGGGGTTATCCTTTCAGCAGTATCTATCGCTTACGGATTAAGTAAATTTCTTATGGGTATCGTATCCGACCGTTGTAATCCTCGCTACTTTTTAGCAGCTGGGCTATTTTTATCAGGTATCATTAATATTATTTTCGGCTCATTTTCTTTCATTACAACGAGCATTATACTTATGTTTGTACTTCAGTTTTTAAATGGATGGGTGCAAGGTATGGGATGGCCTCCTTGTGGTCGTACGATGGTTCACTGGTTCTCTATTAGTGAACGTGGTACAAAAATGTCTATTTGGAACGTCGCTCATAATGTCGGTGGCGCGCTTATGCCTTCTCTCGTTACATTAGGCTTATATTTCTTTGCAAATGACTGGAAGAGTATTTTTTACTTCCCAGGTATTCTTTCAATTTTAGTTGGTATTTATGTATTAATTACGATGAGAGATACACCTCAATCTTGCGGATTACCTTCTATCGAGGAACATACTGGAGAATATCCACCAGATGAAAAAGTACAAGATCGTGAACGCGAACTTTCGGTAAAGGAAATTTTATTTACATACGTACTAAACAATAAATTTTTATGGTACATCGCTATCGCGAATGTTTTCGTATATTTCGTACGTTATGGCGTTGTAGACTGGGCTCCTACTTATTTAGTAGAGGAAAAAAGCTTTACTCATAGTAGCTCACGTACAGCTTACGCTCTATATGAATGGGCTGGTATTCCAGGTACGCTTCTTTGCGGATGGATGAGTGATAAACTATTTAAAGGACGCCGAGCACCTGCTGGTATTTTATTTATGGTTGGTGTATTTATCGCAGTTCTTGTTTATTGGCTAAACCCTCCTGGTAATCCAATGGTTGATAGCATCGCACTTGTCGCAATTGGATTTTTAATTTACGGGCCTGTTATGTTAATTGGTCTACACGCTCTTGACTTAGCACCAAAGAAAGCTGCTGGAACTGCAGCTGGCTTAACTGGCTTCTTCGGTTACTTAGGCGGAGCATCTTTCGCTAGTGCCGCTATGGGCTTTATCGTGGATGCTTTCGGATGGGATGGCGGATTCATTTTATTACTTGTATCTTGCGTACTTGCAATGTTCTTCCTTGCCCTTACTTTAAATACAGGATCGGCAAAATCAAAACAAGCTTAAACAAAATATTCTATGTAAAAACAAACATAAAAATAGCTCTTAGCATTTACATACATGCTAAGAGCTATTCTTTATTTACATCACTTTTCTTACTAGTTATAACAACCAATTCCTTCCCTACTATAAAATTAAAAAATTTGATGAAATACCTTTATTAATACAGCTAACGTAACAGATGCAGCAAATCCCCCTAAACAAATTAAGCTTACCCCTTGACTATATGACAAATTTTGAAATGATTTCATACCTTCCATCCTCCCTATATCCCCTTTGATACTCTTATTTTACCAATGGGAAAAATTTCATAACATCGATTTCTCTGACAACAAACTTACAAATTTGTAAGTTAACATTTTTTTAACTTATATATCTAGTATTTCCACACAGTAACAATATTTATACATAAAAAAAAGACCTCGACTATATCAAGGTCTTAGTTTCGTTACAATTCATTTTACTTTATTATCATTACTGGGCACTTCACTCGTTTTGCTATTTTATGACTTACACTACCAAGTACCATTTCTTGCAATGTATTTAATCCTCTACTCCCAGCGATTACAAGATCTATATCTCCTGTATTTACATATTGAACGAGCGTATCTCCAGGATCTCCATGCAGAATCGTAATTTTGTAAGAAATTTTCTCTTTCTTTAATAATCCTTCGATCTCTTTTAATTTATCTTTTCGACTAGCTGATATTGTTTCCAAATCTGTTTGTCCCTGTATAATATCTGATTTTGCTGTTCTATTATCTACTACATATACCACTTCAACATTTGTTTCTCCGTTAAATTTCGCAATATGTGTTGCATGCTCCGCTGCCCGAAGTGCATGTTCAGAACCATCACATGCTAATATAATTTGTTTGTACATATGCTGAATCCCCTTTTCATTATCCTACTCGTATTATAATACAAAAGCCCCCTTTTTTGTCTTTCAAAAAGGGGGCTAACTAACGATATAAAATGAAAAGATTGTAATCCTTTAACCAGCAACCCTTTTATTATAAGCCGCTAAATTTGTAACAAGCTTCGAACTACGTTCATTTAATCCTGTTATCCTTACTTTCACACCACTTTGTTCATATTTCATGATAACTTTATCGATTGCTGCTACCGCTGAATCATCCCATATATGTGCATGAGTAAAGTTCATCTCAATTTCTTTTACATCTTCATCAAATGAAAAAGTATTGATAAAATCTGCCGTAGATGCAAAGAAAAGTTGACCATGAATTTCATATATTTTCTTATTTTCAATATATAAATGTTTCACGTGAATCTTTGCCATGTTGAATGCAAATAAAACGGCACTAATTACTGTCCCGATAATTACGCCTAATCCTAGATTGTGGGTGATAAGAACAACGACAACCGTTACGATCATGACGAACGCATTCCCTTTTGGTACCTTATGAAGTGTTGCTACAGAATTCCAATCAAACGTTCCGATTGAAACCATAATCATAACGGCAACTAAAGCTGCCATCGGAATATGAACAACGTAATCACCTAAAACGAATAGTAATACAATTAAAAATCCGCCCGCTACAAATGTTGATAAACGACCTCGTCCACCTGATTTAATATTAATAACAGATTGTCCAATCATTGCACATCCTGCCATTCCTCCGAAAAATCCAGCAACGATGTTCGCAATCCCTTGCCCACGTGCTTCTTTGTGCTTATTACTTTCTGTATGTGTCATATCATCTAAAACCGAAGCTGTTAATAATGACTCCAGTAGACCAATGACTGCAAGCATAACTGCGTACGGTAAAATTATCCCTAAGGTCTCTAATGTAAATGGCACATCAGGAATACTAAAGAACGGCAACTTTTCCGGTAAACTTCCCATATCTCCTACTGTGCGCAATTGTAATCCGCTCATAAGTGCAATACTTGTCACAATAATAATTGAAATAAGTGTAGACGGAACAGCCTTCGTAATACGTGGAAATAAATATATAATTGCAAGTCCTAATGCGACAAGTGCATACATTTGCCAAGTTGCATTTTTAAAATGCGGTAATTGCGCTGTAAAAACTAAAATCCCAAGTGCATTTAAAAAACCACTCATAACCGATTTAGGGACAAACTTCATAAATGAACTAAGTTGAAACACACCAAAAACAATTTGGACAATACCTGTTAATATTGTCGCAGCAAATAAATATTGCAAACCGTGATCTTTCACAAGCGTCACCATTAATAATGCCATTGCACCTGTTGCAGCTGAAATCATCCCAGGTCTTCCGCCCACAAACGAGATTGTAACTGCAATTCAAAAGGCTGCATATAATCCAACGGTCGGATCTACACCGGCAATAACAGAAAAAGCTATTGCTTCTGGAATTAATGCTAAAGCAACAACAATACCCGATAACACATCCCCTTTCACATTAGAAAACCAGTCATTTTTTATCGTTTGAAACAAAGTACCACTCCTCTACTCTTTTATAATTTGATTTTCCCCATAAGAAAATCAGGGCCGACTGCACGAGGGCTATTATATAACGAGTAGAGAGATTTGTGCTATGTAAAAGTTTCCTAAAGAAAAAGACGCTACATTAGTAGTGCCTTTTCTCCTTTCATTAATGTCCTCCGTGACCTTTCCCACTTTCCTGCACAATCTCTAACCTCTCATCTAATATTCCTTGCATTTCAAATGAAATATCACGAATACCTCCTAGCAGGAAACCATGATTATAAGGTCCAAGTGTAGGATCATCTTTAAACTTTGGCTGAATGCTAGCTAGGAATTCATACACTGGTTGTGAAACTTTGCCTTCTTCTAACAGTACAACAGGTGCGTGTTTACCCATATGTGAAAAAGGTGCTCCCGCAATTGCTAATTCTGGTGTTTTACTTGAAACAAATGACAAACCGTGACCTGGTTTCGTAAACCCCCAGCCAAATTTTGTTTTTTCATCTTTAAACTTCGCAAACGCAATTGAATTCTCTGTCGGAGTTTCCCCACTAATACGCGTTACTTTCCCGTATTTACTTAACTCTTTTTCTACTTTTTTTGAAACAATTTTTTCTGGTCCTAACACATATATATTCGCTTTATCTTTTCTCATCTTTAACGCCTGAATTGTCGCTTCTGGCACCTTGTCTTTTTCTACATATAGAAGAGGTTCAGGCATATGAGAAATCCAATTTACAGCTGGTGTTGTATATAAACGCCCTTCTTCTTCAGACGAACCGACAATAACGCTATTTGGATAGCTCCCTGTTATATCGGCGTATTCTTTATCAACATCTTTTGCAAATGTAGCTGGGTCCGTTTCTTTTATTTGTTTTACTTTATAATCTTTTAATTGCTCAAGCGTAGATGCCCCTACATCCCCCATCACCATAATTTGCGTTCCATCTTTCGTTCCGAGAGGATTTAATCTTTTTATTTCTTTTAACGTCATTTCCGGCACCACTTCTTTTTCTATAAATAAAATCGGCCCATTATTCGGATGATGAATAAGATCCGCACTTGCAATACCTAATTGCCACTCATTCACTGGCACTAAAATAACAGCGCCTGGTTGATTCTCCTTATGGGTTGCTGACCATATCGTTTGCGAAGTTAATACTGCCATTCGCAGCGGATCATTTGTATTTAACCTCGTTACATTTTTTAAGCTTGTCGTTAATAAGTCATTAGAGGCACCTGTATTCATTTCTTTCGGCGCAGTTATCTCCTGATTCATTTTCATTTCCTTTTGCTCTGTTTTCTTCTCTTTTGTAGATTCATGGTTTTTATGATCTGTATTCGTTTGCCCACATGCCGCAAGACCGACTGCTGTAATTATCGTTACTCCCAAAATCCGAGTTGTTTTTTTCACTATACCGCCTCCGTATTAATCATTTTCGAGCCAATATGATTACCTAAAATGAAATTTCAACTACACAATAACAAGCAATTCTGAAGAAATTATGCAGACGCATCATAATCTGCACCATTTCTTCATGATTTTGCATTACACTTTAAGTAACGATTATAAATATGGAGGGCTCTCTATGATTGATATACTTCTCGTAGACGATGAACCGAGAATGCTTGAATTATTAACACTTTATCTGACTCCAATTGGATATAACTGCATATGTGCGACATCAGGAGAAGAAGCTATTTTACATATAGAAAATCGAAACTTTAAATTTGTTTTGCTCGATATTATGATGCCAAAAATGGACGGATGGGAAACCTGCAAAAGGATTAGATCGTTTAGTAACGTTCCTATTATTATGGTAACTGCCCGTGATCAAACGGTAGATATCGTTCAAGGATTAAAACTCGGAGCAGATGATTACGTGACGAAACCTTTCCATGAAGAGGAGCTTTTCGCAAGAATTGAAACTGTTTTAAGGCGCACAAATGAACATAAGCAAATCCAATATCACGGTATTTTATGGGATGAGGCGAAGCACTTCGTTTCTGTACATAATGAAGAACTCCTTCTTACACCAATCGAATTTTCTTTACTCGGATTATTTTTACGCCATGTGAATTACGTATTAAGCCGTGATCAGCTCATCGAACGAATTTGGGGATTCAATACAAATACAGAAGATCGCACAGTCGATTCACATATTCGTAATTTACGTGATAAATTGCGAAAAAGAAATTTCCCAATTGATTATCATTTAAAAACTGTGTACGGAGTCGGTTATCGATGGGTTGATACCGAATATTGAGGAGCGAAACAATGAAGCGAATTTCTATTCAATTCGGATTTTATTTTTTAATTGTTACACTTTTAATCGAAAGTGTCCTCTTTGTTTTGCTCTATTATAGCCTTGTAAACAATAGAGTAAATGAAGAAATGACTGCTTTACTAAAACGAGGAAACAGTCATCGAGATGTACTTGAAAAATATTATGACAAGCAAACAATCTCTCACGTTGCATTAATGGAATCCGAGGCTGAAACAACTGTTGTTATTACAAATGCAAATAAAGAAGTACTAGCCAAATCAAACGAAATAAACACGACTATAAAAGATCATATTAGTAGAATGCAAACTCGAACAGACCATAACGGAGCGATTATAGAAAATCATTGGAAAACATCTAATTATATTTGTACAGTTAGCCCCATTATAGTGGCTGGAAAACATGAAGGCTATGTGTACATGTTTCTTGGGACAGAATCAATCGAAGAAATGGTTAACGGGTTAACGAAACAATTCATTATTGCTGGTATCATTACATTTCTACTAACAGTCATCATAATTTTTCTATTATCTCGTTTATTAACAAAGCCTTTGTTACACATGAAACATGCCACTGAAAAGATGAGTAAAGGCGATTTATCAGTTTCATTAACGACTACTCGAAATGATGAAATTGGTGAACTAGCATCATCTATTCAAGCTCTCGCAAATGATTTACATTATATGAAAACGGAAAGAAGTGAATTTCTAGCTAGTGTTGCTCATGAATTACGAACACCTTTAACATACGTAAGAGGTTATGCGGACATTGCATTAAAAGAAAGCACCCCTCCTGAGCAACGTTTGCGATATTTATCTATTATAAAAGATGAGTCTGATTACATTACAAACTTAGTTCAAGATTTATTTTTACTTGCACAAATGGAGAAACATAGCTTTTCTATCGAAGTAAAAGAAGTTCAATTACACTCTTTTCTTACTCGTATAACTGAAAAAGTAAACGCCATGTATAAGGAAAGACACGTTAAGGTTTCTTTTACTTGTCCTCCTTCCCTGCTAGTAAACTTAGATGAACAACGTTTCGAACAAGTTATCGTGAACATTTTAAATAACGCTTATAGACATTCCAAGGAAGATTCTCATATCAATATTTCTGTTACAGAAGAACATAAACGTATTTCCATCAAAACTGAGGATGAAGGCGAAGGTATTCCCCCTGAAGATCTCCCTCATATTTTTGAACGCTTTTACCGTGTTGATAAAGCACGCTCCAGAGCTACAGGCGGGACTGGCTTAGGACTCTCTATCGTGAAAGAAATTGTAGAACTACACGGCGGAAATATTACTGCAACAAGTGAGATTGATCATGGATCTTGTTTTACAATTTCATTGCCATCTATATAAAGTGAAACTTTAATCAGTGGGGGGTTTTTTCATCTCCCACTGATTATTAGTTGAACCAATCGGGCGTTTACGGGCAGTTGACCTCCCACCTAACTTCTTTGCTCCACCTGAATTTTGAGGTGGGAGTTTTACTGCCCACAAATAGCGGGATAAAAACACGACTATCATCAATAGTCGTGTTTTTATCCTTTTACCTTATAATATAAATTTACAAATTGCCCAAAACGTTTCGTATCCGTTAAAGTTAAATCAATTTGTGGATTCTTTTCTTTAAATAATGGAATGCCAGAACCTAATATATGAGGTGTAATCGTAACAATATATTCATCAATTAGATTATTCTTAAAGAACTCTCTCAGTAGACTCCCTCCACCGATCATCCATATTTTTGATCCTTCCTGCGCCTTTAACCTTTTTGTAAACTCCACTACATCTTCATTTACAAACTCTACATGTTCGTTTGAAACTTTTTCAGAATTAGAAAAAACATAACATTTTTTATCTAAGTACGGGAATGTTTCCGTATGCTCTATCACATAATCATACGTTCTCTTTCCCATGATTATTGTATCAATTGTTTCGTACATTTCTGTATAACCGTTGTCTCCCTCTCCTTCCGTTTCCATTAACCATTGTAAATCATCATCTTCTTTCGCAATAAATCCATCTAAGCTCGCTGCAATAAATAAAACAATTTCACGTGACATATCTTTTCCTCCTTGCGTCTCATCTTGATAAAATTATGATGTAAGCAATATACTAACAATAAAACATGACAATTCATGTCATGTTAAACAAGAAAAAAGGTGATATATTTGTCAAAAGCAAAACGTTTATTAGACATTCTTATATTTGCTTCTGCGAAAAAAACATTTACAGCTCAAGAAATAGCTGATGAATTTAATATTTCCGTTCGTACTGTCCATAGATATATTTTAGATTTAAGTGATATGGGATTACCCATTTACGCTGAACAAGGTCGTAATGGCGGATATAAAGTATTAACAAACAGCATGCTTCCCCCTATTTTATTTACCGAAGAAGAAGCGGTCTCCATCTTTTTTGCCTTTCAATCTTTAAGCTACTATCGTAATTTACCTTTTAATACAGAAATCAATTCCGTTACTCATAAACTGTATAGCTCTCTACAAAATGATGCGAAAACTAAAGTTGATAAAATACGTTCTTATATCGCTTTTTGGAATCCGAAGAGGGCAATTAAGACACCTTTTTTAAACGAAGTATTAACCGCGGCTATTGAAAATAAAAATTTACACTTTCAATATGAATCTAAATCGGGGATAAAAATAAAACATGTTCATCCTATCGGTGTATATGCTCACGACGGTTTATGGTATTTGCCATCCTATGATTTTAGTAGAAAGAAAGTATTACTGTATCGCGTCGATCGTATTCTTTCTATATTATCAATGGAAGAAAATGAAGATACATTCATGAATTTAGAAGAATGGTTTGCCTCTAACTCTAACGTAATAACCATTCCTACTCAGTTACATGTTTTACTAACTACAGAAGGCGTGCGCCAATGTAAAAGCGTTCCTTACCTTGAAGAGTTCGTTGTAGTAAACGAAGATGGGACAGGATATATAAATTCAACAATTGATAAAGGTGAAGTCAATTTTATTACCCCTTTATTTTATAGGCTTGGAAAAGATGCAAAAGTTTTAGAACCGAAAGAATTAATAGATGGTTTACGTATACGTGCGAAAGAGGTTTTAAATATGTATGGAGACTAGAAAGGCGTAAGAAAATTCCTCTTACGCCTTTTCAGTATGCAGTATTTTCTCTATCGCGTCTTTTAACAATGTTTTTGTTTCTTCAAAGTTATGATTCTGCTTTTCCTCCGGTTGTACCGTATAAAACTCAGCAAACGAGCGCTCTTTATATCTTGGTACGACATGCATATGGTAATGTGTTAACTCGTTAAAGATTCCACCATTTTGACAAATTGTAATTCCGTCAGGTTTATATACTAACTTAATCGCTTTTGTAATAATTTTAGAAGCATCCATAATTGATCTTGCTACAGCATCATCTAATTCGTCTACTTCTAAAACATGCTGCTTTGGCACAATTAAAATATGTCCTGGGTAAAAAGGCGCATGATCTAAGAAGCACGTTACATAATCATCCTCATATATTTTATATATTTTTTCCTCTTCATTTGCTAATTTACATCCTAAACATTTCATAATACTTCCCCCTCTGTTAAAAACATAAAAACGTGAGCGCCCTATTCTCACGTTTTTACATTTCACCTTATTAATTCAATTGTCTCCGTAACCTTTATACTATCTTTTACAGATTGAACAATCGTACAATTCTTCACTGCAAGTTGCAGTGCCTTGTTTAATTGCTCTTCTGTAATGTTTTCCGCTTTAATTTTATAGTGCAAATGAACACTTTCAACTGGTTTCGATAAAGCTTCACTTCTCCCAATTTCAGCTTCAATTGTAAACGTATCGTATGTAATACGTTTCTTTTCTAAAATTGTTCGAAAGACAATTGCACTACATCCCGCGATGGAAGAAACGAGTAATTGTAACGGTGAATACCCGTTTTCTTTTCCAATCGCTAATTGACCGTACGATAAATCTGCCTCTATATCATCATGCTTGATTGTTAGTTTCATACGTTGTGTCCATCTCCACTTTCATCGGTTTCTTCCTTTTCTTACTAATATAATAATATATATAGCAGAAAATGATAAATGGAATACCACAATATAACGCCATTCGTTGTTCAGGAATAAATGCTAAACTAATAACAACGATGCTATTTGTAACTAAAGCTAAAATTGGAACAATTGGATATAACGGTGTTTTATACTTTAAGTCCTCTAACTTTCCTCCGCCTTTTATATACTGACTTCTAAAGCGAAGTTGCGATAAAGCAATAATGATCCAACTCGAAACAGCGGATAAACCAGCTATAGATAATAAATACATATATACTGTATCTTCTGCAAGGAAGCTTGTTAATAGAGATAAAGCCGCAACAGCAATCGTTACAACTAGCGCTGTAATTGGAATACCACGTTTATTTATTTTCTTGAAAGAAGTTGGTGCCATTCCTTCATTTGAAAGTGACCATAATATACGAGTTGCCGCATATAATCCTGAATTCGCTACAGATAATAAAGCAGTAATAATAACGAAGTTCATAATATCAGCTGCATATGGAATACCAATTTTATCAAATACAACTACGAATGGACTTTCAATTACGCCTGCTTCTTTCCAAGAAATTAATCCTACTAAAATTGTCATTGTTAAAATGAAGAATAACATAATGCGCCATACTGTATTACGAATTGCACGTGGAATTGTTTTTTCAGGTTCTTGGCTCTCTCCTGCTGCAATCCCGATTAACTCTGTTCCTTGGAATGAGAAGTTAACTGTAATCATTGTAAGGAGTACAGCAGCTAGCCCGTTCGGGAATAGTCCGCCATCGCTTACAAAGTTAGAGAAAAGAGGTGCCGCTTCTTTTCCATCATATGATATAAATCCTAATAATGCACTACCACCAAGAACAACAAATGCAAGAATTGTGATTACTTTAATACTAGAGAACCAAAATTCTAATTCAGCGTAACTTTTCGCTGAGATAGCGTTTGAAGCATATAAAATAACTCCAAATACGAGACACCATACCCAAACATCGACAGTTGGAAACCATCTTTTCATCATTAAACCAATCGACGTTAATTCTAGTCCTACTGTTACTGCCCAGCCAAGCCAGTATAGCCAGCCGATCATAAAGCCCGTTCCTGGTCCAATAAACTTTGTCGCATACTTTTGGAAAGATCCTGAAACTGGCATTGCTACCGTTAGCTCTCCAAGACAAAGCATTGTTAAATACATAATAAATCCGCCCACTAAATATGAAAGGATGGCCCCCCCTGGTCCAGCCTGATTAATGGTATAACCTGAACCTAGAAAAAAACCAGTCCCGATTACACCACCAAGTGCGATCATAAATAAATGCCTACTCTTCATCGTACGATGTAATTTCTCATTCGTTGGTTGCTGCATCTAAATCCTCCCCCTACAAATACCCCTATATCTTGTTAAAATTTTCTGATAATAAAAATATACACGAAAGCGATTACAATTTCTATATAAAATTAACACTTTTCTGATAAAACAATATAAAAAATCGAATTATTGTAAGATTAAGATGCTATTTAGAGGAAAATAAGGTTAAAAAAGGAAAAACCCTCACGTATATTGTAAGGGTTAGCGAATCTCTAATCTTCTCGATAAAATTGATAAACTATAATTCACTATAAAGTACATACAAGCCACTAATATAAACGTTGGAATCATATAATTTACATTTTGTCCGCTAATAATTTGTGCATTATGCATAAGCTCTGGCAATGATATAACAACTGCTAGCGATGTATCTTTTAGTAATGAAATAAACTGACTAACAAGCGGCGGAACCATTCTTCTTAATGCTTGCGGCAAAATAATATGCCAGAGCGCTTGAACATACGTCAATCCTGAAGATCTTGCGGCCTCAATCTGCCCTTTTTCAATAGACAATAGACCACTCCGAACAATTTCAGATATCATTGCAGCTTCAAATATTGTTAAAGCAACGATTGTAGCTGTTATAATTTCTAACTTCAATCCCGCTTCTGGAAGCGCAAAATACGTAAAAAATATAATTAAAAGTAGCGGTAAATTTCGAATCACTTCAACGACAAAGCCTAATATTTGTGAGACGACAGGTATTTTCGTGTAGCGCACTATTCCTATTACACTACCAATGATAAAGCTAAGTACAATGGCTACGAGTGCTACCTCTAACGTTATGAGTAATCCTTTTAGTAAAAAGAGAATATGATCACCTGTTATTGCTCCCTTAAAATCCATTTACACCGCCTCCTTTGCCAAGCGTTTTTCTAAATAACGCACTAGCATACTGAGGGGAATTGTTAATATTAAATAAAACATCCCGACAAATATATATACATCAAACGTAACAAACGTCTTCGTTGAAATTAAGTCCCCTTGATACATTAAATCAGTACCAGCGATAATTCCGAGTATTGAGGAGTTTTTAACTAAATTGAGAAATTGGTTTCCTAAAGGGGGGATTACGATTTTCACAGCTTGAGGTAAGACAACATAATACATTCCTTGCACATACGTTAATCCGGAAGAGCGCGCCGCTTCCATTTGCCCTTTCGCAACTGATAAAATACCAGCGCGAATTACTTCTGCAATAAATGCTGCAGTGTATATCGTAAGCGTAACGGTTCCTGCTACAAAGCCATTTAACGTAATTCCTATTACAGGTAAAGCAAAATAGAATATAAATGCGATTAATACGAGTGGAATATTTCTTATAAACTCTACAAAAACAGATCCCACCCAATTTAAAATACGAATCGGTGCAATGCGCATTACCGCCAAAACTACTCCTAGAATAAAACTACCTATTAATGCGATTACACTAGACATAACTGTATATTTAAACCCTTCTAAATACATATCAATGTTATTCGTTAATATAGAAAAATCAGGCACATATTCTCCCCTCTTTCTTTACAAGAAGAGGATGAGTACCCCCATCCTCTCACTTTTGTTATTTATCCCGCAGTAACGTGCAATAAGACTCCCACCTCAAAATTTGGCGAATGCGAGGAAGTTAGGTGGGAGATAACTGCCTGATTGGTGTGGGCTAATAATCAGTGGGGGATGAACACCCCCCCCACTGATTAAAGTTTCACTTTACTTTTCTGGTTTTTGCCCAATCCATTTTTCATACAACTTGTCATACTCTCCGCTTGCCTTCATATCTTTTAGCAAGCTATTAATCTCTTTCGTTAAATCATCTGCACCTTTTTGCACTGCAATTCCGTACGGTTCATCTGTGAAGATCTTTCCTACCACTTCATAATTAGAATCTTGTTTTGCCATTCCGTATAAAATTGCATTATCTGTCGTTAAAACATCACCTTTACCTGCTTTTAACGCTGTAAATGCCTCACTGTAATTTTCAAATTCTAATACAGTCGCTTCTGGTGATTTTTGACGTATATTATTTGTAGACGTTGAGCCTTTTACAGCCAATACTTTAACGCCTTGTTTCACATCATCAATGCTCTTAATATTGCTTCCTTTTTTCACAAGTAACGATTGTCCTGCTTTGAAATATACATCTGAAAAATCTACTTCTTTTTTACGTTCTTCCGTAATGGTCATTGTCGCAACAATCGCGTCAATATCACCATTTTTTAGCATTGGAATACGAGTTTTAGAAGTTACTTCTTTCAGCTCTAGTTTCTTTTCATCACCAAGAATTTTTTTCGCAAGCGCCTTCGCGATATCAATATCAAATCCTTCTACCTGTCCTGTTGAAGGATTCTTTAGTCCAAATAAATTCGTATCATTCTTCACCCCAACTACTAATTTCCCACGCTTCTTAATTTGCTCAACAACTCCGCCTTGCTTCGTATTCGTTTCCTTCGCCTCATCCTGTTTATTTCCACATCCAGCAACGACAAGCACGAATAAACATGAGAATACAATTAAAGTAAACAACTTTTTCATTTTAAGCATGAAATTCCTCCTTTAATGGTTTAACACTCGGCTTAAAAATAAACGAGCTCTTTCTTGTTCAGGATTCGCAAAAAATTGTGCTGGTGTTGTATCTTCGATAATTTGGCCAGCATCCATAAATAAAATCCTATCTGCTACTTCGCGTGCAAACCCCATCTCATGTGTGACGACGACCATCGTCATCCCTTCTTTAGCTAGCGTTTTCATAACATCAAGCACTTCACCAATCATCTCCGGATCAAGAGCAGACGTAGGCTCATCAAATAGCATAATTTCCGGCTGCATCGCAAGTCCTCTAGCAATCGCTACCCTTTGCTGTTGCCCTCCTGATAATTGATGGGGATATACATTAGCCTTCTCTGGAATTCCTACTTTCTCTAAATAAAACATCGCTGTTTGCTCAGCTTCCTCTTTTGAAATTTTATTTACTTTAATCGGTGCTAATGTAATATTTTGAAGAACCTTTTTATGTGGATATAAATAAAAATGTTGAAAGACCATCCCGATATTTCGGCGCAATTCATTCATATCCGTTTTCTTATTGTGTACCTCTGTATTTTGTACAATTAATTCTCCGTCTGTAATTGTCTCTAATTGATTTATACACCGGAGCAATGTACTTTTTCCTGACCCTGAAGGCCCGACAACTACTACCACTTCACCTTTTTTCACTTGCACATTAATATTTTTCAAAACTTGGAAGTTACCATAATATTTATTTACATTACGAAACTCTATCAACATACTCCCCCCTTCCTCTAACAAAGCATGTACATTCTTTTTATATTCAAAAATAGGCAAAAAAATAACTTCTAGCTACATTTTGCCCATAAAAAAAGAGCAAAGGGCCCTCCCTTTGCTCTTTCATTCCTATTCTATTAAGATACTTCTTCCTTCTTATCTTTCCCGTATTCATGTTCCCAAAAATCAGCATTTTTAATTCCTAGCGGCTGTGGATCGAATACTGGATCTTTTCCTTCTTTTTTCTGCTTTTCATAATCCTTTAATGCAACTAATGCAGGTTTTTGTAATAGTAAAATCGCAATGATATTTATCCATGCCATAATTCCTACACCAATGTCCCCTAAAGCCCACGCTGTTGCGGCTGTTTTTATACAGCCATAGAATACAGCTCCTAAAAATACAAATTTTAGTACCATGGACATCCACGGACGATCTTTATCACGATTTAAGTAAGCGATATTCGTTTCTGCAATGTAGTAATATGCCATAATTGTTGTAAACGCGAAGAATAGGAGCGAGATTGCAACGAAACCGTTTCCAAATCCAGGGAAAACAGATTCTACCGCTGCCTGTGTATATCCAGGTCCTGGCTGAGCACCGTTTAATTTATTAACGATAAAGTTTTTTCCGCTTGCATCAAATACGTTATACATGCCTGTAATAATCATCATAAATGCTGTTGCTGAACAAACAAATAATGTATCAATGTAAACGGAAAATGCTTGCACTAAACCTTGCTTAGCTGGATGTGATACTTCTGCTGCCGCTGCTGCATGTGGTCCAGTTCCTTGTCCTGCTTCATTGGAATAAATACCACGTTTTACACCCCAAGAGATTGCTAAACCGATAATACCACCAAAAGCAGCTTCCAATGCAAATGCACTTCTTATAATTAACATAAATGCTTCTGGTAATTTTTCAATATTCATAGCAACAATAACGCAAGCTACTAAAATATAACCAACTGCCATAAACGGTACTACAACTTGTGCTACGTTAACAATTCGCTTTACTCCGCCGAAAATGATAAGAGCTAATACAACTACTAATACAGCTCCTGATAATGAAGTATTAATTCCAAAGGCCGTTTCTAAACTTACAGCGATACTATTTGCTTGCACACCCGGTAATAAAAGTCCTGTTGCAAGAATTGTTGCTGCAACGAATACTAAAGCATACCATTTCACACCTAGACCTTTTTCAATGTAATAAGCAGGTCCACCGCGGAACTGTCCTTGATGTTTCGTCTTATATATTTGTGCAAGTGTTGATTCTACATAAGCTGATCCTGCCCCTAAAAAGGCTACTGCCCACATCCAAAATACAGCCCCTGGTCCGCCGAATGCAACCGCTGTTGCTACTCCAGCTATATTCCCTGTCCCAACTCGTCCTGATAACGAAAGTGCTAACGCTTGAAAAGAAGAAACACCAGCCTCTGATTTTTCTCCTTGAAATGTCAGCTTCACCATTTCTCCTACATGCCTTACTTGTAAAAACTTCGTTCGAATAGAAAAATATAAACCTACGCCTAAACATAAATAAACAAGTGCTGGACTCCAAACAATATTGTTTAACCAATTTACGAAAGCTTCCAACATTCCCCCTCCTTCTTTATAAAGAATTTTCAGAATATATATAAAATTATAAGTGTATACCGAATCTATAACAATATTATTTTAATAAAGTAAACATATTTTTGTATAAAAAAACAAAGTATATATTTATTTTATATACTTTGTTTTAATACGAATGTATTATATATTCACAATCGCTTCTCTTTTTATAATTCTTTCATAAAGTTGTTCAGCTAATTCTCTGAAATGATCTGGCATATTTTTCCCTTTAAATTTCTTTTGGAGCGTGCCGTATAAACCTATATCACGTAAACGTAAAAATAACGGTAACGATTCATACCAGGTATCAGCTAGAATGTGTTCATATTCGTATCCCTTTCTTAACACCTTTAACTGTTTACAGGCAAATTCTGTCTTCTCCTCCACTGTCCACGGTGTAAATAAAACAGAGTAATAAAGAACCATTGCCAAATCATGAATGAAGTAATTATAAGATGCATCATCAAAATCAAAGATGGTAAGTTCTTCTCCATCATAATGAAAATTCCCTGGATGAATATCGCCATGCATAAGGCCGAACGTCTCTCTTCCAACCGGAAGACCCTTTATTTCATCCATTAATACTGTAGCAATCTCTTTCACTTTCTCATCTTCTAATTCATTAACAATCCCACTCTCGTCCTCTTCCCACGTATCACGGTAATCTGTTTTAGGGTAATCCATTGTAAGTCGATGAAGTTGTCCAATCGCTTTTCCCCACGCTTCAAAGTAAGCATCTCCCCAATAAGGCGATTCTTCTCCTTTTACTTGCTCACCTTTTGCATATGTAAATAAGGAAGCGAAAAAGAAAGTCCCATCCTCTGCTACGATTTCTTCTACAAGATTTTGAGATATTGAGTAAAGAGGTCCTGCCACCTTTGCTCCGTTCTCCGCAACATATCGTAAAAAATCTAGTTCAGCCTCTACCCCTTTTTTAGAGCGATGAGAAGAATGCGTTAAACGTAATACGTAATCTTCATCATTTTTATCCTTTACCTTAAAAATATAGTTTTCAAAATCACCAAGTGGAGTTTCTTCCACTGCCACATGAAACAAACTTGCTGCTCTTTTTAATATCCCTTTCGTAAAAACACGTTCTACGGCTATTTCCATATGTATCCCTCCTATATATTTTCTTAATTCGACATAAATGTGAGAAGTACTGCTATGAAATTGAATACTGCGTGGGCAATCATAGACGATAAAATAGAATTGGTCTTCTCATATAACCACGCAAATACTACTCCGCTTAAAAAATTCACCGGTAATGTGTTATATGTTGGAATATGGACAACGGTAAATATTATGGAACTTATAAGTACACCGCTCCATATGCCATATTTATTACGAAAAAACGTATAAAAAGCACCTCGATATAAAATCTCTTCATATATTGGTGATATAACTGCCGCTCCAATTCCCGCGATGCAGAACGCGTATATTGATTTATCATTTTGGATCGTCTCTGTTTTACTATTTTCAAAGGAAATATCCATTTTCTCCATTATCATTAATACAGCAACGCTAACTACAATTAAGAGAATCAGCGCTATAACTGTCCATAAAAAATCTTTCCATGAAAGCTTCCGAATTCCAATATCTTTCCACGACAGTTTATATCTTTTTATGCAAAAAAGATAAACTACAAAAGTAAATACCGCCGCCATTATAAGTCCCATTAAAACTCCAGTATATAATGAGTTCCCTATTATTTTTAAAGCATAATCATAAAAAAGAGATTCAACTGTTACTGGAACAATCAGAAATACGAAAACAAATAAATATAAAATTTCTTTCCATCCCCACATACTTTTCAAAGTCATATACACCATCCCTCTACTCCTTGTTTCCTTAAGTATAAAAGATGACGTAACGTAACTTTCAATCCCCTTTTTCCAAATAATCCAAGCTTAATTTTCTCACAAAACACAAAAAAGGTTGATTCACTAAATCAACCTTTACACTATTAAAAATACTATTTCTCAATTCTTCATCAATTCATTCTCATATATAACATTTATCTTTATTTCTCTTCCCCTTTTGCCTGCATTGAATTGAAGGTCCAATTTAACTTCAATGTATCTCCCTGGAATACATTTTGTTCTTCATCGTTATCTACAAATGTGAACATTACATAGAAAGTATCATCATCACCAGGAGCAAGTCCATTTCCTTCTCGGTCTACAACACCTTTTTGTACTAGATCAGGAATACTTCCTTTTTGCGTAGCTACCTTTAATTCTGACAATGTAGTAGACCAAATTGGAACCTCATTTTTATCCAAATTCCACAAGAAATCAACACGGATATGATCACCAAGATCCGCATTTCCATTATCTCCTTTAGCATCGATTACACTGTAATCTGTAAGAAGTTTCACGTCTCCTATTGCTAAGGTTCCTTTGTTAACTAATTGAAAGCCGCGCTCCATTTCATCACCCGGTTTAATATTGTCAACATTAATAACAACTTCAGGATTAATGCTCAAATCTAAAGTACCCGCTGCAAACGTGTTTTGTGATACTTCCTTATCGCTAAAATACGCATATGTTCCCCCGCCAATTAAAGATAAACCAAGCGCTGCAGTTACAAGACCCATACCAAGTTTTTTCTTAATACTCATTTCACAAGTCCCCCTATTTTTAAAGTTCAAACTACAAACCTTATTTCCATCCCACAAACAATAATAATTAAGCAACTACCTTGTCCCATAACGAAAGCAAACTAACTTTAAACTATTTACTTCATGTACCCAAATAGCTATTATTTTAAGAATAACCGGTAATGTTACAGTGAATCATTACCGGTTCGTTTTTAGTAAAACCAATTTTCTTCTGTGTTCATTGCTTTATCGCTTCGTTTACCCTAGAAGTGTGTCCCCTTATTTTTTTGGCTCTAAACCAATAGAGCGTAAGATTTTATCTAATGTCACTGGCCCTACATTTTCTTTCGGTGTCTGATTTTCTTTAGCATCTGAACCCTTTTTCAAGAAGTTTTTCTCGATAAAACGAATATCTATTTCATCTACAACACCGTCTTGATTTATATCTCCATCTTTTACAGATACTTTTCCTTTTCCATACGATAAAGCTGCTATTCTAGCATCTTGAATATCTACCACTTTATCGCCGTTTACATCACCTGCAAGGTTGTCATCCATATCAGCTCTAAAGTTTTGTCCCACTAATTCTCCATCTTGCATTTTCCCTATTTTGGTTGTTAGTTTACTATTTAAATGACCTGGCATCTCTACGAAAACATCATATTCTTTATCACTTACAGGAACATTATGAACTTCAAATTGTCCATGATCATCAATCGTTCCTGTATATTTCTTTCCATCCTTGCCAACTACGTACACTTTTGCTCCTAGTTTTGTGTAGTCGTTCTTACCTAAATAACCATCTTCATTCAAGAATGCTTCTGGTCCGATATACCCTCTAACTGTAGAATGCTTCGAAATAATGGAGATGGATTTATCCTTAAACACAGGAATTTCAACACCTTCTGCTGCACCAGATTTTGTATAATAAAATTTATCTGCTCCAAATGCAGTTACATCATTAAAATATTCATCGCTTGTCATTTCGAATGTAACATCTAAAAATGGTGTGTCTCCATCTAACCCTTTAAATTCTTTTCCTTCTAACGACGCACCAACTTTCACCTTGTTTTCCCAAGCTCCTTCTGTATTTATAGCTGGGTCTTCTAATTTCAAGTTTAATCCATGTTGTTTTGCATATTCCGTAAGCGCTGAATTTGGTTTCACATCTGTAAATTTAAATAGCTGCTTGTTATAAGGAATTTCAAATGTTCCTGTCATAAGTTGCTTTACATTATTGAGATTTAAAGTTAACGTAATTTTCTCTCCTAATTTGATTTTATCTTTGTCATAGCTTGGAACAGCGTATTCCGTTCCCTCTCTAACAAAAACATAGTCTTTAAATCCGGTTGCCATATCCCCTGCAGTTGCGAGGTCATATCCAAATAATTTTAAAGTTAACGGTTCATTTATTTCCTCTGGAAGTACTCCAAATTTAAAATCACCATTTGCTTGAATTGTATTCAACCAACCTGATGGAAAGGCCGAGTTTTGATAATATACAATTTGATTAGCTTTTTGGTCATACTGCAGGCCTTTTGCCTTTAATGCATCCACTGTAGAATCATAAATATTACCGTGTACCCATAATGCTCGCTGACCGTCTTCTTCTTTAAACATGGAATCATT
The DNA here is from genome assembly GCF_050279465.1 of Bacillus sp. NPDC094077. Lineage (NCBI taxonomy): Bacteria > Bacillati > Bacillota > Bacilli > Caryophanales > Bacillaceae > Bacillus > Bacillus sp. NPDC094077. Next base: position 118,183 of record NZ_JBNNUF010000010.1, on the reverse strand, counting down.
TACTTCATGTATACCAGGTTGTACATCCTTAAATTTCATTTCAGGTATTACATTATCAATGATAATGCTATCGCCTTTTGTATAAGATTTTCCTTCTTTATCATATCCAACGAAGTTCAATTCGTAATCTCCATCAGGCAACATAACAGGTTTATCCCCAATTGGATGAGCAGGATCTCCTGTAAATGGAAGTACATACCCTCCCATACCAGAAAACATCATATATTCAACATTCGGTGCTAGACTGCTTGCATTAAGTGTACCAACGACTCCTAATGCCTTTCCTGTTTTTCGATCCTTCACAACTGCATCAATGGTTTCAAGAGGACTATTTAATTTAAATGCCAACGGCGAACTTGGTCTTTCCATAAATGGATGGAATTTAGATGCATCTGTTGCCATTGTGTCTCTTAGTAAATCTACAGACGCAATCCCTTTTTCTGTGAATTTAACGGCAAATGGCACTTGATATACTTCTTTTTCATTGTTTTTATTTGAAATATGAATATATCCTTCATATCTACCAAATTCAGCATTTTCTGGAATGATAATTTCAGGGCTAATTTCCCCTGATGTACCAGGAGCCACTTTAATAGAATCTTGTACGTTCAGCTTCACACCATTCTTCGCTGCATCCTGCACACCTACACTTGTAGGTGAAAACTCTACTTCTAATTTGAACTCTTTCCCGTCTGTTTTACTGCTGTTCTTAATTAAGACTTTTCGACTATCTTTAATAGGTCCATTTCCGAGTTGATTTTTATACCCGAATGCAATAGAACCTGTTTTTTCTTCAACTTCTACCTCTTCATCATTTACAACGTTTGATGTTTTATCAATAACCTCGATAGATGTATCTGCATGAACTGCACGATATGCATCAATTCGGCCTGAGCCTACCTCAAATACAGAGCGCTCTTCTTTTAAGTCAACTGCGGTATTCATAAGCGCTTCTTTTACTTCAAATGGACTATAGTTTGGATGTTCTTGTAAAATGAGTGCTGCTACCCCCGCAGTATGAGGAGTTGCCATAGATGTACCTGACATACGTCCATACGCTACCGGATAATTTTCTCCATCCTTTGGATCATTAATATATTCAGGAACAGTAGAGAAAATAGACACACCCGGAGCTACAATATCCGGCTTAATATCATCTGTTTTAGTTGCAGGACCACGAGAGCTGAAATCGGCTAAGTGATCTCCCTCTGTTTTTATATTATTAAGTTCTCCAAATGCTAAAGCCACATCCCCTTGGACAGCGTTTGCTTGTAATTTCTCACCATCTACTTTTGTTAAGCGGAACGATGGAATAGATGAAGTACTTTCTCCGAGATAACTTGTGATTTCACCATCAACATTGTTATATACAATTACAGCCTTTGCTCCTGCTTCCTTCGCATTCTTAATTTTTTCATCAAATGTAATCTCACCGCGTTGGATAAGCGCTAATTTTCCTTTTACATCTTTTCCTGTAAAATCATCTGATTTCCCAAGTCCTGCATATACAACCGATAAGGATTGACCTTTTAAGTCTTCAAGCTTATCAGTAAAGCTTTTTCCAAGTAGCATCATCTTATCCACATGTAAATCACCTGCAGCGGCAGAAAACGTTGGGATAGACATCGCAGCGTCACTTGCTCCAACTGTAATTGGAAGTGCCGCCGCACTAGGTGATCCAATTGTCCCTTCTCCTGGACCACTATTACCTGCCGCTACTACTGTAACAACACCAGCTAACATGGCATTGTTCACTGCCACAGAAGTAGGATATAAAGGATCATTAATAGCCGCACCTAACGATAAATTGATAACATCCATATCGTCTTTCACTGCTTTATCAATCGCAGCAAGAATGCCGCTTGTTTGACCACTTCCATATGGTCCTAATACACGATATGAATATAAGTCTACATCTGGAGCGACTCCCGTAACCGCGTAATCAACATTATTCTTTTTGTCTGCAGCGATCGTCCCAGCTACATGAGTACCATGGGATGTATAGTATGCACTTCCATCATAAATTTCGGGATATCCTCCAGAATTTTGCCAATCCTTATACGTTGTCTCCATTGGATCAGCATCATTATTAACAAAGTCCCATCCTTTTATTGAGTTCGGATCTATTTTGCTTGGATCTTCACCTTGCTTTGCACGATATCCTTTATATGCATCTTTCAAATCAGGGTGGTTATAATCAATGCCTGTGTCCAGTACCCCCACCTTAATTCCTTTACCTGTTATGTTTTCAGCATGTAGCTTGTCCACACCAATTTGTGGTACACTATCTGCCATTTTTGGTTCGACAGCCGTCTTAGCTGTTTCTTTCGGTAAATCAATTTTAATCTCTTGATCTTCCCATACGCGCTTAACAATACCAGTGCGAACTAAGTCTTCAATCATATTCGCAGGTAACGAAATCGCTACACCATTAAAAGCATTCTTATATTCTCTTGTTATTTTGGCAGATTTAAAATTCGTCCCTTTATCTTTATTCTTTTGAAGCTGTTCAAGCTCTGCTTTAAATCCTTTATGGGATGCCTCTACCTTTTGTTCCGCATTTGAAAGAGCTAACTTTTTCCCTTTAGCCGCTTGTTTTAACACCTCAATCTTGCTAGGTGCTTGCTTAAATTCTATAATCACATTCACATTATTAGGACTTGCTGTATTGATGCCTGGTGAAATAACAAAACCTGGTTTTGTATCCAACGTTTTTAAGGCATTACGTTGTTCCTTTGTAAGACCTTTCAAGATAGCATTTGCATCATCAATCCCAGTTAAAGTAGATGTATTTACCTCTTCCGCCAATACGTTATATGGAATTCCTTGAGACAATAACATTCCAACTGTTAGCGTTCCAATAAGAATCTTTCCAAATTTCCCTCGCTTCATATTGCATCTCCCCATTATTAAAATTATTTTTCTAAACAAATTGATTCTTAAGTTCCCATTTTGCATTGAAAATTCTATTAATCTTAAACTTTTATTTTGCATCATTAAGAATTTTCCACACTACTACCATCCCCATATAGCTAATCACTCACTTTAATCTTTCTATAGAAGCCCCCCAACAATTTATTTCCAATAAAAGATTTTCACAAAATGAATTATTAATAGGATTAAAATGTAATTCTATATTTATTATTCCACATTCTGATTTTTCTGAAAATTAAACAAAAGGAGTATCTTTTTTCTAATGATTCTATGCCTAAATAGTACAAAAGAACTACCTTGCCCTTTATTCTTTGTAATATAGAATAAAGAAACACGATAGTTCTTTTAAACATCTCTTATTTAATCCAACGGAACCAATTGATTTCGAACAGCATAAATCACCGCTTGCGATCGACTTTTCACATTTAGTTTTTTAAAAATTTTATTGATGTGAATTTTAACTGTTTTATCACTAATATATAGAGCTTCAGCAATTTCTTTATTACTAAGTCCTTTTACTAATTCAAAGAGAATTTCCTTTTCACGTTCCGTCAGTTCATTTTCATTGGATTCTAATTTCATTTTTTGCTGATGATATGTAATTAATTTTTTAGTCATACGCGGATGAATAACTGAATCGCCTCGATATAACATTCGAATTGCTGCTACTACCTGCTCCGATGATGAATCCTTCAATAAATAACCATCAGCACCAGCCTGGAGTGCATCCATTAAATACTCATCATGCTCATACATTGTAAACACAAGTACTCGGCAATTCGGATAATTTTTTTTCACTAACTCTGTAGCTTCAATCCCATTTTTCACCGGAAGATTAATATCCATCAAAATACAATCTGGTCTGCATTCTTCTACTTTTCCCAATACTCCGTCCCCAGAGCTAGCTTCTCCAACCACTTTCATATCAGATTCATCCTCTAGTATACTCCGAATTGCGTCTCGTAAAAAAGCATGATCATCAACTACTAATATTTTAATCATTTTACGCACCCCTTGTTTGTGAATCTGGAATTAATAATGTAATTTCTGTCCCTTTCCCTACAGAACTATCAATCTGTAAAGTAGCCCCTAATTGTTCAGCTTGTTCATTCATATGTAATATACCATAATGTGGCTCATTCTTCGTTTTAACCATAGACTCGAATAGCGAAAAGCCAATCCCATTATCCTTAACCCTTAAAAGCACGTGTTCACTTTGGTAGCTGAGTAAAACATCAGTCTTTTCTGCTTGTGCATGTTTTACAATGTTTTGTAAACTCTCTTGTAATGTATCAAAAATAACTCTTTCTTTTGAAAAGCTAAGCGCACGTGCATGGCCTCTTTCATGATATGTAATATCTATTTTATATTCTTGTTTTAAAGATTTTATTTTACTTGCTATCGCCTGCTTAAGCCCTAATTGTTGTGTCGGATATGGTTTTAAAGCATAAATAGAATAGCGAACTTCTCCTAAGCTTCCTCTTAAATCTTTTATACTTTTCTCTACTATTTGCTGCATATCTATTGGTTTATCACGGTATTTTTTCTGCGCAGATTCTAGTTGGTATATCACCCCGGCCAATGTTTGCGCGATACCATCGTGAATTTCGCGTGCAATTCTATTTCTTTCTTCTAAAATCATTCTTTTTTTCTGTTCAGAAATCAATATCCTTGTTTTAACTACGTTAGCTAATTGGTTAGAAAACGTAGCTAACGACTGTACATCTTCCGGAAAAAAACCCGCAGTTCTACTTTTCCCTGCAACAAATATTCCAACTAATTCATCATTTACAATAAGAGGAAAATATACAAGCGAGCGTATGACACTATCAAATATTTCATCTCCAGGAGCCGTACCAGTTTTCCAGTCATTAAATACAAGATTTTTAGAGATTTCCTCAAACGCTTCAAACTTGTCTGAATCATCAGAAATATCAAGGTGGACTTTCCCATCTTTTAATAGAAGATTCCAATTTCCATCATCTTTTGTCCATATTACATATGCTTGTATTCCAAAAAAACCTTTAAGTGCTTTTTTAATATGTTTCAAGTTTCCTCCGGTTAGTTCACGACTCATTTCTGTCGTAATAAGAAACAGCTCATATAATCGTTCCTTCTCCATCCTTATCCGTACAGAAAAAGAACTAATAACTGAAATTGCTACAAGTGGGAAAAAGAAAAACAGTACTGTAATCTCGTTTATTTCCACACTATATGTACTAATTAATACATGCATCAGGGCCGCATAAGAGAAACCAAAAGTTTCACAAAGAAATACCGTTACAGTTTTTTTATACCACTGATAGATCGAATATGGCTGCGGAAGGAGTATCATTAACAGATCGTAAAAGCGATTGTTGAAAAAACAAAAAAACACGCAAAATAATAACAAAGATATTAAATTTTCATACAGAACTGACATATCCATTTTGTTAATTAATAAGGTCAGACATTTATTTGAAAACCATTCCGCCAAGATCAAACTAAGCGCATGCTGAGTACTATTAAATAACATTCTTTGTATCGGTGAACGACGATGCAGGTGAAGAATTAGCGTAACGAGTACAATAGCAATAATAGTTATATGGATTCCAAACTGCCAACTCATAGCGTAAATTATCGGAAAGGTAAGCGAGCTAGTTCCTCTCCAAAACCGTACAGGAAAATACTCTGCAATCCCCATAAATAGTAATAACAATATTAGTATTGTTGGATGAGAAGGGATTTTAATTTCAAGTAAAGATATAGTTATAGTAATCAAACCAAGAAAAGAAATAAAATAAAGATAAGAACTAGCAATCTTTTCTCTCATAAAGATAGAATTCACATCTTTCAAAACAACCCCTTCTTTCTTTATAGAAATTCATTTTCTCTATTATCCAATAAAAAACCGGCACTGGCAAAATGGAAGAACCTCCACTAGCCAATCACCGGCTGTGTACTGCACCTAAAAAGGCAAGACACAATACTAGTAGTATAAATCGCTTTTCATAAATTTCCTATTCATCAAATGATGTAATTATGCATGCCGCTAGGCTTACCCTCCTATAGTACAAAAGATATATATGAATATCGCCAATCTAATATACGCTTTCTTTCTATTCCCCTAATTTTCATTTTCTTTAAGTATAGAAGATAACGCAACAGAACTTTCAAGCTACTTTTTCAAATACTCCAAGCATAATTTTCTCATAAAAAACAAAAATTAACAGAAGTAACTTTATTCTAAACGAGGTGGAAATTATGGCCGAACAGGAAAATTCACAACAAGATGATAGCAAAAAGCATATGTTTCCATCACTTCCGGAGAACATTAATTACATTGAAAACAAACTTTCCCATTCAGATGATATAAAAAAATTAGATGTTCCTTTTCAAAACGGAAAAGGAACAATCTTATATATCGAATCTTTAGCCGATCCAAATTTAATTCATCAGCTTGCTCTTGAGCCTCTATTAACTCGAGCTGAGCTGTCTTTAGATAAAGCTTTTTCTACATTGAATATGAAAAAAGAAACGAATTTAAATTATGGTGTGCAACTTTTATTACAAGGGAAATCATTATATTTTCATGAGCATGTCGAAAGCTTTTGTATTTTTGAAACAGCTCTATCTTTAAAAAGAGATATAACAGAGCCTGATAATGAAGGTATTGTACGTGGACCGCATACTGGTTTCGTAGAAGATTTAGCAACTAATTTAGCCTCTATTCGTAAACTCATTAAAAGTCCGAATTTAGTTATTAAGTATTTTACACTCGGTGAAGAAATGCATACAAAAGTAGCTATTGCTTATATTCAAAATATAGCTAATGCTGATCTTGTTACAGAAGTGAAAAGAAGATTAGAAATGATCAAAACGGATGCACTAATGCCACCAGGCTACCTACAAGAATTTATAGAAGATACTTCTTTTTCGCCATTTCCGCAGCAATTAAATACAGAGCGTCCAGATAGGACGGCTGCAAATTTAATGGAGGGACGAGTTGCTATTTTATCCGACGGAGATCCAACAGCCCTTATCGTTCCTGTTACGTTATTCGCTTTCTATCAATCGCCAGATGATTATAATAACCGCTGGATTGTCGGTTCTTTTGTACGGATGATTCGCTTAGTGAGTTTCTTAATTGCCTTTCTCTTACCAGCTTTATATATCGCAACGGTTGCTTTTCACCCTGATGTGTTACCGCTCGAACTCGTTTATACGATTAAAGCTTCATTAGAAAAAGTACCGCTCCCTCCTATTTTGGAGGCTCTCTTAATGGAGTTAATTTTCGAGTTATTACGAGAAGCTGGTATTCGTCTGCCGAGCCGCGTTGGACAAACAATCGGTATTGTAGGCGGTTTAGTAATTGGGGATGCGATCGTAAAAGCTGGACTCGTTTCTTACACAATGATTATCGTTGTAGCTTTAACTGCAATCTCATCTTTTCTTGTTCCATCAAACGATATGAGCTCAGCAGTTCGGATTCTTCGTTTCCCATTAATGATTCTGGCTGCCATATTCGGATATGTAGGAATATCATTTGGCCTAATTATAACTTTCGTTCACCTATGTCAGTTACATTCATTTCATACACCATATCTTTCTCCTGTTGCTCCGATGCGGATAAAAGATATGAAAGATTCCTTTGTAAGGCTACCAATTTGGTCATTTTGGGAACGACCACATGATCCAAAGCCGAAAAAAATGCAACGACAACATGTAACGAGAGAGGATAAGAACGGTGACAAACACGCAAAGTAAAATTTCGCTAGTTCAATTAACCTTTTTCGTTATTCAATGTCAGATCGGTGTTGGTATACTTTCTCTACCAAACCGTCTTCACCCAATTGCTAAAGGCGGCGGATGGATTTCTGCCCTCATCGCTGGGTTGGCAATTCAACTTATCATTTTACTTATGTGGTTTTTATTAAGAAGGTTTCCTGATGCAGATATGTATGAAATTGCTTCTATGATGTTTGGTAATAAATTCGGAAAACTATTAGGTTTTTCATATATTCTTTATTTTACCCTTATCGGTATGACCGTTATGTTAAATGTATGTAACGTCATTAAAGTATGGGTTTTGCAAGCAACTCCTTGGTACGCAATTCTCATATTATTTACAATAGCTTGTTGTTATGTAGCTTATAATACGTTTAAAGTCATTGTACGATTTTATGTCATGGCCTCTATTCTCATTTTTCCCATGGCTCTTTTAATTGCCCTAGGGCTTACACGTGCTGATTTTTCTTATATATTCCCCATTACAGAGGCTGGATGGTGGAATATTATTCAAGCATCAAAAGAAACAATTACAGCCATGTATGGTTTTGAAATTATTCTTATCGCTTTTCCAAAAGTAAATGGGAACCCTTTAGCAAGACTAAAAGCTATTTCTATCGCTAATGGATTTGTAACACTTTTTTATACTTTTACTGTTTGGATTTGCTTTATCGTATTTAGTCCAAAGCAAATTGAGCTTATTCCAGAGCCAGTTGCTTACTTACTACGCTCCTTGCATATCGGGATTGTAGACCGGACTGATTTACTTTTTATACCAATATGGATGATAACAGTCGTAGCTTCTATTGCTAGTTATTATTGCGCTGCTTCAATAGGAATTGGACATATATTCAATCTTGCTAATCATAAAAAAGCTGTTCCAATCGTTGGTATTATTGCTTTTAGTGTAGCCTTATTTATAGATACACCTGAAGAATTAAAAGCCCTTGCACAATTCACTGATAAATTCACCTATATTTTTATAGTAATCTTACCTTTTTTATTTCTTCTTTATTCCTTACTCAGAAATAAGAAAGGAGCACAATATGCAAAAAAAAATAATTAAATTAAGTGCAATCTTATGCATTAGTTCACTCCTTTCTGGTTGTTGGGATCAAGAACCAGAAAGAGAGGCCCGATTAGCTTATAGTATTGGATGTGATATTACAGAAGAAAATAAACTTCAGCAAACAGTCGAACTCGTAAAAAGCTCAAGCGGAGAGCAATCTTCATTCGAGAATGAAGTACATTCAGCAACTGGGCATAACATAAGGGATACAAGCGATGCACTGAAAAAAAATGTGACTGGAAATATTCGTTATTTTAAATATGGCGTTCAATTACTAGGAACAAAAATTCAAAAAAAAGGTATACTACCCTATTTAGATGTCAGCTTTCGAGACCCAACAAACCCAACTGCTTTAGTAAAACTTATTGCAGTAGATGGTGAAACATCCGAGATACTCGAAAAAAAGAAAGTAGGAAATTTACTAATTGGAGATTTTCTAAAGAAAAAAGTGAAAAGCTTAGAAGATATGAGTGTATTTCCAAAAGAAACTTTAGAAACAGCTGCTACAAAAATGTTAGATCCAGGTAAAGACTTCACTCTCCCTTCTATAAAAATAAAAGGAAAAGAAGTTATTACAGACGGGTTATCTTTATTTAATAAAGATAAATTAACTGGTCATTTACCCCTGAAACAAGCTGTTTTATTCGTGTTATTAACCGGAAAAATGGGAACAAGTGCCCGTATAACCCAAAAACTTACTAGCGATGAATCAGAGCAAACATCTGATTATTTAACAATGGAAGTGAGCAATCGCAAACTAAAACGAGACTTAAAAGTGACAACAGATAAAAAAGGAAATGTTTATGCTCATATTAAATTACAACTAAGAGTAATAGCTCTTGAAGCTCCAAGAGATCATCTTGATAAAATGGAAGAGAGGAAAAAACTAAATAAAGAATTATCTAAACAGCTCACAAAAGAAGCAAAACAAATAACGAAAAAACTACAAAAAGCAAATTGTGATGCTTTCGGTATTGGTAGAAACCTTATCGCTTATCATCCAGAAGTATGGAAGAAGAAAAATTGGAAGAAAGATTATGCAAAAGTGAAGTTTAAACCAGAAGTAGAAGTAAACATTTTATATAGTGGTGTCTTAAAGTAAAAGGTTGTATGCCTATGCGGCATACAACCTTTTTATTTCGTATATCGATATACAATAGATTCGTACGGTCTCAATACAAGATTTTTAATGTCTTTACTTGAGTCTTTATAATTGGATAACAATATTTCTTGCTTCATCTCATCTAATTGAACATTTTCTGGTATGGAGTAAGTGATTTCTTCTCCGTAAAAGTTATTTATAACAAGTAGTACTTCATCATTTACAGTACGTGTATATGCCCAAATCTTAGGATGATTTTCATCTAAAATAGCATATTCTCCTTCTGTAATAACATCATATGTTTTTCTTAGTTCAATTAGTTTTTTATAATGATAAAATACAGATTCATTATCTTCTAATGCCTTCTCTACGTTTATCTCTTTAAAATTTTCAGCCACAGAGATCCAAGGTGTACTTGTTGTAAACCCACTATTCTCCTCTTCATTCCACTGCATCGGAGTACGGGAATTGTCACGAGATTTTTGTTTTAAAATCCCTATAATCTCTTCTTTTGATAACCCTTCTCCTTGTTTTATATCATATATATTTAACGATTCCACATCACGATATTGTTCGATGGACTCAAAATTAGGATTCGTCATACCGATTTCTTCTCCTTGATAAATATAGGGAGTCCCTTGCAACATATGCATGGCTGTTGCTAACATTTTTGCAGATTCGTTTCGGTACTTTCCATCATCACCAAAGCGTGATACGATGCGAGGCTGGTCATGATTACACCAGAATAACGCATTCCATCCCCCGCCCTTTTGCATTTCAATTTGCCAATTAGACATAATCTCTTTTAATTTAATAAAATCAAACTCCGCCTTCGTCCACTTATCACCATTCGGATAATCTACTTTTAAATGATGGAAACTAAACGTCATACTTAGTTCATTTCGCTCAGGGTTTGAGTATTTAATACAATTATCAATTGTCGTAGATGACATTTCTCCTACTGTAATTACCTCTTTCCCTTCAAACACATTTCGGTGCATCTCTTGTAAATATTCATGGACACGCGGACCATCTGTATAATATTTACGTCCATCACTTGTCGCAGTACTTCCGTCATCGCTTAAGAAACGTTGGTCTTTTGAAATTAAGTTAATAACATCAAGGCGGAATCCAGTTACCCCTTTATCAAGCCAAAAGCGCATCATATCATACACTTCTTCACGAAGCTTTTCATTTTCCCAATTTAAATCCGCTTGTGTTTCGTCAAATAGATGTAAATAATATTGCTCAGTCTTTTCATCATACTTCCAAGCAGACCCACCAAACTTAGACTGCCAATTATTTTTTTCATCACGCCAAATATAGTAATTACGATATGGGTTGTTTTTATCTTTCTTCGCTTCCTTAAACCACTTATGCTCCGTCGAACTATGGTTTACAACGATATCGAGCATGATTTCAATGTCACGTTCTTTTGCTTTTTCTAAAAGTTCTTCAAACTCTTCCATCGTTCCGTAAGATGGATCAATGCTGTAATAATCACTTACATCGTATCCATTATCATTTTGTGGTGATTGGTATATCGGTGTTAACCAAATATAATCCACTCCGAGTTCTTGTAAATAATCTAGTTTCTCTGTAACTCCTTTTATATCACCGGTTTCTTTATTGTAATAACTATTAAAGCTCTTCGGATAAATTTGATAGACTACACTTTTATGCCAATCCTTCATGTTTAACTTCCTCCTACTTCTGTTTAACTCTTTTTGCAAATAACCATGTTAACGCAAATGGGATTACAACTGCGATAATCATTCCTACAATAAACATTGGAATCGATTTCGGAATGATAGAAATAAATGCTGGCAGTCCGCCAATTCCGATAGCAGGTGCTAATACGCCATTTAACGTAATAAATATCGCTGCTACAGCCGATCCTATAATCGCTGCATAGAACGGGAATTTATTTCGTAAGTTTACACCGAACATCGCTGGCTCTGTAATACCGAAGTACGCTGAAATCGCTGATGTTGATGCCATACTTTTATCATTTTGATTTTTAGAAATCCAGAACATTGCTAGTGCCGCACTACCTTGCGCAATGTTAGAAAGAGCGATCATTGGCCAAATAAATGTACCACCGTGCTGCGCGATTAATTGTAAATCGATTGCAATAAACATATGGTGCATACCTGTAATAACTAATGGCGCATATAATGCTCCAAATAATACTGCTCCAACTACTGGTACTGTTTCATATACACCTACTAATCCAGCTGTTAATAAATCTCCAATATGACGTGTAACTGGACCGATAATTCCTAATGCTAACACACCTGTTACAACGATTGTTGTAATTGGTACAACTAATAATTGAATCGCATTTGGTACGTGTTTCTTTAAGAAGATCTCTACTTTACTCAATACAAATGCCGCTACTAAAACCGGTAGGATTTGACCTTGATACCCAACTTTTTCAATTTGGAATAATCCTAATATGTTGAAGTACTCAATTTTTTGACCATCTAATCCTGCTGCTGCTTTCCCGTAATTCCAAGCATTTAATAAATCAGGATGTACGAGCATTAATCCCATAACAATCCCTAGTATTGGACTACCGCCAAAACGCTTCGTCGCTGACCAACCGACAAGTGCCGGTAAGAATACGAATGCTGTATTGGCCATCATATTAATTAAATCCCAAAGCCCGCCTAAGTTCGGATAAACATCTAATAAATTTTTACCATCAAAAAATAAATCCTTTGCCCCTAATAGATTGTTAATTCCCATCAGTAAACCAGCCGTTACGATTGCTGGTAATATCGGCATAAATACATCTGAAAATACTTTTACAAACTTTTGAGCCAGATTTAACTTTTGGTTTCCAGAATCTTTTACGTCAGCTACTGTCGATTCCTTCATACCTGCAAGCGTTATCAATTCAGCGTATACTCGATCAACATCACCTGGACCAATTACAATTTGAAATACCCCAGCATTATGAAACGCTCCCTTTACTAATGAAACAGACTGCAATTTATCATTATCTATTTTACTTTCATCTTTTAAAGCGATACGGAGCCTCGTTACACAGTGCGCAGCTTGTTCAATATTGTCTTTCCCACCAATATACTGCAACACTTCCTCTGCTGTTTTACGATAGTCTTTCCCCATATTCCCGTCCCTCTTTTCTTTTTTTGATACCGTTTACACTTACATATTAACTCGTATATATAAGTTAGTCAATACTCGTATATACGAGTTGGTGATTTTTTTATAAAAAAAAGATGAAACGTTATTTCGTTTCACCTCCTTACTTTCTTCGCGCCACATCCGAAAAGTGAAAAATATCTAAGCGGTGACGTGATTCCGTATATTCGAACTGACTCCCATCGTATAAATGAGTAAAGTTTTTTACAACGACAACATAGTCTGTTCCATTTAAATCTAAATACTTTCTGTCATCCTCTGTACACGGCTGCACTTCAATTACCCTCTGTGAATAACTAATATGTAGCCCTAGTTCTTTCTCAATGTATTTATAAATTGACTCCGTTGCGATTTCTCTCGTTAATCCTGGAATACATTCAGATACAAAATGGTTGATATCTAAAATTACTTTTTCTCCATCAATATTTCGTACGCGTTTAATATGATCGATTTCTGTTTTTTCTTTCACGTTTAATAGTTTTGCAACCTCTTTTGTCGCTTTTACTTTCTCCATTTCCACAACTTCCGTAATACAATGACGTCCTAAACGTTCATTTTCTTCTTGAAAACTTACAATACCGCCAAAATTAAATTCAATGTTTTTTCGCTTTAAAACGAAAACACCTTTGCCGTGTATTTTTTGCACATATCCACGTTCTTGCAATAAATCTACTGCTTTTCTTACAGTACCTCGGCTTGCCTCATACTGCTTCATTAATTCGGTTTCTGATGGGATTTTACATCCCTCTTTTAATTGTTTATTATCAATAGACTTACTGATTTCTGTATAAATTTGTTCATACTTACTCATCATCTACAATAGCCCCTTGTCACCTTCTAATTCTATATGTATTATACCATGCAACACTCTTCTGCCAATCTCTCACTTATTTTCCATTACAAGAAAAATATAGGTAAATATTTAGTCTTTAAAACGTATTTTTATAAAAATTTTTATATTTTTCTTTTCATTCAAAAAAACATGTAGTATACTAACTTCAAAATCAGAGGAGAAAGGGAGCAAAGAACTATGCTTACTTATACAACTGTAGTTACATTTGCACAAAAACATCATCATCATACTTAACCCTTGAAACCTAGCGGAAAAATTCACGCGTAGGTACAAGGGTTATTCCCGTTGTACCTACGCTTTGGCGAAGAGCCATGTAGGTATTTTTTTATCTACATGGCTCTTTTTTTATTGCCAAAACGCTAGTAAAAAATGATGTTTAAGCAAAACTTACTACAAAGGAGTTAACAAAAATGGAAACGAAAAAATGGGGATTATGGATTTTAACAGCTTTTGTTATCGGAAATATGGTTGGCGGTGGCGTATTTATGCTCCCAGCAAATCTAGCACAAGTATCAGGTCCAATGGGTTCTACACTCGCATGGAGTATTACAGGCCTTGGTGTATTTATGATTGCACTCGTATTTGGAAATTTAGCAATTCGGAAACCAGAATTAAAAGCAGGACCACAAAGTTATGCTCAAGCGATGTTTCCTTCAAAAAAAGCTGGTAAAGTTGCAGGATATAGTATGGCATGGGGATATTGGGCTGCTAACTGGGCTGCAACCGCATCTGTTATTATTTCTTTTGCTGGATATTTATCAACATTCTTTCCAGTTTTACAAAGTAAGCAAATTCTCTTTTCAATAAATGGGTTTTCACTGGAACTCGGAAAAGGATTAACTTTCCTCGTATGTAGCCTTATGTTATGGGGAATTCAATGTATTCTTTCTCAAAATATTGACCGAGCTGGAAATATGAATCTTCTTGCTACCATTGCAAAAATTATCGGATTTACAATGTTTATTGTAATCACATTATTCATTTTCAATGCCTCTAATTTCGGAGACGGTCAAACATTTATGAATGAAGCTGGACAAGCTATCTCGTTAGGTGGACAAATCAATTCAGCTGCTATTGCAACACTTTGGGCGTTTATCGGTATTGAATCTGCTGTCATGCTTTCTAACCGTGCAAAATCACAGCGAGATGTAAAAAAAGCTACAATTTTCGGCTTAATTATCGCTCTTCTTATTTACATGGCAATTACTTTACTTACAATGGGGGCTCTTCCACAAGATGCTTTAAAGGAATCTCAAAAACCATTAGTAGATGCATTAAATTTAGCAATTGGCAATAAAGGCGCATATATCATGGCTTTACTCGCACTTGTATCTTTATTTGGATCTACAGTTGGCTGGATCGTTGTGAGTTCCGAAGTACCTTACCAGGCAGCAAAAAATGGACTTTTCCCTAAGTTTTTCGGGAAAACAAATAAAAAAGGTAGTCCTTCAAAATCATTATTTATTACAAATGTGATGACGCAAATTTTCTTATTCTCAACGATTTCTGGTACTGTTTCAGAAGCGTATAATTTCGCTATCGTCGTAGCAACATTAGCATATTTAATTCCATACCTTGTTTCTACTCTGTACCAATTAAAATTAGTTATTACTGGAGAAACGTATGATATAATGCCGGGATCTCGAGTAAAAGATGGGATCATTACTACATTGGCATTGGTATACTCCATTTGGGTTATCAAAACGGGAACTGCTGATTTAAAAACTTTCTTCTTAGGAATTGGATTATTTATATTAGGCCTTATTCTTTATCCAGTATTAATGAAAAATTCACAAAAAGTGAATTAAAAAAAGAGAAGCTTCTCGCTTCTCTTTTTTATTAAAAATCCGTAATTAACTTTTCTTTTAACTCGCCTACGGATAAAGGTTTCGCATAATAAAATCCTTGTACATAATCACAGCCCATGGATTGTAATAAACTTTCTTGCTCTACTGTTTCTATCCCTTCAGCAACTACTGATAAATTTAAACTATGAGCAATTTCAATAACAGATTTTACAATCGTTCGCTCTGGTTGTGCGTAATCATAATGAAATTCGCGAATAAAATTACGATCAATTTTTACTATATCCAGTGGTAGTTGTTTTAAATAATATAAGGAAGAATAACCCGTTCCAAAATCGTCTAAAGCAATTAAAACGCCCATATTTCTTAATTCTTGTAATGTAGCAATAATATAATCAAAATGCCGAACAGCAATACTTTCCGTTATTTCTAAAATTAAACGATTCGGAGGAAAACCAGTTCGCCTTAAAATGCTACGTACAGACAAAATAAAACGCTTTTGCATCAATTGTTGTATGGATAAATTAACAGATAACCTTAATCCTTCTTGGTAATCTGGCAATGTTTTAAACAAGCGACATGATTTTTCTAATACCCAGTCTCCTAATTTTATAATAAGTCCAGACTCTTCAGCTACAGGGATAAATTCGCTTGGTGAAATAGGCCCGTCTTCTGTCATACAACGTACTAAAGCCTCAATACCAGTATATTTCTTCGTTTTCAAATCAATAATAGGTTGCAATGCCACGTCTAATTCTTCATCACGAATTGCCTTTTGCAAAGCAAATTCAATTTTCATTCTACGGTTTATTTTCGCACGTAACTCATCTGTAAAGAAACACGCAGCGTTTCTTCCTTGCTCTTTCGCACTATACATAGCTAAGTCCGAATTTTTTAATAGTGTTTCCACATCTTGTCCATCTTGTGGATATGAGCAAAGTCCTAGACTAGCTGAAATGTATACTTCATGATCTTCAAGCATAAAGGGTGCCTGAAAACATGACAACACAGATGTCGCTAACTGCCCCATCTCATCTTGTGTATAATTTTTTGTTAACAGCACAAATTCGTCGCCACCCAGCCTAGCCAGAACATCTTTCTCTCCTAGCACATAATGCAACCGTGAAGCAACTTCGCTTAAAAGTAAATCTCCTATCATATGACCTAACGTATCATTTACTAATTTAAAACGATCCAAATCAAAATAAATCATGCCAAATTCTTTTTTCTCGGCAATCATCTCATTAACAGTCGTTATTAACTGCAAACGGTTCGGTAGACTCGTTAAAGCATCATGATATGCAAGTTCCCTATAACGACTTTCGCTTAACCGTAATCTCTGTTCTGCTTCTTTTCTACTACTAATGTCATTTCGGATCGCAATAAATTGATATGGCTCTCCTTTTTCATTTAAAAATGGAACAATTGTTGTTTTAACCCAATAATATGTACCATCTTTCGCTCGATTCCGAATCTCACCTCTCCATACTTTTCCATTCAAAATACGCTTCCATAAGTTTTGAAAAAACGCTTTCGGATGATATCCTGAATTTAAAATACGGTGATCTTTTCCAATTAACTCTTCTCTTGTATATTTGGAGATTTCACAAAACTTATCATTTACATATGTAATAAGACCTTTTCGATCTGTAATTGCAACAATTGAAGACTCATCTAATGCCAACTTTAAATCTCGCAATGAAGAGTCATATAATGCCTGACCTCTTTGTCCTAGCATGCGCATCTCTCCTTGCTTCCTATCTAACTAAAACACAACTTGTTTCTTTTCATAGAAATAGAGACATTTCACTTTTTAATAATAGCCCTTTACATAAAACATATTTTTAAATAGGCCGATTAAAATAACATAATATTATTTGTAATAAAAAGCAATATAATACCGTTTCAATTATAATTAGTAGCTTCACATTTCTCTAATTATCTTGTCTTATTATACAGCATTCATTCTCTTGCATTCCTTTAACTAGCTCTATACAACCTCTATTTCCTACTAACTCCGCTCTCATCTAACCTTTTCGTTTTAATAGCAAAATAGAAGTTAGAACATACTATACAACTATTCACGAATAATATAAAAATCTAAATTGGTATATACGTTATTGAATTACAATAATAAAATATTAACATATTTCCATCTTAATTTTGGAAGTATTTTATAAATAAATACATTATTAAACTAAAAAAAGAGGATAGCCTCTTTTTTAGTTTAATATGGATATGGTATTTGCTGATAACCCGGGTATGGTGCTGGATATGTTACCGGGTACGGTGCTGGATAATAGCCTCCACTTGCTGCACCCGTTAATGCACCAGCTGTAAGCCCGCCTAACACTCCTCCAGCAAAACTTCCAGGGAAAAACCCACCGCCCCATGAGCCGCCACCGCCGCCCCATCCACCACCGTGATGATGATGATGGTGATCATAATGATGGTGTCCACCATAATGATTATGTCCGCCATTATGATGATGCCCTCCATGATGATTGCGATAATACAATCCGTTATTTTCTATATAATGCATTATTCCCCTCTCCTTTTCAATTTTCTCACCTTAATAGATGTTGTATGAATAATACGGATTTTGTTGGTAAGCTGCATAATAAGAATAACCTAGGTAATACGGATAACCATATCCAGGGCTTAATCATGAATCTGCTACAAATCCAGGAAAGAAACCTCCTTCAAAAAATGGTGAATGTCCAAAGCCGCCATGACCAAAACTACCGACTGGGCGACCGTATATTTTATTCATCCCCCTTTTCTATTTAAAAACGTAACAATATACTGTATGTAGGACAAATGCGGAAAGTATAGGGAAATACCTATATTTTGTAAAAAACAGAAAACACTTTATAATGAGGAGGTCAGATTACATCTTCTATTTAAGAAGTCTATATTTAAGAAAGATTAGAGGAATTATATAGAAATGAAGAAACCTATCGTTCAATTATTATTAATATTTACAATTGTATCTATCGTTCTTTTCCTATTAAATACATCATTTATTTCGTTATATACGTTTGTCGGTGCTCTATGGTCCATCACAATCGTCGGAATTTCATTCGTTATTTTTATCGAAAATAGATCTCCACAAAGTACCTTAGCGTGGTTTTTAGTATTAGCACTTCTTCCTGTTGTAGGTGTGCTTTTATACTCTATTTTCGGGCGTAGCCGCTGGAGAAGAAAAAAACATCTCCATCGTTCAGAAGAACAAAGAAAATTATTCCGTGAAATTTTAGAAGGAAGACGACTTGAACTATCACTTAAAGCTCCATTACATGAACGTTCTATACATTTAACAGAAGTCGTACAAAAATTTGGAGGCGGTCCTGCCGCAGATAGAACATCTACAAAACTTTTAACAAACGGAGATCAAACATTCTCAGAAATTTTGCAAGCTATCGAGCATGCGAAACATCACATACATATTCAATACTATATTTATAAATCTGATGAGATTGGTACAAAAGTTCGAGATGCTTTAATAAAAAAAGCAAAAGCTGGTGTTATTGTACGGTTCCTTTATGATGGACTCGGAAGTAATACGTTAAGAAGACGGTTTTTACATCCTATGAAAGAAGCTGGAATTGAAATTGTCGAATTTGATCCTATTTTTTCAGCTTGGTTACTTGAAACAGTCAATTATCGCAACCATCGAAAAATCGTTATTGTAGATGGAGAAATTGGTTTTACCGGGGGACTCAACGTCGGTGATGAATATCTTGGCCGTTCAAAAAAATTCCCCGTTTGGCGTGATAGTCATTTAAAAATAGAGGGAAAAGCGTTATATAAATTACAAGCAATTTTTCTAGAAGACTGGCTCTATGCCTCTAGTGGTTTAAATACTTATTCTTGGGATCAATTCATGAATAGACAATACTTCCCAGGTAAAGAGATTTCAAATGCAGAAGGTGCTGTTCAAATTGTAGCGAGTGGACCAAGCTCAGATGATAAAAGTATTCGTAATACATTATTAGCTGTTATGGGCTCTGCAAAAAAATCTATTTGGATCGCTACACCATACTTTATTCCAGATCAAGAAACTTTAACATTATTACGCTTAAGTGCAATTGCCGGAATAGATGTGCGCATTTTATATCCAGGTAAAAGTGATAGTATTATTAGCGATCAAGCATCCCAATCCTATTTCACTCCACTTTTAAAAGCTGGGGCTTCCATTTATAGTTATAAAGATGGGTTCATGCACGCAAAAATTGTACTCGTCGATGATAAAATTGCAACAATCGGAACAGCAAATATGGATGTACGCAGCTTTGAATTAAATTATGAAATTATTAGCGTACTGTATGAATCAGAAACCGTTCATGATATTAAGCACGATTTTGAAGAAGACTTTAAGCATTCCACTGAAATTAAATGGAACTCGTTCCAAAAAAGAAGTATCAAAAAAAGAATATTAGAGTCCTTTATGCGACTCATTTCTCCATTACTATAAGCAATCAGTGTATTATTGATTGCTTTTTCTTTTATATTTGTCCCCTCTCCTTTTCTTTGCATACCATATTAAAACAAGTTATCATAAGATGTATTACTTTATGAAAATAATGTTAGGTGGGAAATACATGTTAGAACAATTTCATATACATGCTGATTTAAAACGACAGCTTTCATCAATTCACGAAAAGAATAAACAAGAAGCTGGCGCAAATGCACATTTAATCGGTACAAAAATATATAAAGCATCTGATAACAGTATCATCGAAGATGCTATTACTGCCCTTCTTCTTGGTAAAAACATTCTATTAAAAGGACCGACTGGTAGTGGTAAAACGGTACTAGCGGAAACTCTTTCGTCTTTATTCCAAAAACCAATGCATAGCATTAACTGTTCTGTTGACTTAGACGTAGAAGGTATTTTAGGATACAACACACTACAAACGAAAGATGGCGCATCTGAAGTTACATTCGTTAACGGCCCTCTTATGAAAGCTATGAAAAACGGTCATTTCCTATATATTGATGAAATCAATATGGCAAAACCTGAAACGTTACCACTACTTCACGGTGCATTAGATTACCGTAAAATGATTACAAACCCATTTACACAAGAAGTTGTATACGGTGATAACGAATACCGTGTAATCGCTGCAATCAATGAAGGTTACGTTGGAACAAGTGAACTAAACGAAGCATTAAAAAACCGTTTCGTTATTATTGAAGTTCCGTACATTCAAGGTGAAACATTAAAAGAACTATTATTAGCAGAATCCAAATTAAAAGATACTGCAACAATTGAAAAGTTCGTTGCATTTGCAAGCGATCTTATGCCTTTAGCTCGTGATGGACGTGTAAGTGAAGAAGCAGCAAGTATTCGTGGTATTATCGACGCATGTGATTTAGGCGTATATATTCCTGTTATGCGCGCTATTGAGCGTAGCATTATTGCAAAATTAAATGATGAAACAGAACAAATGACTGTCCGTGAATTAGCAGAAAGTTATTTCTTTGAGGGATAATTCATGAGACAAATTTTTAGTGACAAGAAAATTGATGCGTCGCTGTTTCTACAAATGGAAAACTTAATGTATGCCCTTCTAAAGGAAGATGATGCCTACCTTGAATATGGCTATAAAGCATACTACGACGAAATTGAAAAAAAGGTTGTCATTAGTCACTTTTGGGATGATCGAAAAGAAGAAGATACAGTAATCGGATTAAAAAGCGAAGTGTTCTTAAAAGCACTTGGTAATAAACATTACTCGGACATGACTTTCATTCGTTCTTATGCAATTGAATTGCAAGAGTCGCCTCTAAAAAAGTTTTTAACGCAATTATTTGTTCTATTAGAAGATTTACGTGTCGAGGAAATCGTAAAAAAAATACGCCCTGGCACAAAGCATATTTTTAAACGCCGAAAAGAAATGTACCGCAACTATTTCAGTTCACAAAATGAAATCAATCGTGTTCGTAACTATCACGGTGATCGCCTGTTTTGTCTATGTTACCTTTCATTAACGAGCGATAAATATGAAATGTTTAATAATGAATATTTCGAGCAAATTGAAACGATCTTGCATGAAACATTCCAAGCTCGTAATACAGAAGATATTATGTATATCGTTGAGAAAATCCGCTACCGTTTAGAGGAGCTTCTTGAAAGTGATATGCTTAACAATTATTTCGGACATGCACCACTCTACTTATCTGTTCTTGCAGATGAGAAAGACAGTCGCACCGAAAAATTAGCAAATGATGATACGCAAATCGTTGACGATGAAAATAAAAATAAAATTAATGAAAGCTTCTCGACATGGCATCGTGAAAATAAAAACAATGAAAACGAAAACTTTTTACGCTTCGAATTAGAAAGTGGAACAAAAACAAATATGATGGGTGATACTGCTCGCGAATCAGAAGATGGTGATCAGGCACTTGGTTCTGTACAAGGTACTTCGCAAAAAAGTACACACTCTAATTTTGATGGTGCTGATACAGAGGAAGCGAGAGCATCTCACGCTTCTAGTCAAAACGAAGGTGTATACGGCAAGTATAATGTGGGAGCTTCCCATACATTTAAAGAAGCACGTAAGCCAAACCCTGACGAGAAAAAAGATTACCAAACCATCAAATCCGTCGTTAATAAAGATGTAAAAGAATTAAAGAAAATTATCGAAAAAACAATTGAAAACAAAACGAATGCAAATAGTGATAAATATTACGGAAGACTTCGTAAGAAATTCCTTCGTATATATACAGAAAAACAGCCGCGCATGTTTTATAAAAAAGGACAAGAGTCACAAGAACTCGATGTTGCATTCCAACTGTTAGTCGACTGTTCTGGTTCTATGTATAACAAAATGGAAGAAACGAAAAAGAGTGTTGTACTATTCCATGAAGCATTAAAATCATTAAAAATCCCGCACGCTATTAGTGGATTTTGGGAAGATGCTTCTAGCGCTAAACCTGAAGATAAACCGAACGTTATCCACGAAGTTGTAACGTATAAAAACTCAACGTTACCAAACGTCGGTCCAGAAATTATGCAACTTCGCGAAGAGGAAGATAACCGTGACGGATATATTATTCGTATCGTCTCTGAAAAACTTGCGAAAAGACCCGAAAAACATAAATTCCTACTAGTCTTCACAGATGGTGAGCCTTCTGCATTAGACTATCAACAAGATGGAATTTTAGATACGCATGAAGCTGTTAAACTCGCGCGTAAAAGTGGTATGGAAGTAATCGGTATCTTCATCGAAGAAGGAGAAGCTAAAGAAGCGACATATCAATTAATGAAGAATATTTATAATCATCACTTCTTAGTTGCAAATCACGCTGAAGATTTACGTTTGAAGATTAAACCACTATTAAAAAAGCTATTATTGAAGACGATTGAATAGAAACCAGGAGCCTTATGGCTCCTGGTTTTTCATTCACTCACTTTGTTTCTGGTTGAAACTTGTATGGAATGGCTACTTCTAATAATGTTTCGAATCCTCCGTCGTAGTATGGAAATCGCTCATTTGCGATTTTTCTATCCACCCACTCAATTGCGGAAATTTCATCTTCATCTTCTGCACGAAGTTCACCGGTTACCACTTTCGCTCGGAATGTAAAAAATAGTGCATGGTGTCCTTTCTTCTCAAAGAATTTCTCGTTTATTGCAACAAATCCACCTACCACAGCAGTTAATCCTGTCTCCTCTTTTACTTCCCTTACTAGAGCTTCCTCTAATGTTTCACCTTTTTCAACAGCACCACCTGGTAATGACCAAACATTTTGTTCTATATTATGTACCATTAATATTTTATCTCTTTCTTCATCATGTATTAGTGCATATACGACATCAACTCTTTGCATGTTGCTTTTCTCCTTCAATTAGCTCAGCCATTGTAAATAAAGAATGTAACTGCAATCCATCTTCTAATAAGTTTTCTCTTCCTTCTTTTGTTCGTTCAATCACACCTAAAACATGATTTACTTTCGCACCTAATTCTCTTAAATCTTTCGTACTTAATAATATTTGACCGCCTGTCGTGATAACATCTTCAACAACACAAACATTTTTCCCAGCAATATCAACGCCCTCTGCTAACTTACATGTACCGTACTTCTTCGCTTCTTTTCTTACAAATACAACTGGTATACCTGTTTGTAAAGATAATGCTGTCGCTACTGGAATTCCTCCCATCTCTAAACCTGCTAGTACTTCTGTTTCAGGAGGAATGTGCTCTTTCAATTGCTTTGCGATTTCTAATAGTAGTACTGGATTCGATTCGAATAAGTACTTATCAAAGTATTGATTTGATACTTGTCCTGATCGAAGCTTAAACGTTCCCGTTAAACGTGACACACTGTAAATTTCCTTTGCTAATTCCCATTTCTCCATTCTATCGCTCCCCTTTATGCACAAATTAACTCATTCTATCACATTTAGAATTATTTGTATATTTACAAAAATAAAAATAAAAGAGCCGATCCCTAAGAATCGGCTCTCCCTATTAATTCATTACTAACTCAGCTGTGAGCTTTTTTTTTAACTTAGCCAGCATGTCAGTTGTCATTTTGTCTAAATCATATTCTGCTTTAAAGCCCCACTCTTTCATTGCTGCTGTTGCATCAATAGAGTTTGGCCAGCTGTCAGCGATCGTTTGACGAGCTGGGTCTACAGCGTAATCCATTGTAAAGTTCGGAATGTGTTTACGAATTGATGCTGCGATTTGCTCTGGCTCAAAGCTCATTGCTGTAATGTTAAACGCATTTCGATGCACTAGTTTACTTGGATCAGCTTCCATTAATGAAATGATCGCTTGTAAAGCATCAGGCATATACATCATATCCATGTACGTTCCTTCTGCAATGTATGAGGTGTATGCACCTTTTTTAATCGCCTCATAATAAATTTCAACTGCATAATCAGTTGTGCCGCCTCCTGGAGGAGCTACGTAAGAAATTAAGCCTGGGAAACGCACACCGCGCGTATCAACACCGAATTTTTGATAATAGTAATCACATAATAATTCTCCTGCTACTTTGTTTACCCCATACATCGTAGTAGGACGCTGAATTGTATCTTGTGGTGTATTATCTTTTGGCGTTGATGGACCGAATGCACCGATAGAACTTGGCGTGAAGAACTTACAGTTTAATTCACGAGCTGCTTCTAAGGCATTTACAAGTCCGCCCATATTTAAATTCCAAGCAAATAGCGGATTTTTTTCCGCTGTTGCTGAAAGTAAAGCTGCTAAATGAATAATTGTATCCACTTCATTACGCTTTGCAATGTCATGTAATTTTTGTCCATCTGTTACATCTAACGTTTCAAATGGACCAGACTTTACTACTTCACTATCTGTTTCACGAATATCTGTTGCAATAACGTTTGATGCACCGTATACATCACGAAGTTTCATTACTAGTTCAGAACCAATTTGCCCTAAAGAACCGGTTACTAGAATTTTTTTCATTTTCCCCACTCCTCATTTGCAAGCTATTCAAAAGATGCCGTTACTTAAATGATACCCATTTCTTTCCCTACTTTTTCATACTTACGAATTGCTTCATCAAGCATTTCCTTCGTATGAGCTGCTGTAGGCATATTACGAACGCGTCCTGTTCCTTTAGCTACAGTTGGGAACACGATTGATTTTGCGTATACGCCTTCTTCATTTAGACGTTTACTAAATTCTTGTGTTAATACTTCATCACCGATAATACAAGGTGTAATTGGCGTTTCACTTTCTCCGATGTTAAAGCCAAGTTCTTTTAGCCCTTGTTTTAAGTAGCGACCATTTTCCCATAGACGATCGTGTAGCTCTGTGCTTTCCATTAAGATTTCAATTGATCTCATGCAAGCTGCTGCATCAGCGGGTGTTAAAGCTGTAGAGAATAAGAATGGACGTGAACGAACTTTCAACCAATCAATTAAGTTTTGTTTCCC
This sequence comes from Bacillus sp. NPDC094077, assembly GCF_050279465.1. NCBI lineage: Bacteria > Bacillati > Bacillota > Bacilli > Caryophanales > Bacillaceae > Bacillus > Bacillus sp. NPDC094077. The sequence goes on along the minus strand of NZ_JBNNUF010000010.1, from coordinate 92,560 downwards.
TGCTACATATCCACCAATTACCCCAATTGCTTTTGATAATGTACCAATTTGGAAATCAACTTTATCAGAAAGACCGAAATGTTTTACAGTACCTGCGCCTTTGCCAAGTACACCTGAACCGTGTGCATCATCTACGTATGTCATTAAATCTAATTCTTCTGCAATCTCAACAATTTCTGGTAATTTTGCAATGTCTCCATCCATTGAGAAAACACCGTCTGTAATAACCATTAATTTATTGTAAAGACCTGATTCTTTTGCCTCGATTGCTTTTTTACGTAAATCTTCCATATCAGAATGTTTATAAACGATGATTTTCGCTCTTGATAGACGACTACCATCAATAATAGATGCATGGTTTAATTCATCTGAAAGAATCGCATCATTTTTATCCATAACAGCTGAAATCGCTGCCATATTACAATTAAATCCTGATTGATAAGCAATTGCTGCTTCTGTATGTTTAAACTTTGCAATTGTTTCTTCTAATTTAATATGCAAATCTAAAGTACCGTTAATTGTACGAACAGCTCCTGCTCCAACACCATACTTATGAATTGCACCAATTGCTGCTTCTTGTAAGCGATTATCAGTCGCTAATCCAAGATAGTTGTTTGAAGATAAGTTAATATATTCTTTTCCGCCAATTGTAATAATCGGTCCATTTGGACTTTCAAGCGGATCAATTACGTTATAAAGCCCCTTTGATTTTAAATCCTCTAAATTTTCTTCTAAAAATTTTGCAAGTGTTTTACTAGACATCGTGAAGCCTCCCATCGTTCATGTAAGCGAATTATTGTCTTAATAGTTCTAATAATCCCTCTACTAGCTTAACACGTTTTCAGAATTTATTATAGAAAAATAGTTTAAAGTAACCGCTTACAATTTTAGATTATATACGATTCATTACAAGAAATCTATCATTTACTTTTCATATTTGATAGAATTAAAAAAATATTTAAGGGGGCTTCAAACATGGCATTTACAGAATCTGACGTATATAATAACGAAGCATTTTTGGAACAATATATGAAACGAAGATATCGAGAAAATAGCCCGAATGAATCGATTGAAAAGCCAGCATTCTTTCAGCTCATTGGTAATGTACAAGGAAAACAAATTCTCGATTTAGGCTGTGGTGATGCTAAGTTTGGCAAAGAATTATTAGAAAACGGTTGCCACTCTTACACTGGTATTGAAGGTTCTCAACTTATGTATGAAAAAGCTAGAAAACAACTAGAAAATAAAAATGGATCTGTTCATTTTATAAACCTCAAAGACTATACCTATCCCCCTTCTACTTTTGATTTAGTAACATCTAGACTCGCCTTACATTATATTGAACATCTTGATATCATTCTTCAGCATGTATTTCAAACTTTAAAAACGAACGGAACCTTTATCTTTAGCGTTCAACATCCCATTATTACCTCTTCATTTGAAAGCTTACAAACAAGTGGCAAGAGGACGAGTTGGCTCGTCGATGATTACTTTAAAATAGGAAAGCGTGTTGAACCATGGATTGACCAAGAGGTTATTAAATATCATCGTACAACGGAAGGGTATTTCACATTACTACAACAAGTCGGATTTACGATTACAAGCTTAAAAGAAGCTACACCAAATCAAACCTATTTTCAGAGTGAAGAAGAATATGAACGTCGTTTACGGATTCCTCTCTTCCTTCTATTTTCTTGTAAAAAATAAAAAAGGAGATGAATCATTCATCTCCTTTTTCACCTCATTGCCTGAGCAACTTCTTTAACTAATCTTCTTCCTCTTCCGTGCGGGATACAAAGTGGTGTTCCAAACAAAGGATCCGTACTTATTTGACACTCCATTCGGAATACATCACGTACTAACTTCTCATCTACCACTTCTTCAGGCTTACCTTGTGCATATATTTGTTTATCTTGAATTGCTACAATATTATCTGCATAGCGGCATGCTAAATTTAAATCATGTAATACCATAACAATTGTTCGTTGTTCTGTTTCATTTAATTCGAATAATAAATCTAGTACTTCAATTTGGTGAGTCATATCTAAATATGTAGTTGGCTCATCCAGTAAAATAATGTCTGTATCTTGTGCAAGCGTCATTGCAATCCAAGCACGTTGACGTTGCCCACCTGAAAGAGCATGCACATCACGCTCAGCAAATTCTGTCATACCTGTTGCTGCAAGTGCCTTCTGTACCATTTCCTCGTCTTTTTCTGACCATTGCTTCAGCCAAGTTTGATATGGATAACGTCCTTGCTTTACAAGTTGCAATACTGTAAGCCCTTCTGGCGCTTGCGGTCCTTGCGGTAAAATTGCCATCTGACGAGCAATTTGCTTCGTTTGCATACTTTGAATTGCTTGATTATCTAACAAAATGTCACCAGCTGTTGGCTTTAATAATCTAGCTAGTGAACGTAATAAAGTTGATTTTCCACAACCGTTAGAACCGATGAAGATTGTAATTTCACCTTTTGGAATTTCTAAATCCAACTCATCAATAATAATTGTTTCACCATAAGACAGAGTCAAACGTTTCGTCTCCAATGCTTTTTGCATATTCATCTCCCTTTATGAATTCCGACTTTTATAAAGTAAGTAAATAAAATAAGGTGCACCAATTGCTGATGTAAATACCCCTGCTGGAATTTCAAGTGGTGTGAAAATTGTGCGCCCAATTAAATCTGCAGCGAGTACCAAAATTGCACCGACAATAGCTGCAACTGGGAGTAATGCACCGTATAAAGAACCAACTAATCTTCGCGAAATATGAGGTGCCATTAAACCAACAAACCCAATCCCTCCGGCAAAGGCAACCGCGCCACCAATTAAAGCTGTACTAAGTAATAACATGAATACACGCGACTTCGTTAAAGGAACACCGAGTCCTATCGCTATATCATCCCCTAGCTCTTGTGCATTTAAATGTCTAGCAGCGATAAAGGATATTACCGTTAAAATAAGCACCCAGGGCGCAAGTACCATCACGTTTTGCCATGAAGAGCCGTAAACAGTACCTGTAATCCATACATTCGCTTGGCTCGCTTGATAAATTGGCGCTAACAACATAAATAACGTTGTTGCCGCTTTCGTTAACGCCCAAAATCCAACACCAATTAAAACAAGACTAATCGGTGATAAACCATCATTTTTCCATGCAAATAAATATACAAAAAGCGCTACAATCGTCGCTCCAGCAAAAGCTGCTAGCGGCATATAATGAATGCTTACTGTTAGCGCATTGTTTTTATCACTAAATATAGCTAAAAAGAGTACAACTGCTACGCTTGCACCACCTGTAATTCCGATGATATCAGGAGAAGCAAGCGGATTTCGAACGAGCCCTTGTAAAATACAACCTGCTACAGCAAGTGCGATTCCTACAAGGATGGCGATTAAAATACGCGGCATACGAAACTTATTTACAACCATATTTGACATTGCATCGCCATTTCCGGTAATCGCTTGCCATACATCATAAGGAGCAATTTTCATATCTCCCATGCCTGCACTCGCAAAAAATAATCCTATTAAAACAACTAGTAAACTCACTAAAACGATACAAGCTCGTTTATACATTAAAAACGAGAAGCCGTCTGTTCCTATACGAAACGGGATATACTTCTTCATTTGCTAAGCCCTCTCTTACGTGCAATATAAATAAAGAATGGGGCCCCGATAAATGCTGTCATAACCCCTACTGGTACTTCTTGTGGCATAATGACGTATCTCGCTGCTATATCAGCCAAGAGTAATAATATTGCCCCTAACAATCCGCTATATGGTACTCTCCACCGATGATCTACTCCAACAAGAGCTCTTGCAAAATGCGGCGTAACAATTCCAATAAATCCAATTGGACCAGCAACCGCGACGGAACCACCTGATAACAATACAATTATGAGTAGTACCAATGATCTCATTAAAATTGTTCGTTGTCCGAGTCCCTTTGCAACATCTTCCCCCATCATTAATGTATTTACTTTCCCTGCCATCATAAGAGATGCAATCCAGCCTACTAATAAATACGGGAATACAGATTGTAAAATTTCTAACTTTCTTCCTTGCACAGATCCCGCAAGCCAAAATAATACTTCTTCCATCGCCTTTTCATTTAATACAAGTAACCCTTGTGTTAATGATGAAAATAAGGCACTGATTGCTACACCTGCTAATGTTAACTTAAGAGGAGTTGTCCCTTCTTTTCCTAAAGAACTAGAAGCAAATACAAGCACAGCTGCAATTGCCGCTCCTAAAAAGGCGATCCACGTGAAAGCTGATAATGACGTCACGGAAAAGAGTACAATTGCTACAACTATGAAGAATGCAGCACCTGAATTTAATCCAATAAAATCTGGAGAAGCAAGTGGATTCTTAGTTAAAGTTTGCATAAGACAACCTGCAATGGCTAAACTAGCACCAACACTAGCCGCAATTAGCGCCCTTGGAAGACGCACATTTTGAATAATAATATGTTCATTGGAACCATTAAAATGAAAAAAAGCATCTAACGCTAATTTCCAACTCGTATTTGTATATCCGAAAATAATACTTCCCCAAATACAAATAATGACTGCAATGATTCCAACAAATAATCCAATCCATTTTGCTTGATTTGTTTTTAATAACATGCAGCGTTTCCCCTTCAATGTATAATGATACGTTGTTAGTGTATTTCAACTTAATTCGCATTGTCAATAAAACTGATAATCATTTTCAGTGATATATATTGACAATCAGACAACAAAGCCTTAATATCATGCTTGCTATTGAAAAAAATTCTCAATATGTAGGGGGTACACAATGAATTTCACGCAAAAGAAATCGTTTACATTATTTGCATTTCTACTAGCCTTTTCACTTATTTTAAGTGCTTGTGGAAAATCAAATAACAAAGAAGAATCTACAAAAGAAGATAATAAAAAGGAAATGATTACTGTAGAACACGCAATGGGTAAAACAGAGGTTCCTGCTAATCCAAAGCGCGTCGTTGTCTTAACAAATGAAGGAACAGAAGCTTTACTTACCCTTGGTGTCACGCCAGTAGGCGCTGCTGAAGCACCTACCGGTAACCCATGGTATCCTCATACGAAGGATAAACTAAAAGATGTAAAAACTGTCGGTACTGAGCTTCAAGTTAATGTGGAAACAATCGCTTCCTTAAAACCTGACTTAATCATTGGTAACAAACTTCGCCATGAAAAAGTATACGAGCAATTAAAAGGCATCGCTCCTACTGTCTTTTCAGAAACACTGCGTGGTGAATGGAAGGATAACTTTAAACTTTATGCAAAAGCAGTAAATAAAGAAAAAGAAGGTCAAAAGGTTTTAGCTGATTACGAAAAACGTATAAAAGACTTAAAAGGCAAGCTTGGTGATAAAGTAAATCAAGAAATTTCTATGGTCCGCTTCATGCCTGGTGATGTTCGTATTTATCATGGTGATACATTCTCTGGCGTTATTTTAAAAGAACTTGGTTTCAAACGCCCTGGTGATCAAAATAAAAATGACTTTGCAGAACGTAATGTATCTAAAGAGCGTATCCCTGCAATGGATGGCGATATCATCTTCTACTTTACATACGATAAAGGTAATGAGAAAAAAGGTTCTGAATTAGAGAAAGAATATATAAACGATCCTCTATTCAAAAACTTAAATGCTTCTAAAAACGGTAAAGTATACAAAGTTGACGATGTCATTTGGAATACAGCTGGCGGTGTAATGGCTGCGAACTTAATGCTAGATGACATTGAAAAACGCTTTATGAAATAATTTTGTTCTAACCAGCTCCCTCTTTTATGGAGCTGGTTTTTTCATTCCACGGAAATGTCACATTATTTCATTTTGTATTTTTATTCCCAATATGTTATATTATAAAAGTAAATAGAGTATATTTTCTCTATATCAGAATAGATGTTCTAATCTAAATTTTCTGATTAATCACTTTTTTACTTCCATTTAGAATTCAATTACTACATTTGAAAACGCTTATTATCTCGTTTTCAGGGAAAAATACAATAACGGTTGAAGAAAAATAGAACTTTTTTAGAAATTTTCTTTCTATTTCCATATAATTCTATTGACTTCTAAATATTTTGTAAATTAAAATGATTACATAAATATCCGTTATACAGGATTAGGGGGAAACAAAAATGGATGCAGCTTTAAAATTAGACAAAGCTGGAGAGCAACAATCACCAAAAAAACATCCACCAGGGTTGTATTTGTTGTTCTTAACAGAAATGTGGGAAAGATTTAGTTATTATGGAATGCGCGGCCTTTTAGTTCTTTATTTGACAACTGCTGCTGTTAGTGGCGGGTTAGGATTTGATAAGGCATTCGCAGTGCAATTATATGGTACTTTTACAGCCGCAGTATATTTCATGCCAATTATAGGCGGATGGCTAACTGATCATTATATTACAAGACGTCATGCCATTACTCTCGGCGGAATTATTATGGCAATCGGTAACTTTGTACTATTCTCAATGAATACAAAAACAGGACTATTCCTTGGATTAGTACTATTAGTTATTGGTAATGGATTCTTTAAACCAAATATTTCTACACTGTTAGGTGAATTGTATGAAGAAAATGATTCACGTCGTGACAGTGCATTTACTATCTTCTATATGGGTATTAACGTAGGTGCTTTCTTCGCTCCACTTATTTGTGGATTTTTAGCAGAAGATTTCTTTAAAACAAGTGTTGATGGCGTTATGGTTATGGGATATAAATACGGATTCTTAGCAGCTTGTATCGGTATGATTATCGGACAAATTGTTTTCAACTTATTAGCTCCTCGCTACCTTGGTAAAGCAGGAACAACAGTTATTGGTAAAAAATCAAAAAATCAACCTGTAATCGAAAAGAAACCTTTAACAAAACAAGAAAAAAATCGCACTTGGGCAATTGTAATTTTAACTTGTTTCGTAGTATTCTTCTGGGCAGGATTTGAGCAAGCTGGTAGTTCTTTAACACTTTATACAAATAAATTTGTTGATCGTACCATTTTTGGTTGGGAAGTTCCAACATCTTGGTTCCAATCAGTTAACCCAGCATTCATCGTACTACTTGCACCATTCGTATCTATGCTATGGTTAAAACTTTCTAAAACAAAACGCGGTGATTTAAAAGTGCCAACAAAAATGGCATTAGGTATGATTTTACTAGGTATAGGTTACCTTGTTTTAACATTAGCAGTTCTAAAAACTGGTAGTAATGAAGCAGATATAACTGTAAAAGCAAACTTATTATTCATCGTTATCACTTATCTCTTCCATACAATTGGTGAGTTATTCTTATCACCAATCGGTCTATCAATGGTAAGTGCAATTGCTCCTGTAAAATTAGCATCATTACTAATGGGAGTATGGTTAGCTGGTACGGGTATGGCTAACTGGTTAGCTGGTAAACTTGCTTCCTTTACACAATCATTAGGATACCTTGAAGTATTTTCAAGTATCGGTATTATCGTTATCGTCTTAGGACTTGTACTCCTTCTCTTCTCTAAAAAAGTTGCGAGTATGATGGAATAACACACAAAAAGACGCTTCTAAAATTAGAAGCGTCTTTTTTATTATTTCTCCTCTAGAGCTGTCACGTCCACATGAACGCTCTCACCAGGATTAGATACGTCATACACTTGAGCACTTCCCTTCTGCTCATCACAGCTCTCAATCCATACTGGTACGCCCTCATATGTAACGTCAATTCTACTTGAAGAAGATAAGATTTGTTTCACACGTTTCACATCCATACTACTATCCCTCCTTTTTTCTTACTACACTCCTTTCTATTTTTTCTTTTCCTTTTAGAATATATTCCGTAAGGACGCATGTTGATTGATAGTCATTTCTTCCTCACATGCTAATATTTACTCTCTTACTACCTTTCTGACAAATAAAAAAAGACGTATATTCCACACGCCTTTTCCATAATATTCAAATTTTAAGAAAATAATGTTTTTACTACTTTACTTACTTTATCGTTATGAATTTGATAATACACTTCTAACCCGCGTCTCTCAAAGCGTACTACTTTATTTTGCTTTAATTTCGTTAAATGTTGTGAAACCGTTGATTGTGGAATTTCTAATACTTCCTGTAATTGTGTTACATTGCACGTTCCACGCTGCATTAGTTCCATTACTAGGCGTAGACGAAGTGGGTGAGCTAACGCTCTTAACATTTGTACATCTTCTTCTGAAATACGACATTCGAATTGATTTTGGCTCATAAAGTTCCCCTCATTTTCATTTTTATTTTCTTTTTATTTATTTATATATCTGTTCTTATATTTCCTGTTACGACATAACTTTATCAACCTATAACGCTGAAAATTTTTTCCACCTTTATCAGCATAGAATTCAGGAAAAAATCCTTGCTGATTTTGAATATTATACTATATGATATAACGAAAAAGCAAAACAAAGGGCTACGAATACTTTGCTTGCAAATGTTGTTTTATCAGGCTTTTTGTTATATTTTCATCTCATTGAAACGTAAAGTAATGGTATTGTAAAATACCGTCTATAATTGATAACCTATCGTAACGTAGTTTAACCATAATTAACCTCTTTGTTACGCTAAAAGGAATTTTCAGTAAAAAGAGATGATGTGGTATTAAAAATTTGCTTCTTATTTTTTATTCGTGTTACAAGTGGATAGAACGTTATGCAAAACTTCCTATTAAAGTTCCTCCCCACTAGATCAAACGGGACAAATAAGCGCTACGTATCAAATATCCTTTATACTCGATACAAAAGACGTCATCTAATATAAGCCTATATGGGCAATGGCATATGAACAAGTAAAAGAATATGCAAATAATTTAAAAAGCGCACTCAAATCTATTTGAGTGCGCTTTTTGTCTACTTTATGAACAAAAATTTACTTTTAACACTATTATGGAATAATTATACTTTTTTACGTTGACAATAGTGCTGAAGGAGAATATACTAAGCATGTAAGTTGATTGTGAATAGTTTCACAAATAATGTGAATTTCTTCACATATAATAGATAGGAGTTGTCATTATTATGAGTACTTGGACACAAATTTATGATCCATTAAACAACATCTGGTTATCTGCACTAATCGCTGCACTCCCAATTTTTTGCTTTATTATTTGTTTAGTGGGACTCAAAATGAAAGGTTACATGGCTGGGCTTTATAGTGTAATTGTTGCTATTATTCTTGCTATATTTGTTTATAAAATGCCTGCAACTGCAGCAGTAGCATCTGCCGGATTTGGTGTTTTATCTGGATTTTATCCAATTTGTACTATCGTTATCGCAGCTATCTTCCTTTACAAATTAACTGTTAAAACAGAACAATTCAATGTCATTCGTGATAGCATTTCCAGTATTACAAATGATCAGCGTTTACAAGTATTATTAATCGCTTATTCTTTCGGTGCTTTCTTAGAAGGCGCAGCTGGTTTCGGTGTTCCAGTTGCTATTACAGCTGCATTACTTGTAGGTATGGGCTTTAATCCATTAAAAGCAGCAGGTATTTGCTTAGTAGCTAATATCGCTGGTGGTGCTATGGGTGCTATGGGTATTCCAGTCACAGTACCTGCACAATTAACTGGAATAGATGCATTAACTGTCGGTCGTCAAGCAGTTTACATTTTGCCATTCATTAGCATTATTTTACCGTTCTTACTTGTTTCAATGGTAGATGGATTTAAAGGCATTAAAGAAACTTGGCAAGGTATTCTTGTAAGTGGTGTTTCTTTCGCAATTACTCAGTTCCTTGTAACTTACTTCTTAGGCGCTGAACTTACTAATATTTTCGCAGCAGTCGTAAGTATGGTCGCTCTTGCATTATTCTTACGTGTTTGGCAACCAAAATCTTCTGCTAAAGAAGAAAAACAAGAAGAAAAAGAATCTCATACATTCAATCAAATTTTATATGCTTGGTCTCCATTCGTATTCTTAACTGCATTTGTAACAATCTTTAATTTAAAACCAATTAAAGCTTTATTTGCTCCGGATGGTCCATTAGCAAACTTAGTATTTAACATTCAATTCCCTGGTCTTCATAATCAAGTTATAAAAACTGCACCAATCACAAAAGCTGATACACCTTTCGCAGCGATTTTCAAACTAGATGTATTCTCTTCTACAACTACTGCAATTGTATTAGCAATTATCGTTTCACTTATCGTCTACCGTGTAAACGGCAAAATGATTAAAGAATTAATGATCGAAACAATAAAAGAACTAAAAGTTCCAGTATATACAATTTGTAGTGTTATCGCTTTAGCTTACGTAGAGAACTACTCTGGTATGTCATCTACACTTGGACTTGCATTCTCTTCTACTGGAAATGCATTCCCTATTCTTTCTCCAATCTTAGGATGGATTGGCGTATTCATTACAGGATCAGTAGTATCAAGTGGTTCATTATTCGCACCACTTCAAGCAGTAACTGCCGATCAGTTAAACATCGTTCCATCTACTCTCGTTTCATTAAACGTAGTTGGTGGTACAATCGCAAAAATGGTTTCACCACAATCTGTAGCAGTTGCTTGTGCGGCAGTTGGACTAGTTGGTAAAGAATCTGCTCTATTTAAAACAGTGATGAAATATAGTTTAATCTTCTTAGCTATTATTAGCTTACTTCAATTAAATGCTGTATTTAATATCTTTTAAAAATAAAACACCGATCCAAATGGATCGGTGTTTTTTACATTACATTTTTTTCCCGCATTAACGGGCAGTAAAAGCCCGATTGGTTCAACTAATAATCAGTGGGGATGGCCCCCCACTGATTAAAGTTTCACTTTATTCTTTAATAAAGAAGCTCCAGCAATTTCAGGATGTGTCATTTCGTATGGATCTAAAATGATATCCAATTCTTCATCTGTCAGTACACCATGTTCTAAACATAACTCTCTAACAGATTTTCCTGTTTCAATTGCTTCACGTGCAATACGAGATGCTGCTTCATAGCCAATATGAGGATTAACCGCTGTAATAATTCCAACACTTTTCTCAACATATTGCTTCAGCAATTCTTCATTCGCTGTAATTCCTTTAATACAATATTCACGGAATACACGGAATCCGTTATTCATAATACTTATAGATTGAATTAAATTAAATACAAGTACGGGCTCCATTACGTTTAACTCTAATTGTCCTGCTTCTGACGCTAAGCAAATTGTATGATCGTTTCCGATTACTTGGAAAGCGACTTGGTTAATTACTTCTGCCATAACTGGATTTACTTTACCTGGCATAATAGATGAACCTGGCTGACGAGCTGGTAATTGAATCTCAGCCAATCCAACACGTGGACCAGATGCCATAATGCGAAGATCGTTTGCAATTTTAGACATATTCATCATACATACTTTTAGCGCTGCAGATACTTCTGTGTATGCATCTGTATTTTGCGTTGCATCAACTAAATGCTCTGCACCAACAAGTGGGAATCCACTAAATGTTCGTAAATGTTTTACCACTTGTTCAATGTAAGTAGGATTTGCATTTAATCCTGTACCAACAGCTGTCGCTCCCATATTCACTTCATATAAATGTTGACGAGACTGTTTAATTCTTTTTATATCACGCTCAAGCACTCGACTATACGCTTCAAATTCTTGTCCAAGACGAATCGGAACTGCATCTTGTAAATGTGTACGCCCCATTTTAATAACATGATCGAACTCTTTTGCCTTTGTACGGAAAGCAGAATGAAGTTCATCCATTGTAATAAGAAGTTCTTCTAACATCATAAGAGTTGCAATATGAATCCCCGTTGGAAATGCATCATTTGTTGATTGCGCCATGTTCACATGAGTATTTGGGCTAATTTTCGCATATTCACCTTTTTCATATCCCATACGTTCTAACGCTCTATTAGCAATTACTTCATTTGTATTCATATTTATGGAAGTCCCCGCTCCGCCTTGGATCGGGTCCACGATAAATTGATCATGGAACTTTCCGTCAACAATTTCTTGCGCCGCCTCCGCAATTTCTTGTCCAATATCTTTAGCTAAGTAACCGGTATCCATATTCGCAAGTGCAGCCGCTTTTTTCACAATTGCCATTGCCGTAATGAGTGACGGATGAATGCGATATCCTGTAATCGGGAAGTTTTCTACGGCACGTAATGTTTGTACACCATAATATGCTGTACTTGGTACTTCCTTTTCACCTAAAAAATCTTTTTCTATACGTATATCCTTCGTTGCTATCATTTTCATCACCTATACTTTTTCATTCTAAATCCTTATTTGAAAAATCCACCCTCTCAAAATACGAGTATCATTCAGAAGAATTTTTCAGTATCCACCTTCACTATAAAACACCTTTTTTGAAAGCGCAAACACTTATTTTTCTATATATCTTTTTTATTAAAGTTAATAGAAAATCATTCTTCTACTTTCTTTATTTCCACTCGTTTAATTTGATGCATATCCTTTTCAAGGACTTTAAAATAAAAGCCATGTTTCTCAATAACATCCCCTTCAGCAACGACTTGTTTTTGTACCATGATCCAGCCACCAATTGTATCTACATCATCAGCGACCAAATGTATACCAAATAAATCATTTACTTCACTAATAAGCACTTTTCCCTCAACGATTTTATACCCTTCACTTATATGTTCTATAGGCGGATGCTCATCTTCATCATATTCATCCCGAATTTCTCCAACAATTTCTTCTAGAATATCTTCTAGCGTCACGATCCCTGCTGTACCACCATATTCGTCATATAAGACAGCTAGCGGAATATGCCTTCTTTGCATTTGTAATAATAAATCATGAATTGGGATATTTTCTAGCACTTCAATAACAGGTCGTGTATATGGTGTAATCGAGCATTCTTCATCCCGATTACCATCCATATAACGAATAAATAAATCCTTTACATTAACCATTCCAATAATTTCATCTTTATCTTCACCAAATACAGGATATCTCGTATATTTCTCTTGCGCGATTACTTTAATATGCGTTTCAAACGATTCGTCCTCATATAATCCTACAACCTCCGTACGAGGTACCATAATTTCCTTTGCAACTCTATTATCGAATTCAAAAATATTATTTACGTATTTAAATTCTCTTTGATTAATCTCTCCACTTTCATAGCTCTCAGATAAGATTAATCTTAGTTCTTCCTCTGAATGAGCCACTTCATGTTCAGAGGCTGGATGTAAGCCGAATAAGCCTGTTACAAGCCTTGCCGAACCATTTAAAGCCCAAATGAAGGGATACATAGCTCGGTAAAAGTAAATAAGTGGTTTCGATAATAATAAACTAACCTGCTCTGCCTTTTGTATAGCAAATGTCTTCGGAGCAAGTTCCCCAATAACAACATGTAAAAATGTAATCGCTGCAAAGGCAATAATAAATGAAACTGTACTGGCAATTGTAGGAGATACATGTAATTTTAAGAACAACGGCTCAAGTAAATGTTTAATCGTCGGCTCTCCTAACCACCCGAGCCCTAAAGCAGTAATCGTAATACCTAACTGACAGGCTGATAAATACTCATCTAAATTTGAAGTTACTTTTTTCGCTGCCAATGCTCCTCGTCTTTTTTCACTAACGAGTTGATCGATACGACTGCTACGCACCTTAATGATTGCAAACTCAACAGCCACAAAAAAACCTGTTAATGCAATAAGGATGGCTACCATCAATAATTTTAAAATATCCACATATCCCCTTTAGCTTTCTTAGCTAAAGTTACACCTCCTTTAAAAAAGAAGTTTCACTTTAGTTTCTTCATTTGCTTGAAAGCAACCCTATATAAAATTCACCAATTTTCAGCTCTCATACAATTCTAAAGGCAAGCCATCAGGGTCTTGGAAAAAGACGAATTTTTTACCCGTGATTTCATCAATACGTATCGACTCAGTCTCCACACCATGTCGGTTCAAATGTTTCACAGCTTCTTCTATATGTGTAACAGCAAATGCTAAATGTCTCAGTCCAGCTGCTTCTGGAAAGCTTTTACGCTCAGGTGGATGTGGAAATGAAAATAATTCGATTTGATACTCTTCTCCTACACATAAATCTAACTTATAAGAATCTCGCTCTGCTCTATATACTTCATTTATCGCTTTAAAACCTAATATCCTAGTATAAAAATTCTTTGACACTTCATAATTCGAACAAATAATTGCAACATGATGCACTCTACATATATTCATGATCTCTCTATTCCTTTCTTTACCAAAGATGCATATTCTCCCTTGAAATGAAAAACCTATATAGCAGAATATCTCTTTTAGGGGGCTTATTATGAAATTTATCACTTTTTTCGTCGGACTTATCGTTGTTTTCTTCCTTGCTTATATTGCTAGTAATAATAAGAAACATATTAAAATTAAGCCAATTTTTATCATGCTTATTATACAGTTAATTTTAACCTATTTATTATTAAATACAGAAATTGGACTTGTACTTATTACAATCATTTCTAGCCTGTTTACAAAGCTACTCGAATATGCTGCTAATGGTATAAACTTTGTATTCGGTGGTCTTGCAAATAAAGGTGAAATGCCATTTTTCCTTACTGTATTATTACCAATTGTTTTTATCTCCGTCTTAATTGGTATATTACAACATTTCAAAATACTACCATTTTTTATTCGCTGGATCGGTTATTTTCTTAGTAAAATAAATGGTCTTGGGAAATTAGAATCTTACAACGCTATCGCTTCTGCCATTGTCGGTCAATCAGAAGTGTTTATTACAGTAAAAAAACAATTAGCTCAAATTCCAAAACATCGTCTTTATACCCTTTGCGCTTCGGCTATGTCAACCGTATCTATGTCTATCGTAGGTGCCTATATGACGATGATTGAACCTAAATATGTAGTAACCGCACTCGTTCTCAATTTATTTAGCGGTTTTATTATCGTACTCATCATTAACCCTTACGATGTGAAAGATGACGAAGACATTTTGGAAATAAAAGGTGAAAAGCAAAGTTTTTTTGAGATGCTTGGAGAATACATTCTTGATGGTTTTCGTGTAGCCATTGTCGTCGGCGCTATGCTCATCGGATTCGTCGCACTAATGAGTTGCATTAACGACCTATTCCTCATTATATTCGGCATTACTTTCCAGCAATTAATCGGCTACGTATTTGCTCCTATTGCATTTCTTATCGGTGTACCGAGTTCTGAAATTGTCACAGCTGGTAGTATTATGGCAACAAAGCTCGTCACAAATGAATTTGTAGCAATGATGGATCTTAGCAAAATTTCCAACAGCCTTTCTCCACGTACAGTGGGTATTATTTCTGTCTTCCTCGTTTCTTTTGCCAACTTTTCTTCCATTGGAATTATTTCAGGTGCAGTAAAAGGATTAAACGAAGAACAAGGAAACGTTGTTGCGCGATTTGGTTTAAAATTACTTTACGGAGCTACTCTCGTTAGTATTTTATCTGCAATTATCGTAAGCATTATGTTGTAATTAGGTAAAATTTTATCATTTTCTTCCCCCTGTCTTTTGTATACAATAACGAATAGATGCCTTATAAATAATCAAGACATCTATTTTTTATACATGTACAATCGCTTTTATTTAGCGTACAATATTTTTTATGTGTTTGAATACGCTTCTAGATGTATACACTTTGATAGTTTTAAAGGAGAAAAAATGATGAAATCCGATATGAACAACAATATGCGAGCCAAAAAAGGACGCTCAAAGAAAAAACGCCTACTTTGGTTCCTTCTTATTCCATTGCTAATTGTAGCACTTGGAGCGGGAGGATACTCCTTCCATATATACAGTAAAGCAAAATCCGTTTTAAGTAATGCTTATTCTGAACTAGGTCGAGGCGATAAATCCAGCAAACGTGAAAAAGCTGTTAAGCCTATGACTGATAATATTTCCGTACTTATTATGGGTGTTGATGAAAGTGATATTAGGGAAAAAAATTACGGAAAAGCAACTCGTACGGATGCGTTATTACTTGCAACAATTAATAAAAACGATAAATCTGTTAAACTTGTCAGCATTCCACGTGACTCACGTGTCTACATTAAATCGCGTGATAAATATGATAAAATTACGCACGCACATGTATTTGGTGGTGTAGACAGCACGATTGATACAGTAGAGAACTTTTTAGATGTCCCAGTTGACTACTATGTAAAATTCAACTTTAAATCCTTTATTAAAATCGTTGATTCCCTTGGCGGTATTACTGTCGATGTTCCAGTTGAGTTCACAGAACAAAATAGTAAAGATGAAGCAGATGCCATTCATCTCAAAAAAGGACGTCAACATTTAAATGGAGAAGAGGCACTTGCACTAGCTAGAACTCGCCATATCGATAGCGACTATATGCGTGGTCAACGACAACAGCTTGTTTTAGAAGCTATTGCTGAAAAAGCATTATCTCTTAATTCCATTAATAAAATCGGGGGCCTACTAGATGCTGTCGATAAAGACCTAAAAACTAATTTAACTTTTGATGATATGATGACAATTGCAAAAAATTCAATGAATTCAAGTTTAAAAATGGACAAATTGCAAGTGGAAGGTACTGATAAATATATAGGCGGTATTTATTATTACGTTCCAAACGAAAAAAGCGTCAATAATATATCGACAACACTTCAAGAACATCTCGGTGTTACGAATAAAAATGAGCATAAAAAATTATAATAAAAAGGCTGCTAGATCTTTCTAGGCAGCCTTTTTATTATAATTTTCAACATATTTTTCATGCATATTGTGACAAAAAGAGATAATTATTACAACAGTGTAACATTTTTTATAAAAACATTACACACACAGTGAAAATAATAGTATACTAGGACGTACATAATGTTATTTTCATCATTTTTATACAAAAAATGTAATACATATATTTATATAAAAATTTCTGGGGGGAAATAGATGAAGCTAAGTAAAATACTGATTGGTTCTGCAATTGCTGGTGGCATATTACTTTGTGTAGGAGGTATTAGTGGATATCAATATGTATCCAAATTGAATAATCAATTAGATACCACCGCATTACCAAACACTACGTTTGAAGGTATTTCTCTTGATGGAAAAAATAAAGCAGATATTCAAGCAATTATTAATCAAAAGGTAACTGAATTAGATCAAAAACCCCTTACCTACATATTCCAAAATGATAAACAAACTTACAAATGGAAAGATTTAGGGATCGATTATAAAGAGAAAGATATTGTCGACAAAATCTTTAAAGAACAAGAAGGAAACATAATAAACCGTTACAAAATGCGACAGCAAGCTGAAAACGGTGAGATAAAACGTGACTATAAATTAACACCACAATTAAATACAACTGCTTATGAAACCTTTATAAAAGATAAATATAATTCTGCATTAAAAAATCCTGTTAATGCAGAATTAAGTGTTGAAGGCTCTACAGTAAATATTAGTCAAAGTCAAAACGGAGAAAAAATTGATAAAGGAAAACTAACTGATTTAACGAAACAGGCCATCACTTCTGGCACATCAGATGTTACATTACCAGTTACACTACTAAAGCCTGAACGTTCCACAGAAGATATACAGAAAATGGGGATTAAAGAAGTCATTGCTGAATATTCTACTCCAATGGCTGGCCGTAATGGAAACCAATCGTTTAACGTAAATAAGTCAGCTAATACTTTAAGTGGAGCTATTGTAGCACCTGATGAAACATTTAGTTTTAACGGACGTGTTGGCGTAACTGATGCTGCGCATGGGTATAAATCCGCAGCAGTATACTTGCAAGGTAAAGTTATACAAAGTGCTGGCGGGGGAGTTTGCCAAGTAAGTAGCACATTATATAGCGCAGCTTTAAGAGCTGACTTAGGAATTGTAGCTCGAAGCAACCATTCTATGCCTGTACATTACTTACCACTTGGCCAAGATGCAGCAGTGGCAGATTATGGACCTGATTTAAAATTTAAAAACAATACCGGGAATTATATTTACATTCAAGCCTTTTCAAATGGAGGTAGTATTACTGCACGCATTTTCGGTACAGCTACTGGGAAAGATGTAGACGTTTCTTCTAAAGTGATTAGTGAGACTGGCGATAAAATTACGGCTGTGACATATAAAAAAGTAACACAAAACGGTGAAGTAATCTCAAATGGACAAATTTCAAAAAGCGTATATAAAAAGGCGTGATCTACTCACGCCTTTTTCTTTTGCAATAATAGTAAAAAAGTTTCAAGATGGTCTTTCGTTTCTTCTAAAGACCACATACGATTTCCTTGCTTCGCAGCTAATACGCATGCTGCTTCCCACTCGTTCTTTTTCTTCATATTCACTAATTCATCGCGTAATTTCAAAACAATTTCTTCATCTTCTTGCTCTAGAAACTCTTCCATCACATGTACTATTTCATTCTCATGGATGCTTAACGTACAATACGATTTGAGAAAGTATTGTAATGTCGTATACATGTTTACTCCCCCTTCTTATTTGTCAGATGGATAAGAAGTAACAATCTTGAATCCTAATTCCCCTGACTTATCTCTCGCTAAAACAGTTACAGTCTTTACTAGTTTGTCTTTTACACTCATATTTTTCTTTATTACCGTTTTTCCAACTGGGAATGCATGAGTTGTATTCAATACAAGACGAGCCTCTTTAGAGTTTTTTAACCAATCCTGAATTTCCTTATCGTGTTGCTTCAAACTATCTTTTACAGCTTTCGTCGCTGTTTCTTTATCATAGTATGTACTTGCTGCTGATACTTTATCTGTCTTCAAACGATTCTTCAAATCCTCTTCTGATTTGCCTACATGCCTTTCAATCGTATGACCATTTTTAGGTGGTCCTTCCATTTCATCTAAAATATTATCACTAATTTTTTTTACTGACGTAGCTTGATTCCCTGTTTGTTTCTCTGTTTTTTGTTCTTTTCCTGCACATCCACTTAAGATCAGCATGAATGCCAATAAGCTACTCAAGAAAAGACTACTTATTCGTTTCATCATATCACCTCTTCCATGATTATTATCATAACTTCACTAAAAGTCAATTTCACAACGAAAAAACCTATCAGTTTTAAAATTCCTCATCCATTTTTCTATATTTACCCACACACTTTCACCAAACCTCTATTTTTCGCCCGATTGAATATATACCCCTATCATTTTATTATTATTTCCCAAATGAAATTACTGATAATATACATAATAAATCCTTTTATATAAGGGTTTATTATGTATTTTTTCAAAACACATAAAATACCCCTATTTTCATATACCTAATACCCGTATAAGGTATATAATACCCTTTCCGTCAACGCTTTTCTACATTATGTAAATTTGCACTTGCCTACACAATAGAAATATGGTGTAATGCAAAAAAAGATAAAGGATTTTATACAATGGCAGAAACAATTCAGAACTTCTTAACAGACTATTATTCAATCGCAGTTCCACTTAGTATCGTAATTAATATCATCATTAGCCTTTTAGGTTTTATCCCTAGCATCTTTTTAACCGCCATTAATATACAGCTCTTTGGCTTAACAAATGGCACACTCATTTCAATCGCAGGTGAAGCATTAGGGGCTATTATCTCGTTTTATATTTATCGCATAGGCCTTCAAAAATTCACTCACGATAAAGTAAATAAGTATCCAAAGGTAGAACGTCTCCTTTACGTAGAAGGTAAAGAGGCCTTTCTACTCGTTCTATCTTTTCGTTTTATCCCTTTCATTCCAGCAAGTATCGTTACTTTATTTGCAGCTCTAGGGAAAATGTCATTACCCTCTTTCAGTATTGCCAGCACAATAGGGAAAATACCGGCCTTATTGATCGAAGTATATTCGGCATACCAAGTTATGAATGGAACAAATGAAGCGAAGTGGATTATAACAATCGCAGGTTGTATCGGATTATTTTATTTGTGGAAAAAATGGAGAAAAAAATAAAGAAGGAGCATAGGCTCCTTCTTTATTTTTGAAGTATATTCGATTAATACATATCTCTTACGAATAGAAGTATCTTAGTTTACACCAACAGCACTAAATGATTGCTTAACCGCTGTTACTTCAGCAGAATTCGCACCATATAAGTCAGCAGCAGCTTGTACTGCACCAGCGCGAGCTTGACTAAATGTAGTAGATTGCGTGTAATATTGTGTATTCGCACGGTAGTAAATTGCACCTAATTTATCTTTTCCGATACCAGTTACAGTTACACCGTAATGTGTACCACCATTTGCTAATAAATATGCTTGTTTGTTAATAATACCACTGTTTGTATGAACGCCACCGTTATCACTTGAACCAGTGTAACGTTTAGAATAATGGTCTGGGTCACCATACTTCGCAGGATCACTCATAGAACGAAGTGCATCTCCTGCTTGTCCAGGCGTATAAATATCTTCACCAATCTCCCAATCTGGATTACGATTATCATAGAATTCTACTAACGTACCAAAGATATCAGAAATTGCTTCATTTAATGCTCCTGATTCATTTTGATAAATTAAATTCGAGCTATTTTCCGTAACCGCATGCGTTAATTCGTGACCGATTACATCAATTCCACCAGATAATGAAGTGAATGTTACACCATCACCATCTCCGTATACCATTTGCGAGCCGTTCCAGAATGCATTATTATAATTACTTCCGTAATGAACTGTTGATTTTAATGGCGCTCCTGCATCATTAATAGAATTTCTGTTAAATGTAGCTTTATAGTAATCATATGTTTTACCTGCATAATAATGAGCATCTACTGCTGCTGCATCATACGCTGCATTGAAAACATTATCTGCATCTGCCCATAATGTTCCCGGTAATGTTGAACGGTTTTTCGCATCATATGTGAAAATTGTTGCTCCGCGTGTATTATCTTGTAAATAGTAAGATGATCCAGATAATGTTGTATTAAGCGACTTCGTATCTCCTAATACACCTTTACCAGTTCCTACTTTATTCGTTCCTGTTACAGGCTTTACAACTGCTTTTGCATCCTGTTTAGGAGCATCTTGTTTAACAGGTGACTTATCATCATTCGTCACATGATCAATTGTATTATATTTATTTAATACTTTACCGCTGTCTGCTTCAATGAAATAGTAGTAGTTTCCTGGGCTTGGATCTAAGAAGTTTAGATTTACAACATATGCATATGTTGTTTCTTCACCGTTTTGATATACATATAAGTCCGCTTTTGGTTCTACCTCATATTTCGGTGTTACACCTAAATCTTGCTGCGCGATTTCAATTGCTTTTGCGCCTTCAATCTTATTTTTATTTTTCAACTTTTCCTTTTTGTCTAAATCAGGCGCAACTGTTCCAGACAACACTTTTAAAGAACCATCTTTACTTACGTGAGCTACTTGAGTAGAACCCCATACAGGTACTCCTTCATAAACTTGTTGCATACGTACTACCGTTGAATCAGTTACTGCATCTTTCTTCACTTGTTTCACTTTGAAAGAATCTTGCGCACTCTTTTCCCCTAGCTTATAATCACCTTTTGCTGCGTTTAAATAATCAAACACAACAGATTCCGCTTTCTTACCAGTCGCTTCTGTTAGATCACCAGAAATAAACTCAGGTGACTGCACCGTTTCGTTGTACTTCTTTGTAGAGAGCACATTCTTTGAATCTGCAAACGCAGAGCTTGTCCCTCCAAATGTAGTAACTGCCATTCCTGTCGCTAACACTAACGCTAAACTCTTCTTTTTCATATAACCTTCCCCCTAATAAAAAATTTTTGAAAAAGAGTAGTTTTATATTAGCATTATGTTTCCACTATTAATATACTAAAAATTCAAATAATTTTTTTCTCAAGTTTTGTAGAATTTTGGGGAACAAATATTGAAAAACCCCTTTCCGATTGGAAAGGGGTTTCTATTAAAAGTTTACCACTTCAACTACTTTCTCTCCTTGACCATAGATATCCGATGTCCAAGCATATTGCGGTTCCAATACCACTAATACAGCTACCAAAGCCAAAGCACCAATAATTATTTTCTTCATATTATTTTCCTCCCTTTTCTTCTAATAAATTAATTGCTAATTTATAATAGTTATTACTTTCTCGAAACTCTAATAATTCTTCATGATACCCTGCTAGTTCTAAATACACCATTTTTAATTCCTTTTTATTCTCTTCGCCTCTAAAAAATGGGATTGCCTCAACTTCTAAAAATTTTTTATAAACATCTTTAGTTTCAAAGTATTTATGCTTAAGCATTAAAAGTATATATAGCATACTTTTATACTTTTCATCCCTCTTCGCGACATCTATCCCTTTACCGATCCAATCTTTCGCTTCTTCAAATTCTTTTAATTCAATACATTGTAAAGCAATCTCATATACTGCATCAATATAATTTAAATCCTCTTCCTTCTTATACTGTAAGCATTGCAAATAATAATCTTTAGCTTTTGCATAATCTTTTAAGTTATAATACAAGAATCCTAAGTTATTTAAAGCAATAGCTGTTATGCTTTCTTTATCAGCAAAAGAATTTGCTTCTCTCAAAATATTGTTATAAATAGATAGCGCTTCATTATATTGTTTTTTTTGTATATAACTCAGCGCAATAAGCAATTGGCAATTTATCACATAACGGAACTTATATTCATTCTTAAATCCTTCCATTGCTACATTAGCAAAATGTAAAGTCATATGTTCAACTTCTAATTCATTATAAACAAGAGCTAAATTGAAATATATCCCATTTTCATGGTAGCCTTGTTCCTTTGCCATTACTTCTGTTCGAGCCAAGTACTCCAATGCCGCCTTATATTTATGTTGCAAAAAATAATATAACCCTTTGCTATACGTATATAATAATTTCTGAAATGGTGAATACTTTTTGTACATCTTCTTTAAGCCCTCTAACTCTTCTTCAACAGCAGGAAAATCCCTTTTCATAATTAAATACCGCGTATAAAGTAGCTTATAATAATTTATAATTTCAAAATCCAACACATGCTTCATTTCACCTTGCAACTCTTCATATATACGTTCTACTTGTTGCTTGTCCAAATGAACTAGTGCATTCAGCCACTCATCCAGCTTCCCCTTCACATCTTCTTCTACATCTCTCAAATCTGTCACAGCAATTTCTAGCCTTGTGCAGAGCAATTGTAGAATTTCTTCTGATGCTTCGATCTTTCCATTTTCGATCTTACTTAAGTATGAGACAGAACAAATGCCCTGACATAATTCTTCTTGTGTCATTTTTTGCTGTAGCCGCTTGTAAAAGACTTGTTTGCCTATTTTTTCTAATGTTTGTTGCATTGTCCTCCTCCATTCTCATTACCCCCATTACTCTAATAATACATAAAATCTAGAGAAATATAAATTGATAAATGTTAATTTTCTAAAAAATATGCATTATTTCATTTTTTTCTCTCTTGACTTCACATCAATATCTCTTCTTTGCTACGAACGTTGCAAAATTGGTATACTATAACCAAATTACGGAGGTGTTTTCGCAATGAATTATTATAAAGACGATAGTTACGCCTTACATACAGATTTATATCAAATCAACATGGCTTATACATATTGGAAAGATGGTATTCATAATCGCCGTTCTGTTTTTGATTTATATTTTCGAAAGCTTCCATTCGAGAATGGCTACGCTGTTTTTGCTGGCCTTGAGAAAATTGTAGAGTATATAGAAAATTTCAGCTTTACCGAAAGCGATATCGCTTATTTAGCAGAATTACAATTTGAAGAAGACTTCCTTCATTATTTACAAAATATGAAATTCACTGGGACAATTCGTAGTATGCAAGAAGGTGAAGTTGTTTTTAATAACGAGCCTTTATTACGTGTTGATGCATCACTCGGCGAAGCACAAATTATTGAAACTGCTCTCTTAAACATTGTGAATTACCAAACATTAATCGCTACAAAAGCTGCTCGTATGAAGCATGCTGCAAATAACGATGAACTTTTAGAGTTCGGAACAAGACGTGCCCACGAGTTTGATGCTGCCCTTTGGGGTACACGCGCTGCCTTTATTGGTGGGTTTTCATCTACGAGTAACGTTCGTGCGGGGAAACGCTTCGGAATACCTGTAGCCGGCACGCATGCCCACTCTTTCGTTCAAGCATATCGTGATGAATATGTTGCATTTAAAAAATATGCTGAGACACATAAAAAGTGTGTTTTTCTTGTCGATACATACGACACTTTAAAATCAGGTGTTCCAAATGCAATTCGTGTCGCGAAAGAGTTTGGAGACCGTATCGATTTTTATGGGATTCGCCTTGATAGTGGTGATATGGCTTATTTATCTAAAAAAGCAAGAAAACTACTAGATGAAGCTGGATTTACAAATACAAAGATTATCGCTTCTAGCGATTTAGATGAATACACAATTATGCATTTAAAATCTCAAGGAGCAAAAATTGACGTATGGGGTGTTGGAACAAAATTAATTACATCCTTTGAGCAACCAGCATTAGGGGCTGTCTACAAACTAGTTGCGATTGAAGATACTGACGGGGAATTAAATGATACGATTAAAATTTCATCTAACCCTGAAAAGATTACAACTCCAGGACTTAAACGAATTTATCGTATTATCAATCGTGTTAACGATCATGCAGAAGGCGATTATATTGCGTTAGATTCTGAAGAACCTGGAAAAGAAGAGCGTTTAAAAATGTTTCATCCTGTTCACACGTATATAAGTAAATTCGTAACAAACTTTGAAGCACGCGAACTGCATAAGGACATTTTCGTTAACGGTAAAAGAACCTATGAGCTACCAAGCATATTAGATATTCAACTATATAATGAACAGAGTCTCGCGCTATTTTGGGAGGAATATATGCGAACTTTAAATCCCGAAGAGTACCCTGTCGATTTAAGCCAAGAATGCTGGGATCATAAAATGAATTACATTCAAACTGTTCGAGAACAAGTTGAAAAAAACATACAAAAATAAAGTGAAACTTTAATCAGTAGGAGTTTTGTCCATCCCCCACTGATTATTAGTTGCACCAATCGGGCTTTTACGGGCAGTTAACTCCCACCTAACTTCCTCGCATTTGCCGAATTTTGAGGCGGGAGTCTTACTGCCCGTTAATGCGGGAAAAACAGAGAAGTTTCCCTCTTCTCTGTTTTTCCAATACCAAATGGTCATTTGTAAAAAGTATATTAAAATAACAAAAAAAGAAGACGCAATCGCGTCTTCTTTTTTTATAACTCTTTCACTCGTAGTACACGCATTGCATTTAACACTGCAAGTAGTGTCACACCAACATCTGAGAAGACAGCTTCCCACATTGTTGCAATACCAAAAGCACCAAGTAATAAAACTAACCCTTTTACACCTAATGCAAATATAATATTTTGCCATACAATACTTCGTGTACGTTTTGCAATTTTTACTGCTGTTGCAATTTTTGAAGGCTCATCAGTCATTATAACGATGTCTGCCGCTTCAATTGCTGCGTCTGATCCTAAACCACCCATTGCAATACCGACATCTGCTCGTGCCAATACCGGTGTATCGTTAATACCGTCACCAACGAAGGCAACTTTTTCTTTTCCGTGCTTCGCCGCATCAATTTTTTCAATCTCTTCTACTTTTTGTTGCGGTAGTAGTTCCGCATGAACTTCATCTAAGCCTAACGCTTTACCAACAGCTTCGCCTACTGGTTTTGCATCACCAGTTAACATCACTGTTTTCTTAATACCTAGTTCTTTTAACTGTTGAATCGCTTGTTTTGAATCCTCTTTTACCTCATCAGAGATAACAATATAACCTGCATATTTTCCATCTACAGCAACGTGAACTAATGTACCTACTGTTTCTGGTTGCTTACATGTAATGTTTTCTTTTCTCATTAATTTTGCATTACCTGCAAAGATTTCTTTTCCTTGTACTTTTACAACTGTACCGTGGCCAGAAATTTCGTTATAATCATCAATTAGTTTTTCTTCAATTGATTTTCCATATGCATTTCGAATAGATTGGGCAATTGGATGGTTAGAATACACTTCAGCAAATGCTGCATACTCTAACAGTTCTTCACTTGTAGTACCTTCGCTTGCTTCCATTTTTGTAACTTTGAAGACACCTTTTGTTAATGTTCCTGTTTTATCAAAAACGATATATTTCACATCGTTTAAAGCTTCTAAATAGTTACTTCCTTTTACTAAAATACCACTTTTAGATGCCCCTCCGATACCTCCAAAGAATCCGAGAGGAATGGATACAACTAACGCACATGGACAAGAGATTACTAAGAACACTAAAGCTCTATAAATCCAATCAGCGAATGTAGCCCCTTCTAAAATAAGTGGTGGAACAAATGCCATGATTGCTGCTGTAATAACTACAACTGGAGTGTAGTAGCGCGCAAACTTCGTAATAAAGTTTTCTGTTGGTGCCTTTTTACTGCTTGCATTTTGAACTAAATCTAAAATTTTTGATACAGTTGATTCACCAAATTCTTTTGTAACTTCAATTGTTAATACACCATTTTGGTTTACAAAACCACTTAATACATTATTTCCAACTTCAACTTCACGTGGTACAGATTCACCAGTTAACGCTGAAGTATCTACCATTGATGTTCCTTCAACTACTTTTCCATCTAATGGTACTTTCTCACCTGGCTTAACAATAATATAATCACCGATTTGTACATCTTCTGGTGATACTTGTTTCGTTTCACTTCCAATCTTTACATTCGCATAATCAGGACGAATATCCATTAATGAAGTAATTGATTTTCGAGAACGGTTTACCGCAATACTTTGGAATAGTTCCCCTACTTGATAGAATAACATTACCGCAACCGCTTCTGGATATTGTTGAATCGCAAAAGCTCCTAGCGTCGCAATGGCCATTAAGAAGTTCTCATCAAATACTTGACCGCGAGTTATATTTCTTACCGCTCTCCAAACGATATCTCCACCTATTAATAAATACGCAAGGACGAATAGCGGAATTGTTATCATTTGTGGTAAGCCTGCTAGCGCAGCAATCCCTGTCAAGATTCCACCGACTACTAATCGTCCAACCATCTTTTTCACATTTGCTTCACCATGGTCGTGGCTATGTCCGTGATCATGACCTTTCTTCTCTTCACGCACAACTTTCACGTCTGGTTCTAACTTTTGTACGACGTTTTTTATATCTTCCACAGTCGATTCTAGTTCTCTTTTATTCGCAACTTCTATTCGTAATTTCTTTGATACGAAATCAACAGTTGCTTCTGAAACTGTCGGCATTTCCTTTACCTTATTTTCAATCTTCATTGCACAATTCGCACAGTCTAAACCTTCTAATATAAATACTTCTTTTGCAACTTTTGTTTTTTGTTCTTCTTGCACTTTAATATGCGGTTCTAATTTTGTAACGAGTTGCTTTGCTTCCGTAACAACTTCGTTTTCTTTTTTTTGTGCTGTTTCTAGAATCATTGTCTTTGTTGCGAAGTTTACAGAGCACGAATTTACTCCTTCTATATTCCCAACGCCTTTTTCAATTTTCATTGCACAGTTCGCACAATCTAAACCTTCTAACATCAGTTTCTTTTTCACTAATGCTTCAGCCATCATTCTCCCTCCTCGCGTTTTTTTATTCTTCCTCGTTTACGTGTTCAAACGCTTGCTCGAAGATATGAATTACGTGCTGGTCAGCTAACGAATAATAAACGACTTTTCCTTCTTTACGATTCTTTACAAGTTTCGCTTGCTTTAATACACGAAGCTGATGCGAAATAGATGATTGTGTCATTCCTAATAAATACGCTAAATCACAAACGCACATTTCAGCTTCAAATAACGCATGTAATATTCTCGTACGTGTACGATCGCCTAATATTTTAAATAATTCTGCTACTTTACTTAAACTTTCATCAGTTGGAATTGTTTGTTTTACTTGATCAACGACTTCTTCATGAATTATCGTTTGAGAACATGTCTCTTGTGGCGTTTCTACTTTATTTCTAGCCATTATAGCTCACCTCTTTAATTGAACATATGAACAATCATTCATATATCTTATACCTTTATTATATGAGCGCCTATTCATATGTGTCAATAAAAACCGAAAGATTTTTTTGACAATTCCGTTCACATTTCAACATAAGCATATCAATATTCTCCGCACCTATCATACTCTTCATACAAAAAAGGATGCACGAAAACTAGCGTGCATCCTTCTCTTATTTATTAACTTTCACTGCATCCACAATTAACGAAGCAAACTCTAATTTACCACCTTGATTTCTATGATCAAAACGTTTCGATCGGTAAATGAATCCTTTCTTTTCATCCCAGTCATTATAATAAAACCCACCATTCTCATCACAATATTCTAAAATCCTCACTTGAAAACCTGCTGATTCAAACATAGACGTGATTGTTTTATAGTTATGAACGATTTTATGGCTTGCTGCTGGATGATCTAACGGACCAGGTCCACCTACTTGTACACCTTGCTGATATTCTTCATCTGGAAAAAATGCATCTGGCACTGCACAACGAATATATCCATCCTCCGTTAAAAACTCATAATAAATCTTTGCCGCTTCGATTCCTTCCTCGTATGATAAATGCTCCCATACATGTTCCGCTAAAATTACTGATAAAGAATTAGGCTGAAATTTATCAAGCCACATTTCTCTTCGTAATAAATTTAATTCGTCTTCATTCGTATGTAACCAACCAGGGTTATTATTATATCCCTCTGCTCCAACAACAACTTTCGTTTCTTGCATTTTGCTCCCACCCCTTCTTCATATTCCGACATAAACATTCGACAAAATAACAATCATTCCCTTTTTTCTCCAAAAGAAAAAGCCTTGCGCGCTCCCTAGACGCACAAGGCTTACTAACTTTATATCCCTTTAATTAGCTTCTTCTAAATTATCCTGCGAACTTCCATCTTCTTTTAAATGACTATGCTTTTTCGAATAAACAAAGTATACAACTACTCCAATTGCTAACCAAATACCAAAGTAAATCCATGTTGTTAATGGTAAATTTACCATTAAGAATAAACAACATGCAATTGAAATAATCGGTAAGATCGGTACAAGTGGTACCATAAATCCACGTTGTAGCTTCGGATGCGTTTTACGAAGAATGATAACAGTTACACCAACCATGGCGAATGTTAATAACGCTCCAATATTCGCTAAATTCGACAATTCTTTTAAATCGATAAATCCAGCAATTAAAGCACTACCAATTCCTGTTAACCAAACTGAAAATGTTGGCGCTTCAGTCTTCTTGTTAATTTTCGCAAAAGATTTTGGTAATAAACCGTCACGGCTCATTGCGAAGAATACACGTGTTGTCGCATAAATATAAGCGAAAATTACAGCCATAATACCAATTACAGCTCCAATTGCGATTACACCAGCTACTTTATCTTGTCCTACAACTTCTAACACATATGCCATAGCTTCTGGTACATCTAACTCTTTATAAGAAACCATACCTGTCATAACGAGACAAACTACAACATAAATGATTGTACAAATAACTAACGAAGCAATAATACCAATCGGTAAATCACGTTGCGGATTTTTTACTTCTTCAGCAGAAGTTGCTAATGCATCAAATCCTAAGAAAGCAAAGAATACTGCTGCTCCTCCCGCGAACACTCCACTTAAACCGTACGGTGCAAATGGTATCCAGTTTTCTGGTTTCACGTAGAATACACCAACTGCAATGAATAAAACAACAATACCAATTTTAATTAATACCATTATGTTATTCACACGCTTACTTTCTTTCGTACCTCGTGATAACAACCAAGTTATCACTAACGTAACGATAACTGCTGGTAAGTTCACCATACCACCTTGCGCTGGAATTGTTAGCAATGCTTTTGGAATTTCAAGGCCCAATCCACTCACTAAGTTGTGGAAGTAACCAGTCCATCCGCCAGCTACTGCGGCAGTCGTTACAACGTATACTGACAATAATGTCCATCCCATTAAATGAGCTACAAACTCACCAATTGTTGCATACGAATACGTGTACACACTACCTGAAACAGGAAGTGTAGATGCAACCTCTGCATAACATAAAGCTGCAAATCCACAAACAATTGCTGCAATCATAAATGAAAAAATAACCGCTGGACCAGCATCTCTTGCTGCTACTAATCCAGTTAATACTAGAACTCCTGTACCAATTATCGCACCAATCCCTAGCATTGTTAGGTCAAATGCCCCTAGCGTTTTCGTTAAAGTTTTACTTTTACTTTCCCCTAACAATTGCGTAACGGATTTCTTTTTAAATAGGTTGGCCACGATGAATGCCCCCTTTTACCAAGAAGAGCTAAGAGGTATTATCTCTTAGCTCTTATCATGTTGTTTTATATATTGTTCGATTTTGTTTTGTATAATGCTTCTATTAGCAAGATACTGTTTCTGCTTCTAATAATTCTTTAGCACCTTTGTACTCTACACCGTGAGCTTCTGCAACTGCTTCGAATGTTACATAGCCATCTAATGTGTTAATACCTTTTAATAATGCAGAGTTACCTAGGCAAGCTTCTTTGTAGCCTTTGTTAGCAATTTGTACTGCATATGGTACTGTTACGTTTGTTAATGCAAGAGTTGATGTACGTGGAACCGCACCTGGCATGTTTGCAACTGCATAATGAACAACGCCGTGTTTTTCGTAAGTTGGGTTATCATGAGTTGTAATACGGTCAGTTGTTTCGAAAATACCACCTTGGTCAATCGCGATATCTACAACAACAGAACCTGGTTCCATTGATTTAATCATTTCTTCTGTTACAAGTTTTGGTGCTTTTGCACCTGGGATTAATACTGCACCAATTACAAGATCAGACTCTTTTACAGCTTCTGCAATATTGTAAGGATTAGACATTAAAGTTTTTACTTGGTTTCCGAAAATGTCATCTAATTGACGAAGACGTTCTGCACTTAAGTCGATGATTGTTACATCCGCACCTAGTCCAACTGCAATTTTAGCAGCATTTGTACCAGCTTGTCCACCACCGATAATTGTTACTTTACCACGTTTAACCCCTGGAACACCTGCAAGTAAGATACCTTTACCGCCTTTGTTTTTCTCAAGGAATTGTGCACCGATTTGTGCAGCCATACGACCAGCTACTTCACTCATAGGTGCAAGTAATGGTAGAGAACGGTTTTCTAATTGTACTGTTTCATATGCAATAGAAACAACTTTCTTTTCGATTAATGCTTTTGTTAATTCTGGTTCTGGAGCTAAGTGTAAGTATGTGAATAAGATTAAACCTTCACTGAAGTGTTTGTATTCGCTTTCAATTGGTTCCTTAACTTTCATAACCATTTCCATGTTCCAAGCTTCTTCAGCTGTTTCAACAATTTTTGCTCCCGCTTCAACATACTGAGCATCTGTGAAACCAGATCCTAAACCTGCACCCTTTTGAATGAATACTTCGTGATTGTTACGAATTAAATGTACAACACCTGCTGGTGTCATTGCCACACGGTTTTCGTTGTTTTTAATTTCTGCTGGTACCCCAATACGCATAATGAAATGCCCCCTTATAATTAACAGAAAAAAGAAAGTCTTTTTTCTTTTTGTAATAATTAATAACTTATGTCCTTATTCTAGCATAACTTAAAAGTTATGAAAACGCTAACATATCATTTTTCTAAAGTTTATATATTTAGAATAGTGTAAATATATAAAACATTGATTCTATTAGGGACTTCGAATCATTTCATTATCTCTTACTCTATTTTTATTATATTCCTTCAAAATAAGCAGTGCTCATTTATTATTTGACAATAATTTAACAATGTAAAAAAACCAAATGTCGACGTATACATATACAGTTATTACTTTACACAATACTTTAGAGATATATTCTTTTTACAAAAAACAGCTGCTGGCATTTAGCCGGCAGCTGGGTAACTTATAAATAACTTTGAAAACAAATCATCTGTTGTTTCAGTAATTTTATCAAACAGATCACTTTCTTCCGCTTCTTGCTCTTTTAACATCTTAATTGTTTCACGTGCATCCTCAGGGTAATCGGTTATAATACCATCTACGTTTAACTTATAATATGCCTTTAAATTTTCCATATCATTTACTGTCCATACGTAAATTGGCTTGTTTAACTTCCTTGCTTCTTTTACTAATTTCTTATTTAACATGTATTCTTCCGCTACATAAAAGTCAGCCTTCACATTCTTTAAGTTAGCTCTACTTGCATACAATATATATCCTACTTTTATATCTGGATTTGCACGCTTAAACTCTTTAATAAGTGGATAGTGTAACGTTTGAATTACACATTGCTTCTCAAATTCATTATCTTTGATCGTTTTTAATACTTTGTTTACAAAATCTTTTTCGCCCCCATGAAGCTTCACTTCAATATTGAGTTTGATTTTACCCTTTGCTAGCTTAATGATCTCATCAAGTGTACTTATTTGTCCCGAAAATCCATCTTGACTAAGAGTAAGCTTTCTTAGCTCATCCATCGTTAAATCTGACACATGCACATTAGCATTGGCAAGACGTTTTAATTTCAAATCATGTATAACCGCTAGTTCACCGTCTTTCGTTTGTAATACATCTATTTCAGCGTAGTCTGCTTTTGCATCAATTGCACCTTGCACAGCTTCTTTCGTATTTTCTACCCCTTTTGATATATATCCGCGGTGCGCCATAATAATCGGCTCTTTATACGAATTTGAAATAAACATTACAATGAAGGCAACGACCATTCCGGCAGTAATAATCCCCACAATATATACGCCAATAAATTTCCAACGATGTTTTTGGAAGAAACATTTATCTGCTTTCGTTTTCGAATAATCTAATCCTTCTTCTAATAAAACATCTTCAACCGGAACCTTTTGTAAATACAATCGCGTAATCGCCATAATATAAAATGGCGTCACGATAAAGCTAAATAAATACAATGTACTTGTTAAGAATACAGAAATCGTTGATTCGGCTAATAACGCAAATGTTCCTTTCGGGTTTGTAAATTCATAAACACCCCATAGACACAATAAATATATTCCCAAAAATACAATATACACAATCCCTATTGAAATAAAAAATCCTACTAAAAAGAATAGTACTTTAAAAAAGCTTTCTTTTACTAAAGCTGCACTTTTGCGTGCTGCTATGCGAAATGGCTTTTGCTCTAAAACGACAATAGGTAGAACAAAAATCCAGCGAAGGTTCAAATACGCAACTACAGCAAAGAACGTGTAATAACCAACCTGTCCCATCGTCGTCTTAAACAATTCTCCTGTAATAAAATTAGGAATTTGAATTTGCGGGATTAATGCCGTTTCATATCCCATATTTAAAAGAGGCAATAATACGACAGCATATAAAACAAATCCTGGTAAGCAATATGTGAACAATGAAGGTAAATACGTTACCGTTTTATACAAAATCGGACGTAATTTCACCTTTTGTCTTTTATGAGCGAAGTACGAAATAATAATAAGCACTGCAAACTCTGTAAAAATAAGAAACAATGCTAATATCGATAAAATTACAATGGCCAAAATCCCATATGGTGTTTTCAAAAATGCTAATAGTTCATCATTTGTAGCATTCGCATAACCACCAAGGTACAATAACTTATTGAAAATAATACCGAAGAGTGGGATAAACACAATCGCAGCTAACAATTTATATACGAGTTGGAATGTTAGCACATTCCAAAAAGCAAATTTTACTGTTTGAAAGGAATGTCTCATTACTCCTGGTATAGATAGTCTTTTACGGTGTTGCATATATTCCTCCACATTCTAAAACGATATTTGAGATGGATTCCACATTTCCATTTCTAATCCACCTTTTTAATAATAATATATTCCGCTTAACATGAACACTCTTATACATACAATGAAAAAAGTGATGGCTACTTCCCATCACTTTTTTCATTTACACTATTTTTTCTCTAATCCTTGTCCAAATGCTTTCAAAAAGCTAAAACCGAATGTAATTGCTCTATTGATATCTGGATCTTTTAATACTTTAAAGAAATCCATCACTTTTGTTTTTTTACCACTATTTAATTCATCTGTTGCAAATTGCAATCCAGTAACTAAGCTTGATGTAATTTGCTTTGTTACTTCTGGGTCAACTGAAGATAAAGCCTCTCCTGCCCCCATCATATTGTTCAGTGCATTTTTTACTGGTTCACGATTTAATTGCTCAACAGCAATTTTTGAAACATCTTCCTTTGCAGCAAGTAAACTAATTGCCGCGTCTAAAATTCCTGCTTTTTGTAATTGCGCTAGTAACTGCATCGTTTCCTCGACTGCTTCACGGTTATTCGCTAACTCAGTGAACAGTTCCTCCGCTAATTGCTGTTTTTTCTCTTCTTCTGTTACAACTTTCTTTTTAATTAACGTAATTTCTTTTGCCACTATCTCCGCCCCCTAGTCCACAAGTGATACGTATTGTTTTCTTTGCCACTTCTGCTGAATTTCAACACCGTTTTGCGGATTACGCTTTTTATCTCTCGGGTTTGAAGATGGTAACGGACGATTTCCTTTTTCACGTAATACACGCATTTTCACCATCGTTTGTTTATACGCTGGTGTACACGTATAAAGGTCTGTTGCTGTCCCAGTTAAAATATTAATCGCCTCTTCATTTACTGTTGCATGCATCGGTAAGTATAGCTCATTCCCCGTTACACGATCAGTAACAAGTGCCTGTACTTTAATTTTCCCAAATGGTGACGCTAATTCCACAAGACCACCATCTTTTACATTGCGCTCTATAGCAAGTTCAGGTGAAATTTCAACGAATACTTCAGATACTTTAGATAAAATACCAGCCGACTTATTCGTCATATTCCCTTCATGGAAATGCTCTAGCATACGGCCATTATTTAAGAGTAAATCATACTCATCTGGCGCTACAACTGGTGGTACCCATTCATCTAATGATAAACGAGCTAGTTTATCTGGGAAATTAAATCCGTCTACATATAATAGTGGTGTATCGCTACCATCATGGCTACCCCAACATAAACTATTCCATCCCTCTAAACGATCGTACGTTGCCTGAGAATATAAAGGTGCAAGTGATGCAATTTCATCCATAATTTCACTTGGACTTTCATAATTCCAGTCTCCGCCAAGTGCACGAGCTACTTTTTGTAAAATCCACCAGTCTGGTTTTGAATCGCCAAGAGGCTTCATTACTTCATACAACCTTTGAATACGGCGCTCTGTATTCGTAAATGTTCCTTCTTTTTCTAAGCTCGGCGCCGCCGGTAAAATAACATCAGCAAAACGAGCTGTTTTCGATAAGAACATATCTTGCACAACAAGGAAATCTAGATTGGATAAAATGTGTTGTACATGGTTCGCATTCGAATCTACTAAAGCCATTTCTTCACCCATGACATACATACCACGCAGTTTTCCTTCTTCCGCCGCAAGTAACATTGCAATATTATTTAATCCTGGCGCTTTCGGAATTGTAGTACCGTATGCTTTTTCAAATTTTGCACGAAGCGTATCATCTGAAACTGCTTGATAGCCCGGAAGCCAGTTCGGTAATGTTGCCATATCACAAGCACCTTGTACGTTATTATGTCCGCGTAACGGATATGCCCCTGCACCAGGACGACGGTAATTGCCTGTAACAAGCAATAAATTTGAAATCGCTGCTGATGTTGTACTTCCTCCTGTATTTTGAGTTACACCCATTCCCCAAAGTACACAAGTACCGTCCGCTTCATATACCATACGAGCCATTTCTTTCAGATTATCTTTCGAAATACCCGTAATTTCTTCTGTATAATCAAGCGTGTACTTTTCTAACATTTTGCTATATTCATCAAAGTTCTTCACATTTTCGGCTAAGAATTTTTTATCATGCCAACCTTGATCAATAATATATTTCGTAATACCAGCAAGCCATACGTAATCCGTTCCTTGACGCGGATGAATAAATAAATCCGCACGCTCTGCCATTTCGTGTTTACGAAGGTCTGCTACAATTAATTTTTGCTCGTGTAATTTATGAGCACGCTTTACTCTCGTTGCAAGCACAGGATGTCCTTCTGTTGGATTCGCACCAACGATAATAACAAGACCTGCTTCAGCAATATCTTTCACCGTCCCAGCATCTCCGCCCATACCGACAGTTTTAAATAGACCATCTGTTGCTGGAGATTGGCAATAACGAGAACAGTTATCTACATTATTTGTTCCATATATTTGACGAGCTAGTTTTTGCATAAGATAGTTTTCTTCATTCGTTACTTTCGAAGAAGAAATAAATCCAAATGCATCGCTACCGTACTCTGTTTTAATATGCTGCATGTTAGAAGCAACAACTTCAAGCGCCTCTTCCCATGATGCTTCAACAAACATATCTCCTTGGCGAATCAATGGCTTTGTAATACGATCTTCACTATTTACAAAGTCCCATCCAAATTTACCTTTCACACAAGTGGAAATACCATTAACTGGTGCATCTGAAACGGGTTGTACTTTTAAAATGTGACGGTCTTTCGTCCACACTTCAAACGAGCAACCTACACCACAAAATGTACAAACTGTTTTCGTTTTATTAACCTTCGTCTTGCGCATTGCAGATTCTACTTCTGAAACTGCTAAAATACTGCTATACCCAGGCTCTACATCCTTTACAAAATCAATCATCGGATCTAACACATCTGGTTTCAATCCAGTCATGAACCCAGCTTCTCCTAGCATTGTTTTTTCCATTAGTGCATTACATGGACAAACTGTTACACATTGCCCACAACTCACACAAGATGAGTCGTTTATACTTACACCATTGTCCCAAATAACACGCGGGCGTTCTAAACTCCAATCGATTGATATAGTTTCATTGACTTGTAAGTTCTGGCATACTTCTACACACTGTCCACAAGCAATACATTGATTTGGATCGTATCGGTAAAACGGATGTGACATGTCCACTTCATACGCACTTACTTTCGGCTCATACGGATATTTCTGTTCTTCAATTCCCATCATATGCACTGTATTATGTACTTTACAGTTACCATTATTGTTATCACATACGGTACAATACAATAAATGGTTCTCTAATATTCGATCCATCGCCTCAGTCTGCGCCTCTTTTGCGCGCTGCGACTGCCTTTCAATATGCATACCCTCTTCTAACTTTGTTGAACAAGCACGCATTAACTTCCCATCTACTTCTACAATACATGTATCACAAGTTTGAATTGGATCTACTTCTGGTACATGACAAATTTGAGGATGTTCCAAGTTACTCTCGTTAAATAATTGTAGTATCGTCTTTTCACCTGATGCGGAAAATTCTTTACCATCAACGGTTACACGGACTGTCTGTTCTGCCATAGTTTCCCCTCTCCTTACAACCGACTGTACAATACGATTATGAATACGTTTTCAAAAACGTATTTCTGTACATATTTTTGAAATCCTCTGTTGAAATCCTTTTCTTATGAAGTCAATTCTCGATGTTATAAGGTATCACTACAAAAGCTTAAAAATGTGACTATTCTACAATTCTATTATATCGTACATATACAATAATAACCAAAATAATCTGTGATCTTCCTGCTAATAGATGTTTTTAGTTTTTCAATGTTTTATGATGAATGTGGGAGAAAAATACATATAAAAGGGGAATTTAATATGGAGCTTACGCAAGAGACATATGCAATTGTACGCTATCAATCTGGTACATTTTCAAAACAAATTGATGAGATTGTTACAGAATCTCCTATTACAATTAAATTAAATGGTAAAGAATACGTAACAGTCGTATGCACACCAAATTACATTGAAGATATGGTAATTGGTTTTTTAATTTCTGAAGGAATTATCTCTTCCTATAAAGATGTTGAAGAATTATGGATCCAAAAAGAAAACGGAATCGTCCATGTAAAATCATCAAAAGTGAATCCATTATATGAAACTTTATACAATAAACGATACGTCACCTCTTGCTGCGGAAAAGGCAGACAAGGTTTTATTTTTGTAAACGACGCAGCAAAAGCAAAAAATTTACATGATATACATGTAAAAATTACTCCTGAAGAATGCTTTTACTTAATGAATGCCTTACAACAATCTTCCACTACGTTTCGTCAAACTGGTGGTGTTCACAATACTGCCCTATGCGATCGAAACAATATCCTTATCTCAAGAATGGATATCGGAAGACATAATGCATTAGATAAAATATACGGTTATTGTTTACGTAACGACATATCTGTTAAAGGAAAAATCATCGCATTTAGCGGACGTATCTCTTCTGAAATTTTACTCAAAGTGTCAAAAATCGGCTGTGAAATTGTTCTGTCTAAATCCGCCCCAACAAAGCTAGCATTACAACTCGCCCATGATTTAGGCATTACAGTCGTAGGTTTTATTAGAAATGAATCTTGTAATATTTATACACACCCTGAACGAATTGATGGTTATCAATCGAATAATTAAAAAACAACTCCTCAATTGAGGAGTTGTTTTAGTTATAAAAATGTAATATATTAAACACTTGAATAGTTAATAAAGTTAATATATAATTTCATTACACAATTAAAACAAAACATTGTAGCATATATCTTTTCATTCTTTTACAAATTAAAAGAGACTGCTAACAAAACGCATACTCAATCTTATAAAAGTAATGGATTTATTTGAAATCCACCAGGGAGGTTATAACTATGGAAATTCGCTTATTAACAACAGAGGACGCAGAAATATATTTAAAAGTTTGTATGGAAGGTTTAACGAAAAACCCTGAAGCTTTTAGCTCTTCTTATGAAGATGTTCTTAAACAGGAAGACCCTGTAGCTGCTATGGCCAAACGATTAAGCAATCCGGATAAGTATACTCTAGGTGTCTTCAAAGATAATGATTTAATCGGTATTGCTACTTTAGAAACAAAGCCGTTCATTAAGCAAGAGCATAAAGCAAAAATCGGCTCCGTTTTTGTTTCCCCAAAAGCGCGTGGCCTTGGGGCAGGACGAGCTTTAATTAAAGCTATTATTGAAAATGCCGATAAATTGCAAGTAGAGCAACTCATGCTCGATGTTGTGGTTGGTAACGCTGCCGCAAAAAAATTATATGAGTCATTAGGTTTCCAAACTTACGGCGTACAAGAACGTTCTTTAAAACACAATGGTCAATATTGGGACGAGGAACATATGGTTCTATTCTTAAATGATTAATACTTCAATATAGATTTTCAAAAGCATCTTCTTATTACGAACGATGCTTTTTTTCATTACAACAATGTAATCTTCCTGTCACCTTTATCGATCGTACCAATCCTTTCCAATCGTTATACTAGACATATCAAATGAACGAACAGCATTCAATTGATATGTAGAGGAGAATGTGACATGAAACAAAACAAACAAGCTATCTTTTTAATATTTGCTACAGCAATTTTAACTTCCGGACTAGCCATTTTGCCTTGGTTTATTATATAGAATGAAACAAAAAAGCTTATTGCTTCTTTAAGAAGCAATAAGCTTTTTTCTATCTATTATGAAATCCCGAAAATTTTATTTACACAACTAATAATAATAAGCATAGATACGGCAACACACATCACAACTGTATTACGATCTTGCTTTTCTTTTTGTAAACGTTCTTCTTTTTTACTCATGTGTATAATCCCCTTTATAATAAAAAAAGTGTGAGATAGGAATTTTTCCTTATCCGATGCGAGGTGAATACGAAAATCCTCTCTATCTCACATACACAATAGAATGGAATTGTCATTTTATAAATAAAATGACATGACGTTATGTCGCAACATAGGGTATTTTGTGTCGCTACGTTTTCTATTATAAAAAATAGTTGTGCAAAACTAGTGCATTTTTTATGTCAATTGCCCTAAACGAAAAAATCAGCCACCCATTCAATCACATAAAAAGAGTTTTTTATTATTTTCATGTAAACTATACAAGTAGAATGAATAGTTTGGGGTGCACAAGATTATGGTAAAAATTTTATTAGTAGATGATGAAGAACGTATGTTACGATTGCTAGATCTTTTCTTAAGCCCTCGCGGCTATTTTTGTATGAAAGCTACATCTGGCCTTGAAGCGCTGGAATTAATCGAACAAAAAGACTTCGATATTATTTTATTAGATGTTATGATGCCAAATATGGATGGTTGGGATACTTGCTATCAAATTCGTCAAATTTCCAACGTTCCAATTATTATGCTAACAGCCCGCAACCAAAATTACGATATGGTTAAAGGTCTTACAATAGGAGCAGATGACTATATTACAAAACCATTTGATGAGCATGTACTAGTCGCACGAATTGAGGCTATATTACGCCGTACAAAGAAAGATGGATTTGTTAGCTTCAAAGGTATTGAGTGGGATAAAACGAAACATACTGTCACAGTTTATGACGAAAAAATCTCACTAACTCCTATCGAATTTTCGCTACTTGGACTATTTTTACAAAATACAAACCGCGCTTACAGCCGCGATGATCTAATCGAAAAAATTTGGGGCTATCAAACAGACATCGAATATAGAACAATCGATTCGCATATTCGCAATATCCGTGATAAATTACGCAAAAAAGGATTTCCAGTGGAGGATTATTTAGAAACTGTTTATAAAGTCGGATATAAATGGAAAAATGACTAATTACTTCGGCCAGTGGAAAATGATATGATATACACTGACCGTAAAAGCCCGACCAGTTCAACTAATAATCCGTGGGGATTTGTCCATCCCCACGGATTATTAGTTGAACTTTATATGAAATAAGGTATGGTGAGAAAATGAGCAAACTTTCACTTAAAGTTGGGACATACTTTTTAATATTAGCTTTATGTATTGAAACAATCGCTTTCGTATCTTTTTATAAAAGCCTTTCAAAAATGCGGGTTGAAGAAGAAACGATTTCTCTTTTAGAAAAAGGAAATCGTTATCGTGATACGATTGAACGTCGTGCAAAATGGAGCGAATACGCCGAGCAAAAAAAATATACTGAGCATTACAAACGTCCTGAATCCCCCATTTTCACTATCGAACATGCCGCTGAAGATTTAATGGAAACAGAGGCACTTACTAATTCCGATATCATTATCATTATAACTGATAATGATGGAAAAATTACGTCTTCCTCAGCAACTGTAACAAAAGATATGCAGCAACAACTCTATTGCAAAACACAACCTGTTACAAGAGATGGCTTAATAGTAGAAAAGAACTGGAAAAAATCAAAATTCATCTCAACAGTAAGCCCGATTAAAACAAAAGACTTCAATGGTAACTTACATATGTTTTTAAAAACATCATTTTTAGAAAATATGTTACTTAGACTCATGCATCAATTCATCATCGTTAGTATTTTAACACTTATTTTAACAACTATTTCTGTCTTTTTCTTCTCCCGCGTTATTACAGAGCCACTTATAAAAATGAAGAGAGCAACAGAGAAAATGTCAAAATTAAATAAACCGATTCAATTAGGAATTAAACGTAATGATGAACTTGGAAGCTTAGCAAAAACCATTGAAGATTTATCCAGCGAACTTACGTATATGAAAAAGGAACGAAATGAATTTCTCGCTAGTGTCGCTCACGAATTATTAACTCCATTAACCTATATGAAAGGTTATGCAAAAGTAGCACAGAGAGACTCTTTAACGAAAGAAGAACGTGAAGAATACTTACAAATCATTGAAGATGAAACAGATAGTATAACCGATCTTGTACAAGATTTATTTATACTTGTACAATTAGAACAACACCAGTTTGTTATTAAAAAACAAAAAATGCTGCTTCAGCCATTTCTAGAGCGAATGGTTGAAAAAACAAAAACAACATTAACGAACAAACAAATGCAACTTCATGTATATTGTAAAGATGATTTAGAAGTTTGGATAGACGAAAGACGCATGGAACAAGTTATGTTAAATTTATTGCACAATGCTTATCAACATTCGCCAGAAAACACATCTATAACGATACGTGTACTAGCGGAAACAGATTATTTTACAATAAGTGTACAAGATGAAGGTGAAGGTATTCCTGAAGAAGATATCCCACATATTTTTGACCGTTTTTATCGTGTTGATAAATCCAGAACCAGAGCTACCGGAGGAAAAGGTATTGGGCTGGCTGTTGCAAAGGAAATTGTCGAACTTCATAATGGTTCTATTAAAGTTAAAAGTGAATTAGGCGTCGGAACAGAATTTATAATTGAATTACCATTTGAATAATATATGCGTGAAATCACCAGTAGTAGTAAACACTACTGGTGTTATTTTGTTCATAAAACCAACTCATATAAGCTAGGCTTTTGAAATTATTCTTATTTCAATATAAAATAAAGGTACATTTGTCAAAGATTTGGAGGGTGATATAATTGGATATCCATGTATTAACAAAAGACGAAGCGGAAATTTACTTAGAACTTCGCGTAGAAGGATTAAAGCAAAACCCTGAAGCTTTCAGCTCTTCTTATGAGGATATTATTAATAAAGAGTGTGCTATCGAATATAAAGCACAAAAATTAGCACAAGATGAAAACTATACACTAGGTGCATTTAAAGATGGAAAATTAATCGGAGTTGCAACACTGGAAACGAAACCATATGTAAAACAAGAACATAAAGCAAAAATCGGTTCAGTATACGTATCTCCAAAAGCACGCGGACTTGGAGCAGGAAAAGCACTGATTAAAGAATGTCTTGAGCTTGCTAAATCTTTAGAAGTAGAACAAGTTATGCTTGATGTTGTTGTCGGAAACGATGGTGCAAAAAAACTTTATGAGTCATTAGGCTTCAAAACATTTGGTGTGCAAGAACGTTCATTAAAGTATAACGGACAATATTGGGATGAAGAGCATATGGTCTTATTCCTAGATGAAAATAAATAATAAAAAAACATCCTCTCATATATGAGGATGTTTTTTTACTTTCTTGTAAACCATGCCGTACTTAATAATTGAATCGCTTTTGCAATTTCTTCTTCTGATAAAATTGCAAATCCAAGTAGAACTACATTTTCAGGTGCAGTACCGCCTTTATAGTACGTAGAAACAGGATATATTTTAATACTATGTTTCGCCGCTTCTTTAATTAATTCTTCTTCCCGCATTCCATTATGCACCTTTAATAAAATATGTAATCCCGAATCTTCTCCTATCACTTCAACACGATTAGAAAAATATTTTTCTATTTCCAAAACAAGCCGATCTCTTTTTTTTCGATAGACAACACGCATTTTATGAATATGCTTTTCCCAATGTCCTTCGTTTAAAAACCTTCTAATCACTTCTTGATCCATTCTTGAAACACTTTGTGTATAAAACAAGTATTGCTGTTGATACTTTTTAATTAATTTCTTTGGTAACACCATATAACTCATCCGTAACGATGGTAACAATGCTTTAGATAACGTCCCCATATAAATAACTTTCCCATCCGTATCTAACCCTTGTAGTGCTGGTATCGGCTTTCCCGAATAACGAAATTCACTATCGTAATCATCTTCAATAATATACCGGTCTTCTTCTTTCTTTGCCCATTGTAAAAGCTGCATTCTTCTCGTGATAGGCATGATCATTCCATACGGAAATTGATGAGAAGGAGTAACAAATACAACATTCGCATCGCTATTTTCTAAATCTGCAATACAAATTCCATCTCTATCCAAAGATAACATTTGGACTCTTTTTTCTCCCTGTTCAAAAGCGACCATTTTCCTATGATATCCTGGATTTTCAACTGCATAATTGCTTCCCTTTAATAATTGAAACAGTAGTTTCACTAATATTTGTGTTCCCGCTCCTAATACGATTTGACTAGCTGAACAACGCACACCTCTAGATTCATACAAATAGTTCGCAATCTCTTCTCTTAAGCTCACTTCTCCTTGAGGGTGTCCAAGAAAAAGCAGTTTATTATTATGTGGCTGCCATACTTCATTTATAATTTTCCGATACATATTGAACGGAAAAGCATTTGTATCAATTCCTGTTTGTGTGAAATCAAATTTGTAATTCTTCTCCTGAAACGGTACTTCTCCTATTCTCTCTTCGCTTCCTTCTACATGAACCATTTGCTCAATCTTACACACAAAATAACCTTTTCTCGACATCGACTCAATATAGCCTTCTGCAAGTAATTGTTCATACGCCGCCTCTACTGTATTTTTACTTACTTGTAAATGTGTTGCTAACTTTCGCTTAGCTGGTAACTTCGTAAAGGCCGGGATCGTTCCATCTTTAATTTCTTTTTTTA
This sequence comes from Bacillus sp. NPDC094077, assembly GCF_050279465.1. NCBI lineage: Bacteria > Bacillati > Bacillota > Bacilli > Caryophanales > Bacillaceae > Bacillus > Bacillus sp. NPDC094077. The sequence goes on along the minus strand of NZ_JBNNUF010000010.1, from coordinate 48,360 downwards.
TATACTCATACAATTGCACATACAATGCCTTTTTACTATTCACATTTAAATTAGGCGTTAATTCTAACATAATATCTGACCCCTTAATAAAACTAAAATCTGACACTTTTTACAGTACCAGAAGTTATATATAATTCCTTTTATCATGTCACACATAAAAAATCAAATACTCGAGAGGAGATGCATGATCATGAACAATAGTAGACGTACTGGACTCATTATGATTATTACAGGAGCTACCTTATGGGGATTATCTGGCCCGATGATTCAGTGGCTATTTCAACATACTAACGTATCATCAATTGATTTTTTAACAATTCGCTTGTTACTTGCAGGAATATTTATTTTGTCTTTCTTACTTATAAAGAAACAAAACATATTTCAAATTTGGAAACATCCTAGACAATCTATACAACTTGTTATTTTTTCTATTCTCGGCATGCTTGGTGCGCAATACGCCTTTATCGAAACGGTTCATATTAGTAATGCGGTCACAGCAACGCTATTTCAATTTCTAGGTCCTGTTCTTATTACGATGTATGTTTCATTTGAGCAAAGAAAATTCCCTGCTTCTATGCAAATACTCGCAATTATAACTGCGCTAACAGGAACATACTTTATTATTACAAATGGCTCAATTGAAAATATTGTTTTATCTAAAGAGGCCATTATTTTGGGCCTATTAACGGCAATTGGATTTGCATTTTATACCCTTCATCCAGCTTCTCTTATTAAAGAATGCGGAACAACTGTAGTAATTGGTTGGGGGATGTTAATTGGAGGAATGGCACTGCTTATTTGTAATCGTTCTTTTGGATGGAATCAGATTTCACAAACCTTTACACCAAAAACTTTTTCTATGCTTATTCTTATCGTTATAAGTGGTACCCTTTCTTTCCTTTTGTATATCGGTAGTCTTAAATATTTAGCAGCAACAGAAACAAGTATTTTATCTAGCATTGAACCACTTGTAGCTGCCATTGTTTCAATCGCTTGGCTAAATGAATCTTTTGGAGCATATCAATTATTAGGCGGCGTATGTATCGTTCTTTCTGTTATTTTCTTAACGATGCCTCAAAAAGAGAACGAGCCAACCTATACAACTGAACAAGTATAAAGTGAAACTTTAATCAGTGGTTTTTTTTCCATCCCCCACGGATTATTAGCCCACACCAATCGGGCTTTTACGGGCAGTTGATCTCCCACCTAACTTCCTCGCATTCGCCGAATTTCGAGGTGGGAGTCTTACTGCACGCAAATAGCGGGATAAAAAATGTCAAAAGAGGTCGTACAAAACTTACGACCTCTTTTTATACTTTAAAGGAATTGTCCCGCCTTCTAGCAAATACAATTACACTAACAATAAAAACTAGGAGTGTGGCACCATGAAAAAAATCGGAACTCTGCTACTTCTCTCCTTCCTCATCACTGGATGCACACAAGCGCAACCCGATTCAAAGGTACCTAAAAGAGAAGCAATAGCAACATCATCCTCTCAAATTAACGCACCTTCTTTTTTTCATCTTAGCGTTTTAAAAGATGTAAATTGGGAAGAAGCGCCATCCTTCGTAGAAGGAAAGACACCTTTAAAGGGGATTGAAAGAAGAATTGCACTGGCTGATACACCTATTGTCGCAAATGAACAAAATGAAATTATGTGGTACTTTCTAGACCCTCAAATGCCAACTGGAAAACTATCTATTATTGCTTTAAAACAAGGATCTATCCTTCCAACACCAGTAATCGTTCCAACAGAAACCTCCAAACCAACTTGGACTACTTCAAATACAGTCGATACTACAATAAAAGAACTCCCCCTCGTAATGTCACTGCCATCATCTGGATTATGGATATTAAATATATATGTGAATGAAAAATATTATAATCAATTTGTAATCAATGCTGCGTAAAGTGACCAAACTAAAACACTTCCTTATAACAATGTAATTTCTACCTCATGTACTTCGATAGTTAAATTCTCTCTCTTCTCTTATACTTACAGTAATGAAATGAGGAAAGATGAAAAAATGCTGGAAGTGATTGTAGCAGTAACTGAGGTTTTAGTAAATGGTAAACAACTTGTGTTGGAATTAAATAGATAAATAGTGAGTGGGCATACATAATTCTACACTTCTTCATTATTTTGATTTCTTATCTCAAAAAAGCAGTGCCTCTTTAGGCACTGCTTCTAACTACTCATACTTTGGCATTTTCGTAATTTGCGCCACACCTGAATCAATAGCCGCTTTCGCTACTGCTTCTGCAACACTTGGAACAACTCTTTTATCTAATGGATTTGGAATTACATAATTCGCATTACGCTCTTCATCCGTAATAATGTTAGCGATCCCATATGCTGCTGCTAACTTCATCTCTTCTGTAATATCAGTCGCGCGTACATCTAACGCACCACGGAATATTCCAGGGAACGCCAATACATTATTTACTTGATTCGAATAATCAGAACGCCCTGTTCCTACTACAGCTGCCCCAGCTGCTAATGCATCCTCCGGGAAGATTTCTGGAATTGGATTCGCCATTGCAAACACAATTGGTTTCTCATTCATCATCTGTACAAGGTCTTTCGTTAATACGTTAGGAGCAGATACACCAATGAAAATATCAGCATGATGAATCGCTTCCTTTAATGTTCCACGTACGTAATCTCTATTTGTCTTCTTTGAAACTTCGATCTGCGCTTCGTTCATCCATGTTTCACCTTCACAAACAATACCTTCTAAACTAACTAACGTAATGTGTTTTGCACCAGCTTTTAATAATAGTTTTCCAATTGCAATTCCTGCCGAACCCGCACCGTTAATAACAATTTTCACATCATCCATCTGTTTAATTACGACTTTTAACGCATTAATAACAGCTGCTAAAACGACAATAGCTGTCCCATGTTGATCATCATGGAATACAGGAATATTCGTTTCTTCCTTTAACCGTTTTTCAATTTCAAAACAACGTGGTGCTGCAATATCTTCTAAATTGATACCTGCGAATGTAGGCTCTAAATTTTTTACAAGGGTAACGATTTCATCTACATCAGTCGTTCCCAAACATAACGGGAAAGCATCTACATTCGCAAACTTCTTAAATAAAATACTTTTTCCTTCCATAACGGGCATAGCCGCTTTCGGTCCAATATTCCCTAAACCAAGTACTGCAGTTCCATCTGAAACAACTGCTACCATATTACCACGTGCTGTATAGTCATAAGCTGTTTCCTCATCTGCTGCAATTGCTTTGCAAGACTCAGCTACCCCAGGTGTATACGTCAGGCTTAAATCATCCGCTGAATTCACTTCTACTTTACTTGTAATTTCAATTTTCCCTACTAACTCTTTATGCAATAACAATGATCTTTCATTAATTTGATTTTCTAACATACTTATAATCTCCCCTTAATTTGACAAGCTAGCTATATGAATATAGCTAGCTTGTTGATCATGAAAACATTTTTAATAAAATTGTCGCTGTTACGACCATTGCCGCTCCACCTAGACGCGTTGAAATTTGCGCGAATGGCATTAATTCCATACGATTTGAAGCTGATAGAATAGCAACATCTCCAGTTCCACCTAAACCACTATGACATCCAGTTACAATCGCTGATTCAACTGGATACATTTTCATCACTTTCCCTACAAGAAAACCTGTTGTTACCATTGTAAGAACAACCGATGCGCACACAACAACATATCCTACAGAAAGAACTGCTGCTACATCTTTTAACGGAATATATAGCAATCCTAAACCGACCATTAACGGCCAAGTTAAATTCTTTGAAATAAATTTATATAAATGGAATGCTCCTTGCTCCATTTTTGCTGGCATTAATTTAAAGTACTTCACAAGTGCTGCTGAGAAAATCATAATGATTGCCCCAGGAATACCGATGAACTTAGAAGCAAATCCTCCGAAGATGAAGAACGTACATGCAATTAATAAACCTGCTCCCATTAATGAGAAGTCAATTGGCTTCTCTGTATTTTGTTCTTTTAATAATTCTTCTTGATTGTCTGTTTTCACTAATACACCGTTACCACTAAGCTCAGGTTTCTTCTCACCTAAACGTTTCATATAGCCTGCGCTCACGATCGCAAACATATTTCCGATAATAGCCGCAGGAATAAGCTGTGATACAAATGCTGCTGATGATTCATTTAAAATATCACTGTAAGCTAACGACAATGGTAAAATCCCTTCGCCAATACCACCACTCACGATAGGTACGATAATAAAGAAGAAAGTCTTCTTCATTTCAAACCCAAATAGTGAACCAACTAATAAGCCTACTGCTATAGAAGCTAACGTTCCTACTACTAAAGGAATAAACATACGAACGAAACCTTGTACTAACACTTTACGGTTCATTCCTAAAATACTTCCAACTACTAAACAAGAAATATATAAATATAAAAAGTTCGATTTTTTCATTAACATAGTCGCAGCTTCCATTGAAGCTGGATTCATCCAGTTAAAAAATACAAGTAATGATGGAATAAATAATGAAAGGATTGCTGGACCACCGATATTTTTTAAAATTGGAATTCTCATCCCAATGTCTCCTAAGAAAATACCCATAATCATAATAACTGCAAATCCACCAATCATATCTGCTGGCAATTTGTTATATACAGATGCTCCATAAATAATAGCAGCCAATACTACGTATAACGGTAAAGGTATAACACCGATTTTTACATTCATCATTTTAGAAGCGAAAGATTCTCTTTGTACTTCATTTCCTTCAGAAAATGATACCGCTTCCACATTCTTTTGAATCCCCATATGGCACCCCCTTGTTTTCTTAATAACAATATTAAAACGCTTTCAATAGTAAAAATAGTTTTTGTAAGTTTTGTAACTACTTTTGTAATTAAAAAAAGTATAAGCGACTTATAATAAGTCGCTTATACGTAAAAATTTATTTTATTTTGATCAATACATCTTAATTTACTCACCGGTCTTCCCACATTTTGATACACCATTTCATTCTCTAATACTCCAATTTCAGTCAAAAACATTACATACTTTCGAATAGAAACCCTTGAAACTCCTACTAATTGCGCCATTTCATCTGTTGTAAATGCTTGTCCCTTAAGCGATTCGATTTTCTTCCAGATTAGTTGTAATGTTTGCTTCGTTAATCCTTTCGGAAGCTCTTTATTAACGAAAGATTCTCTTTTTTCTTTTTGTAAAAGTAGTGAATCTAATTCCGATTGACTAATTTTTTGTTGTTCTTTCATGAAGATGAATTTTTCTCGATATACAGTTAACGCCTCTTTAAATCGTTCAAATGTAAATGGTTTAATTAAATAATCTACTACGCCGTATTGTAATGCCTTTTTAATACTCCCCATATCATGCACAGCTGAAATCATCATAATATCAATTTCTTTTTCTTGATTCCGAATGTACATTAACAGCTCAAATCCAGTCTCTTCAGGCATAAAAATATCAAGTAATACTAATTCTACTCGGGATTTCTCTAATACTCCTATCGCCTCTTTTACTGATTTAGCTGCATGAACAAGTTCAAACCCTCCCACTTGCTCTAAATAATGTGTATTTAACATTGCTACCATCGGATCATCTTCTACAATTAAAACTTTAATCATATTTGCCTCTCATCCCTACCTTTAGGTATTTCAACTGTTATCGTTGTTCCCTCTCCTACCAATGAATGAATATGAATTTCCCCATTTATTCTCTGTATACTTTCTTTTACAAGATACAAACCATAACCGCGATTATCTCCCTTTGTAGAATAACCTTTTGTAAATAATGCATCCATTTCATCTTCTTGTATGCCATTCCCTGTATCTTGTACTGTAATAGTTAATGCATCCCCATATTGTATCCCAGCTTCAACTTGCTTCTTTTCACAATTCGTCACTGCCTCTAATGCATTATCAATTAAATTTCCGACAATCGTAATAAGTTCATGAGTGATACCTTCATCATATATTTCCGGCATGTAAGAATCTTCACTTATAATTAACTTTATATTTTTCTCTCTAGCATAGCTAAGTTTACCTAGTAAAAAACCAGCAAATACTGGACTTTTTATTCTTTTCATAACCCCACCAATTTCATATTGATGCTCTGATACCATACCACTTACATACTTCTGCAACTCTTCATACTGTTTCATATGTGTAAGCCCTAATACGACATGCATTTTATTCATAAATTCATGAGATTGTGCCCGTAACGCTTCTGCATATAGCCTAATCCCAGTTAGTTCCTCTGCTAATTTTCTAATCTCTGTTTTATCACGAAATGTTGCAATTGCGCCAACTATTTCTCCTTTTACATATAAAGGAACACGATTCGTAACAATCGTAATTCCATAAATATTTTGTTCTTCGTTTAATTGCATCTCTCCTGTTTGCAATACTTCTTTTATACGTGAATTAGGCATATACAATTCAACATCTTTACCGATAAAGTCGTCTTTAAGTCCGCTTTTCTTAAATATCCGTTTTGCCTCATTATTAATTAATGTTACTTTTGCCTCTTTATCTACGGCAATAATACCTTCTTTTACTGATTGTAGCATCGTATTTCTTTCTTCTAAAATTTTGGCTATCCTATGTGGCTCAAGACCAAATAAACTTTTCTTTATATGTCTAGCAAGTAGTATTGCTCCTATAATGCCAACTAGCACTCCCACCCCGACACCAATATAAATAATATGTCTACTTTCCTTAACTCTCTCTTTTACATTATCTGCTGAAATGCCAACAGCAACTGCACCAATCTGTTCACCTGTGTCAGCAAAAACAGGAACGAATACTCGCATTGAAATCCCTAAAGTCCCCTTTGCTAACGATACGTGTTCCTTTCCCTTCAATACAGTTCCTTCATCCCCTCCAACGAAATGATGACCTATTTTTTGAGGATCTGGATGAGATTTTCTAATTCCATCCATGTCCATAACGACAATAAATTGAACACCTGTATTTTTTAATATCCTATTTGCATATGTTTGGATTGCAAATGTATCTGCTTTCCCTATTAAACCATCGATTACAACCGAATCATTCGCTACAATATGTGCAATAGTTTTTGCCTTCTCTGCTTGGCTTTCTTCCGTCGTTCGTTCAACATTATGGCTAATTAACATATCTGTTACGAGCAAAGAAAAAATTACAACTGTGCACACTAATAATGTAATCGTTTTCCATAAATTCCATAGTTTTTTCCTTTTTCTCATCCCTTCCATGACTCCCCCAATTATTAAATGGTAAAATAAGTAGAATGATACCATTTTCACTCTATATTTTCCAATCAATAAAACAATCCATAATAATAAAATGTGTTTTTCAATTAAATCATGTCATTCTTAAAAGTTCGTATTACAAAAACAAGAGAGCTTCTATGTATAGAAACTCTCTTATTTTATATCATTTTCTTATCCTAATTTACTAACTTAATTTCGTCACCCACTCTATCCTTTTCTCCCTAATTTATTTTGAGTCTTTCACATAACTAACAGCCTGGCTTCCCATCTGTATCCACGCTTGTTCAAAGTTTTCCCTCGGTACGTTTACATCTAAGCTATCATTAAGAGGATCTCGAATATATACAGATTCCTTATCATATCCAACAAGTACAACACAATGTTCATTATAAGTAATAGAAACATCCCCACTATTTGTTTCCCATGTAGTAAATTCATCTTCATCCAATGGTGCATATGTTGCATTCGTAATCATTACTACCGGTTGTCCTGCTTTTACACTCTTATAAATTTCTTCTATACTCTTCCCTGTTAAGTCCACAGCTTTATTAGGTAAATATTTTTTCGCTAATTGAAAAAGTGGTTCATGATATACACCGTATCCGGATTCAGAAAATGTATAAATATTCCCTACAAATCCTTCATTCGGATTCCCACGTACACCGTCGTCTATAAAATCCACTTTTTTTATTTCATTTGCCAATTCTATCTTATCTACAGAAACACCCGCGTATTGTAACATCATCGCTAAGCTTGTCACTTCACAACCTCTATCTAGCTCTGGTAATTGCTGAATTAGAGGTACATTTGATAAGATGACCTTTTCATCATTATTACTAAACTCCGCTCGTTTTCCTTTTTGTACATTTGAAAATGTTACCTTCTCTATATACTTTGTAATTCCATTCGTGTATACATTCCATATCGCTATACATAGTAAAGCCATGCATATATACCATTTCAATTTCCGTATCCCTCTCACGCCCTTTTTAATTCGTTAAATAAGAATAAAACGCGTCAGCATCTGTTCGAATCATCGGTACAAAATTTAATTCTTTTCCTCTTTCAGGATACTCTTTTTTTATTTTTTCTGCCACATCTTGAATGTTCATATTCGTCTTGTCCACATTGAGCTCATCTGCCAGCTGTATCACTTTTTGTTCGTTAATTTCTCTTAATACTTGATATATATCTTTACCGTACAAATCAATATGATATTTTTTTGCTTCTTCCTGCACTTTTTGTTCGTACACTTCTTGCGCTAACTCTTCTATCTTTTTTCCTTTTCGAGAAATCCCTAACTGTTCTGCTTCTTCTCTCACTTTCGTTCCATAGATTTCTTCCGCAATAGCTTCTATCTCTTTTCCTTCAGTCGAAACGCCTAATTTATCTGCTTCGTTATTAATTTTGATTGCATTGATTTGGCTTATTAAATCCACAATCGATGCGTTCTCTATAGATAGCCCTAGGTTTAACGCTTCTTGCTTCACTTTTGTTTCGTAGATTTCTTCTGAGAGAGTTCCAACATCTTTTCCTTCAATCGATATTCCTAACTGTTCTGCTTCTCTTCCTACTTCCGTTTCATGAATTTCTTTTTCTAGCGTAATTTGTTCTTTTCCTTCCGTTTCAATTCCTAGTTTCTCTGCTTTTCCTTCTGTATCCATTGCATGTATCTTTCCATTGTTTAATTGTTCTTTACTACGCTGCGCGTAATCTGGCTTTCCTTTTGGTGTTTCAGAAGGAGAAGCGCCCCCTAATATACTAAAACTCATTGCTCCAATAGTGAATACCGTCATCATTTTCTTTTTCAAAATTAATTCCTCCCTCTTACACTTTCTTTTCCATCATTCCCATAATTTTTTTTATACTATACATACATCTCATCACGGCTTGAGATAACATTATGATCGATAAAATCCACCCACTATAATCACTTCTTCATATAACGAACCTTCTTAATGTAATCCATAATATAAACACTTCCTTAACTTTCCCTTAAAAAAGACGACCTTGTAAAAACAAGATCGTCTTCTCACCTATATTCTTTGGTTTTTAGGAAAGATTACTTCAAAGCAAGTGCCCTCTCCCCATTTGCTCTCTACTGATATTTTTCCGTAATGCCTCTCTACAATCCAATTGGCGATTGAAAGACCTAATCCAGCTCCTTCTGACGTACTTCTTGCTTTATCTCCTTGATAAAAACGATCAAATAATTTCGGAATATCTTCCTCTTTAACCCCTATCCCATTATCTTTCACCCGTATACGAATTGAACTGCTCGTGTGCGTGCAATCGATTTGAATCTGCCCACCTTCATTCGTATACTTCATCGCATTATCTAACAATATGACCATCATTTGATGGATTCTCTCTCTATCACCCATAAACGATATGTCGTGTTCTACTTTTAAAATCATCTGTTTTTCTTGATAAGAGGCAATTTCTTTATATGGATCTACGATCTCTTCTAACAATTTATCCAGTCCAAATGTTTTCTTGTCCATCTCAATCTGATTTGAATCTGAACGTGCTAACAATAATAAATTGGCAACGAGCTTCGCTAACCGCCTACATTCCTTTGAAATTGTGGAGATATCCATCGCTTTTTCCTCTATCGTAGCGGATGGGGACTGGAATAATACATCTGTTTTTGATTGAATAACCGCAAGCGGTGTCCTTAGTTCATGCGATGCATCAGAGACAAACTGTTGCTGCTTCTCCCATGAATTTTGAATAGGCACAAGCGCTCTACCAGCTAGGAAAAAGCCAATGCCTATTGCACATAGACTTCCTATGCTACAGCCCATTATAAGAATTAAAAACAATGTACGCAGTACTTCTTTTTCAGTCGTAGTTTCACGTAATATTTGAAATGTGACGTTCTCTCCCGAACGTGTAGTTCCGTGAACTGCCCCGGTTCTATAACTTTTTCCTTTTATTTCTATATCATAGAAATCTCCAACTTTTTTTGGAAGTAACTTTATTTGGTTTTCTTCCAGAAAACTACGATCTCTAGATCTCGGATCAATCTCTCGCAATTGATTATTTTCATCCCATACCAAGTAAAAAACTCTTGAATCCCCTATACGTAAATCTTTATTCAACTCAAATCGCGGGGGTCCTGGTCGCTTTTCTCTCGTTGTCTTTATAATAAAGTCCTCTATCGATCCATCTACTCCCTTATAAATTTCATTGGATGTATATGAATACACTAAACTTCCTAGTACCCCAATTAATATAATAAATACTAATGAATTTAATATAGTTAAACGAATGCGTGTTTTTTGAAACATGCTTCCCTTTTTCATTGTTCTTTTAATATATATCCAATACCTCGAACAGTTTGAATATCTTTCTGATAACCGAATGGCTCTAATTTTTTACGTAAATGATGTACATATACTTCTACAATCGCTACTGTTGTATCTGAATCAAATCCCCAAACACGATCAAAAATTTGTTCACGCATTAAAATCTTTCCGCTATTTTGAATAAGATACTCTAGAAGCTCGTATTGTTTTAATGTGAGCTTAATTGCTTCTCCATCTACTTGAACATCTTTATCTTTTCCAAACAATTCAATCCCTTTATATCGAATGGTCTGCTTTGTTGTTAAACTACTCGTTCTGCGTAGTAAAGCACGAATTCTCGCCTTTAGTTCTGGTGCTTGAAACGGCTTAACGATATAGTCGTCTCCGCCAAAATCCAATCCTTTCACTCGATCTTCTAAAGAATCCCTCGCTGTTAAAAATAATACTGGCGTTTCAATCTTTTCATCACGTATTTTTTGAATCACTTCAAACCCATCCATTCCTGGCATCATCACATCAAGTAGGATTGCATCATAAATGTTTTGCAGTGCTAAAAATAATCCATCTTCTCCATTCAACGCTGTATCTACTTCAAACTCATCACGTAAGATTTGTACAATAGACTCTAATAAAGAAGCATTATCTTCTACTACAAGTAAGCGCATATTCTCACCTTCCACAATCTATTTCAACTCTCTTTATTATTGCATCTCTTCTTCTCATAAAAAAAGAATGTAGTCACATTATGTAATTTCATTTTTAACTATTTCCTTCTAAAATATTGCCCTATATATAATTTTGAAGATTTATTATAAATGCTCTTTCTTAAATTTTGCTTAATAAAAAATTGAAAGAAATAAGATTCTCCTTACCTCTTTCTAATTATAGTCCAAAACAATAGAAATTTCTGAACCCGAATCCAAAATCACAGTTATTACAAATAAAACTATTATCCTTACAACAATGTAAGTCTCTTGTCATCCAATTCGATGGTTGTAACTACTGCATTTTCTTATACTAAAAGTAAGAAATGAAACAAAAAATAAGGAGAGATAAGATATGAAAAAAGTGATGGAAGTTATAGTAGCGATAGCAGAGGTTTTCGTAAATGGCAAACAAGTTGCAATGGAGTTAAACAAATAATGAAAAGGACAATCTTCGTTCTAGACCCTTTGCTCATATAAAAGAGATAAGACTTCATCATTTCTTTGATCCCTTATCTCTCTATAAAGAAAGCCGTATCCTTAAGAAGGACACGGCTTTCTTTTATTTTTGACTCGTACGAGCTGAAATACTAATGGCTCTATCTGTTGCTTTTGCAGCCTCATCTAACGCCTCTTTACTATTTTTCCCGTCATACATTGCTTCTAATGCTTTCACAACTGCATCTCGCGATTCTGGGAATACACTAATTAAGGCACCTTGCGTTGCTGGAGATTGCTTCGTCGCTTGTAGTTGATCTACCGTTACTTTTAGCTGTGGATACTTTTCATATTGCTCTTTTACTAACGGTTCATTATATGCATCTGGATTAATTGAGAAATACCCTGTTGCTGTATGCCATTTTGCTTGTACGTCTGGCTTCGTTAAATATTTCATAAAGTCCCAAGCACCTTGCTGCGTTTCTTCTGAAACCATATTCGTCATCCATAATGATGCACCGCCAATCACAACACCATTTTGTTTCGAATCTTCTGGATACGGAATATACGAAACGCCTACATTAAACTTAGATGCATCAATTAAATCACGAACACCAGCTGAAGAATCTAAATACATAGCAACTTGTCCAGACTGGAACGCGGCACGAATATCATCCCAACTTGCTCCATACTTTCCGAGTGTACCAGCTTTATTCAGTTCATCTAACATCCCAAATACTTTTTGACCTTCTTTTCCGTTAAATATGGCCTTCGTTGCTGCATCTTTACGTCCATTCTCTTTATCTACATATAGACCGCCTTGCGTCGCTAATAATTCCTCAAAGAACCAACCATAGTTGAGCATGGAGAATCCATATTGTTTTACATTTCCGCCTTCTTTAATCGTTAACTTTTTCGCTGCTTCTTTTAATTCTGCATATGTTTTCGGAGCTTTCTCTGGATCTAACCCCGCCTTTGCGAAAGCATCTTTATTATAAATTAATACTGGTGTAGATGAATTAAATGGCATAGAATACATTTTTCCATCAACTGAATAATAATTCGTAATTGCTTTTTCTAATTTTGATGTATCGTACTTATCTTTTTTAATCCAGTTATCAATAGGCGTAATCTTTTTGCTATCAATCATATATTTCGTTGTAATTTCACTTGATTGAACAAGAGCTGGTGCTTCTTTCGTTGCAGACATCGTTTTAAATTTAGTTAAAGACTCTTCATATGTCCCTTGGAACTCTGCCTTTACCTCGTATTTATTCTGTGACTTATTATAGTCTGCAACAAGACCATCTAGCACCCCTTGTGTTTTTCCACCCATCGCATGCCAGAAACGAATTACAGTTTTATCACCATTTTTTTCAACTGGGGCTACTTTTGCCTGCGCTTCAGGTTTCCCCTCCGTTTTACTATTTGAACAAGCGGCACTAGATAATGCCATTGTTGCTGCCATTAATACAGCCGCACCTTTTTTTACTAAACTCATTTTCTCTCACCTTCTCTTATTTATTTAATTGCACCTTTTGTTAACCCTTGTTGCAATTGCTTCTGTCCTAAAAATAGTAAAATCAATGTTGGAATTACGATAACTGTTACACCAGCCATTACACTTCCCCAGTCAGTCGCAACTTCTTGAGACTGCAGCTGCTTCACACCAATTTGTACCGTTCTTACTTTTTCATCAGTTGTCACTAAAAGTGGCCATAAATACATATTCCATGTTGTTAAAAAGCTATATACTCCAAGCGTAATAAAACTCGTTTTACAATACGGAATTACAACGCTAAATAAAAACCTTACATTTCCAATCCCTTCAATAAAAGCAGCCTCTTTCAATTCATTCGGAAGCGTCATAAAATGTTGGCGTAATAAGAAAATACCGAAAGCTGTTGCAAAAAACGGCACCGTCATCCCAGCAAAACTATTGATCCAACCAAAGTTTTGAATCGTTAAAAAGTTAGGTACCATCGTTGCTTCCCACGGAATAAGCATCGTTGAAATAAACAAGAAGAAAATTAAGTTTCTCCCTTTAAACTGAAGAAAAACAAAAGCATAAGCTGCTAAGCTTGATACGATAAGTTGTCCAATCATAACAACCGTCGATACAATTAAGCTGTTATATAAGTATGTAAAAAGCGGTACTTTTTGAAAAATATTAATAAAATTATCAAAAGTAAATTGAGTTGGAAATAACCTTCTCATTTGAATATCATCCGGTGTCATAAAGCTTATTAAAAACGCATAGAGTACAGGAAAAAACACCATCACTGCACTGATAATGAGCAGCATGTATAATAGAAAATTTTGTTTCCACTGTTTAACAATCATTTATAATGCACCTTTCTCTCAGCAAACTTGAATTGAAGTAATGTAGCAATGAAAATGAAAACAAATAATATCATCGCTTGTGCACTTGCTGTTCCAAATTGATGATTCACAAATGCTTCTTTATAAATCGAGTACACAATTAAATTCGTTGCATCATTCGGTCCACCATGCGTTAAAATATCGATTTGTCCAAAGCTTTGGAATGCACTAATTAAAGTTACTGTTACGATAAAGAATAAAGTTGGTGATAACATCGGTAATGTAACACGGCGAAGCTTATATAAATAACTAGCACCATCTATTGACGCACTCTCATATAAAGACGTATCAATATTTTGTAACCCACCTAATATAACTAAAAATGCAAATCCTGTATTCACCCAAACCGTTGTAACCGATACAGAAAACAATGCCCAGTCAGGGCTCGTTAACCACGCGATTGCCGGAAGATTCATAGCGGCTAGTATGTTATTAAATAATCCTACACTTGGATGAAATAAAAACAGCCAAATGACTGCACTCGCTGCTACTGATATCCCCATTGTTGAAGAAAAAAGCACTCGGAACAATCCAATACCTCTTACTTTTTCATTAGCAATTAAAGCAAGAAATAAAGCCAATACAATACTAGTAGGCACTGTATATAAAACAAATAATAAAGTTGACTTTATGCTTTTGTAGAAAGCAGGATCTGAAAATAAATATTGATAATTTTCTAAGCCAACAAAAAGACTAGCTTCTCCGTGTATATCTGTTAAATAAAAACTATAGTAAATCGTCCTAAACAATGGATAGAAAAGAAAAATCGAAAATAGCAAAATAGATGGTGCCAAAAACAATAATCCTATTCTTAAGTCTTTCGTTCTGCCCCATAAATTCTTCTTTTTTGACACTTTTGTTTGAACTGATAGCTTACCTACTTCAATCATGATTTCGCCACCACTTTCAACTCTTCTTCAATTACCACTTTTAATCGTTCATTCGTATTATTGTGAAAGAAGCATAGTTTATCTTGCGAGAATAATAATTTTACTTTGTCACCTTTGTTTAAAAGTAACTGTCCGATAACTTTCGCACTCCAAGTTGTCTTATTAACCGCAAAGTTTAATATAGATTCATTCCCTAATACTTCTACAGATTGCAGCGTAACTTCTTGTCCTTCCTCAGACAACGCAATATGCTCAGGACGCATGCCTATTCGGATAGTTCCTTCTGGTAATTGCTTTAATTGTCCAATAGATAATGGAATTTGCAATTGCCCTATATGTAATACGCCTTTTTCTTTATCCACTTCTCCGTCATTCATATTCATAGAAGGAGAGCCAATAAAACTTGCAACAAATTCATTTGCTGGTTCATTATATATATCAAGCGGTGTTCCAACTTGTTGTATACTTCCTTTATTCAAAACCATGATACGATCTCCCATAGTCATCGCCTCTATTTGATCGTGAGTAACGTAAATCATCGTAATTCCTAATCGTTGCTGAATTTCTCTAATTTCAATCCTCATTTGCGCACGTAATTTCGCATCTAAATTCGAAAGTGGTTCATCCATTAAACAAATCGGTGCTTGACTCACGATAGCCCTAGCAAGCGCAACACGCTGTCTTTGTCCGCCTGATAATTGGCCTGGTTTCATCCTTACATACTCTTTCAGTCCCACCATCTCAACAGCTTCCATTAATCGCTTTTGCCGCTCTTCTTTTTGTACTTTTCTTACCTTAAGTCCGAATAAAATATTTTCTTCTACAGATAAGTGTGGATATAATGCATAATTTTGAAATACCATTGATAAATTACGATCTTTCGGCTCTAAATCATTTGCAACACGCTCATTAATAATTAAGTCTCCTGAAGAAATTTCCTCTAAGCCAGCAATCATTCGTAATAATGTACTTTTCCCACACCCCGAAGGTCCAACTAAAACAAAAAATTCTCCCCTTTTAATGTGAACCGATACGCCTTTAACTGCTGTTTCCTCTGCGTTTTTATATACCTTTGAAACATTTTTTAATTCAATCACAAGATTGCACTCCTTTTTTCTTCTTGTATCCATACTTCATAATGACTTGTTGAAATCGCACTTGCTCCTGCACGAATTGCAATTTCCGCATCTTCTCGCGTTTGAATCAATCCGCCTGCAATAATGGGAAATTCTATTTCCTCTGCTAGCTTTTTAATAATAGAAGGCATAATACCAGGCATAATCTCTACTGCATTTGGTTTAGTTGTTTTACAATTTTCAATTGATTTTGTAAAAGATAGAGTATCAACAATAAAAATACGTTGAATTGTTTTTAATCCAATTTTATTGGCATTTCGAATTGTCGACCCCTTTGTTGAAATAATACCTTGTGCTCCGATAACATCTTGAATATACAAAAGTGCTTCCTCTGTGTTCGTATTTAAGCCCTGTATAAAATCACAATGAAGAAATACATCATGTCCATTCTTTTGTAATTCATATACACGTTCTGGTAACTCCAACATTGAACCCGTCATAAGAAAAACTGTTTTTGGTAATTTTTTGTATCTTTTATACCCTTTCCAATCCTTTATCATCGCTATATAAGGTTCCTTAAACATTCATTCCACCTAGCTTTTCTATTTTTATCCAAACTAAAAACACCTACTTACATAGAACACCCTTCTCCTTATTTGAACTCTAGGGAATAGAGCACACCTAAGAAAATGGCACGTTATATGTAAGCGGGTGTTCTCAAATGTTCTCTACCCTAGTTATTTTGTTACCTTTACTATATTACGTATTTATTAAGTCAGTTTTGATAGATTGTTAATATGGTGTTAATCGAATGTTAATATTCACCCCATCATCATTTACAATAATCTGTATATAAGAATATAAACAAATAGAACGCAACAATGTTTAAAATTCAATCAATATGTAAATTCATTCCATAGTTAATGAGTTTTAGTTTTCTCGCCACTGCTTGCGAGGCAAAATTCTCCCAAGAAGTACTATACAGTGGAATACGTTTTTCTTCTTTTACCGATATCGCCCAGGCTGTAACAACATCCGAACCATATCCTTTTCCTTGAAACTCTGCTAACGTTTCTACACTCGCTTCAGAAGCCTCTGGACTGCGTCTTGCACTACAACATATAGAAACTACTTGTCCATTTTCAACAATTGCAAAATAAGGTTGCCTCCATTCTATCTGTTCTATTAAATTCGGAAAATTTTCTCGCATGAGTTCTTTATTCTTCTCTGTTATTTGTATCGCCCTAGTCGGCTTATTTAAATTATTTGGAAACATGTAAGCAGGACCCATCCAAATATTCTCCACCGTTCTCTCTTCATTTAATACTTTAATGATCTTTGCTATCTCTATGTGATTTGAACATTCTCGAATTAATTTCTCAATCTTACTTATCATTTCACTCTCCAGGTTATAATGATATCTCGTTATATTCCCTTCACGAGTTCGGCCAAGAAAAAAACGCGGCGCTTTCGGATTTTCATTTTCATTTACACTCTTTATTCTTCCTACTTGATTATGAACAAATAAGACCTCTGCCTGAATTGCTATTAACTCAAGTTCTGAAAATCGCATTTATAACCCTCCTTAGATACTATGTGTAGCCTCCATATACCATCCATTCATACTCTATTTTTCATGTTCAAAACAAAAATCCCATTTAAATACACATTACTGAATCCATCATGCTAAAATGACTTCTTCATTCTGTCTATCTAAATGGGATTATTTCGCACTCATTATTTCTTCGTCTTGTTACTCCATCGGTTGTGGCTGCACTACTTCATTCGCACCTGCTAACCTCAACATATTCACAATATCTTTAAAACCTCTTTTTTCAGCATATTGCAGCGGCGTAATATTTTCCTTATTGGCCATATTTACATCTGCCCCGTGGTCAATAAGCATTTGAATTACTTTCTTATGGCTTTCACTACCATTTCCTAATACAATTGCTTCTAATAAAGCTGTTCCACCACGTTCATTTTTATAATTCACATCAATATCTGTATGCTCTAATAATTCTTTAACAACCTCTACATGACCACGCTCAGATGCAGAAATGAGTGCTGTTCCACCTGACTTAGTCGTTTCTTTCGTATTAACCCCGGCATTAATTAATAATTTTACAATATCCGTGTATCCTTCTCTACTTGCATAAAGAAATGGATTACTTTGTTTCTCATCTTTAATTTCAATATTAGCACCGGCATTAATTAATGCTTTAACTGTCTCTACATGATTTTGGTACGTTGCTGCAAGGACAGGCGTTTCTCCGTTGTCACCTTCTACGTTTATATTCGCTCCATCCTGAATCAACTTCATAGTTGTCTCTGTGTCGCCAAGAGTCGCAGAAAGTAACAACTGTTTGTCCATTAAATTTATACCTTTTTCTGCTTTAACTTCTTCTTGTTCTTTATGCTTTTCTTTTTTCTTTTCGTTTTTCACATGAACCGGTTTCGATTCTGGTTCTTCTTGCTTATCGCAAGCCACTACCGTCATTAAAAGTCCTAATAACATACATAATAAAATTTTTTGTTTTCTCACAACTACAGCTCCTATGAAAGATAATGTTTTCTTAACCATTCCTCCATCACATACAATAACTCTTCTTGAGTACATTTATCCATAAGCTCTTTATATTCCTTCTTTAATCGGATTATCTTAAACTTATACTATGTTTTTCAACCTATTGGAACGATACGCCTGTTCATCTCATTATTAACATTATGAAGCAATTAGTTTAGCACGTTTTTGCCGCATTTGTATACATTTCTAAAAAGTACATAAATGATTGCTTTAGGTTACTATATTCCATTGTAACCTTTCTTCTAAAAATTTTACACCTTTTATATATTTGCACCTGATTAATAATAGAAAAGGACAACCATATATGGCTGTCCTACAACATTTAAATATTTCTTCATCTTAATGAGAATGAACACCGTTGCTTCCTTTTTTCGGGTTCCCCATCATTTCTTTATTCATTTCCCATTTATGCTTTGATAACTCTTTATACGAAAGCACTTTCCCCATATAGTTCGATACGAAACTTTCCGCGTCTTTTTTATTTTTAAAAGAAATTACGTTATAAGCCATCGGTGTTGTTATTGTTTTATCATATACGTAAGTGGCATCTTCTAACGAAATCCAATCTTTCGAATCATAATCTCGAACAAATTTTTCTTTCGTCTTTTCACCTGAATTAATCTCCATCCATTTATACATACAACCAATATCATCAAACTTTAACGCTTTTCCATTTTCTAAAATGATTTCTGTTGCAAATTGATTATCCATTACCCCTATTTGACATACATCACATTTATCATGTTTCTCATCAATGGCAACAGCTGTTGTTTCCTTTTTCCCACATCCCACTACCATAAATAAGAAACATAAACATATAGCAAGCACAACATACTTTACTCTCATTCTATCTCCTCCCTAAAACCATAGCTTCCACGAGGAGAATATCAAAAAGTTGTGTGAGATTTGTGAAAAAATAATGTTATTTTTGTAATATAAGAAACAAAAAAGATGTGTAGCTATTTCTACACAGCTCTCATCATTCACAGCCTGTAATTAATAAATCATCTTCTAACTTAACTAATAATGTATCTGCACTAATTTCCTGTCCAACTTCTACATTTACTAATCTTATATTTCCACTGATACCGACCGCGACTTTTTCAAGCTCACCGTTATTTTTTCTGATCATCATTAATTTTTCCCATTCATATACGTAAGAAGATTCATTCACAAAAATCTCTTCTATTTTCCCTTCACATGAACTATAAATTTCCTCTATTCTCGTTTCCATTCAAAATCTACTCCCTACTTCGCACTTCACTATTTTCACCTTATTCTATCATTCTTGTTAGAAGTAAATTATATTTTTAAAAATTCAAATTAACTTCGTGAACAATATGACCAAAATAAAAATTATGCTTCTAATGATGTTATTTTTCGAATTATTTACCATTTGCACGGATGCTTTTATGATAAACAAAAAACCTTTTTTCTGAATTTTTATTTTATTTTGAAAGCGTAATCATTTTTTGAGGGGGAAATCATATGTTAGCTCTACTTGGATTTGCGATGGTATTTGTCTTTATGTTTTTAATTATGACGAAACGTATGTCAGCGCTAGTAGCATTAATATTAATTCCGATTGTTTTTGCATTAATTGGCGGCTTCTATGCCAATATGGGACCTATGATGCTAGAGGGAATTCAAAAATTAGCACCTACTGGTATTATGCTTATGTTTGCCATTTTATATTTCGGAATTATGATTGATAGTGGTTTATTCGACCCTGTCATTAGTAAAATATTAAAGTTTGTAAAAGGGGATCCTTTAAAAATTGTTGTTGGTACAGCTATTCTTACTATTATCGTTTCATTAGATGGGGACGGAACAACAACGTATATGATCACTGTTTCCGCAATGTACCCATTATATAAACGTCTTGGAATGAATCCACTTATATTAGCTGGGGTTGTTATGTTAGGGGCAGGAATTACGAATCTTACACCTTGGGGTGGACCAACAGCTCGGGTTATGAGTGCACTTGGGCTAGACGCTTCAGAGCTCTTCACACCACTTATCCCTGGAATGATCGTTGGTGCCATTTGGGTAATTTTCGTTGCCTACTATCTTGGAAAAAAAGAAAGAAAACGTTTAGGCATTATGGATGTACAATATTTAAAACAAATGCAAACAACGGATGAGCAAGCTGCAACAGTAGAAGCTGCCGTGCATAAACGCCCTAAACTTCTATGGATTAACTTTTTATTGACCGCTACATTACTTGTCTGTCTCATACTAGAAGTTATGCCGTTACCTGTTTTATTTACAATCTCTTTCGCTATTGCTGTTATGATTAACTATCCACACTTAGAACAACAGAAAGAACGTATTGCTTCTCATGCAGGAAACGTATTAGCGGTTGTTTCTCTCGTATTTGCAGCTGGAGTTTTCACTGGTATTTTATCTGGAACAAAAATGGTAGATGCGATGGCTCAAAGTGTAGTGAATCTTATCCCAGATGCACTTGGACCACAATTGCCAATTATTACAGCTCTTCTTAGTATGCCGTTCACATTTTTCATGTCCAATGATGCATTTTACTTCGGTGTATTACCTATTTTAACGAAAGCAGCTGCCACTTACGGAATTAGTGCAGCTGAAATGGGACGTGCTTCCCTGCTCGGTCAACCCGTTCACTTATTAAGCCCACTCGTTGCTTCCACATATTTATTAGTCGGAATGGCAAAAGTTGATTTTGGTGAACATCAACGCTTTACTTTATTTTGGGCAGTTGGAACGACGCTAGTTATGTTAGTTACCGGAATTGTAATTGGGGTTATTCCAATATAAGATAAAAAACAGTAGAGAAAATGCAATCCTCTACTGTTTTTTTATTATGAGGAAACAAGAAAATACCTTCTCTCCGGTCTCCCTACACTTCCATA
This sequence comes from Bacillus sp. NPDC094077, assembly GCF_050279465.1. Taxonomy (NCBI): domain Bacteria; kingdom Bacillati; phylum Bacillota; class Bacilli; order Caryophanales; family Bacillaceae; genus Bacillus; species Bacillus sp. NPDC094077. Next base: position 26,826 of record NZ_JBNNUF010000010.1, on the reverse strand, counting down.
TATAAGCTCTGCATGTACTTTCTTTCCAGATATTAAATACTCTAAATAGCGCCTCGCTGTTGATCGACTTACCCCAACCATTGAGCTTAACACTTCTGCGGTAATTCCTTTTTCATTAACTGTTAACATATGCTTTTTTATTTTTGCTAAAGTTAAAGGGTCTATCCCTTTCGGAGCATATTCAACTGTATTTCCCTTCACACCTCTTTGAGACCATAAGTGTTCAATTTGTTCTGTAGATAATTGATTGTTTTTCTTTAACTGCCTAATCCTTTTTTGGTAACTTTCCAAACTTGCTTTAAATCGGTCAAACATAAGTGGTTTTACGATATAATCGGTTACTCCACCACGTAAAGCATGCCTTACTACATCTGTTTCCGATGCCGCTGTAATCATAATAATATCTGTATCATGCAAATTATGCCTAATATATGTGACAAGTTCCGTTCCTTGCATATCAGGTAAATATACATCTAACAAAACGAGTTGCGGCTTAACAAGCTCTAGCCATTCCTTCGCTTGTTCTCCATTCGTTGCTGTTCCAATTACTTTAAACCCTTCAATTTTTTCAGTAAAACGACGATGAATGTCCGCAATCCGAATATCATCTTCTACAATTAATACTTCAATCTCCTCACCCATTACAACTCGCCTCTCTCTTTCGGTAATGCAATAATGAATAATGCACCACCTAAATCCCCTTTTTCGATTGCAATACTTCCATTTAAATCTTCCACTAATTCTTTCACTTTTGCTAATCCATAGCCACGTTTTTCTCCTTCTTTCGTCGAAAAACCTTTATAGAATATACTTGTAATTATTTCGTCCTGAATTCCTTGTCCTGAATCTTCCACTTCAATTAATATTTCTTCTCCGATATCTGTTACAAACATTCTTACTTTCTTATCATTCTCTTGATTTCTTTCAGTTGCTTCAAATGCATTCGTAATTAAATTCCCTAAAATAGAAACAACATAATTACTTTCAATATGTGGACTTAACTTTTCTAAACTACTTTCTCTATCTAACACAAAATCAATTTTTAACTCTCGTGCCCTATTGTAAAATCCAATTAAAATTCCACCTAGCCATGGGTTTTGAATTCGTTTCATAATAAATTGAACAAAATCTTGATATACCGCAGTTTCCTTATGAATGAGCTCTAAGGCATCTTCATATGACTCTAATTGTATAAGACCTGAAAGCGTATACAATAGATTATTATATTCATGCGTTTGTGCACGTAATGCTTCTGTATACTGTTTTGTTTGAGACAGCTCTGCTATTAACTGATCCATCTCAGATTTCAAACGTAAACTCGATACGACGCCCGTTACTTTATTGTTAACTTTAATAGGTAAACGATTAGCGATAACAGCCTGTCCCTTTATATTTAATTGTCTGTCAAACTGTTCCTCGCCTGTTTGAAGTACCTCTAGTATCGATGAATTAGGGATAACATTTAAAATACATTCTCCAGTGATATTTTGCTGTCTATTTAAAGAAAGAATATCGCATGCCGCTTGATTGACTAAACTAATAATTCCGTTTTTATCAATTACGATAATCCCTTCACGTACAGATTGAATCACAGTACTATGCTCTTCATATAAAGATGAAATTTCTTCTGGTTCCATTCCAAACATCATTCTTTTTATACTTCCAGCTAAATATATAGAACCAATTATCCCCATTAACAAACCTATTATTGTAATCCAAAATACACGCTGTCCATACACTTCTACCACTCCATGAATATCATCCATTGAAAATCCAACAGATACTACGCCAATAATTTCATTATCCTGATTACGGATTGGGACTTTTCCGCGTAACGAAGGCCCTAATGACCCCGTTGCTTTCGAAACGTAAGATTTCCCTTCTAATAGAACTCCTTCGTTATCTCCACCAACCATTGCTTCTCCTATTTTATCTTTCTTAGGATGCGCATAACGAATCCCTTCTTTATTTCCAACCACAATAAAATCAGCATCTGTATCAATTCGAATTTTTTCTGCAATCGGCTGAATAATAGAAGCTGGATTTTCTTTTTGAAAAGCTTCCCCGATTTCTGGTATAGCTGCAACTGTTTTCGCAACATGCAAAGCCCTTTTTCCAATTTGCTCTTCTACTGTTTCAGATAATATGTAGTAAAATAAATAACTCGTTAACAGAAGTACAACAAGAATAAGTGTACCAATGGTTAATGTAATTCTCGGTTGTAGTTTTAACTTTTTAAATTTCAACACCATTCCCCTAACATTTCATAAAGTTGAATTTTAAGAATATACAGTTTTTTATCTATATGTAATCATACCATGATTACTACATAGTTGACTTCTTTACTTTTTATCGTATTGTATTTATCCAAAAAAAAGAAACGGAGTAATATCTACTTCGTTTCTTTTTACTTTCACTTTATATTTTAAACTTGCCAATCATCGCTTGTAATTCTTCTGCCATTTGCGATAAGTGAACTGCCGCTGCATTTATTTCATCTACTGAAGCTAATTGTTCTTCAGAGGAGCCAGCAATATTTTGAACACTTGCTGCATTTTCTTCAATCGTAGCTGCAATTTCATTAATAGATGCACTTACTTGTTTTGCATCCATCGTCATTTGTTTCGCTACTTCTACCATACTATCAATTTGTACAACTGTATCATTTGTAGATTTCAATATTTCAGTAAAACTTTGCTTCGTTTCATTTGCAACTACAAGACCCGATTGTACTTCTGTTCCAACTTGATTCATAGAGCTTACCGTTTCTTTTATATCAAATTGAATCTCTTTCACTAGTTTTCCAATTTCCGTAGAAGACTGTCCTGATTGTTCGGCTAATTTTCGCACTTCATCTGCTACAATTGCAAATCCTCTTCCTTGCTCCCCAGCTCTTGCAGCCTCAATCGCAGCATTTAATGCTAATAAATTTGTCTGCTCTGCAATATGTTGAATCACTTCAAGGATTGCTCCAATTTGTTTCGACTTATCATCTAACAAAACAATGACTTTATCTGACTTTGAAACAGACTCATGAATTAATTGCATTTGATTTACAGTTTGCTCAACTAACTTTCCACCATCTTCAGCTTTTTTCTTCGTATACATAGAGGCTGTGGATACTAATGAAGAACTATCTGCAACACGCTGAACTCCTTCTGTAACTTCTTCTAATAATGTTGCTCCTTCTTCAACTTCTCTCGTTTGTATTTCAGCCCCACTCGACACTTGCTCTATCGCCTGTGTAATTTGTTCCGTCGCTTCACTTGTCTGCTTCATGCTAGCTGTTAATTCTTCTGAAGATGCTGCTACATGACTTGCTGAAATATTTATATTGGAAATGACATTATGTAATGATGATGCCATCTCGTTAAAGCTTTCTCCTAACTGTCCAATTTCATCTTTAGAATGAACTGTAATTGATTCTGTTAAATCACCTTCACTAATTTTTTTCGATGATATTACAAGTTGTTTTAACGGTTTAATAATAGAAGCAATTATGAAGTAAATTAAAACCCCACCGATCATTAATGAAATCCCAAGAACAGTTATCGTTTTATAGAAAATAGGTTCAGCCGCTTGAATAATTTCTTTTGAAGGCATAATTCCTGCTATTTTCCATCCAGTTATCTTATTCGTTTTAAAGGTGATATTACGATCCTCACCATTTAGTGAGAATTTAAAATTACCTACTTCCTGTTTGTACAGCTCTTTTTCAAGTTTCTCTTCTACCTTATCCCCTGGCTTCAGTGTTGGATGTGCTACCACATTTTTATCCTGATCAAAAATTGCAACATACCCTTTTTTACCAATATTAACCATTTTTGAAGTATTTACAATATCATTAATAATTAAATCAATGCCGAGAACGCCACTTTTATCCTCATTTTGTTTTGCTATTGTAACAACAATATTTCCTGTCGTTTTTGATTTATATGGAGCTGTAATAATTACTTCTCCACTTTTTTCCACCGCCTCTTTATACCAATCTCTTTCTGTAGGATTATACCCTTCTGGCATTTGAATTGCCGGTGACTGAATAAATTGTCCATTACTAGATCCAGTATAGATTGCTTCCATTTCTGGATGTAATTTATTATATTCTTCTAATTTATTTTGCACGTTTTGAAGCTGATCTGCTTGATAACTCGCTCCAGTGAATAATTTTGTAAAATATGCTGCGTCTACTTTCTTACTATTTAACTCTTTATTAATTACATTATTTAAAATCTCCACGTTATCTTTTGCTGATTGCAAAATTGTTTCATTAAAATTTGCCTTCGCCTGCTGATAAGACGTCCAACCAATTATAATACTTGGTACAATTAAAATAATAATAAATGATACAAGTAACTTTGTTTTTAAACTACTACTCCTTAATTTTCCTTGAAACATATTTCTGCCCCTCCATACCGTTTTTAATACAATTAATTACATTTAATCCCTTTATATAAATCATACGATTTAAATGCATTGATGAGACCCTTTATCTCTTTTTCCCATCTTTCTCTACATTTAAAGAATTGTTACATACCTTTTTCATTCTATAGAATTTAAATAATTAAAACAATATATAAAAATGTATATTATTCGAAATATTATATTTCATGGAAGAACCTCTAGTGTCCCATTTACTAGAGGTTCTTTCTATCTTACTATTCTTTAGCTTTTTCTACTTCTTTTTCCTTACCTTCTACTACAGATACGACAGATTTATCATTTGATAATTGTTGTACTGCTCCTTTTCCTGCAAATCCTTCTAATAACTCTTTTAAATCAATACCAGAAGAAGCTTTTAGTGTCTCCTGCATTGTTGCCATTAAATCAGTCGCATACCCTGCCACTTTTCCGGCGCCGCCATTCTTACCACCGCCGCCTGTGTCGACAACTGTAATTTTATCAATGTTGCTAAGTGGGCTTGCAACTTCTTTCGCGTAACTTGGAAGCATTTTAAGAACCATATCCATAATTGCCGCTTGACCATATAATTCAAATGCTTCCGCAATTTTTTGTTTCGCTTCAGCTTCAGCCAAACCTTTTAATCGAATAACATCTGCTTCTGCTGTACCTTGTGCTTTCTGTACTTCTGCTTTCGCTTGACCTTGCGCTTTTTCAATTTCCGCCTTCGCTAAACCTTCTACACGTACTTCTTCTGCACGCGCTCTTGCTTCTGCCTCAATCTTATATTGATCTGCATCTGCTTTTTTAATTTGTTTTACTTTTTCAGCTTCAGCTGATTGCTCAACAGCATAACGATCTGCATCTGCTTTTTTCTTTACTTCTGCATCATATTGCTTCTCACGGCGTGCAATCTCTTTTTCTTCTAATTCAATTTGCTTTTCACGCTCAATGATTTTAACTCGCATTTGCTCTTCTGTAACACCTTGTTGTGCTTTCGCTTGTTGTAATTCGTAAGAAAGATCCGCATCCGCACGTGCTTGTTCTTGTTCTCTCTTATAAGACTGTACTTTTAATTCTTTATGCTTTTCAGCTTCAGCGATCTGTGCATCCCGTTGATACTCAGCTTCCTTCGCTTCTTTTTCTGCACGAGCCTTTTCAATACGCGCTTCTTTTTCACGCTCTGCATTCGCAATTGTTGCATCACGCTTAACGGTTGCAATTTGCGGTTGACCAAGTGCATCTAAGTAGCCGTTTTTATCCATTATTTCTTTAATCGTAAAGGAAACAATGCGAAGTCCCATTTTCTTTAAATCTGTCGAAGCAACTTCATGCACCTTTTGTGCAAATTGCTCTCTGTTGCTATAAGCATCTTCTACCGTCATAGAAGATAAAATCGCACGTAAATGACCCTCTAAAACCTCTTTTGCTTCTACTTTTAACTCTTCTGTTTCTTTTCCTAAATATTGCTCAGCTGCAGTAGATACTTCTTCAATTGTAGAGCCCACTTTAATAATAGAAACACCGTTTACCGTAACTGGAACACCTTGCTTCGTATACGTATCACGTGTACCAACTTCTAATTTGTAGTTTAGTAAGCTAAGAGGTTCTCCTCTTTGCATAATTGGAACTACGAAAGTACCGCCTCCGCGGATAATCTTAATCTTCTTTCCATCATCAGTGGTAACAACATTCTTTCCACCACCAAGCCAATTCCCTGTAACAATTAATGCTTCATCTGGACCAACCGTACGATACTTCGTAATGAATACTAAAATGAGTAGAATTAAAATTGCGAGTAAAACTCCACCGATAATGAATGGAATCGTCATGCAAATTCCCCCTTATAATTTTGGTTTCTTTAAAGAATAAGCGATGTTCTGTACAAGCAAAACACCATCTTGAACTCCCTCGATAATAACTTCAGTTCCTTGTACAATATCTTTTTTCCCAATTGTTTTAGCTAGAATTGCATTACTTCCAAATTGAGAGGAGATTAATACTTCACCAAACCCTTCTGTAGGAATTGTCGTAATGACTTCTCCCTTACAACCAATGAATTCATCCATACGTTGCACAGTATTTTGTTCTGCTTCTGCAATTGGCTTTAAAATTAATATTTTCATTATGAATACACCAATAAAGGATATAGCAAATGCAGCCCCGAAAATAATAATGCTATTAAAAGAAAATAAATATTCTCCTATATAACTAAGTCCACATAACATGGCGAAGAAACTAAGTAATAAAGTAACAACGGATACAGATCCGCCCCCAAAACTAAATATTGATTCAAATATATCTCCAAAGAAAATATAAATAACAGTGAGTATAGTAGCAATAATAAATCCATATAAATAAATTGTTTCAAGTGGATAACCAAACAAAACCATTTCTTATCCCCCTTTCTTAAACAATCCCTTTTTTGTTATGTGTATGCCTCACCTCTTTCAAAGATTATTGTTCTTAATTTTCAGTTATTTATCATTTAAAGAAAAACCTGTAAGACAGGTCTCTAAAAAAGAACAGGAGAAACCTATTGTGACAGGCTCCTCCTAGAAAATAACCGATATATTATATATCTATATAATATACTATTTTCCACAAAAAGTAAAGTTAAACATACATTGGAAAAGCACTTATTTTATCCCGCATTAACGGGCAGTAGGACTCCCACCTCAAAGCTCGGCGAATGCGAGGAAGTTAGGTGGGAGATAACTGCCCGTAAAAGCCCGATTGGTTCAACTAATAATCAGTTGGGATGCCCCCACTGACTAAAGTTTCACTTTACTGATAATGCGTAAGCTCCATCGCCATTATCATATTTATATACATACAAGTAATACTTACCTGGTTTTGCATTAAATTTTGCTTCTATATGATTTCCATTAGCTTGACCGTAAGCTGCGTAATTTTGCATATCTGATTCATGGTGAAGTACCCATGTCATACCGATTCCATGCTCATTTAAAACAGAAATATCGATATCTTTCGCTGATGCCACATTAAATGTATAAACATCGGTGTGATCTCCACCAATAAGGCTACCTTTTATACTAGTATTTAGCCCGATACGATTTGCTTCCTCTGGACGATTATTTGGTTCAGATTCTGTTAAACTTCCATCTTTAATCGTAACAGTTGTTTCAATTTTACTCTCTTTACCTTTATCATCTTTTACTCTTAACGCTACTTTATAAGTTCCTTCTCTTTCATATGCATGTACTGGATTAACTTCTGCACTTGTACTTCCATCCCCAAAGTCCCATAAATAAGAAGCAATTTTTCCGTCTTCATCGTTTGAACCATCGCTCTTAAATTGAATACCTTCCTTTACAAGCCCGTTATAAGGACCGTTTATATTAACCGTCGGAGCTTTATTTTCTCCGTCATCTTTTGCGATACCATGGAAGACTACATCATATTCAAATTGATTGGAGCTATTCACACGGTAATTAACGAAATATGCTGTAACAGTTTTGTAGCCACTCCATTCTTTTTGCGCCAATTGTTCTAAAGCTTCATTTACTCTTTTACTCATTGCTTTCCAGTCTTCTGATTCACCTTTTGTTACACTACCTGTAAACGTGCCTTCTAATGTAAATGTATTAAAGAATTGAGATGCATGTTTTGTCATTTTTGCATCTTTCATAGACAACGTATCACTAATTTCTTTCTTCACTTCTGTTAACGATTTCGGTGCATGTTCAGCTAAATAATCATCTGCTACTTCCGGTACATTATACTTATCTTGATTATCAATTAGCTGCTGCATATACTCTTGATACTCTTTATTTAGCTTAGAATCTTTACTTAGATTTTCACGATATGCATCATAATTTTTCACGTCATTCGCACGAATTAAATCTTGAATTTTATCAAATGTTTCAAACTGATGCGTATATAAGTAAGACTGCAATGCGAACGAGTAGTTATAGAAATCCCAAGAACCATATTTAGCAAATAGTGTACGCTCTGCTGTATAACGGCTTGCAGGATCAGATGATAATCCACTAATGATGCTCTTTCTCGGTACTACATTATTTGTACGAGTAGATCCTGCGAAAAATTCTGCATTCCCTTCTTGGAACCAAGTTAATCTTTCATTTTGATACATATCTCCTCTTCCAAATAAACCGGGAACTTCATATCTCCCTTGAAGATAATGAGTAAACTCATGACGGAATAACTCTTCTAAACTATAAATACTTTGCTCTGGCGTACGCTCATATGTAAAGAATGTACCTGTCTCTTCAATATAAATTCCACCGTTATTTGTTTCATATCCATACAATTGTCTATTTAACTGATATTCATCTGGAGTATTATAGATTACTATCGTTAATACGTCGTCTGCATTACCTTGTTCTAAAGCTTTGTCATTTCCGATTACGCGGTGATATTGTGCCTTTACTTCCTTCGCTGCCCAATACAATCTCTTAATTTTTTCTTCTGACACTTTATCCCCAGTTTTAAACACAATGGATCCATCGTCGAATGTGTACGTTTTTGGTAAGTATTGCTCTTTTCCTTCTTTACGTATCTTCTCTAAATCTACCGTATTCCCGCTATAATCTTTCCCGTTATAATTTGTTGTAATTTGTTCTACCGCAACAAAATACGGTTCACTTAAGCGTGGATACATGTGCATTGCTTGTGTAACAACTTCTAATCCTTTATTTGGATTGCTATGAAACTTCCCTAAACGGCAAGCAAAATAAATGCCATTATTAACGAGCCATTTATTTTCTGGCGTTACTTTATTTAGAAGAGCAATACGATTTATTTCATTAATAAAACCATCTACTTTTCCATACCACATCGTTTCATTCGCTTCTTTACGAGCCTCAGTTAAGTACGACTGTATATCATAGTCAATACCCTGCATAATATCGTATATTGCTTGTCCCTTCATTCGATCATTTACATAAGTAGTAAAATTATCATTGTATTGCTTTAAAATATTCGATGCGTATTGAACTGTTTCAACATCACTTGAAGCATTACTAATTAATTTACCGTATGCAGATACGACTGTATCTTGTTCATCTGTACCAAGCTTAAAGTTTGGATTTTTTGCGATTGCTTTTAAAGCAGGTAAACATTTATCCTGGAAGCTTCTTTCATTTAAATCGCTCAATTCGTTATTATAAAATGCAAGATAGAAAGCTGAACGTAAAACTTCAGTAAACGTTTGAATTCCCTTTGAATCATCTTTCGTAAATGTACTACCTCTATGAGCTAACTCATCTATAATAACTTGCATTCTTCCTTTATCTTTATAAAAAGCCTTTGCATCTTCATTAAACTGAAATAAGTCTGTAATTTGATGCCACTTAATACTCCCTAACGTTTCAACTAATTCTTGATCATTCATTTTGTTTAAATCAGCCATTGAATAACTTTCTTTAACTTGCTTTACTTCTGAACTCTTCATAATAGATGCTGGTCGCTGTGAAAAATCTCCTACTTTTAAACGTTCTTGAAACGATAATGTTTCCTCGGCTTTAGAAGCGTGTCCAACCTCATCTACTGACTTTTCAATTCCAACCGGCTTGGTTTTCAAAACGTTATGCGGTACCTTTTCTTCTGCTGACACATTCGTTTGAATTGCTCCTAACGATAGAGCCATTGTACTAATACTAAGCATCACTTTATTGAAATTCGATTTCTTGTTCATATCATTGCCCCCTATTTAAATATTCCATTCAAGAATTTAACATAAAATTTGGATACAACAATATAAAATGCAATATTTCATATTATTTCTTCCTACATTTTGTACATATCGTGAACAAATTTACCTTTATCTCCCTAAAATAATCCACGCCTTTTATATGATAAAAAGAGAATTTTTTGACAATTAAACCTTTAATTGTTATGATTAATATAATTGTTAACTTTATTAAATAAGGGTGGGATTCTATGATAAAAAAAGAAAACAGTGTATTTTACATCTCCATCTTGCTAACAACATTATTCATTATATGGGGGATTACCCCGGCAAGTTGGATACAAGGCTATGATTTACAAAGCGTTACATCTTCTTTAAACTCATTTATCCTCAGTAAATTTGGATGGTTTTACTCTCTACTTATGACTACAATGATTATTTTGGCTACTTATTTAGCATTTTCTAAGTACGGTTCTATTCGTCTTGGTAAAGATGAGGAAAAACCAAAATATAGTTATCCATCTTGGCTATCCATGTTGTTTGGGGCAGGAATGGGAATTGGGCTCCTCTTTTACGGAATCACTGAACCGATTTCACATTTTACAGATCCATTAACAGGAAAAGCAGGTACAGAAGAAAGCGCCAAACTCGCTATGCAATATTCATTTTTCCACTGGGGGCTCTTTCCATGGTCACTATACGCAATGGTTGCTTTAACAATTGCATATTTCACATTCCGCAAACAAAAAGGTAGCACAATTGGAGCTACAGTTACTCCATTATTTAATCGATCGAAAAATTCTCCTATCGGAAAAACAGTAGATATTTTAGCTGTTTTAGCCACCGTATTCGGCATTGTACCATCTGTTGGGATTGGTGCCCAACAAATCGCCGGAGGATTAAGCTATTTATTCCCTTCCATTCATAACACTTTACTTACGCAGCTCGTGCTTATTGCCATCTTTGCTGTTTTATATTTAACAAGTGCACAAACCGGCTTAGATCGTGGGATTAAATATTTGAGTAACTTGAATTTCTCTCTTGCAGGTATTTTACTCGTCTCTTTTTTACTTTTAGGACCAACTGTATTTATTATGAAATATTTCACCTCTACACTCGGTTCTTATATTGGTGCCTTACCTAGTATGGGGCTAAATTTAGGAGCATTTAATGAAAAATCTTCCGCTTGGATTGAAAACTGGACTATTTTTTATTGGGGTTGGTGGATCTCTTGGTCTCCGTTCGTTGGTACATTCATCGCCCGTATTTCTAAAGGGCGCACGATAAAAGAATTTATTTTTGGAGTTGTATTAGTCCCAACTCTTATCTGTACATTTTGGTTTGCGGTATTTGGCGGTACCGCTATCCATATGGAAATGTTCCAATCACTTGGAATAGCTGATGAAATTGCAAAAAATGGTACAGAGATTGGATTATTTGCTGTTATTTCACACTTACCATTCTCTACATTTTTAACAATTATCGGGTTAATTTTAGTAGCCACATTTTTCGTTACTTCCGCCGACTCAGCAACATTTGTTGTATCAATGCAAACGAGTAACGGAAGCTTATCACCGAAAAATAGTTTAAAACTTATATGGGGATTAACAATCGCGATAATTGCAGCTATTTTATTACAAGCAGGTGGATTAAATGCACTGCAAATCGCAGCTATAATTGCTGCACTACCGTTTTCTATTGTAGTCGTTCTTATGGTTACTTCGTTATTTAAAGAATTGCGAAAAGAGGCTGTTAATTCGCAAACAAAAGAAGTACAACAAAAAATCAAAAAAATTATGTAACAATTAGCACCTCTTCTTTTAGGAGAGGTGCTAATTGTTACATTCTTCTAATTTATTTTTCTAAAACAAATAAAAATGACTTATCTTATAAGGATTATATATTATTATAAAGGGAATAAATCGATTTTTTTACATTTTTTAACTTTATATTAATCTTTTCCTCTTTATATCCAAATAAAAAAGAGGCTGTACATGTGGAAATAGACATTGATTTAAAGTATAAAAATGAAGTATTGAAGCAAGCTGAACAATTATTATTAAAAAAACATTATCATAAGCGAATTTCCAATTGAAACACTATAATAAAACTAGCAAAAAAAATAACCCCTTTTTTAAAGGGATTATGCCATTTTCTCACCTGATTCATTTTTAAAAAAGCTTTTCATAGCATGGAATACATCTGCTTTTTGCTTTAAAATATAATATTTAAAGTTTTCATCTTTAATATTTTTATATGCCGACATAAGCGTACTATGGCGATTATACTGATTCACTTCCCCATACCCAAACATATTACACTTCTTCATCAGCTCTTCAACAAGTTTTACACATCTAGCATTATCTGACGTTAAATTATCACCGTCTGAAAAATGGAATGGATAAATATTATAGCGGTCTGGTGAATATTTATTATCGATAAGCTCTAATGCTTTTTTGTATACGGAAGAACATATTGTTCCGCCACTTTCTCCTTTTGAGAAAAATTCTTCTTCTGTAACAACTTTCGCTTCTGTATGGTGAGCAATAAATTCAATATCAACTGTTTCATACTTTGTACGTAAAAATCTTGTCATCCAGAAAAAGAAACTACGTGCCATATACTTCTCCCATATTCCCATTGATCCACTTGTATCCATCATTGCTAATACAACAGCTTTTGAGTCTGGCTTTAATACTTCATTCCAAGTACGGAACTTTAAATCTTCTTGGTGAATAGGGTGGAAAGATGCTTTACCACGCATCGCATTTCGTTTATATGCGGATATCATCGTTCGCTTCTTATCGATATTTCCCCACAATCCTGTTTTTCTAATGTCATTAAATTCAATGTGTTCAATCCGATTTTCATCCATTTCTTTTCTCTTTAAATTAGGTAACTCTAATTCTTTGAAAAACGCTTGCTCCAATTCTAAAATAGAGACTTCAGCCTCGTAGTAATCTTCTCCTGCCGCATCTCCCGCACCTTGACCTTTTCCTGGGCCTTTTTGCTTTTGACCACCTGATCCATCTCTCGCAACGACATCGCCAACTTTACTATCACCATTTCCTTGCCCAACGTGTTTGTTTTTATCATAATTGTACCTAATCTTATATTCATCTAAAGAACGAATTGGTATTTTTACAACATCCTTGCCATTAGACATAACTATACTTTCTTCTGTTACAAGGTCTGGTAAATTATTTTTAATTGCTTCTTGCACTTTTTCTTGATGGCGTTGTTGGTCGTCATATCCTTTGCGATGGAGGGACCAGTTTTCCTGTGAAATCGTATAATTTGGTTGATTTTCTTCGCTCATTCCTTTCCCTCCTTACTGTAATTGTCTTCCCTTATGAACAGTAAGCTGCAAATTTTTCTTTATGATATGCACCACTAGTATAGGGCAAAAGTAACTGTTCATTGAAATTTATCCCTTAAACATATCAATTGTTTATCCAAAAACTCCGCGCATCCTAAACAAAATTTTCCTCATTACATAATAGAAATAACATTTAACCGTCGATAAGAAAGAAACACAATGCATTGTTGCACACATTTTCACTTTGCAACATATTGTATTGTGTTGGCTTTTTTCGTATGAATGGTTGGTTACTCTATCATATGCATATTGTAAAAATAATTGACAATAAATTCATGAAATTGCATCTTAATTTATTATATTTGGACAAGGTATGACACTTTATCCCGCATTAACGGGCAGTAAGACCCCCATCTCAAAATTTGGAAAATGCGAGGAAGTTAGGTGGGAAATAACTGCCCGTAAATGCCCGATTGGTTCAACTAATAATCAGTGGGGGATTGACAAAATCCCCACTGATTAAAGTTTCACTTTATACACATATGAACGGATAATAAAACGCTGTCCCGCAAAATACAAGAGACAGCGTTTTTTTATCAAACTATCGATTTAGCAGGCTACCTACATAGCGTAATAGTTCATTTGCTGAAGAAGAATTATAGCCATGCTCATCAATTAAACGTGCAACAACATCGTTGATTTTCTTAAGCTGATTTTCGTCTGGTGTTTTCGTTGATGTTGTAATTTTCACGACATCTTTTAAATCAGCAAATAGCTTCTTCTGAATCGCTTCACGCAGACGTTCATGTGAGTTATAATCGAAACGTTTTCCTTTGCGTGCATAAGCAGAAATACGAATTAAAATTTCTTCACGGAATGCTTTTTTGGCATTTTCTGAAATTCCAATTTGCTCCTCAATTGAACGCATAAGTTTTTCATCTGGGCTCATTTCTTCGCCCGTTAACGGATCACGTAATTTCGATTTATTGCAGTATGCTTCAACGTTATCTAAGTAATTATCCATAAGCGTCTTCGCTGATTCTTCATACGAATACACGAAGGCTTTTTGTACTTCTTTCTTAGCAATTTCATCATATTCTTTTCTCGCTAATGAAATGAAGTTCATATATCGCTCACGGTCTTCATTACTAATCGATGGATGCTGATCCAACCCATCTTTTAAAGATCTAAGTACATCTAACGCGTTAATAGATGGTACCTCTTTTCGAATAATTGTAGAAGAAATTCGGTTAATGACATAACGAGGATCAATACCCTTCATACCTTCATCTTGATATTCTCGTTGCAATTCTTCTACATCAATTGCATTATAGCCTTCAACCATTTCCCCATCATATAAACGCATCTTTTTAATTAAATCGATATCTGGTCGCTTCGGATCTTTAAGACGGGTTAAAATAGTAAACATCGCTGCAACGCGAAGTGTATGCGGTGCAATATGAACATTAGACACATCACTTTCACGAATCATTTTTTCATAAATATGTTCTTCTTCACTTACTCGTAAATTATATGGAACCGGCATTACAATAATCCTTGAGTGCAATGCTTCATTTTTCTTATTTGCTATGAACGAGCGATACTCTGTTTCGTTCGTATGCGCTACGATTAATTCATCTGCTGAAATAAGCGCAAATCTACCCGCTTTGAAATTCCCTTCTTGCGTAAGCGATAATAAGTGCCATAAAAACTTCTCATCGCATTTTAACATCTCTTGGAACTCCATCATTCCTCGGTTCGCCTTATTTAATTCTCCATCAAATCGATACGCACGAGGATCTGATTCTGAACCATATTCCGCAATAGTCGAAAAGTCCAAACTACCTGTTAAATCTGCAATATCTTGTGATTTAGGATCAGACGGGCTAAATGTACCAATCCCTGTGCGACGGTCTTCCGAGAAGAAAATACGCTCTACAACTACATCCTCAATTCTTGACCCATATTCTTGCTCTAGACGCATAACGTTTAGTGGTGATAAATTCCCTTCAATTCTAACTCCATACTCATCAAAGAAATCATCTCGTAAATGATGAGGAATTAAATGCAGTGGATCTTCATGCATTGGGCAGCCTTTAATCGCAAAAATAGCTCCGCGATCTGTTCGTGAATATGTTTCTAATCCTCGCTTCAACATCGTAACTAATGTTGATTTCCCTCCACTAACAGGACCCATTAATAATAAAATACGTTTTCTAACATCTAATCGTTTTGCGGATGGATGAAAATATTCTTCTACAAGGCGTTCTAAAGCATCCTCTAATCCAAATAGCTGATTACTAAAGAAGTTATACTTTCTTCTACCATCAACTTCTTCAATCCCAGCATCTTTTATCATATTGTAAATGCGAGAGTGTGCTGTTTGAGCCACCCATGGTCTTTCTTTCACAAGCTCCAAATACTCCGCAAACGTACCTTCCCATTGTAAACGTTCTTCTGCTTCTCGATGTTGTTCAATTTTCTTTAGAATATCCATTATAGCTCCTCCCCCATCTCCTTGTTCAATCGGATTATTATAAAAGGTATGCTAGGATGTCCTTAAACATTCTTTAAATCAAAACGAAATATATAATAGCACTATAAAATTCTCTCCAAAATCAAAAGAAAATTCTGTATAATATAGGTATTAAAGTTTTCACACTGCTATTCATTATAAATAAATTCTTTTCTTCTAAGAACCTTACATACATTTCGATTCATAAATAGAATTCGTAAACCGAAAAAGTAGGGGGAATATTAATATGAAATTATTATTAATTTTAGGTGTATCACTCACATTTCTTACAGCTATTTTCACATCTGGTTACAACGATAAACCGGGTACACAAAAAAAGTGATGTGCTTTTTAGCACATCACTTTTTTATATATCATTTGTAATACTCATTTTCCACATCACATTTTGATATAGGGCAACTGTAATAATAACCTTGTGCAAGTTTCACATTCTTTTCCTTTAAAAATTGGATTTGTTCCACCTTTTCTACTCCTTCTGCAATTACATTCAATCCTAAAGTATGAGCCAAATGAATAATTGCAGCCGTAATATTTGTATCACGTTCATCTATATGTATACCTTCCATAAAAGAACGATCAATTTTTAACGTATCAATTGGATATGTTTTTAAATAACTTAAAGATGAATACCCCGTTCCAAAATCATCTAAATGAATCTTTAAATTTTGTTCCTTTAATTGCAGCAACACTCTCTTCGATATGTCTTTATGTATAAGAGCTCCTTCTGTAACCTCTATCGCTAATAAATGAGGTGGTACATTGTACTTATTTAAGGCCCGTGTAATCATCTCTATTAATGTAATAGAGCGAAAGTGTCTAGCTGAAATATTAACTGCAATCGGGACAACTTCATATCCTTTACTTAGCCATTCGCTTATTTGTAAACATACTTGATCTACTACCCATTCATCAAGCTTAATAATAAATCCTGTTCTTTCTGCCAGCGGAATAAATTGATTTGGAGGAACAAATCCTAATTCTTTATTCTTCCACCTTATTAAAGCTTCCATACCGGCTATTTTTTTCGTTTCAATATTAATTTGTGGCTGATAATATAAGAAAAATTCATTTTTTTCTATCGCACGATGTAACTGGTTTTCTATAATAAACCTTTGTTCACGTTCACAATCTAATCCATTACAATAAAAATGATAATACCCTTTTCCTTTTTCCTTTGCTTTTTCCAAAGCGGCATCAACTCTTTGAAAAAGTATTTTTTCATCTTCTCCATCCGTTGGTGCCATTATAATTCCAATTGACGCACTTAAATACACGTCCTCTTCTTCGATTACAAAATGCTCACTAATCTTTTTTAATATGTTTTTTGCAACTTCCTCTACACATTCTTTCGTTATATTTTCTATTAACATAACAAATTGATCATCATGCTCTCTAAATAAATGCATACCTTCTATTTGTAGATTGCTTAAACATTCTGTAACTTTTTGTAATACTTTATCCCCTTCTTTATGACCAAATGTATCATTAATAAGATGAAATTCATCCAAATCCATGAAAACAAGTGCAAATTCTTTATTCTCATTTAAAAACTCATTTAGCTTATTTGTACATGAAATTCTATTCATTAAACCTGTTAACTGGTCATAATAAGCGAAGTATTCTGTCTTCATCTCATTTAATACTTGCCTTGTCACATCCCTCGTAACAATATACATCCCAACAATTTCACCGTTCACAATAATCGGGATAGTTCTCAAAGAAATATATAGCTCGTACCCTTCTTTATGAACATATTTCTTTGAAACAATTTGTTTTGCCCTTCCCTGTAAAGCTTCCTCAAATATCATTTGAAAGTCTTCTTCATATTCTTTAATAATAAATTTAAAAATAAAGTTATTATTTAATTCTTCATATCGATATCCAAATATTTCATATGTTGCCGGATTTGCATATGTAATTCTCCCCATAGAATCTATAGATATAATAGAGTCATTATTATATTCTAGTAATGACTTAAATAACATTTGTTTTTCCTCTATTTCTACCTTTTCCTCAATCTGAGCTGTAATATCCCTTGTAATACAAATAATAAACTGACATACCCCTTCTTCGTCATATACAGGATTAAGTGAAGACTCATAATGTAGGTTACCAGTTGGTAAACTGATTACATCACAAAAAGTATGTGCTCTCGCCTCTCGGATTACTTTTGTATATTGTCTTTGTAATATTCTCGCTTTATCTACTGATAATACTTCAGCAAACGTTTTTCCGTAACATTCTTCGCTTAGCTTCGCGTACTCCATCCCTATTTTATTTATATAAATATATTTAAAGATCTCATCATCAATAACTTTCACAATAAATACTAAATCTTGAATAGCGTGTAATAATCCTCTTCTTATCAAATCCATATCTATCATACTTAAAAAGGTATTTTGATTACTATATTGTTCCTTCATATTTATCTCAACCTGTCTTATCTATTTTTATACATATATCCCATTCTATATGAATATGTACCCCTTTTTAAATGTATGATTACATATTATTTTTATTTTTAGAAAAAAAGTCGCCATATGGCGACTTTTAATAAACGATTTCTAAATCTAATCCTGGATAATTTTGTTGACGGAATGCTTCATAAATTAGAATTGCTGCTGTATTAGATAAATTTAATGAGCGTACTTTATCCGTCATTGGAATACGTAAACAATGATCGAAGTTTTCTTCGATTACATTAGCTGGTAAACCATTCGTTTCTCTTCCAAATACGAAATAGTAATCCTTCTCACGCTTGCTATAATCAAACGCTGTATGAGCTTTCTCGCCATACTTTGTTAAATAGAAGAATTCACCATCTTTATTTTTCTCATAAAATTCTTCGATTGAATCATAATACGTAATTTTCACGTGCTGCCAATAATCTAATCCTGCACGCTTTAACATTTTATCATCCGTTGAAAATCCAAGCGGTCTAATCAAATGTAATTCTGTTCCAGTTGCTGCACAAGTACGAGCAATATTCCCTGTATTTGCTGGAATTTCTGGTTGATATAAAACAACATGTACTCCCACGCGATATTCACCTCTGTTTTTTGTCTACTACGTATTATACCACTTGAGCGAAAAATCTCTACCCATTAATAATATGAAAGAATTTATATTTCATTTGTGGTGTATATTTACTAGAGTCTTCATAGTTCCAATAACGCCGACGACTATTCGCTGAATGTGCATTTACAAGTGGCATACCATCTGCGTCTTTTGCTACTACAATCGTCGTATGATTCCATCTACCGTCATCCTCGAAATCATAAGCAATAACGTCACCAAGAATAAGGTCTTCTGGTCTTTCTACAGCTTTTGCTCGAAGCCCTGTTGTAGCACCTGACAAATACCAATAAAAAGAATGTGCGACAGCCCAGCTCCAACTCCACTGGTTCTCCCTTTGCCACCATCCTTTACGAATATTAGGATATCCATTCATTGGTACTTCTCCAATATGAAGACATTGAGAAATAAAATTCGTACAATTATCAGGGAAATTACGATAAACAGGGTTTCGGTCATCCCACCAACGTTCTGCATACTTCACTGCCTCTAAACGATTATACTGATAAGAACCATACTTCTCTTTGGTAACTTCCCTCTCTAATGTCTCACCCATTCCAATTTCTTCTGACACTTCAATAGCATAATCATCTACTATACGACCATCATTTAAATAGACTCTTCGTTTTAATTGTTCCTCTTCGATGTAAAATAATTCTTTATGCCTAATTAAATATTTAAAGTGTATTTGATAATCAATTTCTTGATGATTGGTACTATTTAATTGTCTAATGAAAGAAATATCCGCAGTTGCTTTTACTATATCTGCACTACGTTTTTGAAACAATTGTTTCTTTCTCCATGCCATTTGTAATAAATCTTCAGCAATACCATCCACATCTGTTCGTTTCCCTGTTATATATGCTAAAAACTGTTTTACTTGCATTTCAATATTTGCTTTTACAACCATTTCGTCTCCCTCCCATATTACAATATGAAGAAGGAAGATATTATCTACTCTTTTTTCTGCGCTAACAATTCAAGCCCACGATTCATTTCATGAAGAACTTCTTCATCCTTTTCACGTTCCATCGCTTTTTCAATCGCTTCGCCTACTCCATCTCCGCCAATTTTCCCAAGTGCCCATGCTGCTGTTCCGCGTAGTACTGGTCTTGGATCTTCTTTCATAACGCCGATTAGATCAGGAATTGCTGCTGTTTCTTTAAAATGTGCAAGTGCTAAAATAGCATTTCGTTGCAATGGCTTTTTACCTCTCCATGAACCAGACATAATCCCATACTTCTCTTTAAAATCACGATTACTAATTGTTAAAAGTGGTGTTAATAACGGTTTAACTAACTCAGGATCGGGCTCCATTTCAGGATGGTTATGGAAATCCATTCCTTTATTTTTCGGACAAACCGTCTGACATGTATCACATCCATATATACGATTTCCTATTTTATCGCGATATTCCTCAGGTAGAAATCCTTTCGTCTGTGTTAAAAATGCGATACATTTCTTCGAATCTAATTGTCCGCCTTGTACTAAAGCCCCTGTAGGACAAATATCAATACACTTCGTACAACTTCCACATTGATCTTCTATTGGCTGATCCGGAGGAAATGGGACGTTCGTAATCATTTCTCCCAAATATACATACGAACCAAATTCAGGCGTAATAATAGCGCAGTTCTTACCACTCCATCCAATACCAGCACGCTCTGAAACGGCTCGATCACTTAGTTCACCTGTATCAACCATTGATTTCACTTCTATA
Organism: Bacillus sp. NPDC094077; assembly: GCF_050279465.1. Lineage (NCBI taxonomy): Bacteria > Bacillati > Bacillota > Bacilli > Caryophanales > Bacillaceae > Bacillus > Bacillus sp. NPDC094077. The sequence continues at coordinate 6,104 of NZ_JBNNUF010000010.1, read as the reverse complement.
TCCGGAAGTTTTTCAATTAAATATGCTTCTAACTTTTGCAAACGATCTCGTAAAACAAGATGATAATCTTGTCCCCAAGAAGCACGACAAAAAATCCCACGACGTTCTCCTCGTTTACTTAATGGTGCATTTTTTAATTTTGAAGGGTATGCTAAGGCAATTGCAATGATTGACTTTGCACCAGGTAGCAATAACTGTGGGTTCGTTCTCTTCTCTATATCAGGTTCTTCGAATCCAGACTGATAATTTAATTGTTGCTGCTGAATTAGCCGCTGCTTTAATTCCTCAAACGGAGAAGCACTGGCAAAGCCTATTTTATCTATACCAATTGTTTTACTATACGCAATTACATCTTGCTTTAATTGTTCAAAATCCATTCTTAATCCCTCCTCAGATGAATCCACCCCTTATGTAACGGCTACATTGGTTAGCAATTCACTTTAGGAATACTATTCTTTACTTCTATTTTCGCATACAATTATGCTTTTCAAACATTAAAAAACGCAATGCCTCGTTTATCTCGGAAACGAAACACTGCGTTGATCACAATTTATTAGAAAAGCATTAAATAAAGTTTGGAGCGGGTGAAGAGAATCGAACTCTCGACCAGAGCTTGGAAGGCTCTTGTTTTACCACTAAACTACACCCGCAAATATGAAATAAATATACGATATTGAAATAACTTATGTAAAGTAGTATAGCATGTAAAAAAAGCGGAAGCAAGAATTTTATCGAAAAAAGTCGAAAAAGTGATGAGTATCTCATCACTTTTTCAATTCTTTATCAATCGCCGTCTTCATACTATCAAAATCAGGGTTTGCAAGATTTCCGTTTATATATACTGAAGGAGCACCTTGAACTTTTAATTTTTGAGCACGATCTGAATCTTTACGTACTTTTTCTTTTATTTCTTTACTATGTAAATCTTTTTTAAATTGCTCTACATCAACTTTTGGAAGCTTCTCTTTTACAATGCTCAGAAGTAATTCTTCTGTAATCCATTCTTCCGTATCTTTCTTTTGATTTTGATAAATCTCATCATAGAAAATCCAGAATGAATCTTTATCTTGTTTATAAATTGCTTCACCAGCTGCTGCACCTAAATCAGAGTCTTTTCCGATAAATGGGAAGTTAATAAAATATAACTGCACTTTCCCTTTATCAATATACTCTTCTTTTAATCGTGGTAATACTGTTGCATCCCAAGTACGACAAGCAGGGCATTTGAAGTCTCCAAATTCAACTACCTTAACCGGAGCATCCTCTTTCCCTAAAGATTGTTGTGTAGAATAAGCAAACATCTCATTCCCTTTATCTTTTTTGTCATTTATGATGCTATACACAATCGTCCCGATTACAATCAGTACTGCGATAGAAAAAACTACACCAAGAACCATGAGTTTGTTTGATGATTTCATATACATTCCTCTTTAAATTCATATTCTGTATACAGCATTGTACACAATACACATAATATCAATACTTACATATGTCACGCAATGAACACGCTCACATAAATTACAAAAATACAACAATTGTGACGATATTGTGTCACTATTTGTCACAATTTATTCAAAAAAAAGAAGCTCCTCTGTAGGAACTTCTCTTAACTTACTGCTTTTTCACGCGCATTATTTAACATTGATTGCTCGGTTTTTATATCATGACGAATTACTAATTTTTCACTAACCGCTTGCACATACTCATCATGATCGATATAACCTTCTTTCTCCATTAACCTCAAAACTACATTTCGTCTCTCAACCGCTTTATCATAGTTTTGTACAGGTGAGTAATAAGCTGGCGCTTTGACTACAGCAGCCATCATTGCACTTTCAGCCACCGTTAATTGATTCACCTTTTTACCGAAGTACAGGTTTGCTGCTTTTTCAATCCCCCAAGCTCCCTCTCCATAGTAAATATTACTTACGTACAATTTTAAAATCTCGTCCTTCGTAAATGTACGTTCAATTTTTTTCGTATAAAAAATCTCTTTCCACTTACGAGAAAATGTACGTTCATTCGTTAAAAAAGCATTTTTAGATAACTGTTGTGTAATTGTGCTCCCACCTTGCACAACACCACCAGCTTTTATATTTTCAATAGACGCTCGAATAATTGCTATATAATCTAAACCGTTATGATGATAAAACCTTTTATCCTCTGTCGCAATAAATGCATGTGTTAATGATTCTGGCACCTCTAACTTAGCCGGTACATGTAATTTACTAATGTCACTTCGCTCAATCATTACATTTCCAACGAATAATAACGTACAACTTAACAATAATAATAAAATAATGGCTTTATAAAAAAATTTAGTCATTGGATTTAATGCAACTTTTTGATGATAGTTCACTCTAGATAATACTCGCTCTTTCATCTTGAACACCTCTTTTCCACACAGCATATAACTCTTACCTTAAGAATACCTTGTTGTAAAAGAATATCCCATCGATTTTTCTTACACCTACCTTACATCATTGTAAGGTATAAAAATGTATTGTATCACAGTCTTTTTTTATCTACTATTCATATGAAATATTGAATATAGGTTATTTATAAACCCTAATAATCAGTAGATACAGATACACAAAAGTTGAAACAGTTATACTTCTTCCATAAAAACACCTTAATTTTACCTTATTCTTTTATTATATCACCTATAAATATATACTTTTGAGCATCTAGCAATCTAATTATATGCGATATATCACCATTATACAGAACAAACGTTCTTAAAATCAATACTAGCCTCTTTATCATTTTGACCTTTTTCTAAAGCAGTATACATAAAAAGGTTAGCTATTTGATATCGCCTCAAATAGCTAACCTTTTTTAAAGTCTTCCTAGAAGAGTATACGGCTGCACTTCCCACGTTTCGTATGAAACGAAGTTTGTTGCTTTCATCGCGTCAAGTGTCCTTGATTTCATATGAGGACGCGTTATATACTCATCAATGTTTTCTTCATTTAAAGCAACAAATTTTGCCTCTTTTATTTCTTCAGGTTGAATTTTTATTTCGCCACTCACATACTCTACTTTAAAGACCACAGCTAAAATATGCATAGAAGCATTATAATAAACCCCAGTAATTCCGATAGGCTTCACCGTTAATCCTGTTTCCTCTTTTATTTCCCTACAAACAGCTTGATCGAGTGCTTCTCCCTCTTCTACCTGCCCCCCAGGCATTTCCCACGTATCGGCACGCCAGTGTACTTTTGTTAAAAGTACCTCATTCTTTTCATTTGTTAAATAACCTGCTACGGCAACAATATGCTTTGGTGTTTTATGCTCCACAGAAATGCCTCCTAGAAATACGATTATTTAAATTACTATCTATAACCATATTCCATAACTACAACAAAACACCTTTAAAACTTTATCATCTTAACTATTTCAATAAAAAAAGACCCAGTTCGTTAAACGAAAGGGTCTCCTTATATTATTCTCCTAAGTCTACGTTGTGGTAAACTTGCTGTACATCTTCTAAATCTTCTAATGCATCAACCATTTTTTCAAATTGTGTTTGTGCATCTTCAGGAAGTGTTACATCACTTTGTGCAAGCATTGTTAATTCTGCAACTGTAAATTCCTCAACACCAGCATCTTTAAGAGCAGATTGGACTGCATGGAATTGATCTGGTTCAGCATAAACGATAACAGAATCTTCTTCTTCTAGAATGTCACGTGCATCTACATCTGCTTCCATTAAAATTTCAAGAACCTCATCTGATGTTTTACCTTCAAGACCGATAACAGCTGTCGCATCAAACATGTAAGCTACAGAACCGTTTACACCCATGTTACCACTGTTTTTGCTAAATGCAGCTCGTACATCTGCTGCAGTACGGTTTACGTTATTTGTTAATGTATCTACAATTACCATAGATCCATTTGGTCCAAAACCTTCGTAACGAAGCTCGTCATAGTTTTCTTCTGAACCGCCTTTTGCTTTTTCAATCGCACGGTCAATAATTGTTCTTGGCACATTATATGTTTTTGCACGCTCTAATACAACTCTTAGCGCTTGATTTGATTCTGGATCTGGCTCGCCTTGTTTTGCCGCTACATAAATTTCACGTCCAAATTTCGCGTATATACGGCTTGTATTTGCATCTTTTGATGCTTTCTTGTCTTTAATATTGTTCCATTTACGGCCCATACTTTCCACTCTCTTTCCCGTTTTAAATCTACATAAAAATATTAATATGAAATATAATGTGTGTTCAACACATTTTTAAAAGAAATATAAAAAGTTCATTTTTAATTCATATTACAGACATAATATAAATCACTATCATTTTGTTCTTTCGACAAGTTATATTATACATGAATTCCTACGTTCATTACGAATTTTAGAATCACATAGTATAATTTAACAAAAAAGACTCTAACATTTCTGTTAGAGTCTTTTTACATCGCCGATACCGATGGTCGGGGTCGAACCGACACTCCCGAAGGAACACGATTTTGAGTCGTGCGCGTCTGCCAATTCCGCCACATCGGCACAATAATAAAGGCGGCAACCGGATTCGAACCGGTGGTAAAGGTTTTGCAGACCTCTGCCTTACCACTTGGCTATGCCGCCATATGAAATTTAAATGGAGCGGAAGACGGGATTCGAACCCGCGACCCCAACCTTGGCAAGGTTGTATTCTACCACTGAACTACTTCCGCAAAAATGGCTGGGCTAGCTGGATTCGAACCAGCGCATGACGGAGTCAAAGTCCGTTGCCTTACCGCTTGGCTATAGCCCATCGAATTCTTACTTAATTATATGTAAGTATCCATTAGATTATTTGTAATTTTTAAAATAAAAATGGGGCGACTGATGGGAATCGAACCCACGAATGCCGGAGCCACAATCCGGTGCGTTAACCACTTCGCCACAACCGCCATGTTGTGTTTATATAATTTGGCAGGGGCAGTAGGAATCGAACCCACACTGGAGGTTTTGGAGACCTCAGTTCTACCTTTAAACTATGCCCCTATGTAAATGGTGGAGGGGGGCAGATTCGAACTGCCGAACCCGAAGGAGCGGATTTACAGTCCGCCGCGTTTAGCCACTTCGCTACCCCTCCGAAACTTACATGGTGCCGGCTAGAGGACTTGAACCCCCAACCTACTGATTACAAGTCAGTTGCTCTACCAATTGAGCTAAGCCGGCATATTTTATTAAAATGGTGGCTCGGGACGGAATCGAACCGCCGACACGAGGATTTTCAGTCCTCTGCTCTACCGACTGAGCTACCGAGCCTTATTAAAATGGCGGTCCCGACCGGGGTCGAACCGGCGATCTCCTGCGTGACAGGCAGGCATGTTAACCACTACACCACGGGACCATTTGGTTGCGGGGACAGGATTTGAACCTGCGACCTTCGGGTTATGAGCCCGACGAGCTACCGTACTGCTCCACCCCGCGACAATATTATTCATATAATTATATATGGTGGAGGATGACGGGATCGAACCGCCGACCCCCTGCTTGTAAGGCAGGTGCTCTCCCAGCTGAGCTAATCCTCCAAAAGTGGTGACCCGTACGGGATTCGAACCCGTGTTACCGCCGTGAAAGGGCGGTGTCTTAACCACTTGACCAACGGGCCAAATATTATAAATCCTTATGGCGGAGAGCAAGGGATTCGAACCCTTGATACGCTTGTGACGTATACACGATTTCCAATCGTGCTCCTTCGGCCAACTCGGACAGCTCTCCAATGGCTCCGCAGGTAGGAATCGAACCTACGACCGATCGGTTAACAGCCGATAGCTCTACCGCTGAGCTACTGCGGAATAATATTGCCTGGCAACGTCCTACTCTCACAGGGACAAGGTCCCAACTACCATCGGCGCTAGAGAGCTTAACTTCCGTGTTCGGTATGGGAACGGGTGTGACCTCTCTGCCATCATTACCAGACATTATTCTTTTGAGACAATCATTATTATAACTCATTTACTTTAAAAGTCAACAAGTTTTTTATGTTCTCTCAAAACTAGATAACGTTGCTACATATTATATGGTTAAGTCCTCGATCTATTAGTATTCGTCAGCTCCACATGTCACCATGCTTCCACCTCGAACCTATCAACCTGATCATCTTTCA
>NZ_JBNNUF010000009.1:80642-216566 GCF_050279465.1 Bacillus sp. NPDC094077 | reverse complement strand
GCAGAGAGGTCACACCCGTTCCCATACCGAACACGGAAGTTAAGCTCTCTAGCGCCGATGGTAGTTGGGACCTTGTCCCTGTGAGAGTAGGACGTCGCCAAGCAAAAACCTAAGTCGATTCGACTTAGGTTTTTTTGTGTTTATTTTTTATTTACCAACTGTTATAATCCATAAATTTAATAGTCCTAAGAGGAAAAAGGAATGAGATAGAGGCTATTTAAAATCATGGCAATGAGTTTTTGCTTTCCTGATTTTCCGAAGACTGCGAAAGTAATGCTTAAAATAGGACACATTATTTCTATAAATATTCAATCATTACAGCAATTACTGCAATAGAGAAAAATAAATATGATAGCATATTAAAATTCTTCATAATCAGCCCCTTATAAATTAAACCATTATAATAGCAGTTTTATTTCTATTTAGAACTTGGCAATGTATATAGTTTGATTTGAGTTTACTGGAGTATTATATAAATAAACTATACGTAAAATAGATCTCTAGAAATATATATTCTAATTTCCTTTCCTTCTTGCATATAGTTGCAATTCTTCTTTTGAATATAACTAAAACACGAACGTTATTGACAACTAACAAAAAAACATTCGATTATTTGTTGACATTGTTTATGAAATATTGTTAATATAGCCATAGAAACAATATTATATAAGACCTCATATAATCGCGGGGATATGGCCTGCAAGTCTCTACCTAACGACCGTTATTCGTTAGACTATGAGGGAAAGTCACTCGGTATTTTTCTATTCACAAGGGATACGTATGCCTGAGTAGAGCGCTTTCTCTCATAGTAAAAGAGAAAATGTTCTATTTCAGGCTTTTTTTATTTGAATCGGGGGGATTCTAATATGAAATCACTAGTTGGAGTCATAATGGGAAGTACGTCAGACTGGGAAACAATGAAATATGCTTGTGACATTTTAGATGAATTAAATATACCGTATGAGAAAAAAGTTGTATCCGCTCATCGGACTCCGGATTATATGTTTGAATATGCAGAGACGGCTCGTGAACGTGGATTGAAAGTTATTATTGCTGGAGCTGGTGGAGCAGCGCATTTACCAGGAATGGTTGCAGCGAAGACAAATCTTCCTGTAATTGGCGTTCCAGTTCAATCAAAAGCGTTAAACGGATTAGATTCATTATTATCCATCGTCCAAATGCCAGGAGGGGTTCCAGTTGCAACTGTTGCAATTGGTAAAGCTGGTTCAACAAATGCTGGATTACTTGCCGCACAAATACTTGGATCATTCCATGATGATATACATGATGCATTAGAATTGAGACGAGAAGCGATTGAAAAAGATGTGCGTGAAGGTAGTGAACTAGTATGACGAGAATCATTTTACCTGGAAAAACAATCGGCATTATTGGAGGCGGCCAGCTTGGAAGAATGATGGCATTGGCAGCTAAGGAGATGGGATATAAAATTGCTGTTTTAGATCCTACAAAGCATTCACCATGTGCACAAGTTGCTGATGTTGAAATTGTTGCACCATATGACGATTTAAAGGCAATTCAGCATTTAGCAGAGATAAGTGATGTTGTCACATATGAATTTGAGAATATTGATTATAGATGTTTACAATGGCTTGAAAAATATGCTTACTTACCACAAGGTAGTCAGTTGTTAAATAAAACGCAAAATCGTTTTACAGAAAAGAATGCAATTGAAAAAGCTGGGTTACCGGTAGCAACGTATAGATTGGTTCAAAATCAAGAGCAGCTTACTGAAGCGATTGCTGAGTTATCATATCCTTCCGTCTTAAAAACGACAACAGGTGGATATGATGGGAAAGGGCAAGTTGTTTTAAGAAGTGAAGCTGATGTTGAGAAGGCACGAAATCTTGCGGATGAAGCAGAGTGCATTCTAGAAAAATGGGTGCCTTTTGAAAAAGAAGTATCAGTTATTGTAATTCGTAGTGTAAGTGGTGAAACGAAAGTGTTTCCAGTAGCAGAAAATATTCATGTAAACAATATTTTACATGAATCTATCGTTCCAGCTCGCATTACAGAAGATCTTTCTCAAAAAGCAATTGCTTATGCAAAGGTACTTGCGGATGAATTAGAACTTGTGGGAACACTAGCGGTAGAGATGTTTGCTACAGCTAATGGTGAGATTTACATTAACGAATTAGCACCAAGACCTCACAATTCAGGACATTATACACTGGATGCATGCGAAACGAGTCAATTTGGTCAACATATTCGAGCAATCTGTAATTTACCTCTTGGAGAAACAAATTTGTTAAAACCAGTTGTCATGGTAAACATTTTAGGCGAACATATAGAAGGGGTCCTAAGACAAGTGAATAGATTAACCGGGTGCTATTTACACTTGTATGGAAAAGAAGAAGCAAAAGCGCAGCGAAAAATGGGGCATGTTAATATTTTAAATGATAATATTGAAGTCGCTCTAGAAAAAGCGAAGAGTTTGCATATTTGGGACCATCAAGAACAACTGTTGGAGGGAAAAAGATGATTAATCGTTATACACGCCCTGAAATGGGTGCGATTTGGACGGAAGAGAACAAATTTAAAGCGTGGTTAGAAGTTGAGATTTTAGCTTGTGAAGCATGGGCTGAGCTTGGCGATATTCCAAAAGAAGATGTTAAAAAAATTCGTGAGCATGCATCATTTGATATTGATCGTATTTATGAAATTGAAAAAGAGACACGTCATGACGTAGTTGCATTCACTCGTGCTGTATCAGAAACACCAGCACTAGGTGAGGAACGTAAATGGGTTCATTACGGTTTAACATCTACAGACGTAGTAGATACAGCATTATCTTACATCTTAAAACAAGCGAATGAAATCTTATTAAAAGACTTAGAAAACTTTGTAAGCATTTTAGCTAACAAAGCAAAAGAGCATAAATACACGATCATGATGGGAAGAACACACGGTGTTCATGCAGAACCAACGACATTTGGTTTAAAACTTGGTCTTTGGTATGAAGAAATGAAACGTAACGTAGAGCGTTTCAAACAAGCTGCTAATACAGTTCGTGTTGGTAAATTATCTGGTGCGGTTGGTACATACGCGAATATTGATCCATTCGTTGAAAAATTTGTTTGTGAAAACTTAGGATTAGAAGCAGCACCAATTTCTACACAAACATTGCAACGTGATCGCCATGCACATTACATGTCAACACTTGCACTAATTGCAACATCTATTGAAAAGATGGCGGTTGAGATTCGTGGTTTACAAAAGAGTGAAACACGTGAAGTTGAAGAGGCTTTCGCAAAAGGTCAAAAAGGTTCTTCTGCAATGCCGCATAAACGTAATCCAATTGGATCTGAAAATATGACTGGTTTAGCTCGTGTTATCCGTGGCTATATGATGACGGCTTACGAGAATGTTCCATTATGGCATGAGCGCGACATCTCTCACTCTTCAGCAGAACGCGTAATTTTACCAGATGCTACAATCGCGTTAAATTACATGTTAAATCGCTTTGGTAATATCGTTAAAAACTTAACTGTATACCCAGAGAATATGAAACGTAATATGACAAGAACATACGGTTTAATTTATTCTCAGCGCGTAATGCTTACATTAATCGACAAAGGTATGGTACGTGAAGAAGCTTATGATATCGTACAGCCTAAAGCGATGGAAGCTTGGGAAACACAAGTACAATTTAAAGAGCTTGTAGAAGCTGATGAGCGTATTACGAGCAAATTAACGCAAGAAGAAATTAATGAATGCTTCAATTATGAGCATCATATGCAACACGTTGATACAATCTTTGAACGCCTTGGATTAAACGAAGCGTAAAATTTCATATGGCACAGAATAGAGTCATTCTGTGCCATTCTTTATAAAAATATTATTCACATTTTTCAAACTACAGGGGGCTTGCGAAATGCAAAAGCTAGAATTGCTGTATGAAGGTAAGGCAAAAAGAATTTATCGTACAGAATCAGCAGATATGGTTTGGGTAGAGTACAAAGATAGTGCGACTGCTTTCAATGGGGAGAAAAAAGAGACGATTACAGGAAAAGGTCGTTTGAACAATGAAATTACAACTTTATTGTTCAGAAAGTTACAAGAAGTAGGAATTAAAACACATTTTATTGAGAAGTTATCTGAGACAGAGCAGCTTGTTAAAAAAGTGAGTATTATTCCTTTAGAAGTTGTCACAAGAAATGTAATTGCAGGAAGCCTTTCAAAACGTTTAGGAATGGAAGAGGGAACTGTACTTGCAGAACCAATCGTAGAATTTTACTTCAAAGATGATGATTTAGGAGATCCGCTTGTAACGGAAGATCATATTCGTGTATTAAACGTTGCATCACCAGAGCAAGTAAGCGTATTACGAGATATGGCTCTACAAATCAATCAAGTGTTGATTGATCATTTCGCAAGCTGTCGTGTAAGATTAGTAGATTTTAAATTAGAGTTTGGTGTAACGGAAGAAGGAGAAATCATTTTAGCGGATGAAATTTCACCAGATACTTGCCGTTTATGGGATGAAACGAGCAATGAAAAGTTTGATAAAGACGTATTCCGTCGCGATCTTGGAAATTTAACAGAAGCTTATGAAGAGATTTTAAAACGTTTAGGGGGAATTTCACATGTATAAAGTTAAGGTATATGTAACGTTAAGAGAAAGCGTATTAGATCCACAAGGAACAGCAGTAAAAGGGGCACTTCATAGTCTTTCATTTACAGAAGTACAAGATGTTCGAATCGGAAAGTACATGGAACTAACAATTGATAAATCTGTATCTGACCTTGACGCAAAGGTAAAGGAAATGTGTGAAAAACTATTAGCGAACGTTGTAATGGAAGACTTCCGTTATGAAGTTGAGGAGGTTGTCGCACAGTGAAATTTGCCGTAATAGTATTTCCGGGTTCGAACTGTGATGTCGATATGTTCCATGCAATTAAAGATGAGCTTGGCGAAGAAGTAGATTACGTTTGGCACGATACAGAGAATTTAGACGAATATGATGCAATTTTACTACCAGGTGGATTCTCTTACGGTGACTATTTACGTTGTGGTGCTATTTCTCGTTTTGCTAACGCAATGAAAGCAGTGCAAAAAGCTGCTGAGCAAGGAAAGCCGATTTTAGGTGTATGTAATGGATTCCAGATTCTTGTTGAATCAGGATTACTACCAGGAGCATTAATGAGAAACGAAAACTTAAAATTTATGTGCCGCACTGTTCAGTTACGTGTTGAAAATAATGAAACGATGTTTACATCACAATATGAAAAAGATGAAGTAATCAATATTCCAATTGCACATGGTGAAGGGAATTACTATTGTGACGAAGCGACCCTTAAACAATTAGAAGAGAATAATCAAATCGCATTCCGTTACGTAGAAAATCCGAACGGTAGCGTTTCAGATATTGCTGGTATTGTAAATGAAAAAGGAAATGTACTTGGTATGATGCCACACCCAGAGCGTGCTGTAGATGAATTACTTGGCGGTGCTGAAGGGTTAAAAGTCTTTCAATCTATCTTAAAACAGTGGAGGGAAACATATGTCGTTAATGCTTGAACCAAATCCAACACAAATTAAAGAAGAGCGTATATATGCGGAAATGGGGCTAACAGACGAAGAGTTTGCCATGGTTGAAAAGATTTTAGGCCGTTTGCCGAATTATACAGAAACAGGATTATTCTCTGTAATGTGGTCTGAACATTGTAGTTATAAAAATTCAAAACCAGTTCTTCGCAAGTTCCCAACGACAGGTGAGCGTGTCCTGCAAGGGCCTGGAGAAGGCGCTGGAATTGTAGATATCGGTGATAATCAAGCGGTTGTATTTAAAATGGAAAGTCATAACCATCCTTCTGCAATTGAGCCATATCAAGGAGCAGCAACAGGCGTTGGTGGTATTATTCGTGACGTATTCTCTATGGGAGCACGTCCAGTAGCACTATTAAACTCACTTCGCTTCGGTGAATTACAATCACCACGTGTGAAATATTTATTTGAAGAAGTAGTAGCAGGAATTGCAGGATACGGTAACTGCATCGGTATTCCTACTGTTGGTGGAGAAGTACAGTTTGATCCATGTTATGAAGGGAATCCACTTGTAAATGCAATGTGTGTAGGCCTAATTAATCATGAAGATATTAAAAAAGGGCAAGCACACGGTGCTGGTAATACAGTAATGTACGTAGGAGCATCAACTGGTCGTGATGGTATTCACGGTGCAACATTCGCATCTGAAGAGCTATCTGAAAGTTCAGAAGCGAAGCGTCCAGCGGTTCAAGTAGGGGATCCATTTATGGAAAAACTTCTTATTGAAGCGTGTTTAGAATTGATTCAGTCTGATGCACTTGTTGGAATTCAAGATATGGGAGCTGCTGGTTTAACATCATCTTCTGCAGAAATGGCAAGTAAAGCAGGTATGGGTATTGAAATGTACTTAGATGATGTACCACAGCGTGAAACTGGAATGACTCCATATGAAATGATGTTATCTGAATCACAAGAGCGTATGCTAATTGTTGTGAAAAAAGGTAGAGAGCAAGAAATAGTAGATTTATTTGAGAAGTATGGTCTTGCAGCAGTTACGATGGGGAAAGTAACGGAAGACAAAATGCTTCGCTTATTCCATAAAGGTGAAATGGTAGCTGAAGTACCAGCAGATGCTCTTGCAGAAGAAGCGCCAATTTATCATAAACCATCAAAAGAAGCAGCATACTTTGCTGAATTCCAGCAGATGAAAATGGAAACACCAAAAGTAGAAAATTATAAAGAAACTTTATTCGCTTTATTGCAGCAACCAACGATTGCAAGTAAAGAGTGGGTATATGATCAATATGATTATCAAGTACGCACAAGCACAGTTGTTACACCAGGTTCAGATGCAGCGGTTGTACGTGTACGCGGTACAGAAAAAGCATTAGCAATGACGACAGATTGTAACTCTCGCTACATTTATTTAGATCCAGAAGTGGGCGGTAAAATTGCAGTAGCGGAGGCAGCACGTAATATCGTATGTTCTGGCGGGGAGCCACTTGCAATTACAGATTGCTTAAACTTTGGTAACCCAGAAAAACCAGAAATCTTCTGGCAAATTGAAAAATCAGTAGACGGTATGAGTGAAGCTTGTCGTACATTACAAACGCCAGTTATCGGCGGAAACGTATCGATGTATAACGAGCGTAGCGGTGAAGCTGTATATCCAACACCAACTGTTGGAATGGTCGGTCTTGTACATGATTTAAAACATGTAACAACACAAGAATTTAAGCAAGCTGGCGATTTAGTTTATGTAATCGGCGAGACGAAAGCTGAGTTCGGTGGAAGTGAATTACAGAAAATGATCCACGGTAAAATTTTCGGTCAATCACCAAGCATCGATCTAGATGTAGAGTTAAAACGTCAAAAACAAGTATTAGAAGCAATTCAAGCTGGCCTTGTACAATCTGCACATGATGTTGCTGAAGGTGGTTTAGCAATTGCAATTACTGAAAGTGCAATTGGTGCTAACGGTTTAGGTGCTACTGTAAAACTAGACGGAGAAGCAACGGCGGCATTATTTGCGGAATCACAATCTCGCTTCGTTATAACTGTAAAACGTGAAAATAAAGAAGTATTCGAGAAAGCGGTTGAAGCAATTCAAGTTGGAGAAGTTACAAATACAAATGAAGTAACAATTCATAATGAAGAAAATGAAGTATTACTTACAGCGAATGTAGATGAAATGAGAAAGGCTTGGAAAGGGGCAATCCCATGCTTGCTGAAATAAAGGGGTTAAATGAAGAATGTGGCGTTTTTGGAATTTGGGGGCATGAAAATGCAGCACAAGTTTCGTACTATGGATTGCACAGTTTGCAGCACCGTGGCCAAGAGGGCGCAGGCATTGTTGTAAATAATGGGGAAAAAATCATCGGTCACAAGGGGTTAGGTTTAATATCAGAAGTGTTTTCAAGAGGTGAGCTAGAAGGATTAAACGGAAGATCAGCAATTGGACACGTACGATATGCGACAGCAGGTGGAAGTGAAGTTGCTAACGTTCAACCATTATTATTCCGTTTTTCTGATCATAGTATGGCGCTAGCTCATAACGGAAATTTAATTAATGCAAAAATGCTTCGTCGTGAATTAGAGGCAGAGGGAAGTATTTTTCAAACAAGTTCAGATACAGAAGTACTTTTACACCTTATTAAACGTAGTACGAAAGATTCTTTAATTGAAAGTGTAAAAGAGGCTCTAAATAAAGTGAAAGGTGCGTTTGCATATCTTTTACTAACTGGAAATGAAATGATCGTTGCGCTAGATCCGAATGGATTCCGTCCTCTTTCAATTGGAAAGATGGGGGATGCTTACGTTGTAGCATCAGAAACATGTGCTTTTGATGTAGTAGGTGCAACATACATTCGTGATGTAGAACCTGGTGAATTACTTATCATTAATGATGAAGGAATTCACGTAGATCGTTTTACAAATGATGTAGAACATGCAATTTGTAGTATGGAATACATTTACTTTGCACGTCCAGATTCTAATATTGCCGGTGTTAACGTTCATGCAGCACGTAAAAGCATGGGAAAACGTTTAGCGGCAGAAGCTCCTATTGAAGCTGATGTTGTGACTGGTGTGCCAGACTCTAGTATTTCAGCAGCAATCGGTTATGCTGAGGCGACAGGTATTCCGTATGAGTTAGGGTTAATTAAAAATCGTTACGTTGGACGTACATTTATTCAACCTTCTCAAGAACTGCGCGAGCAAGGGGTAAAGATGAAGCTTTCCGCAGTAAGAGGGGTAGTTGAAGGGAAACGAGTTGTTATGATTGATGACTCTATCGTAAGAGGGACGACAAGTAAACGAATTGTTCGTATGCTTCGTGAGGCTGGAGCGACAGAAGTTCATGTGAGAATTGCTTCACCACCTCTGAAGTATCCATGTTTCTATGGCATTGATATTCAAACGAGAAAAGAATTAATTGCAGCAAATCATACAGTAGAGGAAATTCGCGAAATAATCGGTGCGGATTCATTAACATTTTTAAGTGAAGATGGATTAGTAGATGCAATTGGACGTCCATATGATGGGAAATATGGCGGCCTATGTATGGCTTACTTTAATGGGGATTATCCAACAGCTCTTTATGATTATGAGCAAGAGCTTTTAGAAAGTATAAAATAAGAAGAAAAAAGCTTCTACTTCTTTTGATGTAGAAGCTAGCTTCTTTCTTAAAACGGCCGCCCTGGATGGGGAGAAATTAAAAGACGAGGTGTAAATAACGATGGCGAATGCATATAAGCAAGCAGGAGTAGATATTGAAGCTGGATATGAAGCGGTATCTCGCATGAAAAAACACGTACAAACAACTATGAGAAAAGAAGTACTAGGCGGTTTAGGCGGTTTTGGAGGTATGTTTGATCTATCAAAATTTGCATTAGAAGAACCTGTATTAGTATCTGGAACAGATGGCGTGGGAACAAAATTGATGCTCGCTTTTATGGCAGATAAACATGACACAATTGGTATTGATGCAGTAGCAATGTGTGTAAATGATATTGTTGTTCAAGGAGCAGAGCCGCTTTTCTTCCTTGATTATATTGCTTGTGGTAAAGCTGAACCTAGTAAAATTGAAAACATCGTCAAAGGTATATCAGAGGGCTGTCGCCAAGCTGGTTGTGCATTAATTGGTGGAGAAACAGCTGAAATGCCAGGAATGTATTCTACGGAAGAATACGATTTAGCTGGTTTTACAGTTGGGATTGTTGATAAAAAGAAAATTGTAACAGGTGAAAAGATTGAAGCTGGTCATGTATTAATTGGCTTAGCATCTAGCGGTATTCATAGTAACGGCTATTCATTAGTACGAAAGGTGTTACTAGAAGATGGACAGTTATCTTTAGACCGTATTTATGGGCGTTTAGAACTACCTCTTGGTGAAGAGTTATTAAAACCAACGAAAATTTATGTCAAACCTATTTTAGAACTATTGAAGAAACATGAAGTATACGGTATGGCGCATATTACGGGTGGCGGGTTCATTGAAAATATTCCTCGTATGTTGCCAGAGGGAATCGGTGCAGAAATTGAACTAGGATCTTGGGAAATTCAGCCGATTTTCAGTTTACTTCAAGAAGTTGGGAAACTAGAAGAGAAAGAAATGTTCAATATTTTTAACATGGGTATTGGTATGGTAGTAGCGGTGAAAGAAGAAGAGGCAAAAGATATCGTTCGTCTTCTTGAGGAGCAAGGAGAAACAGCTCGTATTATTGGACGTACGGTACAAGGAGCTGGCGTTACCTTTAACGGGGGCGCAACACTATGAGTAGATTAGCGGTTTTTGCTTCTGGAAGCGGATCTAACTTTCAATCTCTCGTTAATGCGGTAGAAGAAAAAAGACTGGGTGCAGATATTAGTCTATTAGTATGTGATAAACCAGAGGCACGCGCTATTGGACGGGCACATTATCATCATATTCCGTGTTTTGCCTTTTCAGCGAAAGCATATGAGTCAAAAGAAGCATTTGAAAAAGAAATATTAAAGAAGCTAGAAGAGTATGAAATTGATTATGTTATTTTAGCTGGATATATGCGTTTAATTGGACCGACTTTACTAGAAGCGTACGGCGGGAAGATTATTAATATTCATCCATCACTACTACCGAGTTTTCCAGGTAAAGATGCTGTCGGGCAAGCGTTAGAAGCAGGTGTGAAAGTAACTGGAGTAACAATTCATTATGTAGATGCAGGTATGGATACAGGTCCAATTATTGCGCAAGAAGCAGTAGTTGTTTCTGAAGGGGATACGAGAGAAAGTTTACAAAAGAAAATTCAACAAGTTGAACATAAATTATACGTAAATACAGTGAATCAAATTGTTCAGTCTGTGAAAGAACCAACTGTTAACTAACATACAACCAGGGGTGAAGGATAAATGAAAAAGCGTGCATTAGTAAGTGTTTCAGATAAAACAGGAGTAGTAGAATTTGTTAAAGGTTTACTAGAACAAGGGATTGAAGTTATTTCAACAGGTGGTACGAAAAAATTACTAGAAGAAAATGGCTTACAAGTAATCGGCATTTCTGAAGTAACTGGTTTCCCAGAAATTATGGATGGCCGTGTAAAAACATTACACCCAAATATTCATGGTGGTCTATTGGCGGTTCGTGATAATGAAACGCATGTAGCACAAATGAATGAATTAGGTATTCAACCAATTGATTTTGTTGTTGTTAACTTATATCCATTTAAAGAAACAATCGCTAAGCCTGATGTAACATTTGCTGATGCAATTGAAAATATTGATATCGGTGGCCCGACGATGATTCGTTCCGCTGCGAAAAATCATAAATTTGTATCGGTAATTGTAGATCCGGTAGATTACGATGTTGTATTAGCAGAACTGAAAGAGAACGGTGAAGTAACAGAGGAAACGAAACGTAAATTAGCAGCGAAAGTATTCCGTCATACAGCGGCATATGATGCGTTAATTTCTAACTACCTAACAGAGCAAATGGGTGAAGAAAGCCCAGAAACATTAACGGTGACATTTGAGAAAAAACAAGATTTACGTTATGGAGAAAATCCACATCAAAAAGCAACATTCTATAAAGCGCCATTTGCAGCAACTTCTTCTGTTGCATACGCAGAACAATTACATGGAAAAGAATTATCTTATAACAATATTAATGATGCAGATGCAGCGCTTAGCATCGTAAAAGAATTTACAGAACCAGCAGTAGTAGCTGTAAAACATATGAATCCATGTGGTGTTGGAGTAGGAACTGATATTCATGAAGCATACACACGCGCTTATGAAGCAGATCCAGTATCAATTTTTGGCGGTATTATTGCAGCAAATCGTGAAATTGATAAAGCTACAGCAGAAAAGTTACATGAAATTTTCTTAGAAATTATTATTGCACCTTCTTTCTCACAAGAAGCTTTAGAAGTTCTGCAAAGTAAGAAAAATTTACGTTTACTAACTGTAAATATTGAAAAAGCAACAAGTGCAAGTAAAAAACTAACTTCTGTACAAGGTGGTCTTCTTGTTCAAGAGGAAGATACGTTATCATTAGATGAAAGTACAATTTCAATTCCGACGAAGCGTGAACCATCAGAACAAGAGTGGAAAGATTTAAAACTAGCTTGGAAAGTTGTAAAACATGTGAAATCAAATGCAATTGTTTTAGCGAAAGATGATATGACAATTGGTGTAGGTGCTGGACAAATGAACCGTGTAGGTTCTGCGAAGATTGCAATCACACAAGCTAGTGAAAAAGCACAAGGTAGCGCACTTGCATCTGATGCTTTCTTCCCAATGCCAGATACAGTAGAAGAGGCAGCAAAAGCAGGTATTACAGCAATTATCCAACCAGGTGGATCAATTCGTGATGAGGATTCTATTAAAGTGGCAGATAAGTATGGGATTGCAATGGTGTTCACTGGCGTACGTCATTTCAAACACTAATAGAGGATGTTTAAAAAGTCCGGTCAAGATAACTGTCGCATGTCGTCGTTGCATTGCCAGTGCGGTACTCATGTAGGAAAGCTACACTCCGTGTCCTCCTGGCAAATGCGCCTCGACTTGCTCGGTTCTCTTGATCCTCTTTTTTAAACTTTTATTGATATGAAAGCAAACTAGGAGCATAGCTTCTAGTTTGTACTTATTTAATTATTGGGGGATGAAATATGAATGTTTTAGTAATTGGCCGCGGTGGGCGTGAGCATGCTCTAGCTTGGAAATTTGCACAATCTGAAAAGGTAGAAAAGGTGTATGTAGCACCAGGTAATGAAGGTATGCGCGATGTTGCAACACCAGTTGATATTGATGAAAATGATTTTGAGGCATTAGTTTTATTTGCCAAAGAGAATAATGTTGAATTAACTTTCGTTGGACCAGAAATTCCACTTATGAATGGAATTGTTGATCGTTTTAAAGAAGAGGGACTTCGCGTATTTGGTCCGAATAAAGCGGCTGCTGTTATTGAAGGTAGTAAAGCTTTTACGAAAGAATTGATGAAAAAGTATAATATACCAACTGCGGCATATGAAACTTTTACAGACTATGAAGAAGCAGTAAAGTACATTGAAAAAGTTGGTGCACCAATTGTTATTAAGGCAGACGGCTTAGCAGCTGGTAAAGGTGTAACGGTAGCAATGACGCTTGAAGAGGCATTACAAGCTGTGAAAGAAATGCTACAAGATGTGAAATTCGGCGAAGCAAGTAAGAAGGTCGTTATTGAAGAATTTTTAGATGGACAAGAATTTTCATTAATGGCATTTGTCAATGGAACAACTGTACATCCAATGGTAATTGCTCAAGATCATAAACGAGCTTTTGATGGCGATAAAGGTCCTAATACAGGCGGGATGGGTGCATATTCTCCAGTACCACAAATTCCGGAATCAGCAGTGCAACAAGCGATTGAAACAGTATTACATCCAACTGCTAAAGCGATGATCCAAGAAAACCGTTCGTTTACAGGTATTTTATATGCAGGGCTTATTTTAACAAATGATGGTCCAAAGGTAATTGAATTTAATGCACGCTTTGGTGATCCTGAAACGGAAGTTGTATTACCTCGCTTAGAAAACGATTTAGTTGATGTATGTAACGCTGTATTAGATGAAAGTGAATTAACGTTAGAATGGTCAGAGGAAGCAGTTATCGGTGTTGTACTTGCTTCTAAAGGATATCCGGAAGCGTATAAAAAAGGTGAAATTATTAATGGATTAGATGCACTGCAAGATGTAATTGTTTTCCATGCGGGAACATTGATGAAACACGGTGACTTTGTAACAAACGGTGGGCGTGTCTTATTTGTTGCTTGCAAGGCAAAAAATTTACAAGAGGCGAAAGATAAAGTATATAAAGAAATTGGTAAAATTGAGAGTGATGGTCTATTTTATCGAAGTGATATAGGGTATCGTGCAATTGTGCATGAGATGACGAGAAGCTAATGTATAAAAAATCCCGCTGATTCCTCAGCGGGATTTTTTATACATCTTTATCTTTTTTTAGTTTTCCTTTTTGCTTTGCCATTTCTCGAAGTAAATACTCGATGTGTGCATTGACGCTACGAAACTCATCATTCGCCCATTTTTCGATGACTGCGTGTAATTCAGGATCAATACGTAATGGAAAGCTTTTCTTTTTAGCCATAATTACTTACAACCTTTAGTATAGGCTTCCTGTATTAATAACTGGCTGTGCACCTTTATCTGAAACGATGGCAACTAATAAGTTGTTCACCATATTTGCTTTACGCTCGTCATCTAATTCAAGTACGCCTTCTTCATCTAACATATGGATTGAATCTTTGGCCATCTTCACAGCACCTTCAACAATTTCTTTTCTAGCAGCTAATACAGCTTTTGCTTGTTGACGTTGTAGCATTGCATGGGCAATTTCTGTTGCGTAAGCTAAATGCGTTAAACGAGTTTCTAACACTTCTACGCCAGCAATTTCAAGGCGCGCTTCTAGCTCACGTTTTAATTCCTCAGAGACTTCTTCAGTATTTCCGCGTAATGTAACGCAGCTATCATCTTGGAAATTGTCATAAGGATATTTTGTTGCTACGTGGCGGATTGCCGTTTCACTTTGAATTTCTACAAATCGATCGTAATGCTCAACACCAAACATTGCTTTTGCAGAATCAACAACTTTATATACAATAACAGCTGCAATTTCAATTGGATTCCCATCAACATCATTTACTTTTAATTTCTTACTGTTAAAGTTTTCAACACGTAAAGATACAGTTTGACGGAATGCGAATGGAATTGTTAAAAATAAACCGTTTTGACGAATTGTTCCTAAATAATTACCGAAAAACGTAATTACTTTTGCTTGGTTTGGTTGAACGATGCCAATACCCGTCGCGAGAACCGCGGCTAAAATAATAGTTAATGCTGCTACTATGAAAATTTCTTGCACAAGGCAAAATACACCAATAGCGGCCAAAATCAAAATCCCAATAATACCGAGAAAACCATTTACATAAAAAACTTGTTTTTCTTTCATATGATCGCCTCCTGATATAAAAATGATATCACTTTTATATCATTATATGCAAGGGATTTACACCTAATTTTCTGAATTTTATTGATTGATATCTTTTATGTACGCTTTAGGGATAAAACTCTGAAGGGATAAGAATGTACGTTCTGTTTTGTGGTAAAATAAAGAAGACTTAGCCGCCCACTGCAGCAGCTAAGTCTCTTTGAGAGCATCTTGCATCGTGACAAATGATTCAAAGCGGTTTTGCCAGGATTAATTCTTCAATCGCTGACTCTATCTCTTTGTCAGAAGCATCATAACTTCCATTTGACTTTGGTTTGTCATGACTGGAAGCTTGATTCACTTCTTCTTTAGCATGTCCTTTTTCAGTAAAATTCATGCTAGGCATTTTAAATGCGCCCATATTCATATATTTCCCAAATTTACACACTTCAGCAATAGGGCAGAAACGAACAATTCCCTCTGCGATTTTCATTGCACCAATCCATAGCAGAACGTTAGACCAAATGCACCTTGGCTTACGGACGAGTTTAGTTGCACTACAGCCAAAGAGGATAAGCCCGAGTGTAATTCGAATTAGGGCATTTATTGTTCCGATGTTTTGCTTCATTAGAAAAACACTCCTTTTTATGAAAGTTGAAATAGCAAATACTATTTCTCTTATTAGTATCCCGTACGATTTTGGTGATATGTAATCCAACATTTGACGTTGAAAAAGATGTTGGAATGGGCGTGTGTGTAAGTAGCTTTTTTTGTTATAATGAAAGAATGCATAAAAGGAAGTTTAAAACTAGATCCTCTTATTTGGATAAATATAGAGGAGAGATTAAAAAAACCTGATAAAAATTAACTGTTATTTTGAACAGAAATATAGATATAACTAGAAAAAAGGAAGGGTGTTTTCATGTACGATATTTCCGGATGGAAACATGTATTTAAGCTTGATCCAAATAAGGAGTTAAGCGATGAACATTTAGAAATGATTTGTGAATCTGGAACGGATGCTGTGATTGTAGGCGGAAGTGATGGAGTTACAATTGATAACGTATTACACATGCTAGTTAGCATTCGTAGATATGCAGTTCCGTGCGTGTTAGAGGTTTCTGATGTGGAAGCAATTACACCAGGGTTTGATTTTTATTATATACCAAGTGTTTTAAATAGCCGAAAAGTAGAATGGGTAACGGGTGTTCATCATGGGGCATTGAAAGAATTTGGGGATATTATGGACTGGGACGAAATTTTTATGGAAGGGTATTGTGTTTTAAACCCAGAAGCGAAAGTAGCCCAGCTTACAGATGCGAAATGTGATTTAACAGAAGATGATGTTATTGCATACGCGCGTTTAGCAGACAAGCTATTACATTTACCGATATTCTATTTAGAATATAGCGGTACGTATGGGGATATTGAACTTGTTAAAAATGTAAAAGCAGAATTGAAACAAGCTAAGCTATATTATGGCGGTGGTATTTCTAATGCAGAACAAGCGAAAGAAATGGCACAGTATGCGGATACAGTAGTTGTTGGAAATGTTATTTATGATGATATAAAAGCTGCGTTAAAAACAGTTAAAGCAGTAAAAGGAGAGTAGGTGTAGGCGTATATGAGTATGACAGATAGGTTATTAAATGGTTTAAATCCACAGCAACAAAAAGCAGTACAAACAACAAATGGACCACTTCTATTAATGGCGGGAGCAGGTAGTGGTAAAACACGTGTGCTAACACACCGTATTGCGTATTTACTTGGTGAAAAAGGTGTGGCGCCATGGAATGTACTAGCAATTACCTTTACAAATAAAGCTGCTCGTGAAATGCGCGAACGTATTGATACACTTGTTGGGCCAGAAGCAGAAGATATTTGGATTTCTACGTTCCACTCTATGTGCGTACGTATTTTACGACGTGATATTGACCGCATTGGGATTAATCGTAACTTTACGATTTTAGATGCAGGTGATCAGTTAACTGTAGTAAAAAAAATTATGAAAGAGCGCAATATTGACCCGAAGAAGTTTGAGCCGCGCTCTATTTTAGCGGGTATTAGTAATGCGAAAAATGAACTGTTATCTGCAGATAAATATGCAAAAAAAATTACAATCGCTGATCCATATGAAAAATTAACGAGCGATGTATATACAGAATATCAAAAACGTCTTTTGAAAAATAACTCATTAGATTTTGATGATTTAATTATGACGACGATTCAGCTATTTGAGCGTGTTCCAGAAGTACTAGAGTTCTATCAGCGTAAGTTCCAATATATTCATGTTGATGAGTATCAAGATACGAACAAAGCTCAGTACCTTCTTGTTAAACATTTGGCAGCGCGTTTTAAAAACCTTTGCGTTGTAGGTGACTCAGATCAGTCTATTTACCGTTGGCGTGGTGCGGATATTTCTAACATTTTGTCATTCGAAAAAGACTATGAGAATGCACAAGTTATTTTGTTAGAACAAAACTATCGTTCATCACAAAATATTTTGAATGCAGCTAATGCGGTAATTGAAAAGAATTCAAACCGTAAACCGAAGAAATTATGGACAGACAATCAAGTTGGGAGCAAGATTTCGTATTATCGTGCTGCAACCGAAAAGGACGAAGCGTATTTTGTTGCGAAAAAAATTCGTGATGACATTCAAATGGGGAACCGAAAATATACTGATTTTGCAGTATTATATCGTACGAATGCCCAGTCTCGTATGGTCGAGGAGATTTTCCTAAAATCTAATATCCCTTACAAAATTGTCGGTGGTACTAAGTTCTACGACCGTAAAGAGATTAAAGACATTTTGGCGTATTTACGTCTAATTGGGAATCCAGATGATGAGATTAGTTTTGCACGCATTATTAACATGCCAAAGCGTGGAATTGGTGCTACTTCTATCGATAAAATTATTAATTACGGTGTAAAAAATGGAATTTCATTAACTGCTGTATTAGATGAGATTGAGCATGTTGGAGTAAGTGCAAAAATAACAAAAGCAGTAAAAGAATTTGCAGGGTTATTACACAACTGGGTAAATATGCAAGAGTATTTATCTGTTACAGAATTAGTTGAAGAAGTTATTGAAAAAACAGGCTATCGCGAGATGTTGAAAAATGAGCGTTCTTTAGAAGCAGAAGGTCGTTTAGAAAACTTAGACGAGTTTTTATCTGTTACGCAAACATTTGAATCGCAAAGCGAAGATAAGAGTCTCGTTGCATTCTTAACAGACTTAGCTCTTGTTGCGGATATTGATCGTGTAGATGAAGATCCAACTGCTGGTGAAGAAGTTATTTTAATGACGATGCACTCAGCGAAAGGATTAGAATTCCCAGTTGTCTTTATTGTTGGTTTAGAGGAAGGGATATTCCCGCATACGCGTTCTCTTATGGAAGAAGATGAAATGCAAGAAGAGCGTCGTCTTGCCTATGTAGGTATTACCCGTGCAGAAGAAGAGTTATACCTATCCAATGCGCAAATGCGTACTTTATTTGGTAGAACAAGTATGAACGCTGCATCTCGATTTATTACAGAAATTCCGACAGAATTAGTGGAATCATTAAATGAAACAGCGCCGAAGCGTGAAACTTCGTTTGGTGCAAAAGGAAGAACGACAGGCGCAACGGCAGGTGCGACGACAACCCGTTCTCGTTCAGCTTTCGTGCGTCCGGCTGTCAAGACAACAGGTGGCGAGCAAATTGGCTGGGCAGTAGGTGACAAAGCTTCCCACCAAAAATGGGGAGTCGGTACAGTTGTAAGTGTAAAAGGTGAGGGAGATGCAAAAGAATTAGATATTGCGTTCCCAAGTCCAATTGGTATTAAACGTTTATTAGCGAAATTTGCACCTGTGACGAAACAATAGGAAAGGAATGAGGATATGTCAAAAGAGATAACAAAAAAGCGTATAGAAGAACTGCGTGATTTGTTAAATACATTTAACTATCAATATCACGTATTAGACAATCCTTCGGTTTCTGATGCGGAATATGACCGTAATATGCAGGAGCTTATAAAATTAGAAGCAGAGAACCCAGAGTATATGAGTGAAGATTCTCCCTCCGTGCGTGTTGGGGGAACGGTTCTTGATATATTTGAAAAAGTAACACATAAGTCACCGATGTTAAGTTTAGGAAATGCATTTAACGAAGGCGATTTACGTGATTTCGACCGAAGAGTACGTCAAGGAATTGATGGTGCGAATGTAAGATATATATGTGAATTAAAAATTGACGGGCTTGCTGTTTCACTTCATTATGAAAAAGGACGCTTTATTCAAGGAGCAACACGTGGTGATGGTGTAACTGGGGAAGATATTACCCAAAACTTAAAAACGATTAAAGCTATCCCGCTTCGTTTAAATGAAGAAGTAACGTTAGAAGCACGAGGCGAGGCTTATATGCCGAAGCGTTCATTTGTTAAGTTAAATGAAGAAAAAGAGCAAAATGGTGAAGATGTATTTGCGAATCCGCGTAATGCGGCAGCAGGTTCGATACGCCAACTTGATCCGAAAATTGCAGCAAAGCGTAACCTATCTATGTTTGTGTATGGTCTTGCGAATGTAGAAGAAAAAACAATTCTATCGCATAGTGAATCGCTTGATTTCTTAGGCGAGCTCGGATTTAAAACAAATCCAAATCGCCGTACATGTGAATCAATCGAAGAGGTTATAGCTTATGTAGAAGAATGGCAGGAAAAACGTCCTCATCTTGATTATGAGATTGATGGAATCGTTATAAAAGTAGATGATGTTGCTCTTCAAGAAAGTTTAGGAACTACAGCAAAGAGTCCAAGATGGGCGATTGCTTATAAATTCCCAGCTGAAGAAGTTGTAACGAAATTAACGGGGATTGAATTAAGTGTTGGCCGCACAGGGGTTGTAACACCGACTGCAGAGTTAGAGCCGGTGCGAGTGGCCGGTACTATCGTTCGCCGAGCCTCTTTACATAATGAGGATTTAATTCGTGAAAAAGATATTCGAATTGGTGACTACGTTGTTGTGAAAAAGGCAGGGGACATTATTCCTGAAGTTGTGAACGTTATTTTTGATAAGCGTACTGGTGAGGAAGAAGAATACCGCATGCCAACGCATTGCCCAGCATGTGAGAGTGAACTAGTTCGTTTAGAAGAAGAGGTTGCACTTCGTTGTATAAATCCAACTTGTCCGGCTCAAATTCGTGAAGGGTTAATTCATTTCGTTTCAAGGAATGCAATGAATATTGATGGACTGGGAGAGCGTGTAATTACACAGCTCTTTGATGCAGATTATATCCGTACGTTTGCAGATTTATATGCATTGACGAAAGAACAATTACTACAGTTAGAGCGTTTTGGTGAAAAATCAGCAACAAATTTAGTACAAGCAATTGATAATTCGAAGGAAAACTCATTAGAGCGATTACTATTTGGTCTTGGAATTCGCCACGTCGGAGCGAAAGCAGCACGTACATTTGCGGAGCATTTTGAAACGATGGATGCGCTTGTGAAGGCAACGGAAGAAGAACTGAAAGCAATTAATGAAATTGGCGAAAAAATGGCTCAATCCGTTGTGACATATTTTGATAATGAAGACGTATTAGAGCTATTACAACAGTTTAAAGAGTATGGCGTGAACATGACATACAAAGGTATAAAAAGTGCAGATTTACAAAATGTTGAATCTTACTTCGCAGGAAAAACGGTTGTCTTAACAGGTAAGCTAGAAGTTATGGGACGAAGTGAAGCGAAGAAAAAGATTGAAGCACTAGGTGGGAAAGTAACAGGAAGTGTTAGTAAAAGTACGGATTTAGTTGTTGCAGGTGAAGCAGCAGGTTCGAAATTAGCACAAGCGGAGAAACATAGTATTGAGGTTTGGAATGAAGAGAGGTTCTTACAAGAGCTAAATAAGTAAGAGGTGCAAACTTACCATGAAAAAAATAGCATTAGCGGTATTAAGTCTTGGCTTACTTGTAAGTGGGTGTAGTGCAGGTGCCGATAAAGATGAAAAAGTGGTTGAGAAATCGGGGAAAGCAAAAGAGCAAGCAATCGTCCCGAAGTACTCTATTTCGGATGAATATTATAAGACGACTGTTCCATTTGACGCAGGATCTGCACGTGGTTTAGTTGTACAAGGATTAAATAGTCGTCTTGATATAGATGAATTTGAAACAGGATTAATGCGTATTGCGAAAGAATCATTTAGTACGAAAGATTATTTCTTTAAAGGTGGCAGCGTTCTAGATGCTCAAACTGTACAAATGCTTGTCAAAAGAAAGCGTACAGATGCCGAACAAAAAGAGCTAGAGGACAAATTAAAAAAAGATGCGGTTAAATTTCCGAACATAGGGCTAAATCCAGCGCTAAGTGAAGGATCCGAATCACTAGAAGTAAAAAATAAAAAAAATCCAATATATATTTCAAATATTTTAGAGCATGATTATTATGTGAAAAAAGGCGAGAAAGATGTTGAACGTGGTGGCATCGTAGTTGGGTTAGCGATGAATTCAGTTCAGTATTTTAATGAAGAGCATGGTTATCCGCGTGAGGCTAAAATTGAGGAAGAAAAAATGTTAGCTGAAGGGAAAAAAATGGCGCAAGAAATCTTGAAAGTCATGCATCAAAAAGACGCTAGCACAAAAAATGTTCCAATTACATTTGCGATTTATCGTCAGGCTCCAAAGTCTTCACTCGTGCCAGGAAATTTTGTTTCTTATGCTAATGTGGAAAAAGGTAGTGACACGGTTGAGGATTGGAAACAAATTAACGAGAAATATTATTTGTTCCCATCTGAACAAGCGAAAACGGATAATAAGCGTGAAGATCTTGCGAGAATATCAAACTTTAAAGCGAAACTAAGCGATTATTTCCAAGGTGACTATACGGCTGTTATTGGTACTGGTATGTATAAAGACGATGAATTAAAAGAAATGAAGCTTGAAATTCCTGTCCAGTTTAATGGGAAAGCGGAAATAATTGGTTTTACACAATATGTAGCAGGACTTGTTATGGAATACTTCCCGAATTACATGAAAGTACAAGTAACGATTAAATCTGTAGAACGTCCGGAAGCTATTATTATACGTGAAGCGAAGCAAGATGAACCGCTTGTGAAAATTTTAGATTAAAGATGAGAGCTGTTCCTTTATGGAACAGCTTTTTTTCTTGAAAAATTTTGTTATAATTTTAAATGTTACAAATAAGAGGGTAAGGGGTAAAGGTCATGGACGAACTAAGTCTTCAAGTCATTATTTTATTAATTGCATTTGGGTTTTTAGCAGCTTTTATTGATTCGGTTGTTGGAGGTGGAGGATTAATTTCGCTTCCTGCACTTATGTTTGTTGGCTTATCACCAGCTTCGGCAATTGCAACAAATAAATTAGCTGCAACAATGGGGACGTTCACGAGTGCAATTTATTTTATTCGATCAGGAAAGGTTAATTTTAAAATTGTAGGAAAGTTAATCCCGTTAACTATTGTTGGAGCAGTCGCAGGTGCTTTAGTAGTAAAATTTATTCCGCCGGATATTTTACGTCCATTAGTACTTGTAATGTTGGTGTTTATTGCCATATATATTATTGCGAAAAAGGATTGGGGAAGTGTATCTACCTATAAGAAGATGACGAAAAGGAAAACATTAATGTTTTTCTTTGTTATTTTAATGATAGGGTTTTACGATGGATTTTTTGGACCAGGGACAGGATCCTTTTTAATTTTTGCATTTTTATTAATTGGTTTGGATTTTATTCAAGCGGCAGCATCTGGAAAACTTTTGAACTTTGTTAGTAATATCGTATCTTTAATTACTTTTTTATTTTTAGATATAATCCATTTTGAATACGGTATTATTATGGGATTATCAATGATTTTAGGTGCTTATTTTGGATCAAAGTTTGCGGTTCAAAAAGGCGTTGGATATGTGAGAACTTTATTTTTACTAGTTACTATATTATTGATTGGGAAAAATGTTATGGAATATACTCATATTTTGTAGATTCATACGTATGTATGAATCTCTTTTTTTTGTTATATTTTAAAAATTAATTAATTTTTAAAATATAAGTCTAGGAATATTTGAATAAATCTAAATTATCGTGTAGAATAATGTTGTAAAATGTAAACGTTTTTCTAAGGGGAGGCTAAAAAGAATGGTAGTAGCATACAAACATGAGCCATTTACAGATTTTTCAGTGGAGGCTAACAAATTAGCGTTTGAAGAAGGTTTAAAGAAAGTAGAATCTTATCTTGGACAAGACTATCCATTAATTATTGGGGGAGAAAAAATCACTACAGAAGACAAAATTGTTTCTGTAAACCCTGCAAATAAAGAGGAACTTGTTGGTCGTGTTTCAAAAGCAAGCCGTGAATTAGCTGAAAAAGCAATGCAAGTAGCGGATGAAACATTCCAAACTTGGAGAAAATCAAAACCAGAAATGCGTGCAGACATTTTATTCCGCGCTGCAGCAATCGTTCGTCGTAGAAAACATGAGTTCTCTGCTATCCTTGTAAAAGAAGCAGGTAAACCATGGAATGAGGCAGATGCTGATACAGCAGAAGCAATCGATTTTATGGAATATTATGGTCGTCAAATGTTAAAATTAAAAGACGGTATCCCAGTAGAAAGCCGTCCAATTGAATATAATCGTTTCTCTTACATTCCATTAGGAGTAGGTGTTATCATTTCTCCTTGGAACTTCCCATTCGCAATTATGGCGGGTATGACAACAGCTGCTTTAGTTTCTGGTAACACAGTATTACTAAAACCAGCTAGTACAACTCCTGTAGTAGCAGCGAAATTCATGGAAGTATTAGAAGAAGCTGGCTTACCAGCTGGCGTAGTAAACTTCGTGCCAGGTAATGGTTCTGAAGTTGGTGACTACTTAGTAGATCATCCTCGTACACGTTTTGTTAGCTTCACTGGATCTCGTGATGTAGGTATCCGTATTTATGAGCGTGCAGCGAAAGTAAACCCAGGACAAATCTGGTTAAAACGCGTTATCGCTGAAATGGGCGGTAAAGATACAATCGTTGTTGATAAAGAAGCAGATCTTGAATTAGCAGCTAAATCTATCGTTGCATCAGCATTCGGATTCTCAGGACAAAAATGTTCTGCATGTTCTCGTGCGGTAATCCACGAAGATGTATACGATCATGTATTAAATCGTGCTGTTGAATTAACAAAAGAATTAACAGTTGCTAACCCAGCTGTATTAGGTACAAACATGGGTCCTGTTAATGACCAAGCTGCATTCGATAAAGTAATGAGCTATGTTGCAATTGGTAAAGAAGAAGGTAGAATCTTAGCAGGTGGCGAAGGAGACGATTCTAAAGGCTGGTTCATCCAACCAACAATCGTTGCTGACGTTGCAGAAGATGCTCGCTTAATGAAAGAAGAAATCTTCGGACCAGTAGTAGCATTCTGTAAAGCAAAAGACTTCGATCATGCACTTGCAATTGCAAACAATACAGAATACGGTTTAACAGGAGCGGTTGTTTCTAATAACCGTGACCATATTGAAAAAGCACGTGAAGACTTCCACGTAGGTAACTTATACTTCAACCGTGGATGTACTGGTGCAATCGTAGGTTACCAACCATTCGGTGGCTTTAACATGTCTGGTACAGACTCTAAAGCTGGTGGCCCTGATTACTTAGCACTTCACATGCAAGCAAAAACTACTTCTGAAACTTTATAAGAAATAGCAGAGGAGCTCTTCACAGAATGTGAAGAGCTCCTTTTAAAATTAGAATCCTATATATTACTATTATTCGAAGGGGATGAGCTAAACCCTATTAATAGCGGGATAAACATGTAAATAGAAATAAAGTGACGAGAAAAGTTGATTTATTAGTCACATTTTTTAGTATTCATTTTAAGAATTTCCTGTATAATACAATTTGAAAGAAAATCTATGGTTTGACAAGAAACACTCTTTTCGGTTTTGCTCACCGGAAGGGGTGTTTTTTTGCAGCTAAAAACTCTCCTGTACTCATTACATTTGCGTATACTCCATCCAAACTTGCTAAAATTGCATTATGGATATAAACAGCCGGTATAGTAGCATTTTTAAAAGAAAGATCTTTTGTAGCACAAGCATCATGTATAACGGTACAATGAAAGCCAAAATCAAAAGCAGCCCTTACTGTAGCATCAATACACATATGAGTCATCATCCCGCATATGACGATGTGTTCAATGTCTAAACGTTGTAATTGTTCTAGAAGATTAGTTTCTCGGAAGCTATTTGGATAATGTTTGAGTATAACCGTTTCCTCTCTAAGCGGACGGGCATTTTCGTGAATATGGACACCTTCTGTATTAGGTAGGAAAAAAGTAGCATCATCTTTTATAGCTACATGTTGGATATGAAAAATAGGTTCGTTGTTCACTCTAAAGTGTTGTAATAGCTGACTAGCGTATTCGCTTGCTTCTACTGGATTACGCAATTCCATCTTTCCATTTGGAAAATAATCATTTTGAATATCAACGAGTAAAAGAGCTGTTTTCATATATTTATCTTCCTCCGATTTCATTTTCAAATAATGTTATTCAATTTGTAGAGAAGCATCTCCTTTTTAAAAATATGAGAGAGAAGAATTTTACATCACTTTAAAAATTACAATTTTTTATGAATTTTCATTTGAAAATTGCAATAAAGAAACAATTGATATTTTTCTGAAAAAAAGATATTGACTCTTATTATTCTGAGTTCTATAATGAGAATTAATTAAATGACAATTAAATCGATACATTCTTATCCAGAGAGGTGGAGGGACTGGCCCTACGATACCTCAGCAACGGGTTTTGTAATACCGTGCTAATTCCAGCAAGCCTATAAAGGCTTGAAAGATGAGAAGATGTGAACGAGTACATATAAGTGCTCTCCTTCTTATCTTTATGGTTGATAAGAAGGAGAGCACTTTTTATTTTACCTCGAAAGCTCTACTTCAAGCTTTTACAGCATATAGGAGGGAAGAAAATGATTTCTTTTAATAACGTAAGTAAAGTATATGAATCAGGCGGACAGTCTGTTCATGCGGTGGAGGATGTAACGTTATCAGTTGAAAAAGGTGAAATTTTTGGCATTATCGGATTTAGTGGCGCTGGAAAAAGTACGTTATTACGTCTAGTAAATATGTTAGAGAGACCAACTGCAGGAATGATTTCAATAGATGATAAAGATATTACATCATTATCAACGAAAGAATTACGAAAATTAAGACAAAGAATCGGGATGATTTTTCAAAGCTTTAATTTATTTAATTCAAGAACAGTATTTGGGAATATTGCTTATCCATTAAAGTTAGCGAAAGTGCCAAAGAATGAGATAAAAGAAAGAGTAAATGAACTGCTGAAGTTTGTAGGGCTAGAAGATAAAGCAAACTATTATCCAGAGCAACTATCAGGTGGTCAAAAGCAACGTGTTGGGATTGCTAGGGCACTTGCGACATCACCGGATATCCTTATATGTGATGAGGCAACATCAGCTTTAGATCCGGAAACAACGACAGAAATTTTAAACCTATTAAAGAAAGTAAATCGAGAATATAATTTAACAATTCTTCTTATTACACACGAAATGCACGTTGTGAAAGAAATTTGCCACCGTGTAGCTGTTATGGAGAAAGGGAAAGTAATTGAAGAAGGAAAACTGTTTGATGTTTTCACAAAACCAAAAACAAAGACGACTCAAAACTTTGTACGTTCTGTTATTAATGATCATTTACCGGAAAGTGTTTTAGCGAAAATTCAAAACGGAGGACAGATTTATCGTCTAACATTTACTGGTGAGGAGACAGGGCAGCCGGTACTATCATATATCGCAAAAAACTATAACGTCGATGTAAATGTTCTGTACGGAAATATTATTGAACTCCAAAATGTGCTATTTGGAAATCTTCTTGTAGAGCTACAAGGTGGGCAGAAGGAAATTCAAAAAGCATTACAACATCTAAGGCTGCAAGTGCAGCTGAAGGAGGTAGAAGCTCATGCGAGTTGATTGGAGTATATTTTGGCCTCGCATATTAGATGCGACGGGGGATACCCTCTTAATGGTAATTGTGACCCTTATATTTGCTACAATTCTCGGTATACCTCTAGGTTTACTTCTATATGTAACGAGAAAAGGAAATTTTTTAGAAAATAAATGGGTCTTTTCTATCCTTAATATCATAATTAATACAATTCGTCCGATTCCATTCATTATCTTTTTAGTAGCTTTAAGTCCGCTAACAAGAAGTGTTATCGGAACGACGATTGGAACAGCAGCAGCAATTTTCCCAATGACGTTAGTTGCATCAATTGGTATTGCTAGAATGGTTGAAACGAATCTTGTTTCTGTTCCGAGAGGGGTAATTGAAGCGGCACAAGCAATGGGTGCTTCACCACTTAGAATTGTTTTTGAAATTCTTGTACTAGAAGCATTAGCACCATTAATTTTAGGCGTTACATTTATGACAGTGGGTTTAATTGAGTTTTCTGCAGTTGCTGGGCTTGTCGGCGGTGGCGGTCTTGGTGACTTAGCTATGACATATGGTTATCAACGCTTTGATACATCAGTTATGTTCGTAACGGTTGTTTTACTTATTATTCTCGTACAGTTAGCTCAAAATTTAGGAAACTACTTTGCGAAAGTCTTTTTACGCAGATCATAAAAAGGAAGAGGGGAAAAGAAAATGAAGAAAATTTTAGCATTTGCATTATCTACAATCGTAGGAATTACAGCTTTAAGTGGCTGCTCAGGTGGAGATACGGGTGCAGGAGCGAAAGAGAAAGTAGTTCGCGTCGGTGTAACTGGAACAGATGGAGACGCTTGGGAGATTTTAAAGAAAAAAGCTGAAAAAGAAGGAATTAAGATTAAACTGGTTGAGTTCTCTGACTACACAACGCCAAATAAAGCGTTAGCTGATGGAGATATCGAACTAAACTCATTCCAGCATATTGCTTTCTTAGAGCAATTTAAGAAGGAGCATAAGTTAGATCTTACAGCTGTTGGGACAACACAAATTGCACCAATGGGCTTATACTCTGAAAAATATAAGAAAGTAAATGAAATTCCAGATGGTTCAGAAATTGCTATTCCAAATGATCCAACGAACCAAGCGCGTGCATTAAAACTTCTTGACGCAGCTGGGTTATTAAAGCTTAAGAAAGATTTCGGTCTATTTGGAGATCCAAGTGGTATTGCTGAAAATCCGAAGAAATTAAAAATTACACCGGTTATCGCACAGCAAACACCTCGCGTATTAAAAGATGTAGCAGCTTCGGTTATTAATAACGGTGTTGCTGGTCAAGCTGGATTAAATCCAGTGAAGGATCCGATTTTCTTAGAAGATCCAAAGAATGAAAATGCAAAGGCCTATATTAATATTTTCGCAGCTCGTACGAAAGATAAAGATGATCCAACATTGAAAAAAGTAATTGAATTATACCATTCAAAAGAAGTAACCGATGCAATTAAGAAAGAAACAAATGATGGTTCAATTTCAG
Source organism: Bacillus sp. NPDC094077 (assembly GCF_050279465.1). Classification (NCBI taxonomy): domain Bacteria; kingdom Bacillati; phylum Bacillota; class Bacilli; order Caryophanales; family Bacillaceae; genus Bacillus; species Bacillus sp. NPDC094077. Next base: position 188,136 of record NZ_JBNNUF010000009.1, on the reverse strand, counting down.
TAGATCTTTCAATTGAGGAGCTTGCAAAAATCGCAAAATAATCATTGGGTTTAACGACTAACAGTTTGGAACCCCTCCGCTGATAGTTCGTTCAACATATAATCTACTTAACAAACTCTAATTCTGGACCGTCCAATTTTGTATAACGTAGAATCCAATGTTTGTTAAGTAGAGTGATGGGCCAGGAATTTTCCTGGTCTTTTTTTTTATTACTGAAAGCAGCTAGCTAATAGTAAAGTAATCCAAATTATAATGGGATAAGAAAATAAACTGAAAATGAGTGTAATTACGAATTGTTTTTGACGGATGGAATGTTTTTTTTTGTGAGAAAAAGAAAATAGAAAAGAAGACAATGAAAACTGCTGATATAACGCCAGGATTATAGGAGCGATACATGAAAAACAAAATAATATGTTGAACAGAGTTGAAGAAGATAGCCCCTTGTATAAAAATAATCCAGTATAAAGAAGTTAAGACGTTTAGTTGATATAGAAAAATGATAAGTAAGACAAAGATTGTTAATAGGGAAATGGAAATGAGAAATTGTTGGCTCGTTATAATATGGATTGAAAATTGATTAGCAAGATATTGTGGCATCTGGAAAGCTTCTTCAAGGTTATGAATGAAAAATAATAAAGGAATGATCCAGGGCATAATAGTGGAATGTTTTTTCATCAACTTACATCACTCCAATAAAGATATAGAAAGCCTAAAAAGGCTCTCTATACGAATATGGTTATTCGATTATGATGCTTTTTAAATTATCTTCAGGATGCGTTTGTTCTGTCGGATGAGCAGCGAGCTCTTCTTGCAAAATATTCAGTATGTGTTTAGCTGATTGCTGAATCGGACTCGGTAGCTCTTCTAATACTCGCATACCGACCTTTATTTTTGTACGAATTATTCTCCGGAGTAGTTCATCATGCATGCACTACACCTCCAAACCGAATGTTTAATACATCTTCTTCAAATTTTGCTCCTTGAATAGAAAGGTGTGTTAACGTTTTTGGTAATGTGATATTTCGTTTAACAGAACCAGAACGGATAATAAGTTCATCACCTTTTTGATTTAATGAAAGTTCACTTTTGTTTGAGAAGGGAATGGACAGAACGAAAATATATTCATCGCCATCTTTTTTTACATATTGTGTGCGACCATTAAATTTTACTTCCGTAGGAGAAGAGTCGGATTTAAATAAAGCATCTCCTACACGTTCTAACATAGACAACCCGACAACTTCTTGTTCAAACATCGGAGCTTCGTAAATAGGAAGGGGTTGAAAGCTATCTTGAATTAATGTTTTATATTTCTTTTGTGTATCTTTCCATGCTTGAAAATAAGGATCGGTGACAGTGCTAGGGATGACGCGGTTAATCATAATGGCATCTACGTTATAATCGTATAAATTTAAATAAGTAAAGCTACGTTGAGCCTCTTTAATAACCATTTTTTCAGGATTTACAACAACGCGAATACTTGTTACTTCTCGGTTTGATAAGATATCTCTCATTTCTCCAAGTTGTTCAAGCGTATTCGTTAATTCGTCCATAATATCGTCTGTTGGGAGGGGGACGCCAAGAAGTGGTTGCGCTACAGGACGAACAACTTTTAAAACTTTTCTTTTAATAGGAAATAGTTTTTCCATCCACCAGCCGAGCATGTCTGGGAAGCTAAGCATTGCTAAAGTTTCTCCTGTTGGAGCGCAATCAATGATGATAACATCGTATGCATTTTGTTTATAGTAATCCAGCACGCGAAGCAAGCTAATTAAATCTTCCATACCAGGAAACATCGTTAATTCTTCTGTTGTAATATCATCAGCTGCTTTGGAAGTGAAGAGGAGTGTAATATATTTTTGTAATTTCCCCCAGCCTTTTTCCATTTCATAAATAGTATTAATCTCTTGAGCCCATAAGTTCTCGCGAATTTCTAATGGTTCAGAAGATAGTTTTATACCAAATGAATCTCCTAAACTATGAGCAGGGTCTGTGCTCATTACTAATGTTTTTAACCCTTGTTTTGCACTTTGAAGTGCTGTTGCTGCTGAAATGCTAGTTTTTCCTACGCCGCCTTTACCTGTATACAAAATAATTCTCATCACTATATCCCCTTTGTTTCGAATATCGAATATTACGAGTGTCGAAATATTTAATTGAATAAAAACCCAGCTAGGGCTTTATTCAATCGGAATGTTTTTTATTTTAGGTGTAGAAACCTTTTCTTCTGTTTTTTGCTGTGACGTAGCGATGTGATTCATGATCTTTTGGAAAATCTGTAGTAAGAATGCTTTTTCTTCTTCTGATAAGGCTTCTGTCACTAGGTTAAAGTAATGGGCCGCATTTTGTTTCACTTCTTGGACGAGTAAGATGCCGTTTTCTGTTAAACGAATTAATACAATACGTCTATCCTTTTCATCTCGATAACGTTCAATATATCCCTTTTTTACAAGGCGATTTACAACGCCTGTCGTTGTACTCATCGGTATATCAAGAAGTTCAGCAATTTTTGTCATTGTAATATCTGTATTTCGCTCCATCCAAAGTAAACAAAATACTTCTGTCTTAGAAAGTGTTAGATCAAGGCTTACCCATTCTTCAGGATAGAAAAGTTTCTTGGCGTTATCTAGCAGTAAATCTAAAAAATGTTCATATTGCAACAATTATTTCCACTCCCGTATATTTCGAGGTTCGTAATATTTGTTTTTATTTTATGTGGAGTTGAAATAAATGTCAATGATTTTGATTGTTTTTTCTGATTAGATAGAAAATTATCTTTGAAGTAGAATTTTTTTGTGATAGATTAATAAATAGAAAGAGAGAATTTACATAAAAATCCATCATAGCAAATATATTTATCTATAATGGATGTGCATCTAGCAAGGGGGAGAATGATGAGAAGACGAAATACGCAAGCGTTCACGTTTTTAGCATGGACTTCATTTGTTTGTGCGCTTTCAGGGATGCTAATTGGGATTTATACGTTAGATGAAACGCTTAGTGTAAAAGGGTACTATTTACTTGGAACATTATTTTTAACGATGTCTTGTTTTGTATTACAAAAAACAATTCGTGATAATGAAGAAGATAACGAGAGATTTCCGAAAAATGAACCGTTAGATAAAGATTAAATTGTAAAGAAAGGTATTTGCCTTTCTTTTTTTATGTAAAAATGCAGTAAGTGCCGTGTGTTGACTTGCTTGAAGTACTGAAAATTTGGTATCATCAATAGTATTGTAGATTGAACGATATATTATGGAGGTGGCCTAGCCGTGTCAAGAATTTCCGTTGAGAATGTAAAGCACGTAGCACATTTAGCACGTCTTGCAATTACTGATCAAGAAGCAGAAAAATTTCAAAAACAACTAGATGCAATCGTTACTTTTGCAGAACAGTTAAATGAATTAGATACAACAAACGTAAAACCAACAACTCATGTATTAACTATGAAAAATGTTATGCGTGAAGATGTACCAGAAAAAGGTTTACCAGTAGAAGAAGTATTAAAAAATGCACCGGATCACAAAGATAATCAAATCCGTGTTCCAGCAGTATTAGAATAGAGGAGGGGAATTTCGATGTCATTATTTGATCATTCAGTATCAGAATTACATAAGAAGTTAAACAACAAAGAAATTTCCGTTACGGATTTAGTAGAAGAATCTTACAAACGTATTGCGGATGTTGAAGATAACGTAAAAGCTTTTCTTACATTAGATGAAGAAAATGCACGCGCGAAAGCGAAAGAATTAGATGCTAAGATTGGCGCTGAAGATAATGGTTTACTATTCGGTATGCCTATCGGTGTAAAGGATAACATTGTAACTAACGGACTTCGTACAACTTGTGCGAGCAAAATATTAGCAAACTTCGATCCAATTTATGATGCGACAGTTGTACAAAAGCTAAAAGCTGCTGACACAATTACAATCGGTAAATTAAATATGGACGAGTTCGCAATGGGTTCTTCAAATGAAAACTCAGGTTTCTATGCTACGAAAAACCCATGGAACTTAGACTATGTTCCAGGTGGATCTAGTGGTGGTTCTGCGGCAGCTGTAGCAGCAGGAGAAGTATTATTCTCTCTAGGTTCTGATACGGGTGGTTCTATCCGTCAACCAGCTGCATATTGCGGTGTGGTAGGTTTAAAACCAACTTACGGACGCGTATCTCGTTACGGATTAGTAGCATTCGCATCATCACTTGACCAAATCGGACCGATTACACGTACAGTAGAAGACAATGCATACTTATTACAAGCTATTTCAGGTATTGACCGTATGGATGCAACTTCTGCAAATGTTGAAGTTGGAAACTACTTAGCTGGTTTAACAGGCGATGTTAAAGGTTTACGCATCGCTGTACCGAAAGAATACTTAGGTGAAGGTGTTGGCGAAGAAGCTCGTGAGTCAGTACTAGCTGCTTTAAAAGTATTAGAAGGTATGGGCGCAACTTGGGAGGAAGTATCCCTTCCGCACTCTAAATACGCTCTAGCAACATATTACTTACTATCTTCTTCTGAAGCATCAGCTAACCTTTCACGCTTCGATGGCGTACGTTACGGTGTTCGTTCTGATAATGTAAATAATTTATTAGATCTTTACAAAAACACACGTAGCGAAGGTTTCGGTGATGAAGTAAAACGTCGTATTATGCTTGGTACATTTGCTCTTAGCTCTGGTTACTATGATGCATATTACAAAAAAGCACAACAAGTACGTACATTAATTAAAAACGACTTTGAAAATGTATTTGCTAATTATGATGTTATTATTGGACCAACAACGCCAACTCCGGCATTTAAAGTGGGCGAAAAAGTTGATGATCCAATGATAATGTATGCAAACGACATTTTAACAATTCCAGTAAACTTAGCGGGTGTTCCAGCGATTTCTGTTCCATGTGGGTTCGGTGCTAACAACATGCCACTTGGTTTACAAATCATCGGTAAACACTTCGACGAAGCGACAATTTACCGCGTTGCACATGCGTTTGAGCAAGCAACAGACTATCATACAAAAAAAGCAAGTCTGTAAGGAGGCGAGCATAGATGAATTTAGAAACAATTATTGGTTTAGAGGTTCACGTTGAGTTAAAAACAAATTCGAAAATTTTCTCTGCGAGTCCAACAGAATTCGGAGCAGAGCCAAATACACAAACAAGTGTAATTGACTTAGGATACCCGGGGGTACTTCCTACTTTAAATAAAGAAGCAGTTAACTTTGCAATGAAAGCTGCAATGGCATTAAACTGTGAAATCGCAACGGAAACGAAGTTCGACCGTAAAAACTATTTCTATCCAGATAATCCGAAAGCTTACCAAATCTCTCAATTTGATAAGCCAATTGGAGAAAATGGTTGGATTGAAATCGAGGTAGACGGTAAAAAGAAACGTATCGGTATTACACGTCTTCATTTAGAAGAAGATGCTGGTAAATCAACGCATACAGCTGATGGATCATTAGTAGACTATAACCGTCAAGGTATGCCTTTAATTGAAATCGTATCTGAGCCAGATATGCGTACGCCAGAAGAAGCATACGCATACTTAGAGAAGTTAAAATCAATCATTCAATATACTGGCGTATCTGATTGTAAGATGGAAGAAGGTTCTCTACGTTGTGATGCGAATATTTCCCTTCGTCCAGTTGGACAAGAGAAGTTCGGTACAAAAGCAGAACTGAAAAACTTAAACTCTTTCACTTACGTGCAAAAAGGTCTTGAGCATGAGCAAGTGCGCCAAGAAAAAGAATTATTATCTGGTGGTATCATCCAACAAGAAACACGTCGTTATGATGAAGCAACGAAGAAAACAATCTTAATGCGTGTGAAAGAAGGATCTGACGATTACCGTTACTTCCCAGAGCCAGATTTAGTTGAACTTTACATCGATGATGAGTGGAAAGAAGAAGTTCGTGCTTCTATTCCAGAACTTCCAGATGCACGTAAAGCTCGCTACGTTGCAGAACTTGGCTTACCAGCTTATGATGCACACGTATTAACATTAACGAAAGAGATGTCAGATTTCTTTGAAGCAACTGTTGCAGACGGTGCTGATGCGAAATTAACATCAAACTGGTTAATGGGTGAAGTGCTTGCGTACTTAAACAAACAACAAAAAGAATTAAAAGACGTTGCATTAACGCCTGCTGGTTTATCTAAAATGGTTCAATTAATTGAAAAAGGTACAATTTCTTCTAAAATCGCGAAGAAAGTATTTAATGAATTAATTGAAAAAGGTGGAGATCCAGAGGAAATTGTTAAAGCGAAAGGTCTTGTTCAAATTTCTGACGAAGGCACACTTCGTAAGGTTGTAACAGAAATCCTTGATAATAATGAGCAATCTATTGAAGACTTTAAAAACGGTAAAGATCGTGCAATTGGCTTCTTAGTTGGTCAAATTATGAAAGCGACAAAAGGACAAGCAAATCCACCGCTTGTTAACAAAATCTTGCTTGAAGAGATTAATAAGCGATAAAGTGAAACTTTAATTAGTGGGGGTACCCCCACTAATTATTAGTTGAACCAATCGAGCATTTACGGCCAGTTGATCTCCCACCGAGTTTTTTTGTTTGATTCAAATTTTGAGGTAGGAGTCTTACTGGCCAAGAATAGCGGGATAAAAAAATAGTAGTAACTATTAAAGATTAAACAGAAAAGCACCCGTACATGGGTGTTTTTCTAGGTTAATCAAACGTTTGTTTAAATGAGACAAAATCGTTTAAACAAACGTTTGATTAACTGTCAAAAGTGGAAAACTGTTTGTATAGCAACTATGGTATGATAGTTGCAAAAAGGTGGGAATAATGATAAATCTAAACATAGAGGTTTTTTTCATCTCATGAAATAATAGATAGTTGTTATTCGTTATATGTAAATTTTTATGGAAGAATGGATAGACATAAAGTGAAACTTTAATCAGTGGGGGCTTTGTTCATCCCCCACTGATTATTAGTTGAACCAATCGGGCATTTACGGGCAGTTGATCTCCCACCTAACTTCTTTGCCCCAGCCGAATTTTGAGGTGGGAGTTTTACTGCCCGTTAATGCGGGATAAATTTCTTGGTCAAATAAAGCAACACGCCATTACGAGAGAATATTGCTTTTGATGGACTACACGAATCGGGTTCTTACTGCCTGTTTGAGCGGGATAAAAGAAGGATAGGAAGATGAGAGGAGGTAGGCATAGGAATACTGAATAGAAGTTCGGTATGTTCTTTTTCAATGAATAAGGAAATTTCCTGTGCTAATAAATGATGAAGCGAGCAAGAATTATTTATAATCCTACTTCTGGGCGTGAGCTGTTTAAGAAGAGCTTACCAGAAGTATTACAAAAATTAGAACAAGCTGGATATGAAGCGTCTTGTCATGCGACAACTGGTCCTGGAGACGCAACTGTGGCAGCGAGGCAAGCTGTAGAGCGTAAATTTGATGTTGTTATTGCGGCTGGCGGTGACGGTACGTTAAATGAAGTAGTAAACGGTTTAGTTGGACATGAATTCCGTCCTAAATTTGGAATTATTCCAGTTGGAACGACAAATGACTTTGCACGTGCAATCGGTGTGCCTCGTTCTATTGAAGAGGCAGCGGATATTATTTGTGAAGGTAAGACCGTACCATTAGACCTTGGTAGAGCGAACGATACATATTTTATTAACATCGCTGGTGGCGGTCGTATTACGGAATTAACGTATGAAGTACCGAGTAAGTTAAAGACCGTATTAGGACAACTTGCTTATTATTTAAAGGGTATCGAAATGTTACCGTCATTACATCCAACATATGTTGAAATTGAGTATGATGGAAAATTACTACAAGAAGAAATTACGATGTTTTTAATTACAAATACTCGTTCAGTTGGTGGATTTGAAAAGGTAGCACCATATGCATCTATTAACGACGGGCTATTTGATTTATTAGTGCTGAAAAAAGGTTCTATTGCGGATTTAATTAAAGCAGCAACGCAAGCGCAACGTGGTGAACATATTAATAATCCGAAAGTATTATATACACAAGCGAATCGAATTAAAGTCCATTCACCAGATAAGTTGATGATTAACTTAGACGGTGAATATGGTGGAGATGCACCGATGGAATTTGAAAATATGTACCATTGTCTTGAACTATTCGTTCCTGAACATCAAGAGGATGCCCTGTAAAGGCATCCTTTTTGTTTTTATAGAGGAATTGTAAATTGGAAGTTAGTTTGATTTTTATGGTATTTTTACAATTCATTTATTTTACATCCATATTTTATTGATACACTGAAGGGGATAAGAAATGGGAGGTAGGGTGCTATGGAGAAATTAAAAGCAATACTATTTGATAAAGATGGTACATTAATGGATTTTCATTCAATTTGGATAAAAGTAGCTGAAGAGCTTGTAGCGGAATGTATAAAATTATATCAACTCCCAGAGTCGATGCAGCCAACTCTATTAAAAGAAATCGGTGTGGATGGGGTATCTGTTCATCCACGTAGCGCACTGGCAGCTGGAACAAGCCTTGATATAGCAAAGGGGCTTTGTAAGTACATTACGTTATCTAAGGAAGAGGAAATGCATGAGTGGGTAAGTGAAAAATTATTTGCACTTATGTACGAGCATCGTTCCTATATGAGAATGACGGCGGATTTACCGGGAATTTTACAAGTTTTAAAAGATAGAGGATTTATTTTAGGTGTTGTTACAGCTGATGATTTCGCGCCGACAGAATTATTTTTAAAACAATATCAATTAGAGTCCTTTTTTGATTATGTTGTAGCTTCTGATACGTTTCCGGCACAGAAACCGGATAAAAGAATTGTAGAATCCTTTTGTGAAAGGTTTCATTTAGATGCATGTGAAGTGGCAGTCGTTGGAGATACGCCAACTGATTTATATTTAGCTAAAAACGGTGGTGATTGCTATGCAATTGGAGTACTATCTGGTACGGGAGACCGCCAAACTTTAGAACCACTTGCGGATTTAGTAGTACAATCTGTTGGGGATTTTATTTCGCATTCAGGTGAGTTTATTTGGGAACAAGGGAAGTCTAGTGCGCAAGGAAAATAAGTCTATAAAGACTCTTGATGAGTCTTTATAGACTTATTTTTTATGTCGAAATACAAAGAATATAGGTTGAATACAGGAAAGGAAAGTTGGCATACATTTTGCAATAAAAAGAGAAAACAATGTAAAGAAAAGGATGGGGTACGCGATGAATACAAAAAAATTTGCTAAAGTAAATGAACAAATTCCAGGACCAAAAGCAGCAGCTTTATTAGAACGCCGCCAAAATATAGTGCCAAAAGGAGTAAGTAACGGCATCCCAACGTTTGTACAGTCTGCAAATGGGGCTCTTGTAACAGATGTTGATGGTAATCAGTACATTGATTTCGCAGGAGCAATAGGGACAATTAACGTAGGACATTGTCATCCAGATGTTAAAGAAGCACTTCATAAACAAGTAGATCAATACATTCATACTGGATTTAATGTCATGATGTATGAGCCTTATATTGAATTAGCGGAAAAGCTTGCTGCATTAGCACCAGGACGTTTTGATAAACAAGTGCTATTTTTAAACAGTGGCGCTGAGGCAGTAGAGAATGCGGTGAAAATCGCCCGTAAATATACGAAAAGACCAGGTATTATCGCATTTTCTAAAGGTTTCCACGGGCGTACTTTAATGACAATGACGATGACAAGTAAAGTAAAGCCATATAAATTTGGATTTGGTCCATTTGCTCCAGAAGTATATAAAGCACCATTCCCATATGAGTACCGTCGTCCAGAGGGGCTAACGGAAGAACAGTATGATGATTTTATTATTGAAGAGTTCAAGAACTTCTTCATATCAGAAGTAGCACCAGAAACAATTGCGGCTGTTGTAATGGAACCCGTTCAAGGAGAAGGTGGATTTATCGTACCAAGTAAGAAATTTGTTCAAGAAGTACGCCGCATTTGTTCAGAGCACGGTATTTTATTTGTAGCGGATGAAATTCAAACAGGCTTTAGTCGTACAGGAAAATACTTTGCAATTGATCATTATGATGTCGTTCCGGATTTAATTACTGTGTCTAAATCATTGGGAGCAGGTGTACCGATAAGTGGTGTGATTGGGCGTAAAGAAATTATGAATGAGTCTGCACCAGGAGAGCTTGGCGGAACGTATGCAGGAAGTCCACTAGGGTGTGCGGCTGCATTAGCTGTACTTGATGTGATAGAAAAAGAGAAATTAAATGATAGAGCGATAGAATTAGGGAAAGTTGTAATGGACCGATTCCAAGAGATGAAAAATAAATATAATTGCATCGGTGATGTGCGCGGATTAGGAGCGATGTGTGCATTTGAACTTGTTACAGATCGCAAGACGAAAGTACCAGATAAAGCATTAACAGCTAATTTATGTGCAGAAGCAAATAAACGCGGATTACTTTTATTATCAGCTGGAACATATGGAAATGTTATACGTGTGTTAATGCCATTAGTTATTACAGATGAGCAACTTGAGGAAGGGTTAACGATAATTGAAGAGTCATTACAAGTTTGTTATGAGCAAGCGAACATTGCTCGTGTTTAAAAACTGAATTATAAATCGCAAACATTCTAGCTGACTCTATATAAAATGCGGAAAATTCACTTTATAATAGAGGTAGTGAAGTGAATTGATGGATTTGAAGTTAGGGGTGGCTAGGATGGTTGCAGAAAAGGAACGAGTGTTAATGGATTTAAAAGATGTATTTGAATATGCGTTTGACGAAATTTTTGTTACTGATGAGCAGGGGATCGTTGTACGTGTAAATAGTACATGTGAAAGGCACTATCAACTAGCTGCTGAAGAGTTAGTAGGTAAGCATGTGAAAGAATTGCAAAAGGATGGGATCTTTTATCCATCAGCAACATTAGAAGTGATCGAAAAAAAGAGACCGATTGAACTCGTTCAAACGACAAAATCAGGAGAGTATTTACATGTTCGTACAAGGCCTGTTTTTGATGATGAGGGAAATTTAAGAAGAGTGATTAGTTATTCTCGAGATCTTACTGAACTCTATCAATTGCGTCAAAAGGTAGAGGAAATGGATAATCAGTTAAAAACATATAAAAAAGAATTAAGAGAAACCTATGAGCATGAAGGCCTTATTTTTAAAAGCATTGCTATGCAAAAAATAGTCGAAACAATCAAAAAAGTATCTGTGGTAGATAGTACTGTTCTCGTATTAGGTGAGACTGGAGTGGGAAAAAGCCGATTAGTACGCCATTTACATGAAGTGAGTCACCGAAAAAATGAAAGTTTCTCTGAAATTAATTGTGCGGCATTACCGACGAATTTAATTGAATCGGAACTTTTTGGATATTCAGGTGGATCTTTTACAGGTGCAAATCGTGAAGGGAAAAAGGGGTTATTAGAATCAGCGCATAAAGGGACTCTTTTCTTAGATGAAATTGGTGAAATGCCGCTTGAAATTCAAGCGAAGCTGTTACAAGTATTGCAAGAAAAAACGTTTCGTCCTATAGGCGGAAGAGAATTAAAAAAGGTGGACGTTAGAATTGTAGCGGCAACAAATAGAGATTTAAGTGAGATGGTGAAACAAGGGACATTCAGAAAAGATTTATACTATCGTCTGAATGTCATTCCAATTTCAATTCCGCCACTTCGGGAAAGAACAGAAGACATTTTACCGCTCATTTATCATTATTTACAGCACTTTAATACAAAGTACGGACGTGATGTAAAGTTAGCACCTAGTACGTTACAAATGTTTGTCGGATACCCGTGGGAAGGAAACAATAGGGAAATAGAGAATGTAATTGAAAGAATTGTTATCACTACAGATGATTTTGTAACGGTAGAAGATTTGCCACTATCTATGCAAGAGGCCACAGTTGAACAATCTGGCCAAAGTCTTTATAGAATGCTGGAAGAGGTAGAGAGAAATATTATTCTTAAAGCATATAAAACGTATGGATCAAGTTATAAAGTGGCTGAGTTTTTGCAAATAAGTCAATCTGCTGCTACTAGGAAGATTAAGAAGTTCATAGAGGAGGAAGAAAACATTGGATAAAAAAGTGATGTTCGTAAACTTAGATAAAAAGGCAATGTATATAAATGGCGAGTGGATTACGTTACAAGAACAAATTGAAATTAACAATCCAGCAACACAAGAAGTATTTGCAACTGTACCTAAAGGCGGAGTAACAGAGGCAAAGCAAGCTGTTGATGCTGCACATGAAGCTTTTAAAACATGGTCTAAGTTAACAGCAGCGGATCGTGCAGTGAAATTAAAAAAGTGGTTTACACTTATTGATGAAAATAAAGAAGAAATCGCAGCGATTATGACGAAGGAGCAAGGAAAGCCATTTGCAGAAGCACTTGGTGAAGTGAATTATGCAAATAGTTTTGTTGAATGGTATGCGGAAGAAGGGAAACGCGTATATGGCGAAATGATTCCTGCTTCTCATCCGAATAAACGTATTTTAGTTATGAAGCAACCGGTTGGCGTTATGGCAGCTATTACACCTTGGAACTTCCCGGCTGCTATGATTACAAGAAAGGTAGCTCCAGCGCTTGCAGCAGGCTGTACGGCAGTTGTGAAACCTGCAAGTCAAACACCATTAACTGCATTGAAATTAGCCGAATTAGCCCATGAAGCAGACATTCCGAAAGGCGTCATAAATATTGTAACAGGTAGTGCGAAAGCAATTGCTGATACGTGGATGGAAGATGGCCGCGTTCGAAAAGTGTCTTTCACAGGATCAACTGAAATCGGGAAAGAATTAATGGCTAGTGCTGCACAAACGATGAAAAAAGTTTCATTAGAATTAGGTGGCCACGCACCATTTATCGTAATGAATGATGCTGATTTAGATAAAGCGGTAGAAGCGGTGATTGGTTCGAAATTCCGTAACGCAGGACAAACATGTATATGTACAAACCGAGTATTCGTTCAAGAAGAAGTGTACGAAGTATTTGTAGAGAAGTTCCAAACGGCAGTAGGGCAACTGAAAGTAGGAGACGGCTTCGGTGACGGAACTACTGTAGGACCACTTATTGATGAGAATGCAGTTTCAAAAGTACAAGAACATATCGAAGATGCTATTCAAAAGGGCGGAGAAGTTTTATATGGTGGCCAAAAAATTGCAGAGTTAGATGGACACTTCATTCAACCGACTGTAATTGGATTGGCGAATGATACGATGCTTTGTATGAACGAAGAAACATTTGGGCCAGTTGCACCTGTTGCGAAATTTAAAACAGTTGAAGAAGTAATCGAACGTGCAAATAATACACCATACGGTTTGGCAGCGTATATTTTCACAAAAGATATTAGTCAAGCATTCCAAATTAGCGAAGCGCTAGAGTACGGCATTATCGGTTTAAATGACGGTCTTCCGTCAGTTGCACAAGCACCATTTGGTGGGTTTAAAGAAAGTGGTATCGGCCGTGAAGGAGGCCATTTCGGTATCGAGGAATATTTAGAAATTAAATATATTTCATTAGGACTATAAGTAGTATACTAGAATCTCTATAAGGTCACAGAGAAGGAGATTCTAGTATGGTATATTGGCTATTATTACTTGTTACAATTATTTTTGAAGTAGCTGGAACAATTGCGATGAAACTATCGAACGGTTTAACAAAAATTGTTCCAAGTGTACTTATTTTCGTATTCTACGGCATTTGTTTTAGTGTATTTGCTATCGTTGTTAAAAAGATTCATTTAAGCATTGCTTATGCAATTTGGTCTGGTGTAGGAACGCTCCTTATTACAATCATTAGTGTGTACTTCTTTAAAGAGCATATTAGCTTATTCCAAGCATTTTGTATTCTCTTTATTGTTTTAGGAGTAATTGGACTTAAGGTTTCATCGGCATCATAAAAGGCTACCTTCCAGTGTGGAAGATAGCCTTTTATTTTTATTAAAACGCCCAGTTACCTTTACGGAAGATTGGTTCGTGTCTTCCATCAGCTGTAATACCGTCGATATCAAGTTCAGCTGAGCCAATCATAAAGTCTTCGTGTGTAATACTAGCGTTTGCACCATTTTCAGCAAGTTCTTCTTTAGACATTGTTTTTCCACCAACTAAGTTAAATGCATAAGCATTTCCGATTGCAAGGTGGCAAGATGCATTTTCGTCAAATAGTGTATTGTAGAATAAAATATTTGTGTTTGAAATTGGTGAATCATGAGGTACTAAAGCTACTTCTCCTAAGAAGTGAGAACCTTCATCTGTTTCTACTAAATGTTTTAAAGCTTCTTCACCAGCTTCAGCTTTATAGTCTACGATACGTCCGTTTTCAAATGTTAATGTGAAGTTATCGATAATGTTACCTGCAAATGCTAACGGCTTTGTGCTAGACACTTGGCCGTTTACGCCTGTTTTAAGTGGCATTGTAAATACTTCTTCAGTTGGAATGTTAGCCATAAATGGTACGTTCTTTTCATTTAGACTACCAGCACCAGCCCATACATGCTTTTCTGGAAGTTCAATCGTTAAATCTGTTCCAGGGCCTGTATAGTGAAGAGCTTTATAGTGCTTTTCGTTTAAGTAATCAACTTTTGTATGTAGCGTTTCATCATGTTCTTTCCATGCTTCCACAGGATTTTCTAAATCAGCGCGAGTAGCTTTGAAGATAGCATCCCATAGTTTTGCTTCTTGTTCTTCTGGCGCTACATCAGGGAATACTTTTGCAGCCCATTCTTTCGTAGGAACAGAAATTACACACCAGCTTACTTTATCTGCTTGTACATAATCACGGTATACTTTCATCGCTTCTCCAGCTACTTTATGAGCAGTTGCGATACGCGTTGGTTCTACACCTTTTAATAAGTCAGGATTTTCTGCATAAATAGACATAAATGCAGCGCCTTCTTTTGCTAATTCTTCACGAGAATGTGCTTTCCAAGATGGGAACTCAGCAAATGCTTCTTCAGGAGCTAGATCGAACTTTAAGCGTGTTAACGTCTCATCATTCCAATCCACATATACGTGTTTTGCACCAGATTTATATGCTTTTTCTGTAACGAGGCGTACAAATTGCACAGCCTCAAGAGGTGCACTAATTGATAATGTTTGTCCTGGTTGAATATTAACACCGACATTAACTGCAAGGGCAGCATATTTCTCTAACGTTTGTTCAAATGACATATGTATAATCTCCTTTAATTTGAAAGATTTCTTACTATATATAATACAAGAAAATTCAAAAAATATATATAAATATACCGTAAAAAGAGAGCTCAAAATGTAATGAGCTCTCATATTTATTTAATGGAAGAAGCAAATTGTTCAACTGTAGTTGTATGGTGTATACGAACGCGCTTCATTTTTAGTAATTCATCTTGTTCACCTTTCGTAATGAATTGTCCAGGCTTTGTTGTCGTTGCAAATTGATAGTATTTCTTCGTTTCTGCGACAACTTTATCATCTACATGGCCGAATGGATAAGCAATTGCGATAACAGGCTTACCTGTTATTTTTTCTAGCTTTTCTTTCGATCCTTTTAACTCTTCTTCATAGTTGGTTATTTTCGGCAAGTCTGCATGTGTTGCTGTATGAGATTGTACAGAGAAAATGCCGGAATCAACCATTTCTTTTATTTCAGATGTAGAAAGAGATCCGTCTGCATCAACGTTATCTACGATCATATATTCCGTTGCCGCTGGTTTAAAAGTATCATCTTTTAGCTTTTGTAAAACACGAAATGCATTCATATTATTTTTCATACCATCATCAAATGTAACGAAAATCGGTTTATTTACTTTATTTATATCGCCCCAGCGTTCAAAAGTTAACAATGTATAATCGTTGTCTTTTAAATATTTCATTTGTGCTTCAAAGTTAGCAGGTGATACGAATAAGTCTTTAATACCTTGTCCGTGATAATCGTCAATTGCGTGGTACATAAGAACAGGGACTTTTTGCTCGAAAGTCATAGTAGATTTTGTGAGCGGGATCGTTTTCCCATCTTCCTTAATTCCTGTTGCTTCAATTTGAAACTCACCGCGTTTTCCTTCAAATTCTTTTATATCAAAGGGGAGTGTAAATTGTTTCTCTTTTTCTTTAGAAGAAAAAGATTTAGCATGTTCCTTTCCATCAGCAGTGCGCCAAATTTTATATTGTACTTCGATTAAAGAATCCTTTATGTCTGTAATATGAATACTTGTGTTTGTAGATTCGTGTGTAATTGGATTATAAGAAATTTTTCCTTGTTCTTGCACAGTCTCTGCTTGTTTCTTAACTTCTTGAACCTTTTTCTCTTTTTGAGGTTCTGGACTTACGTTGCTAGTATTACACCCTGCTAAAATGGCAGACGTACATAAAGCAATTGCTGCGTATTTTCTCATAAAATCACCTTCTATTGTGTAGTATGTTGCATACTTATATTTAAAATCCCCACCGCTATAAGAGAGGTGGGGACATACCCTTGTTCATCATATCATTTTTAGATGTGAGAGAGGTTAATGGTTTTCAATAGATCTATTCTTTCGCATTTTAGTAAAGTTTACTTTATAAGGGATATGAATTTCTCCATCGATGTATTAGGCCCTACAAAATGGCGTTTAATTAAGTATTGTTCGTTTGGAATGCCTTTTGTAATGTGATTACCGTGGTCAGTAGTTACTGCGAACTCATAATATTTTTTTGTTTCTTCAACAGCTGGATCATTATACGACCCTACTGGATAGGCGAGAGCGATGACTTTTTTACCCGTAAGAGCTTCAATTTTTTCTTTCGAACCACGTAATTCCTCATCATAATTACTTGAATAAGCCATCATCGTATGATTAGCGGTATGAGATTGAATAGAAAAAATTCCTGAATCCATCATTTGTTTTATATCATCTGTCGATAGGCGATTTGGTTTGTCTATCTCATTTGCAGTAAGAAATTCAGTTGCAGCAGGTTGAAATTTATCATCTTTTAATTTTTGTAAAATATGAAGAGCATTCATATTATTTTTTCGACCATCATCCATTGTTACAAAAATAGGTTTATTTACACGATTTATATCATTCCAACGCTCAAATGTAAGCATCGTATAACCGTTATCCTTTAAATATTGCATATGTTTTTCGAATTGTTCAGGTGGTACGTATAAGCCATAATCCCCATCACTTGGTCCAGGGTATTTTTCAATCGCATGGTACATTAAAAGTGGTACATGCTGCTGGAATGTAATTTTAGATGTTACTAGATTTGTTTCAGTATTATCTTCTTTGATTCCTACTGTTTCAATTTGAAATTCACCACGTTTTAAATGAAATGTTTTTAAATGAAGTGGGAGGGCGAAATTACGATCTTTTTCTTGTGAAGTAAAAGTCTGTTTGCTTTCAGGGCCATCAGCAGTACGCCAAATGTTGTAACGTACTTGTTTAAAGGAATCTCTTAAATCTTTTGTATAAAGCGTGGTATTTTGTGCGTTATATTCATACGGATCCCACGTAATAACCCCTTGTGTTAAAGGGATTTCTACTGCTTTTGCTTTTTTCTGTTCAACTGCTTGTTTCGCTGTTGTTTCTTTTATTTGTTTATCACTAGCATTACTAGTGTTACAACCTACGAGAATAGCAGAAGAAAATAAAGCGATATATGTATATTTCTTCATTATATCATCCTTCTATTGTGTTTTAATTATAGTCACTTATGTCATGAAATCGTCATTCGTATAAGTGACTATAACTCAAATTTTAGGTTCTAAAAAATTTGAGTTATACCCTTGTCCATCATAACACCATAGAATATATAGGGGAATACATTTTTGGAATAATTCGGCAAAAGGTCTTGCTTTTTTCTGGAGTAGTTTACATATAGAAGATAGTAAAAAAACTCCACTCAAACTTCCTTTAGAAAAAGAGAAGTAAGGTGGAGTTTTTTATTAGATAAACAATCCAGCGATTGTCGCAGATAAAATAGAAGCAAGTGTTGATGCGAATAGCATTTTCCAACCAAATTTAGATACGACGCTTCCTTGTTTTTCAGAAAGGGCACGGATTGTACCGACGATCGCACCAATTTGGCTAATACTTGCGAAGCTAATTAAGAATACTGTAACGATTCCAACTGTACGTGGAGATAATGTTGATGCAACACCTTTTAAATCAAGGATGGCTACAAACTCGTTTAATACAATCTTCGTACCCATAATACCACCAGCTGGGATAATATCGTGAGCTGGAATACCCATTAAGAATGCGAATGGAGCAAGTACGTAACCGAAGATTTGTTGTAACGTAACAGCATGTCCCATTGCACCTGAAGCTGCGCTAATTACGTAGTTCACAACTTCCATCACACCGATGAAGGCAATCATTAATGCAGCAACGATACCAGCTACTTTTAAACCGTCAAGCGCACCGTTAATCATTGCGCCGATAAAACTGTCTCCGAATAGAGTTCTATCAAATTTTTGAATCACTTCGTCTTCTTTTTTCGTATCAACTGGTGTTAATAACGAACAAACGATTAAGCTTGAGAATAAGTTTAGCGGAAGAGCTGCTAGTACGTATTTTGCATCTAACATCATAACGTATGATGCTGTAACAGAAGCAGAAACTGAGCTCATCGCAGAACAACAAATGATAAACATACGGTTTTTATTGAAATGTTGTAAATCGTTTTTAATAACGATTAGCGCTTCACTTGAACCGAAGAATACAGAGTTTACTGCGTGGAATGATTCAACACGTGGTAAACCAGTAATTTTTGAAATTGCACCGCCGACAACGCGAACGATGAATGGTAAAACACCTAAATAACTAAAGATTGAAAGTAGTGCTGAGAAAAATACGATAATTAATAATACGTTTAAGAAAAAGACAAAATCTCTTTGAATTCCATTAAAGAGAAAATCGACACCTGTCGTACCAAGTTTAATTAGTTTGTTGAAAACTTTACTAATGAAAATAATAATTTGTTGACCAATCTTTGTGCCAAACATAAACCAACCAATTAAAATTTGGAAACCAATCATAATTGCAATTGCACGGAAGTTGATTTTACTTTTGTTGTTTGACAAAGCAAAACATAAACCTAAAACGACAAGAATACCGATAATGCTCATTACATATTGCATGTAGTTGCCCCTTTCAGAAGTTCGTATAAAGTTTGTACATAAAACGCTCGTTATATTACTAAAAATAAAATGAAGAGGTTTTATGTCATACGTAAGATGTCTGACCTTTTAGAAAAATAAAAATAAAAAAAGACCCATATGGATTCACTTTCATCTATGAGAGAAAGCTAATCAATATGAGTCCTTTTTTGCGCATAGGCTAATATTCATTAGTTTTCCCCATAGTCCAGCAATTTAAGGTTGCCGGGTAGAAACTCTCGATCCATATTATCAAGTATATATGAGGTAACATCGTCCGTATTAAATTAGTAGTAGCGTAACATTAACAGAGAAGTATCGTCAATAGCTTTTTTTCTTCCAATAGAAATAGACCATATAAGTATGATAAAATGTAACGCAGTGTTATGAAAAAGAGAGGTCGGAAAATGAGTAATAAAATGACGCCACCAGTTGAGAAAAACGAGTTTATAGATGTAGTATTTGAAGATTTGACGCACGATGGTGCCGGTGTTGCGAAAGTAAAAGGCTATCCTATTTTCGTCAAAAACGGATTACCAGGTGAGGAAGCGCAAATTAAAATTATTAAAGTGAAGAAAAACTTCGCATTTGGTCGTTTAATGAAGATTCATACAGAAAGCCCATATCGTAAAGATGCAGAATGCCCAGTATATAACCAGTGCGGCGGTTGTCAGCTTCAGCACTTAACATATGAAGGACAATTACAAGCGAAAGAAAAACAAGTACGTGACGTTATGCAGCGCATCGGCGGACTAAGTGATGTTCCTGTTCATCCTGTACTTGGCATGAAAAACCCATGGGTATACCGTAATAAAGCACAAGTACCAATCGGAGAACATGAAGGCGGACTTGTAGCTGGTTTCTATCGTCAAGGAACACATGACATCATCAATATGGAATCATGTTTAATTCAGGCGGAAGAAAACGATGCACTTATTCAAGAAGTAAAACGTATTTGCGAAAAGCACGGTATCTCGGCGTACAACGAAGAGCGTAACAAAGGAACACTTCGCCATGTAATGGCTCGTTACGGACAAGTAACAGGGGAAATTATGCTTGTCTTCATTACACGTACAGCAGAATTGCCAAACAAAAAAGCAATCATTGAAGAGATTGCAGCGAAATTCCCAGAAGTAAAATCAATCGTTCAAAACGTAAATACGAAGCGTACAAACGTAATCTTCGGAGACACAACGACAGTACTGTACGGATCAGAATATATTTATGACTTTATCGGTGACATTAAATTTGCGATTTCAGCACGTTCATTCTATCAAGTAAACCCAGAGCAAACGAAAGTGCTATACGATAAAACGTTAGAATATGCAAAATTAAATGGTAACGAAACAGTAATCGACGCATATTGCGGAATCGGATCAATCTCTTTATTCCTAGCGCAAAAAGCGAAGAAAGTATAC
Source organism: Bacillus sp. NPDC094077 (assembly GCF_050279465.1). Classification (NCBI taxonomy): domain Bacteria; kingdom Bacillati; phylum Bacillota; class Bacilli; order Caryophanales; family Bacillaceae; genus Bacillus; species Bacillus sp. NPDC094077. The sequence goes on along the minus strand of NZ_JBNNUF010000009.1, from coordinate 167,644 downwards.
GGCGTTGAAATCGTCCCAGAAGCAATCGAAGACGCAAACCGAAACGCAGCGTTAAACAACATGACAAACGCTGAATTCGCAGTAGGAGAAGCAGAAGTAGTCATTCCAAAATGGTACAAAGAAGGCGTAATTGCCGACACAATGGTCGTGGACCCACCGCGTAAAGGCTGTGATGAAGCATTACTAAACACAATCATTGACATGAAGCCAAAACGCGTCGTATACGTATCATGTAACCCCGCAACATTAGCACGTGACTTAAAAGTATTAGAAGAAGGTGGATATAAAACACAGGAAGTACAACCTGTTGATATGTTCCCGCATACTACGCATGTGGAGTGTGTGGCTTGGCTTACGTTGGTATAATAGAAAAGCAGTTGATATAGAAAAATCTATACCATCTGCTTTTTGGTTTATCCCGTAAAAGCCCGATTGGTTCAACTAATAATCAGTGGGGATGAAGAAACCCCCACTGATTAAAGTTTCACTTTATAAAAATACCATTCAGCAACGATTTTAGTTAAAATAAATATTGCTGATTTTCACAAATTATAAATGTCCAAATGTACTGGTGTTATTTGGCCTTATATTTTTTAATTGAGAGTTTGAATTTGTATTCATAGTGAGAGGATTTGAATTTGAAATGATAGATAATTTTTGGCGTGATTTACCGCGACCATTTTTTGTACTTGCACCAATGGAAGATGTGACAGATGTTGTTTTCCGTCATGTAGTAAGTGAAGCTGGTCGCCCGGATGTATTTTTCACAGAGTTTACAAACTCGGATAGCTATTGCCATCCAGAAGGTATGAAAAGTGTGCGTGGCCGTTTAATTTTTACAGAAGATGAACAGCCAATGGTGGCACATATTTGGGGAGATAATCCTGAATATTTCCGTCAAATGAGTATTGGTATGGCGGAGCTAGGATTTAAAGGCATCGATATTAATATGGGCTGCCCGGTACCGAATGTGGCATCGAGAGGAAAAGGTAGTGGCCTTATTCTACGTCCAGACGTTGCGGCAGAACTTATTCAAGCAGCAAAAGCGGGCGGACTGCCTGTCAGCGTAAAAACACGACTTGGCTTTAAAGAGTTAAGTGAGTGGGAGGATTGGTTAACGCACATTTTCAAACAAGACATTGCGAACCTTTCTATTCATTTACGTACAAGAGAAGAAATGAGCCAAGTAGATGCGCACTGGGAACTAATTCCGGAGATCAAAAAATTACGTGACCGTATCGCACCAAATACGCTCCTAACAATTAATGGAGACATTCCTGACCGTCAAACTGGGATGGAACTTGCTGAAAAATACGGCATTGATGGCGTGATGATCGGACGAGGTATCTTTAAAAATCCATTTGCTTTTGAAAAAGAGCCAAGAGAGCATAGCAGTAAAGAACACCTAGATCTTTTAAGACTGCAGCTTGATCTTCAAGATCAATATGCAGAAGTACTACCACGTTCCATCACAGGGCTTCATCGCTTTTTCAAAATTTATGTAAAAGGTTTCCCTGGAGCTGCTGAACTAAGAAATCAATTAATGAGCACGAAATCGACGGATGAAGTGCGTGCTTTGCTTGATAAGTTTGAAGAGAGTGTTGATGGGGTTGGGGATAGTGAAATGGTGTAACTTTTAAAGAGTTGCATCAGTTCATGTGTTGTGTGAAGTAGCTGAGTTTAAAATAAGCGTAGAGCTGGAAAAGAACAGTGTATTTGAGAAAATCAAAGCACTGTTTTTTCTTTTAGTTAATGTTAAGAGGGAAATCTTTTTATAGGCATACAACAAACACATAAGAGATCCTTAGATACAATGGTGGAGAAAAGTTCGAGTAAGACTATAAAACCTATCTTTAAAATGTTAAAGTATTAATTTAGCGGACATTAACTAAAAGGTTATATTAAACATGATAATTTAAAGCATGTTGAAGGATAAACTTTAACAGCTGTATAAATAATCAACATTTCAGGAGGAAAAACAATGGCAATGAGCAACAACGATATATTAAAAAGAGTAAGATATGCTATGGATATAAAAGATATAGATATGGTAGAAATCTTCAAACTTGGTGGTATGGAAGTAACGAAAGAAGACGTAGTTGATATGCTTACAAAAATAAAGAAAACTCCTCAACATGAAGCTGAAAATGCTGATGTAGTCGAAGATGAGTACGTATTAACATGCGATATGATGATGTTAGAGGCATTTTTAAATGGATTTATTACGTTAAAAAGAGGAAAGCAAGATCCGAAGCCAGGACAACCAGCACCTGTACAGAGCAAGGAGAGTGCCAATAACCTTCTTCTAAAGAAAATGAAAATCGCACTATCTTTAACGAGTGAGGATGTACTTGATATATTAGATAGCGTGGGCGTTACGGTAACAAAAGGAGAGTTAGGCGCTCTGTTAAGAAAAAAAGGCCATAAAAATTACAAAGAGTGCGGCGATAGATACGCGAGGAATTTCATCAAAGGATTAGCTGTAAAGTATAGAGGATAATAAGTTTGTTAAAGCAGTAAATGATATAATAGGTAGAGTAGGACGTTTGTATCCTACTCTTTTTTATTTGTAAAAATAATTATGAACGAATACGTTAGGTGATGAAATGGTACATACATATTTAGGTGAGACGATTAATTTTCATATAAATTATAAGAAGAAAAAATCTGTACGTCTTTATGTAGATTCTTACGGAAATGTGGAAGTGCAAGCTCCGAAAGGGACGCCTGTTGAATATATAGTCCAGTTGTTAGAGGAGAAATGGGATTGGATTCAGAAAACACGTAAGGAAATACAGGAGAGAGTACGTGGTCCACAGGAAAAGGCTTATGATCAAGGAGAAGGTTTTCTATATTTAGGAAAAACGTATCCGATACAGATTTCTCAAGATGTAAGTATTACGCAAGACAATGCAGTGTTTGAAGGGGATAAGCTACATATTTATGTGAAAGAGCTTCAGGATGAGAAAATACAACAAGCTTTAAAACGATTTTACTATAAGCAGTGCAAAGCATTAGTAGAGAAGAGTATTAAAGCGCATCAAAGTAACTTTAAAACAAAACCGCGTTCTATTCGTATTACAGATAGTAGTCGTACGTGGGGCACTTGTGATTCAAATCTACAGTTAACGTTTAATTGGAAGCTAGCAATGGCACCTCAGAGGGTAATTGACTATGTAGTTGTTCATGAGATGTGCCATATGGTTCATTTAAATCACGACCGCTCTTTTTGGCGCCTTGTCGGGAAGATAATGCCTGATTATAAGGAAATGGAGAACTGGTTAGCGTTATCTAGTTGGAAGATGACGATTTAACAGGTTATATCGATTTTTCTCGGTAAATCGATATTCCTTGTCGAATCGCCGATAAATTTGAGAAATCGCTGATAAATTTGAGAAATCGCTGATAAATTTGAGAAATCGCTGATAAATTTGGAGTTGTGGTCGATAAATTTAAAGAATCGCTAATATAATTTCATTTACCAAAGAATTGTTCGGCGGGGAGAAAAAGGAGATGTCACAAGGGACATCTCCTTTTTTTCGAGCATAGAGATTATCGTCCAAACTTCACAACAAAGTCTCCGTCCACTTTCTCCATCTCATATCCACGATACCCCTCCGAAAGCAAAGCCTGCTGTCTACTAGCATCACTCATCAGAACACTTTTAACATCCGTCCAATCTCTTTCTTTATCCCCACGCAACTCCTTCACAAAAACATACCGTATACTACCACCATACTTCTCCTTCAGTGCAGCAATTTCCATCCCTTGCGCGAACTTATCTTTTAAACTCGGAATGTTAAAAGGCGCAACGGTGCAGCAAACATATTCGTATTTGCCATCTTCTTTTTGTAATTCATCCATGATGACTGTCGCTAATATTTTTTGCATACCATTTCCGCGACAGTTTGGATGAACGTTTGAGATTTCTTGATAGATCACGCGGTGTAGGTCGCTTTCTGATAGGCCGATATCAAGTCCTAAATGTTCATCGTCGATAGGAGGGACGAGTAGAGCACGAAATGCGATGAGCTCGTTTTCTATAAAGGCACCAATCATCATGCCGTTTCCTTCTAGAATGTATTGAAATTCTTCTTGTGAGAGTGGTTGTAAACGACCTTTATCCTCTAATGCCTCAACCACGACGTTTTGTAGTGATAAAATTTGTTCGATGTGTTCTAGTGATAGTAATGTAACGTGAAATGGTACGTTATTTTGTTTTAATGTGCCTTCGTATAGCACCGTCATGTATGAGTCCTCCTTTAGCTTACAACGTCTTGAAAGACGGTTAGTTCTTGTAGTGTATTTTCATTTATTTCAATGCCTAATCCTGGCTTTTCGTTTAAGCGAATGAATGGTACGTCGTAATGTAAGTTTCCGATATCTTTTGTGAATTTTAATGGTCCTGTTAGCTCGACGCTAGTAATGATTTTTTTTGAGAAAGCGACGTGAAATCCTGCGGAAGAGGCAACGGATGATTCGACCATCGATCCAACTTGGCATTCAATGCCAGCCATTTCTGCTTGATGAGCGAGTTTTACAGCTGGATATATGCCGCCGCATTTCATTAGTTTTATATTCACTTTATCAGCAGCTTCTAGCTTAATAATTTGACGCATTTCACGAGAACTTTTTAGTCCTTCATCAATCATAAGCGGAAGGTCTGTTTTAGAACGAATATGGGCCATTGCGTCAATATCGTCTGCGACAACAGGTTGTTCAATCCAATCGATGTTTAAATGTCCTAATGAACGAAGTGCAGTTAATGTATTTGCGCTATTTTTCCATCCTTGGTTTACATCAACACGAATGGCGATATCGTTTCCTACACGTTCACGGACAGCTTCAATTCTTTTCACATCTTCCTTTACATTTGTACCAACTTTCATTTTGAAAGATTGGTAACCTTTTTTAATCATAGAAGCAGCTTCTTCGGCCATATCTTCTGGGGGGGCGATACTTAAGACGTGAGTGACAGGAAATTCTTCATGGTATCGTCCGCCAATTAATTGATATACAGGTTGGTTTAATTTTTTGCCCGTTATATCAAAACAAGCAATATCAATTGCAGCTTTCGCAGTAGGAACACCGTAAATTGTATTGTTCATCATATCGTGTATTTTTTCGATATTCATCGGATTTTTCCCGATTAGAGCAGGAGCTAGTGTATGTTTTAAAGTCTGGAAAGTACTTTCCCATGATTCACCTGTAACGTGATCATCAGCAACGCCTTCACCGTAACCGATAATGCCTTCGTCTGTTTCCACTTTGACGATAATAGAAGGCATATCAGGGTAAGAGCCATAACTAATAACAAATGGATTGCGAAGTGGTAAACGGATTGCGTAAAGATGAATAGCTGTAATTTTCATTGTATAGTTCCCGTCCTTTTTATTATCTGTAGATTTGAAGTTACATATATTAATAAGAGGCTGAAGGTAATGATGAATAATTCATAAAAAGAATTTTCTGAATTATAATCTTAATTACCTTATTATATTTCAAAAGAAACGTAGGGACAATCTCTTGACATTTGAGTGAATGTTCAATATATTCTTCAAAATGGGATTTTTTATGAATGATTAAACTGCTTCGAATTTAGGAAGGAGAATGGAAGTTGAAAACATTAGAACTACAAGAGCGTTTAACGGAAATTTTTCAGCATTTACATGAAAACCCGGAAGTGAGTTGGAAAGAGTATGAAACGACAGCGTATATTACTAACTTTTTAAAAGAAGAAGGAATTTCATATAAAACATTTGATGATTGCCCAGGCGTCATCGCTGAGATTGGAAGTGGGAATCCAGTTATTGCAATTCGTGCTGATATGGATGCACTTTGGCAAGAAGTAGATGGAGAATTTAAAGCAAACCATTCGTGTGGTCATGATGCTCATATGACGATTGTAATGGGACTTATTTTACAGTTAAAAAATATGAGATGGAAAAGCGGTACCGTTAGATTTATTTTTCAGCCAGCAGAAGAAAAAGGGAATGGCGCTTTAAAGATGGTAGAGAAAGGTGCTGTAGATGATGCAGATTTCCTATTCGGAGTTCATTTAAGGCCGATTGAGGAATTATCTTTGAAACGAGCAGCCCCATCTATTCGTCACGGAGCAGCTGGATTTTTAGAGGGCATGATTCACGGGGAAGATGCACATGGTGCAAGGCCACACCAAGGTGTGAATGCGATTGATGTCATTGCCATGATTAATATCGGTTTGAAAAATATATGGTTACCACCGCAAAGTTCATATTCAGTGAAGATGACAAGGTGCCAAGCTGGTGGTAATAATTTAAATATCATTCCAGGTAACGGTCATTTTAGCTTAGATGTAAGGGCAGAGAATAATACATTATTGGAAGAATTAAAGAAAAAGATAGAGCATGTAATAGAATCGGCCGCATCGATGGGATCGAAAACTTCATACGAATGGATTGATCTTGCGCCAGGAGCAGAGGTGTCGGAAGAAGCGGAGCGTTATATGCGAAAAGGTATTCTCGAAGTGTATGGAGAAGAGAGATGTACGGGACCGCTGTATACGACGGGAAGTGATGATTTCCACTACTACACAGTGAAGAGACCACATTTAAAAGCAGTTATGCTTGGACTTGGGGCAAACTTACAACCTGGATTACACCATCCGTATATGAAGTTTGACCATAGCTGTATCATGGATGGAATAGAGATATTAAAGCAAACTGTGTTGAAAGTATTGGAAGACAGGGGCTAGAGAGCTCCTGTTTTTTTTATCGTGATTTGTCGGTAAATCGATGTACTGGGGGTTATGTTTGATCTATTCGATTTTCCGACGATATAATTTTACGCACCAAGTGATTCCACAAGAAATGAGCATTTAGTACATGGTGTATAATAATAAGTACCATTTCTTAATAGGAGAAAATTAATGAACGAACAATATTACGATGCAGTTTTAAATATAAAAACAGTTGGCGAACAAAAAGGATTTAATAAGTCTATGCACTATCATCGTTATGAACCGACGCCGTATAGCGGATTAGATGAGTTACTGAATCAATATGAAATAAAAAGTAGCGATCGAGTTGTAGACTTTGGGTGCGGGAAAGGGCGATTAAACTTTTACATGCATCATAAGTGTGGTGCTTCGGCAGTTGGAATTGAAATGAATGAAGAGTTTTATAAAGAAGCGATGGAGAACCTTGAGCGTTATGCAAAGAAGGTAAGAAACAGTAAAGATAAAATTCAATTCCAGTGTTGTTTAGCGCAAGAATATGAGATTGATCTGCGTGATAACCGATTTTATTTTTTTAATCCATTTTCTGTACAAGTATTTATGAACGTAGTAAATAACATCTTACGTTCGGTAGAAGAAGCAGAGAGAGAAGTGGATATTATTTTGTACTATCCTTCGGAGGATTATATTTTCTTCTTAGAGAATCAGACTGCGTTTGAATTGAAGAGAGAAGTTAGATTGCCAGGTGCCTATGAGAAGAATGGGAATGAGAGGTTTTTAGTTTATACATTAAGGTTATAAAAAAAGCAGGTGCCAAGGCACCTGCTTTTTAAAACGCACGTCTCTATAATTAGTTACGGATTAAGTAATCAAATGCACCTAAAGCTGCGTTTGCACCTGAACCCATAGAGATGATGATTTGTTTGTACGGATTATTTGTACAGTCACCTGCAGCAAACACTCCTGGTACGTTTGTAGCGCCGTGCTTATCTGTTACGATTTCACCGCGAACGCGTTCAACAGTTTCGCCTAACCAGTCTGTGTTTGGCACAAGACCGATTTGTACGAATACACCTTGTAATTCAACGTGATGAACTTCTTCAGTTTCACGATCGATGTAAGAAATACCGTTTACTTTGTCAGTACCAGTGATTTCTTTTGTTTGAACGTTTTTCAGAACAGTTACGTTTGGTAAGCTGTTAAGACGTTCTTGTAATACAGCATCAGCTTTTAATTCTGGCATGAATTCAAGAACAGTTACGTGCTTAACAATACCTGCTAAGTCGATAGCTGCTTCAATACCAGAGTTACCTCCGCCGATAACTGCTACGTCTTTTCCAGTGAATAATGGACCGTCACAGTGTGGGCAGTATGCTACACCTTTGTTTTTGAACTCAGCTTCACCTGGTACGCCAACGTTACGCCAGCGAGCACCTGTAGAAACGATTACGCTCTTACTTTTCAGAATAGCGCCGTTTTCAAGTTCCACTTCAATAAGTTCTTTTTTCTCTAAACGTTTCGCACGTTGTAGATTCATTACGTCGATGTCGTATTCTTTTACGTGCTCTTCAAGGCTTGCTACTAGCTTAGGACCTTCAGTGCGTTTTACGCTGATGAAGTTCTCAATACCCATAGTATCCATTACTTGACCACCGAAGCGCTCAGCAACGATACCAGTGCGGATGCCTTTACGTGCTGCATAAATTGCTGCACTTGCACCAGCAGGGCCGCCACCAACAACAAGAACATCGTAAGGATCTTTATCAGAAAGCTCTGATGCATCTGGACCGTTACCCATTTTAGCTAAAATTTCTTCAAGTGTCATACGACCGCTTCCGAAAGATTCGCCGTTTAAGTACACAGTTGGTACTGCCATGATGTCTTTGCTTTCTACTTCCTCTTTGAATGCAGCGCCATCAATCATAGTATGTGTAATACCAGAGTTTAGAACGCTCATGACGTTAAGAGCTTGTACAACATCAGGACAGTTATGACAACTTAGGCTGATATAAGATTCAAAATGATATTCGCCTTGAATGTTTTTGATTTGATCGATTAATTTTTGTTCAACTTTTGGAGCACGTCCACTTACTTGTAGTAAAGCTAACACTAATGAAGTAAATTCGTGTCCTAATGGAATACCAGCGAATACGACACCAGTGTCTTCACCAGGGCGATTTACGCTAAAGCTTGGCGTTCTCTCTAGTTCAACTTTTTCTACTGTAATCTTAGATGACATAGTAGCTAATTCGTCTACTAGAGCTAACATATCTTTAGATACTGCATCGTCTCCAGCGCTAACTTTAAGTAAAATATCGTTCTCCATTAATTGAAGGTATTGGGATAGTTGTGTTTTTATATCTGCATCTAGTATCATTTTGATCGAACTCCTTAGATTTTGCCTACAAGGTCAAGGCTTGGTTTAAGTGTTGCAGAACCCTCTTGCCATTTAGCTGGGCAAACTTCACCTGGGTTGTTACGTACGTATTGAGCTGCTTTAATTTTGTTAACAAGAATGCTTGCGTCACGGCCGATACCGTCAGCATTGATTTCCATAGATTGGATAACGCCGTCTGGATCGATGATGAATGTACCACGAGCAGCAAGACCTTCTTCTTCCATTAATACGTTGAAGTTTGTAGTAATTGTGCGAGTTGGGTCACCAATCATAATGTATTCGATTTTGCCGATAGTTTCTGAGCTATCATGCCATGCTTTGTGAGTGAAGTGAGTGTCTGTAGATACAGAGTATACTTCAACGCCTAACTCTTTAAGAGTTGCATATTGGTTTTGTAAGTCTTCAAGTTCAGTTGGGCAAACGAATGTGAAGTCTGCTGGGTAGAAACAAACTACGCTCCATTTTCCTTTTAAGCTTTCGTCAGTAACTTGGATAAATTCTCCATTATGGTAAGCATTAGCTTTAAACGGTTTTACTTCTGTGCCGATTAATAACATATTAAAATTCCTCCTAAATGTTGGTTTTGAGCATCAAAAAATAGTTTGCTCATAAAATATATTTTTTAATTAACTATAATAATTCTAATTCGATATTAATTATCATATAGAAGTGGTTATTTTGTCAAGAGAATAAACCAACTTTATTCCGATTTAATTAATATTTATTCTCAATTAAAGTTTCTAAGGGATTGAAAGGTAATTTTTAGAGTATTCATTTTAAAAGAGTAGGTGAAAGATTAGTAAATAGTTTAGAGATATAGTGTAGTATAAATTCTTAGGAAGGAAGTATTTCTTAGAAGTTGTGTATTTAAAAAGGAACTGCTTACTTCTATTTTACAAAGAATTCTGCAATAAATAAAATAAAATGAATCGGAATCTTTTTGAACAATTTTTGTCACCTTAAATATATAATTAGGCAGTATAGTGCAATGATAATTAGAAACATTGACTCAAGGTATTAACGAGATATAATAAAACCTAGATATACCTTTCAAAAAGGAGAATATATATAATAGGATAAAAAATTTCACCCTATTATTTTTTTATAGCTTTTAGAAAACGCTTACAATTAGTGTGGAGGGGAAACCATGTCTAAGTTCACGAAGTATTTTTTAATGGAAGCTAAAGATGTAATTGCATATGTGCAAGAGAAGGTATCTAAGTTTGAACATGCAAAGGGGTTACAGTGTAAAGAAATAGGTGATGGAAATTTAAATTATGTGTTCCGTGTTTGGGATGAAAAGGAGAATATTTCTGTCATCGTAAAGCAGGCTGGGGATACAGCCCGTATTTCAGATGAGTTTAAATTATCGACAAATCGTATTCGTATTGAATCTAATGTTTTGCAGTTGGAAGGAAAATTAGCACCTGGACTTGTTCCAACGGTGTATTTGTTTGATAGTGTGATGAATTGCTGTGTGATGGAAGATTTATCAGATCACACAATATTACGTACAGCACTTATAAATCACCAAATAATTCCGAGGCTTGCTGACGATTTAACGACCTTTATGGTAAATACACTTTTATTAACATCGGATGTTGTAATGAATCATAAAGAGAAGAAGGAGCTTGTGAAGAATTATATAAATCCTGAGTTATGCGAGATTACAGAAGACCTCGTATACTCTGAGCCATTTACAAATCATAATAAGCGTAATGAGTTATTTCTATTAAATGAAGGCTGGATTAGAGAACATATTTATAGTGATAAAGAGCTTCGTATGGAAGTAGCAAAGCTTAAATTTTCTTTTATGACGAATGCACAGGCATTGCTTCATGGTGATTTACATACTGGTTCTGTTTTTGTGAAAAGTGATTCTACAAAGATTATTGATCCTGAGTTTGCCTTTTATGGACCTATTGGATATGACGTTGGGAATGTAATGGCGAATTTAATGTTTGCTTGGGTGAATGCAGATGCGACCATGTCGTCTGGAGCTGAGAAAGATACGTATATGGATTGGTTACAATCTACAATGATAGAGGTAATTGATTTATTTAAGAAGAAGTTTTTAGATGCTTGGGATATTCATGTGACAGAGGTTATGGCAAAGGAAGAAGGCTTTAACGAAGTTTATTTACAATCTGTATTAGAGGATACGGCTGCAGTGACAGGTCTTGAGTTAATTCGCCGTATTGTTGGGTTAGCGAAAGTAAAAGATATTACTTGTATTGAGAATGAGGAAGCACGTGCTAGAGCGGAGCGAATTTGTCTTCAAGTAGCGAAGGAATTTATTTTACGAGCGAATCAATATAAAACAGGTACAAGCTTTGTAGAAACGTTAAAAGAACAGTCAATGCACTATGCGAAGTAAGGGGAGAAAATGATGGAAAAACAGTTAATACCAATTCAGTGGAAAGATGATGCTTTAGTTTTATTAGATCAAACGTTATTACCGAATGAAGTTGTCTATGAATCTTTTAAAACAGCTGAAAGTGTGTGGGATGCAATTCAAGTAATGAAAGTACGAGGAGCGCCAGCGATTGGTGTTTCAGCAGCTTATGGCGTGTATTTAGGGGTAAAGGCAGTTACTCAAGGTACGGTGGGGGAATTTGTAAAAGAAGTGAAAAAGGTATGTGCATATTTAGCAACGTCAAGACCGACGGCAGTAAACTTATTTTGGGCGCTTGAAAGAATGGAGAATGTAGCCACAGAGAATGTTTGCTTATCAATCGCCCAGTTGAAAGATAGATTATTAGAAGAGGCAAAAGAAATTCATAGAGAAGATGAAGAAATTAACCGTCAAATTGGAGAACATGCATTAACGTTATTCCATGATGGAATGGGTGTATTAACGCATTGTAATGCAGGTGCCTTAGCAACGACGAAATACGGTACTGCGACAGCTCCGATGTATTTAGCAAAGGAAAAGAGATGGAACCTTAAAATTTATTCGGATGAAACACGTCCTAGATTACAAGGTTCAACGTTAACAGCATTAGAATTGCAGCGAGCGGGAATTGATGTAACGGTTATTACAGATAATATGGCAGCTATGGTCATGTCACAAGGGAAGATTGATGCGGTAATCGTTGGATGTGACCGTGTGGCAGCAAACGGTGATGTAGCAAATAAAATTGGAACATTAGGCGTATCTATCTTAGCTAAATACTACAACATTCCGTTCTATGTAGCGGCACCAACGCCAACAATTGATTTGAAAACACCGACAGGAAAAGAAATTCCAATCGAAGAAAGAGATGCTTCTGAGGTGATTAATCGTTTCGGGCAATATTCAGCCCCGAAAGAAAGTAAAGTATATAATCCGGCATTTGATGTCACGCCACATGAAAATGTCACGGCGATTATTACGGAAAAAGGAATTGTGAAAGCGCCGTTTACGGAGAACTTAAAAAGGCTGTTTTAATAAGTAGATAGATATAAAAATTAGTCATCATAAGCTTCATACTTAGGGGGATGTATATGTTATTACAAAAAGAAAGAGAAGAAATTGTAGCGTACGGAAAGAAAATGATTTCTAGTGGTTTAACTAAGGGGACTGGCGGTAATATTAGTATTTTTAATCGTGAACAAGGTCTTGTTGCAATTAGCCCAAGTGGTTTAGATTATTATGAAACAAAGCCTGAAGATGTAGTTGTCTTAAACTTAGATGGTGAAGTGGTAGAAGGATCGAGAAAACCATCAAGTGAACTAGATATGCACCTTATTTATTATAGAAAACGTGAAGACATAAATGCGCTTGTGCATACACATTCTCCTTATGCGAAAACGATTGCATCGTTAGGATGGGAGCTTCCTGCCGTATCATACTTAATTGCTTTTGCAGGCTCGAATGTCCGCTGTGCGCCATATGAAACATTCGGTACAAAGCAATTAGCAGATGCTGCTTTTGAAGGAATGATTGATCGTCGCGCTGTGTTACTCGCAAATCACGGTTTAATTGCTGGTGCAAATAATATAAAAATGGCGTTTACTGTTGCGGAAGAAATTGAGTTTTGTGCGCAAATTTATTATCAAACGAAAAGCGTCGGAGAACCGAAGCTACTGCCAGAAGATGAGATGGAGAATTTGGCGAAGAAGTTTGAAGGGTATGGACAGCAGTAGGAAATTATCAATGGTTTTCCCTTTTGTAATAGTATTCCCAAAGGAGCTATTGTAGGGGAGAGGTTCACTGGAAAATATTATTCAATACTAATAAATACGTATTAAAATAGCCGTGAAAGAGTATATACTCTTTCGCGGCTATTTGAGGGTTTAAATTATTTCGATATATTTTTGAGTTGCGCATCTAATTTCCAAAAACCGATTCCTGAGAATAAGGCTGCTAATGAACCAATAATTGCAGCAATACCGATATCTCCGAACATCATTCCGCCCATAAAGTTGCCGAGAATTCCAATTAAGATAAGAATAATAGAAATAGCTTTCATTTTGTGAGGCTCCTTCAAATGTAAAATTTATACATAATAATATAAACATTAAATGAATTTTAAATCAAAAGTATTTTAATAAGGATTTGTAGTGGTGTAGAAAAATAGGAATGTCGAATAAGGGATTAGAAGAACGAAGTAAAAGGAAAAAAACACCCTCAAGATGAGAGTGTTTTTTTACGCTTTCTTAAGCAATAAATACATAAAGTAAGGAGCGCCAATTAAAGCAACGACAATACCTGCTGGGATGCCATTAGGTTCAACGATGTTTCGTCCGATTGTGTCTGCTAATAGTAATAGCCATCCGCCGATTAAAACGGCGATTGGTATGAAGATTTGATGCCTTGGTCCGACTAAAGATTTTGCGATGTGAGGAGCCATCAGTCCAATAAAGCTAATTCCCCCTGTTACGGAAACAGCTGCAGCTGCAAGTGCAACGGCTGCAATTAATAAGTATCTACGTTCTTTTTCAATTTCAATTCCGACACCAATTGCGACGGGTTCGTTTAATGCTAGAATGTTTAATCGATTTGCTTTATAGAAAACAAACGGGATTAATACGATTAACCATGGGAGCATTGCTAAAACGAAGATCCAGTCATCTCCCCAAATGTTTCCAGCAATCCATTTTGAAATAAAGTCTACTTTCATACGATCTGCGGATGAAATAAGGACAATCATCGCTCCAGATAGTGCAAATGAAAAACCGATACCGGTTAATGTTAATCGTATTGGCTGAAGTCCTGTTGATTTGCTATATGAAAATACGTAAATTAGAACAGCTGTAAGGAAAGCACCGATAAATCCAACGACTGGCAGTAAGTAAAGGAACGAACCTACGTCTATTGGGAAGTATAAAAAGAAAATAGAAACAGCAACACCTGCCCCAGAGTTGATTCCGAGTATACCAGGTTCAGCTAAATCATTTCGGGTAATTCCTTGTAAAATAGCACCTGATAAAGCGAGTGCCATACCAGCTAATAATGTAATGACAATTCTAGGTAATCTTAAAGAGTATAAAACAAATTCCTCTTTAAAAGTCCCTTGTCCCATTAGTGTTGGAAGGAGGCGGTCATAAGATAAAGATGCTGAACCGATCCCCATTCCAACTACAATGGTTGTAACGGTTAATATAAGTAAAGCGAGTATGATAAGACGTTGTTTTCTTAAAATAGATGGCATCATGAGAATGTTCTTCCTCCTTTACGTACAATGAATAGGAAGAATGGTAATCCTACAATTGCGACGATAGCTGCAACTGGCGTTTCGTACGGAGCGTTAATTGTACGTCCGATTGTATCTGCAAGCAGCATAAAGGAAGCGCCAGCAATTGCTGACATCGGTATAACAAAGCGGTAATCTGGACCGACAATGGGGCGCACCATATGGGGTACCATTAAACCGATAAATGCCATATTTCCGACAAGTGCTACAGACGCACCTGCAAGTAAGATAATAATGAGAAATAAAATCGTTTTAATGAAAATAATTTTTTGACCGAGTCCAATGGCAACTTCTTCACTGAAACTAAGGACTGTCAATTTTTTTGCTAGTAAGATAGCGATAAAGATACTGATTGAAATGACCGGAATAATAACTTTCAATTGGCTCCAAGTTGTTCCAATTACGCCTCCAGCAGTCCAAAGTGATACATCTTGTGAAATCTTAAAGTAAATGCCGATCCCTTCTGAAATTGCGAGTAGAAATGCTGAAACTGCAGCACCAGCTAATACAATTCGAAGAGGAGAAAGTCCGCCTTTTTTCACCATACCAATTCCAAATACCATAATAGCGCCAATTGCAGCACCGATAAAGCAAGCTAATGTTAAGTAAAGATAGTTTATGGAAGGGTTGAAAGCAAGTGTTAGTGCAAGTGCAGCATTCGCGCCCCCAGTTAAGCCTAGTAACCCAGGATCAGCAAGTGGATTTCGCGTTAAGCCTTGCATAATTGCCCCAGAAACAGCAAGTCCAGCTCCTACAAAAATAGCAGCAACTTCACGTGGCAAACGTATCTCGCGAATAATAGATATTTTGTCCCCTTTAGCGGAGGAAGTCAGTGCTAACCATACATCTTTTATAGAAGTATCTGCAGCACCTAATACCATTGCAACCATAAAAATAAGAAAGAATGCAATTATGCTTAAAGTTAGTTTGTATGTAAAAGCCATGGAACGTGGATTGTCGTGATATTTTGTCATTCGTTTCACATCTTTTCTTTTCGTAGAATAAAGGAAGAGGAATTCTTAAATTAAGAATTCCTCATGTTTGTATTATTGACCAAGAAAGCTTTTCTTGAAGAAGTCTAGTTGGAAATCTAATGTAAGTGGATCGTTGAAGTAGAATTCCATCATATTTGCTTCATATACGCGATTATTTTTTACTGCTGGGATGTTTTTATATGATTCTGTCTCTTGGAATGAGTTATCAGTATCTTTGTTTTTACTTACGATTAAGTAATCACCAGCAAACTCAGGTAATACCTCAGTTGATAGTGCGTAGTAACCTTCTTTTAATGCTTTTTCTTTTACTTTTTCAGGCATTTTTAATTTCATTTCTTGGTATAGAATTTCTGTTCCACGGCCCCAGTTATCGCCGTAAACATAAAGCTGTTTGTTGAAGTTTTCAATAACAGATACTGTTGCATCTTCACCGATTTTTGCTTTAATTTCTTTACCAGCTGCTTCTGCACGTTGCTTGAAATCATCTACCCAAGTTTTTGCCTCTTTTTCTTTATTTAATAATTTACCAATTTCAATATGTTGTGTTAAGTAATCAACTTTCCCGTAAGTGTATGTTACAGTAGGAGCGATTTTCTTTAACTTATCAACATTTTTAACATTGTCTAAGCCAATGATTAAATCAGGGTTTAGTTCAGCAATTTTTTCAATATTTTCATCTGATACTTCAGCAGCATCTTTAAGCTTGCTATCAAAACGTGGGTTTTGTTTAGACCATGAATCTACCCCAACAAGATTTACACCTAATGACAGTACGTTACCAGCGAATGATGATAATACAACAACGCGTTTTGGATTGGCAGGAACTTCTACTTTACCATTTTCAGATTGGTATGTAATTGTTTCTGATTTGCTACCTTTTGCATCGTTCTTTTTGTCTGTAGAGCCATTACTACAAGCACTCATAACAAGAACGAAAAGAACTGTTAGTGAAATAAATAACTTTTTCATCGTCTTTCTCCTTTAAATAGATGGTATGTGTATACAATAATTTGTTTAACTGCAATCTTTTTGAAAGGGTAGTGGTAATGCAAAATACGTATTAAAAATCTTGAATATGAGATTTTGCAATATAGTATTTGACCATATTAATGAAAGAAGATGGAGTCTCAAATTTGCTAATTATTAACAAGTTGATAATGATTATCAATACCGATTCATTAAATAATATAATTTTATATAGGTGTATTGTCAATAGTAATTTTGATTGTAAATTTTGCGGAAACAGGTTATATTTTATTGAGAATGATAATCAACGGTTGATAGCTGAGGGGTGAGCACGAATGAATCAAGAAGAATTATTTGATGTAACCGTAATAGGCGGAGGACCTGCAGGGCTTTATTCAGCTTTTTATAGCGGACTAAGAGAGATGAAAACGAAAATAATAGAATTTCAACCACAGTTAGGTGGCAAAATACATGTTTATCCAGAGAAGATGATTTGGGATATAGGAGGGCTATTGCCAGTTACAGGTGATAAATTAATTGAACAACTTGTACAGCAAGGGTTAACATTCCAACCGGAAGTTGTATTAAATACAAAAGTAGAATCGATTATTCGTAATGAAGATGGTACTTTTACATTAAAAACAAGTACTGGCAAAGAACACTTTTCAAAAACAGTTATCGTCGCAACTGGAAGTGGTATATTGAAACCGCAAAAGTTATCAATTGAAGGTGCTGAGCGATTTGAAGTATCGAATTTAAATTATACAGTTAAATCTTTAAAACGTTTCAAAGATAAAACGGTCATTATTTCTGGTGGAGGAAATTCTGCCATTGATTGGGCAAATGAATTAGAACCAATCGCGAAAAAAGTGTATGTAGCATATAGAAAAGAAGAATTATCTGGTCATGAAGCACACGTAAAACAACTGATGAACAGCTCAGCGGAGTGTTTCTTTCATACATCGATTACAAAATTAATTGCTGGTGATAATCATGAAGCGATCGAATATATAGAATTAACGAATCATGAAACAGGCGAAGTTTCTCATTTGCCTATTGATGAAGTTATTATTAATCATGGATATGAACGTGACATTACATTATTAGAAAATAGTGAGTTAGACGTTGCGATTATAGATAATTATTATATTGCAGGTAATGCAAATAGTGAGTCTTCTGTAGATGGACTATATGCTGCTGGAGATATTTTAAAGCATGAAGGTAAATTGCATTTAATTGCAGGAGCATTCCAAGATGCCGGAAATGCTGTAAATAAAGCGAAACAATTTATTCAGCCAGATGCAAGTGAGTACGGAATGGTTTCTTCTCATAATGAAGTATTTAAGAAGAGAAATCGTGAATTGATAAAGCAGATGATGAAATAATAAAGGAACAAGTATACCCCCACTTACTTCTCTATTCGAATGGAAGAGAGATGTAAATGGGGGTTTTCCTTGTTTACTATATTTTCCATCATTATTATGACACCGGTTTCATCAGTTCATATGACATGAACATTTTATTTGTAAATCATTCTAGAAAACAATGAGCCTATGCTTTGCTTACGCTGTCCCTTTAGCTCGTTCGTTAGGAAATGGCATATTTAGTATAGAAGCAATGTATTGTTTGCTGTGTTTTCGAGCTAATGATTCTAATATTTGACGGACGCGTTTTGTAAGATGTCCTTGTTTTTTTATAGCCTCACAATATGCATCGTAGAAAGCATATTTAGCCCATAGAAAATCATCTTGTTGGAATAAGAAATGATTTTTGTACCATTCACCAATTGTATGATAACAATTGTTTTCGTGTATTGCTGCGCTTTGGGAAAGAATACGATCAGATAAAGATGCTGTTAAATGAGAAATTGTGTTTTCTGTTTCAACTTGTAATGTTTTTTCTAACATTGTAATGATGTGACGAGTAGCCATATGTTAACTCTCCTTTGTGTAAATGGGTGATACCATTCTATATTTAAAAAAATACTTACTATATTATTATACAATATATGGAATGCATCTACCTGCTTTTTAAACTGCATTTACAAAATCTTTTTAAGTTGTTTACAAAAATAAAGTAAAGTAAGATACAGTATATATGAAAAAATAATAAAGGGATGAACACATTGTATATAACAGTAGAAGAGGCAGCGGAGTATTTGAATTTACCAAAATCGTATATTGAAGAGCTAATTCAGCAAAAGAAAGTTCGTGCGCTATTCGATGGAGAGCAATATTTATTAAATAAAGAACAATTCAATACACATTTAGAACAAATGGAGAAATATAAACAATTAGTCGAAGAAATATTAAACGAACCAATTCCAGAAGATATGGATGTTAAAGACGAAGATTAAAGTTATAAAAAGATCTCGTATTAAGATATACAGAAATGTATCTTAATACGGGATCTTTTTGTATAAAGAATCGTTGGAATCCTGTGATTTATTTGAATGGAAGGGGGGCATAGGTATTAGTACTACATGTTAAAAGCATATTTTTTCATAGATGGGACAAACATAGAGAACGTAACCTGTACAGATACATATACTATCAGTGCAAAAGCTTATAAATTAATGGGAGGGGTTTTCTCTTGAGTATAATTAGTAGTGATTTATTAGACGGATTGGTTGGAGAGAGTGTGAGAGTGAATCGAGGTGGACCAGAATCGCAAAAAGGTACAGTAGTTGCAGTGTATAGTGATTATTTCGTGCTACTAAGCGAAAAGGGAACATTTTATTATTATCAGCTCCAACACTTAAAAAGCATTACAAGAAATACGAAAGATATCGCTGAAGATGTTGGAGAGTTACCGGTATTCTTAGAAGGGGAGGACTTTCAAAGCCTACTGCAAAACTTACAATATCGATGGGTTAAAATCAACAGAGGTGGTCCTGAAAAGATTGAAGGGATTTTACAGGATGTTTCTTCTGAATACGTCACATTAATTGTGAAAGAAGAAGTTATAAAGATTGCACATTTTCATGTTAAAAGTGTGAACTACGGTTTACAAGTGTCCAAAGAGGAAGAAGAAGAAGAAGAAAGTGATGATACAAGTAATCAGTCATATAGAGCACGTGCACAAAGACAATCAAATCGTAGAAGATAATAGGAGAAAGGAGGAGTAAAATTGGAAAATAGACTACCTAGTAACGAGATTAAAAGTTTGTTGGACCAAAATGTAAAAATAAATCTTGGTGGTCCAGAAAGTCGGATAGGAGTACTACTATCAGCTGAAGATGAACATCTTGTATTACAAGGAAATACAGGAGAAGTTATTTATTACCAGAGAAGTCATGTGAAAAGCGTAGTTAAGAAGGCGAAGGAGATCAAATTAAATCCTTACTTTTGTGCACAACCATACTTTGATGCTACTACATTTCAAGATATATTATCTGGTCTGAAATATAAGTGGGTAAAGATTAATCGGGGTGGACCTGAGAGTATTGACGGTATATTAAGTGACGTAAATGAAGAATATGTGACTTTAGTGAACCGTGAGGAAGTAATTTATGTGCTGAATTTTCATATTAAAAGTGTGAGTCAAGTAGTTAAAGACAAAAAGAATGAAGAAGAATAATGTTTGATAGATAAGAGGGGCACTATGACTGAGAGTGAAGAGCGCTTTCATATTTCGCTGCAATTATTTCGTGTTATTACGTAAATAAATTCCTTACTATTAAAAGACAGAACATTGCCCCTGATTATTTTTAGAAATGGAAGAAAGGAGGATATAGATGAATGAGTTGAACAAAAGTATTGGAGAAAATATATATGTTAAATTAATCGGTGAAAAAAGATTTAAAGGTGTATTAATTGATGTAGGAAATGATATCGTTGTCCTTTACAATGGACAAGACTACGTATATATATCTTTATATCATGTACAATATTATAAATTTTTAAGACCATATGATGAAGAAATATTAAAACCAGATGTTGATTCTGTAATTAAGAGGGAATCCCCTTCAATTTCTTTGAGAAAAGTATTAAGCACCTCTAAAGGGATCTTTACAGAAATTTATGTAGCAGGAAATGCCCCGATACATGGATACGTTACAAGCGTAATGAACGATTATATCGTTTTTTATAGTCCAGTTTACAAAACGGTATATATATCTTTAAAACACTTAAAATGGTTAATTCCATATAAAGAAAACCAAGTACCTTATTCCCTCAATAAAAATGAACTCCCCGTAAATCCTTTAAATATTACGTTAGCTAGAACGTTTGAAGAGCAGCTTATTAAAATGGCTGGAAAAATCATGGTGTTCGATTTAGGAGAGGAATCTAATAAAATTGGAAAGATGACGAAAATTGATGAAGGGCATATTGAAATATTAAAAGCACGCGATGCAAAAATGTATGTAAATATTCAACATGTAAAATCCGTCCATTGTCCGTAGGCTAGTTAAAAATGGCTGGCTTTTTCTTTTATATTTGCAAAAGAAAAGGTCGAGCCTATTTGTTTCATTTGATTTAGATATGAGAGGAAAAATGAATTGAATATAAATATAATATAGTGTGATTTTTTTAGAGACAATCTTGTACTAATTTATAAAAATTGTGTACGAGCTATCTTTTTATGTATTCAATTTATTTTTTGGAGGAGGAACTGCTCAATTAATTTATTAAAGGGGTTTTGTTTGTGGAGCAGTTTCCAAATTCGTTATCGATTACATTACTTGGCAGTGCTGGTGGAGCAGCAAAAGCAGTTTTAGCAATTTTAAATCAAGCGATAATAAATGAAAAAGATCCAATTTATGAAGTACTAAAGGGTGTTAAATTTCATTTGGTTGATATAAAACAAAAAGATAGGATTTATTATGATGAGTTGTTTCCAAATTTGAAAGGTCAATTATCTTTATACGAAATAGACCTTCAAGATGTAGTGAAATTTAAACAACATTTAAAGGAAAAAAGAACGAGTGTTGTTATTGATGTTTCGGGGGCAGATACAATTAGGATACTGAGCTGTTGTAATGAGCTTGGAATTTGTTACATTAATTCAGCTTTGGAAAATGAGGAAGTAGATCAGGACGATAGTTTACTCGGTTTTCAGCTTACGGAAAGATATACGAGGTTTGAGAAGGAGAAAGAAAAATTTACAAATACAAAAGCGATTATAGGTTCAGGTATGAATCCGGGGGTTGTTCAATGGATGGTTGTGGAACTTATGAAGGAACGACCAAATGAAAAGCCACGAGCATGCTATATTGTAGAACATGATACTTCGTTTTTGAATGATACAGCACTTATAAAGCCTTATACACTTTATGCTTCATGGGCAGTAGAGCGATTTCTAGATGAGGCGATATGGAGTTATCCGATGTATATGAGTCATCATCGTCCCCTTTATTTCTATGAGGATGTATACGCTTCAGAGTATAAAGTGAGATTAGGAGAAAAGGGGTTTTATGGTTGTTTAATGCCACATGAGGAAGTTTTAATTTTAGGAAAAAACTTCAACATGGAAGTTGGCTTTCTTTATCGAATTAATGAGTATACAACCAATTTAATTAGACAGAATTTAGATCAAGTAGAAGATCTATGGAACTGGAATCGGAAAGTGTTTAATCCGGCGGAAGAGGAGGTTACGGGTGAGGACCTAGTCGGTGTGTTACTCGTTTATGAAAATAGTGAGACGTATATGTATAATGTAATGAATAGCAGCCAAGTTTTTCATAAATATAAAACAAATGCAACTTATTTCCAAGTAGGATGCGGAATTTATGCAGGTTTGTGTAGTTTACTTTTAGATCACTTTGAACAAGGTGCTTATTATGTCGAGGAGTTATTATTAAATACAGAAAGTAAGTACGGTGAATATTTAAATTTATACATGAAGGATTTTGTAATAGGGCAAAATAATTTTACGGACGGACTGCTACACGATAGGGTAAGATGGATATAGGTGGTGACTAAAAAGGAAGGAGATCTCTCCTTCCTTTTTAGTATTATAAGGTTACATATTGCCCTGAAAGCAATTTCATACTTATAATTTAAGAAGATAACAATGGAAATGTTTTTTGTATCGATCAAGGGGAGTTTTTATATGAACAAATACAAGAGCTTGATTTATGAAGAAAGAAAAGCTTTAAAGGTATTTATATTATTATTCTATATTATATTCTTTTTATATGACGCTATATATTATTTTGTATATCCCGCTATGAATATTAATGGAACAACGGTAGGTTGGCCAAAAGGTAGCCTTGGGATAGGTGTATATATATTTGTAGTAGCATTATTTCCTATTTCGATATATCTTCAAAAAAAAGGCTATGTATATTCTGTAAAATATTTATTTTTATTTGGGTACATGTTTATCAACCTTATTAATAATTTAATGATTTATTTACGAACTGATAGAGCTTTTGAACATGGTAGTATGGTAGAAATGTTATTAATTTTATTTGCACCGGTTTTCGTGAACAGAAAATATTTTTATTTAGTTTCCTTTAGTGTAATTGGAAAGTACGTACTTTTTACATTGATATTACAAGATTTAAAGGTTGTGATTCCGCTTGTTCTATGTATATTCTATTTCATTATTTCACATTCTTTGTTAAAACGATTTCAATCTTATGTAAGAACAGTGGTTGAAATGATGAACAATATGAAAGAGACGGAAAATTTAGCTGTTATTGGTACAATGTCTACAACAATTGCTCATGAAATTCGAAATCCATTAACAGCTTTAAAAGGATTTACGCAAATGCAAAAAGAAAGAAACCCTGCTGATACGATGAGCTATGACATTATGTTACAAGAAATTGAAAGAATTAATGGCTTTGTGAGTGAATTGATGTTACTAGGAAAACCGAAACCAATAAATTATGAATGGTGTAATATACAAGGAATCCTTTTATATGTTGTCCAGTTAATGGAAAGTTATGCAACGCAATATAGAGTGGAATTTCATTTGCAAGTAGATGGGAATTTACCTGTTATAAGCGGCGATGATAAACAGTTAAAACAAGTGTTGTTAAATATTATTAAAAACGGAATAGAATCAATGCCGGAAGGTGGAGACATTCATATTCGTGCATATGAAAAAACTGGAGGGTATTTGTGTATTTCTGTCGAGGATCAGGGCTTTGGTATAGAGCAGGAGAAATTAGAGAAGATTGGAAAGGCTTTTTACACAACAAAGGAGAATGGTACAGGACTTGGTTTAATGATTACATATAAAATTATTAAGGAACATCAAGGGAGTATCACGATTCAAAGTAGTATGGGTGTGGGAACGAAAGTGGAAATTTATTTACCGACAATGTAGTGAAGTAGAAGGAATTATTTTTCAGAAAAGTGTTCTTGTTGTGTAAATATAAACATTTTATAAAATGTTTCAAGAAGGGTTTTTTTTATAAAACACTTCGTTTATAATGAAGGAAAATATCGACATGAGATTAGTTACTCGTGTAACGGTTCGGTAGTGTTATGAAAAAAGAGGGGTGCACAGGCATCCTTTTTTCTATGCAGATATTATGAAAGAGGTGGTATGATGGAATTAACATTAAATTCGACTGTATGTTTACACACGATTCAATTTCGAAAAGAGCAAAAGAATTATATCGTAAAAGATACAATTACAGGAGAGAAATATGAAATGCCGCCACTTTGGATTGATGCACTGGCAATGATGCGTGACGGTTTTTTATTAGGAGAAATTGAGGAGAAATTAAAAGAAGAGTATCCGGCCGAAGAAGTAAATATGTTAGCATTCACGAGGCAACTGTTAGAGCTAGAACTTGTCGGAATGGTAGATGGAGAAGAGATAACTTGTACAAAGAAGAAAGAGAAAGATTATTTAGCCTGGGTACGCCCTCGGATGGAACAATTACTTCTTAATTTAAATAAAAAATATAGAAGCAAAGGTCAGTAATGATCTTTGCTTTTTCGTTTATCCCGCATTAACGGGCAGTAAGACTCCCACCTCAAAATTCGGCGAATGCGAGGGAGTTAGGTGGGAGATCAACTGCCCGTAAACGCCCGATTGGTTCAACTAATAATCAGTGGGGGATGGACAAAACCCCCACTGATTAAAGTTTCACTTTATAAGTAGATCTTGTTTTAAAAAATAACAGCGAATGCTCTTGCGAAAGCACCATCACTATCTTTAATTTTTAAAGGTGCTGCAGAGAAAAAGAAACGTTTCGCGTTAATGGCATCTAGATTTGTTAAGTTTTCGATTAGATAAATATTATTCCCTAGTAATATGTGATGAATTGGTGATGTTTCTGTCGTTACCTCATCAGGAGAAATAAAATCTAAACCGACGGATTTTACTTTTAGTCGAACTAATTCTTTAGCTAATTCTTCGGAAAGATAAAATGCTTCTTTCTCATAAGCTTCTGTATTCCATTTATTAGATAGGTTGGAATGGAAAATGACAATATTGCCTTCTTTTATGTCGGTACCATGTAATACTTCCTTAGGTAATTTTCGCTCTTGAATATGAGTTACATCGATAAGTACAGCTTCGCCTACAAATTGATCAAGGGGTAATTGATCAATAGTGGTTGCACCTGAAATGAAATGCGCAGGAGCATCACAATGCGTACCCACATGAACGACAGAATGGAAATCTGTAACTTGATAACCTGTTTCTTCAACACTTGTAATTGCTTCTAGTTGGATTTTTGGTGTTCCGGGAAATTGAGACATATTATTTTCAAACGTTTGTGATAGATCAATTACTTTCATTTTACATACCTCCAATATATGTTTTTCAGATAATAAAAAGCCCATCCTTCATAATCAAGAAAGATGAGCTTTACATACTAGTTGAGTTTTATCTTCCAAAATGCAATGCACTCTGCAGGAATTAGCACCTATTCAGTTCTTATAAACTGAGGTTGCTGGGCTTCAAAGGGCCGGTCCCTCTGCCTCTCTTGATAAAGGTATATTCAGTTTTAAAGTCCAGAATATTTATAATATTTAAATTGTATTTCATTTCCTTTTTTTGCGCAACACAAATTAGGTATTCACCCAAATAAAGTTGCTCGCATATTGTAGCTTATGTAAATAGAATGCTGCGAAGGAGTGAGTGCAGTGACAGGAAATGTATTGAATTATTATGCTGGTGGAAATACAGCTAGGGGATTTCATAATTTATACGAAGAGAATTTAAAAGGGCTAGACAGATTATTTATTTTAAAGGGTGGTCCAGGAACAGGGAAATCTTCTTTAATTAAGGCAATGGGTCGTGAATGGGTTGAAAAAGGATATGATATTGAACTTTTGCATTGTTCTTCTGATAATAAGTCAGTTGATGGAGTGATTATCCCGAAATTAAAAGTAGGAATTGTTGATGGAACATCACCGCATGTTATTGAGCCAAAGATGCCAGGAGTTGTTGAAGAGTATATAAATTTAGGAGTTGCTTGGGACTCAGATAAATTAAGAAAGCAGAGGCTAGAAATTGAACGATTTGTTTCAGAAGCAAGCAAAGCTTTTCAAACTGCTTACGGGTGCTTTAAAGAGGCGTTAGTTATACATGATGAGTGGGAGAAAATATATATTAATAATATTGATTTTAACAAAGCAAATGAACTAACGGATCAGCTAATTCAGAAATTATTTACAGATAAAAGTGGGCAAAAATCGATTGTAAAACATCGTTTTTTAGGAGCTGCTACACCGAAAGGAGCAGTTGATTTTGTTCCTAATTTAACAGAAGGATTACCACATCGTTATTTTATAAAAGGACGCCCGGGCTCTGGAAAATCAACAATGCTCAAAAAGTTAGCGAAGGTAGCAGAAGAAAAAGGATTTGACGTTGAAGTATATCATTGCGGATTTGACCCGAATAGTCTCGATATGGTTATCGTAAGAGAATTAGGATTTGCAATTTTTGATAGTACCGCACCACATGAATATTTTCCAAGTCGCGAAGGTGATGAGATTATAGATATGTATGCTCTTATTGTTACACCGGGGACGGATGAAAAGTATGCTAAAGAAATTCGTGACGTTTCCATTCAATATAAAGCAAAAATGAATGAGGCGATGTCTTTCTTAGCAAAAGCAAAATCAGTTCGTGATAAATTAGAACGAATTTATATTACTGCTATGGATTTTTCAAAAGTGGATGTATATAAAGAGGAAATTCAAAAAGAGTTTGAACGAATTGCCGCTACTGTAATCGAAAAGAAAAAATAGGCTTTTTCAAACTGTCAGAAAATTTCTGGCAGTTATTTTAGTATGTAGTAAAATTAGTGGTATATTTGTCGAATTTCCAAGGAAATAATCAAAAAATGGGGATGGTATGAAATGAGAGAAAAAATTGAATTAGAGTTAGAAAGAATTGAAAAAGAGAATGATGTGAAAATTTTATTTGCAGTGGAATCAGGGAGTCGTGCTTGGGGATTTCCATCGAAAGATAGCGATTATGATGTTAGGTTTGTTTATATACATCCAGTAGAATGGTATTTATCAATTCATGATAAACGTGATGTAATTGAATATCCAATTAGTGATGATTTAGATATAAGCGGATGGGATATTAAAAAGGCATTGCAACTATTCGCGAAGTCAAATCCAGCTTTACTTGAGTGGATTCGATCACCAATTTTTTATTCAAAAAACTCTAATTTTCCAGAGCAGCTTCAGCAAATGAGTGAAAAGAATTTTGATCCAAAAGCAACGATATATCATTACTTACATATGGCGTCGAAAAATTATCGTGAATTTTTACAAGATGAGAATGTAAAATTGAAAAAGTATTTTTATGTATTACGTCCTATTTTAGCCTGTAAGTGGCTAGAAGAGAAAGGGACATTGCCTCCAGTAGAATTTGACAGATTAATTACAGAACTATCTATAGAACGTAGTGTATTAAATGAGATTGAGAAGTTGTTAGTAAAGAAAAAAGCGGGTACTGAATTAGATGTTGGATTGAAAATTAAGGTGCTAAATCAATTTTTAGAAGAACAAATTGATTACTACCAGCAATACGTGAAAGGGATTGAAAAGGGATTAGGGATTGATATTGAGAGTTTGAATACATTATTTAGAAATATGTTGTTTGAAGTATACAAAAAAGAGCACAAGTAAGTTTGTGCCCTTTTTTATCCCGCTATTTGCGGGCAGTAAGACACCCACCTCAAAATTCGGCTGGGGCGAAGAAGTTAGGTGGGAGTCGGGCTGCTCGTAAACTCCCGATTGGTGTGGACTAATAATCAGTGGGGGATGAACAAAACCCCACTGATTAAAGCTTCACTTTATCTGAAAAGGCGTCAGAGAAAATAAAGAAGTTCAACAGGAATTCTGTTGAACTTCTTTATTTTTTTACTCATTATCAACTCGCTTTAATGGTTGATCTGCTGGACCTTCAATAACGTCCCCCTCAATTGAAAAACGAGAACCGTGACAAGGACAATCCCAAGTGCAGTCACCGTTATTCCATTCAACTTCGCAGCCAAGGTGTGTACAAGTTGTATCGACGATATGCAATTTTCCTTCTTTGTCTTTATAAGCACCTGCTCGTTTACCGTTGACATGTACAACAGATCCTTCGCCAACTTCAAGGTCTTCTGGTTTACGTAATGCGGTTTCAATTTTTCCTTCAATTAAATGTTTAGCAACATCAATGTTCTGAGAAAGGAATGTTTTTATATCTGGATTTGCATGAAATCTTGATGGCGCAAATAGTTCTTTATATGGACTGTGGACTTTTAAAATGGAATCCTTCAGTAAATGAGCGGCAGCAGTTCCAGTTGTCATTCCCCATTTACGATATCCAGTTGCAACAAATATATTTGGATTCCTTTCGTTAATATGTCCGATATAAGGGAGCTTGTCTAGAGTAATCAAATCTTGCGCTGACCATCTATAGGGAACTTCATCTACTCCAAAAGTTGCTTCAGCAAAAGAATATAGTGCTTCATAATGAAACATCGTATTTATTCCTTGTCCTGTTTTATGGCTTTCTCCACCAATTAAAATTAATTTTTCTCCATTGCTTGTTGTATAGCGTAAGGAGCGTTTTGGATCATCGATACTTAAATACATGCCACCTGGATAATCCGCTTTTGCTTTTATTGCAAGAGCATAGGAGCGTTCTGCGTACATTCGCGTAAAGAAAAAGCTGTTAGCATCATAAAAAGGAAAATGTGAACAAGAGACAACATATTCACAAGAGATGCGCTGGCCGCTCTTGGTAATTACTTGTGGATAATCTCCTTTTTCCACATCAATAGCTGTTGTTTGCTCATAAATCTTTCCGCCCATCTCCACAAACTTTTCTAAAAGTGTTTTCAAATAAAGGAGCGGATGGAATTGTGCTTGATTTTTCATTACAAGTGCAGATTGTACTGGAATAGGAATCGATAGAGATTGGACATAGTCACAAGGGATATTTAATTTTTGATAAGCTTCATATTCTTTTGATAAATTTCTTAATCCGTTATCGGTTGTTGTATATAAATATGAATCTTCATTTGAGAAATTACAGTCGATTTTATATGTTTGCACAGTGTCACTTATGAATTGTAGAGCGCGATTATTTGATTCATAGTAAAGTTGAGCTTTTTCAACACCGAAATGATTTATTAGTTCGTCATAAATAAGATCGTGTTGTGCGGTTACTTTCGCCGTTGTATGTCCAGTCGTTCCGTTTAAAATAAGGCCGGAATCAATTAATACAACGTTAATACCTTCTTTTGCGAGTAGATAGGCAGTGGTAACACCTGTAATACCAGCACCGATAACAGCAACTTGCGTCTTTATATTTTCGGATAAACGAGGGAAAGTAGGAAACTGGGTAGATTCAATCCAATAAGATAGTGGGAATTGTGGAAATGTATCACTTGTCATTACGGAAACCTCCTGATTTAGAACAATTTTCCTTTTAATATTTCCATATTATATGAAATTCATGTGTGTTGTTTTAGAAGGAGTCTATTTTTATCCCGCTATTTGTGGGCAGTAAGACTCCCACCTCAAAATTCGGCTGGAGCAAAGAAGTTAGGTGGGAGATCAACTGCCCGTAAACGCCCGATTGGTTCAACTAATAATCAGTGGGGGATGAACAAAACCCCCCTGATTAAAGTTTCACTTTATTAAAAGGAAGGTATTAATTATTTTGATATAATTATTTGAGGATCTCAGTATGAAGAGGTATGGGTTGTGTAAAGCTAAATTCAGATGAGTTCATTTGTTATTTACATAGAGAGTTCTTGAATAAGAGGGAGTCTATAGCACTTAAGTGCGTGTACATATATAACGGATAAACCCTTATAAAATCTATGGTTTTTCTTTAGTGAAATAAAGTATAATTATAAAAATATAACCAACTTTTATTACTAGGTCATAAAAGTTGTTGACAATATAGAAAGTCTATTGTTATGATTCATCATGTGGAAAGGTTGATAGAGAGTAAAAAGAGAAATGTTTTTCATTGATAATAAAAGCGAAAAAATAAGTGACGATAGAGTGAGTATATTTTCCTTATAATGAATGCTTTTGGGATCACCTAGTAAAATCAATCTGGAAGCAACAATTGATATATGCAAGTTGCGCAGGGCGCGGCATCAGAAAGGGGCAAAAGGATGAAGGAGCTTCATACGTTTGGGTGGTATGCAGCGCGTGTATCACCACATTTGCCGAAAAAAGCATTTAAACCAGTTCCTACTCGTTTATTTGGTGGACTGGCTTATTTACTTGTGGCATTGGCGGGATTAATAACGATTGGTGTATTTGAATTGAATGTGTGGGTAAATCTAGGAATTGCGATTGTTCTTGGATTATGTTTTGCTTCACTTGGATTTTTAGGGCATGAAATTTTACATGGAACAGTTGTAAGAAAGGCATGGCTTCGTGATTTCTTAGGAGCGATTGCATTTATGCCATTATCAACAGGACCAAAACTTTGGAGAAAGTGGCATAATGCAACGCATCATGTTCATACACAGCATGAAGAAAATGATCCAGATGCATGGCCGACACTTGAGAAGCTTAAAAAGAGTAAGTTTTTGAGTTGGGTATATCACATGCCTCTTCATGTACGTTCATTCTTTAGTTTTCTGTCATTAACAATTCAATTTACATTGCATTCGACTCGAATGTTCTTTCATTTTATTAAGGAATTTAAGTCATCCAATCAAAAATCTGTATGGCTTCAACTTCTTTTGCCTTGGACAGTTTGGATTAGTTTATTGTTTATTATGGGACCTGCAAAATGGTTATTTGCATATGTGATTCCGTTGTTAATTGCTAACTTTATTGTAATGGCATATATCGCAACAAATCACCGCTTAAATCCAATTGTTCCAGTAAATGATCCGTTAGCAAACTGTTTATCAGTAACAGTGCCGCGCTGGGTAGACGTTTTACATTTCAATTTCTCATATCACACAGAACATCATCTGTTTCCTGCTATGAGCTCTAAATACTATCCGTTAGTAAAAGAGAAAATTAAAGAAATGTGGCCGGAACGCTATCATGAGATGCCAATGACAAAAGCTTTGGCGGCGCTATGGAATACACCACGTGTATACTATCAAGGAAGTGAGTTAATTGATCCGCATAAAGAACATTTCTACGGTTCTTTAGGAAATGGATTAGACCCTCATAATATTTCATATCGTGAGGAACATATAGAGGAAAAAGAAAGTATTAAAAAAGCAAATCAGTAAAAGTTGATATATTTTTGCAGTGAAAAAGCAAGCCTAAGATGGCTTGCTTTTTCTTATAAAGAAACTTCTTTTTTGTTTTTTGTATGGACTTGGATAGAGTTAGTCTCTTTTCGTTGAAGTCGTTTTTCTAAAAGATTAACAAAATAAGTAAATAGAAGAACAAGTACGAGATAGTATAAACCAACGATTATATATGTATCTAATTGTTGGAAGTTACCTGCGGCAATTGATAGACCTGATCCCCATAATTCAGACAGCCCTACGTAAGCAACAAGTGAAGAATCTTTTAATCCAATAATAAATTGATTCCCTAGAGGAGGAAGAGACAGACGGAATGCTTGTGGTAATATAATCCGGCGCATAGCTAAAGGGTAAGGCATACCTAAAGAACGAGCAGCTTCCAATTGTCCCCTGTCGACGGATTGAATGGAGCCGCGGAAAATTTCAGTAATATATGCACCGTTATGAATTGCTAAAGCAATTGCACCTGCCCAAAAAGGCGTGAAAACAACAACAGATGTAATACCAAAATAGAGAATCGCGATTTGAACAATTAAAGGTGTACCACGAATAATGGCGATATATACATGAGCGATACTATTTAAAACTTTATTGTTAGAGATTCGAAAGAAAGCGAATAGTAATCCAATTAATGAACCGAGTACTAGGGAAGTTAATGTTAATTGTAATGTGACAATAGTAGCTTTTAAGAGTGTGGGATAGGTAGAAATAAAAATTTCAAACATGTGTGTCACCTCATATTGTATAGATTTTAGTAGAGAATGAAATGCCCCACACAAAGTGGGGCATGATTTATGGAACCTTTGAAGGGCTAAATTACTTTATTTTCGCCTCTTCCCCAAGAATATTACGGCCAA
Organism: Bacillus sp. NPDC094077; assembly: GCF_050279465.1. Classification (NCBI taxonomy): domain Bacteria; kingdom Bacillati; phylum Bacillota; class Bacilli; order Caryophanales; family Bacillaceae; genus Bacillus; species Bacillus sp. NPDC094077. The sequence goes on along the minus strand of NZ_JBNNUF010000009.1, from coordinate 135,373 downwards.
ACCATTTTTTACTGATCTTTTCATACGTACCATCTTTAATGATTTCATCTAAAGCTTTATTTACTTTTTCAACCATTTCTTTATCGTCCTTGCGAATAGCGATACCCATTTCATCAAGATTTAATGGTTTTCCAGCTTCTTTTATGTTAGACTTTCCTTCTTTAATCATACGTAGACCAACCATTTGATCAGTAATTACTGCATCAACACGCCCGGGTTCTAAGTCCATAAGAGCAGTAATATCACTATCGTATTCTGTAATTTGATCTGTATATTTTGCAACAAGAGTTTTAAAGGTACTAGCTTTTACAACACCAATTTTCTTACCCTTCAAATCTTCTGGAGAAGAGATAGAGGTATTCTTTTTAGCTACAAAAATTTGAGCACCAGAGCGATAATATGGGTTTGAGAAACTAACAGCTTTTAATCGTTCTTCTGTAATAGCCATACTTCCCAATATCACATCATATTTTTTTGATTGTAGACCTTGAATTAGCGTTTCCCATGGATTTGTAATAGGAGTAGGTTTCATATTCATTTTCTTGGCAAGCGCCTCACCTATTTCTACATCAAACCCGGCAAGCTTTCCGTCATTTTCTTTATAGTTAAAAGGTTTATATAATCCGCTCATCGCATAGCGAAACTCTTTTTCATTATTTGATGAAGTAGTAGAGCTCTCCTTGCTACAGGCTCCTAGTATGAAGGATGTACATAGCGTAATGCTCGCAACAATGGTTAGTAATTTTTTTTTCATAAAACCCCTCCTATAAATTGATCATACGGATGGTTTTAAGTATGTTATCGAGATATTTTATTTGGACAATTAGTTGTGCACCGTATGAATATATTTCTTTACATGTGAAATAGTAGTTCGCTTATAAAACGTTGCGTAAAAATTGTTTTGCCCGTTCATGTGATGGAGCTGAGAAGAATTGTTCGGGCGGAGCATCCTCTACAATTTTCCCATCATCCATAAAGATGACGCGATCAGCTACATCTCTTGCGAAATTCATTTCATGAGTAACAATAACCATCGTCATTCCTTCTTCAGCAAGTTCTTTCATAACTTGCAACACTTCTCCAACAAGTTCAGGGTCTAAGGCTGAGGTAGGTTCATCAAATAGCATAATTTTAGGGTTCATAGCAAGAGCCCGTGCAATTGCAACGCGTTGTTTTTGACCACCTGAAAGTAGGTGGGGAGTTACATCCGCCTTATCTTGCAGGCCGACTTTTTGGAGGAGTTGATTTCCAATCTCCTTTGCATTTGTTGTCTCTAATTTTTTTACGTGAATAGGTGCTTCTATGATGTTTTCTAATGAGGTCATATGAGGAAAGAGGTTAAAGTGCTGAAAAACCATACCGACATTTTCACGGACTTTGTTTAAATTTGAATGCTTTGGATCAATCCGTTCACCTTGTAAATGAATTTCACCTTCATCGTACATTTCTAAAAAGTTAAGACAGCGAAGTAATGTACTTTTTCCAGAACCACTGGCACCAATTAAAACAACAACTTCTTTTTCTTTTACTTCTAAATCAATTCCTTTTAAAACATCGAGTGAGCCAAATGATTTTACTAGATTTCGAACTTGAATCATACAAAACCCCCAGTCAAAAATATATTTTACAAATTTTGCCCCTTATTTCTGTTATTAGTCACAAATTGTCAGAATCCTTTATTTTTTTTGTGGGATTTGATATTCAAAGAAATAGTGGTTTTTAAAATCTCTATATCTTTCTATAACGAAAATATGGATAATAATATATAGGTGATACTTATATTGCTTATAAGAAGGGGGAAGAAGAGATGGAAAAAGAAAGGAAAACATTTTCCTTTGGTTTACGTATACAGCTTATGTTATTTACTACAATTTTGGCTTTAATTACATACTCAACAAGTTTATTTTTCATCTATGTCATTTACGATTATTTTCAAATTTATGTAAGTCAAACTGTTTATAATATTATCGTTATGTTATTAGGGGTAGTATGGTCTGGGATTTTAGCATATGGAGCAGCCATACTTTTAATTAAACCACTTCGGAAGTTGGAGGAAGCTGCAAGGAAAGCGGCTGAAGGTGATATTCGTGCAGATGTCCCATTACCAAAGACAGATGATGAGATTAAATCATTAAGTGTTGCATTTAATATGATGCTAGGAAACTTAAGGGGCATGGTAAAAAATATTGATACTACATTTTCGTATACAAATAATCAAGTTCAGCAAATTAGAAAACAAACAGGCGAAGCGACGAAGCAAGCACAGGGTGTGTCTGAAACTCTTGCAGAGATTTCTTACGGCGCTGAGCAATCAGCAGCATCAATTCAGGCGATTGTTTCTACTGTTGATACAACGACTTCGATTGCGAGGGAAGTAGAGGGAAAAGCGAAACAATCTGACGATTTGTCTTCGGCAATGGTTCAAGCTCTAGGTCAAAGTACACGCGTTTTTACTTCTTTAATTCAAGGTATTCAAACATTGGCGAAAGAAAATGAAGATTCGATGCAAAATGTACAGAAGTTAGAAGAGCGAATGAAACAAGTTGAACACATTGTTTCTGTTGTGAGTGAGATTGCTAGTCAAACAAATTTATTGGCACTAAACGCTTCTATTGAGGCAGCTCGTGCAGGAGAGCATGGAAGGGGCTTTGCGGTTGTAGCAGAAGAAGTACGTAAATTGGCTGATGAAAGTGATCATTCCGCAAGAAACATATCTCAATTATTACGGAATATGCAAGATGAGGTGCAACAAGTCGCATTGAAAATGACAGAGCAAGTAAAAACAGCTAAAGAAGAGGCCAAACGTGGGGAAGCTACAGAATTAATTTTAAAAGAAATGTCATCAAGTGTTATGGAAGTAGCCAATGCAACCAAGCAAATTAGTAGTTATATGAATGAACAAGTGAGTCACATTCATCAAACAGGAGCACAAACAAAGGCCGTAGCAGCAATTGCTGAAGAAACGTCAGCTGGTTCACAAGAAGTGGCGCGTGTGACGCTGCGACAGTCTAAAAATATGATAGCAATTGATCAATTATTAAAAGATTTAGAGAAGCAAGCAATTGACTTGAAACAGACAATTGAACGATTTTCAATGTAAAAGAGAGGAACAGAATGCTGTTCTTTCTTTTTTATCCCGCTATTTGTGGGCAGTAAGACACCCACCTCAAAATTCGGCTGGAGCAAAGAAGTTAGGTGGGTGTCGGGCTACCTGTAAACGCCCGATTGGTGTGGGCTAATAATCAGTGGGGGATGAACAAAACCCCCACTGATTAAAGTTTCACTTTATTTAGCTAGATTTAATATCCACAGTTAAACTATGAACGTTTCCGCAACTTTCTTTTTTGTCCCTTTCGGATGAAAATTATAGCGAGCTATAATATTAAAAGGGGTGTCTTTTATGAAAAAAGAAAAAAGACAACGATTAATTAAACAATTTGTAAAGGAGTATGAAATAGATAAGCAAGAAAGATTAGTAGAATTGTTAGCAGAAAAAGATGTATTAGTAACACAAGCTACGGTTTCTCGAGATATTCGCGAGTTAAGCTTAACGAAGGTACCTTCTCAGGAAGGATTAATGATATATAAAATTTTTTCAGAAGAGCATCTACAAACGGATATAAAGTTAAAGAAAAAATTACGAGAGGTTGTTGTAAAAATTGATTGTGTAGATCAATTAATGGTTATTAAAACATTACCTGGTAATGCACATGTTATTGGTGTTTTGTTTGATGAGTTAGAGTGGAAAGAAAAAATAGGGTGTATATGTGGAAATGATACATGCCTTATAATTTCTCAGTCGAAATCAGATAGGGAGATTTTAGAAGAAAGGTTAAATTTAATTATTTAGATGCAAAATCCTGTTTTTAATAAAAATTAAAAACAGGATTTTTGTTTAAATACGGAAGTTAAATATTCAACATATATGCGTAATATATGTATTTTTTTATTAAAAAAGCTTGGTGAAGTGTTATAAAAATACAAATTTATATGATTTTAAAAAAACAACTTGTTTAATATTTCACAATGATAATGTGGATGCTTTCACAAAGATGAAAGCGCGTAGCATTTATTATGTACTTGTAAGACATCAAACATATTTAAAAGGAGGTACAACAAATGAAGCATCCGATACATGTTACTTCAGAAATTGGGGAATTACAAACGGTTTTATTAAAACGACCGGGTAAAGAAGTGGAAAACTTAACGCCAGATTATTTGCAGCAATTATTATTTGACGATATTCCATACTTACCAATTATTCAAAAAGAGCATGATTATTTTGCACAAACATTACGCAATCGGGGTGTTGAAGTTCTTTATTTAGAAAAACTAGCTGCTGAAGCATTAGTAGATAAAAAACTTCGAGAAGAATTTGTTGATCGTATTTTAAAAGAAGGACAGGCTGACGTAAATGTTGCACATCAAACTTTAAAAGAATATTTACTTTCCTTTTCAAATGAAGAATTAATTCAAAAAATTATGGGTGGTGTACGGAAAAACGAAATTGAAACAAGTAAGAAGACACATTTATACGAATTAATGGAAGATCATTATCCGTTTTACTTAGACCCAATGCCTAATTTATATTTTACTCGTGATCCAGCAGCTAGCGTGGGCGATGGCTTAACGATAAATAAGATGAGAGAACCGGCGCGTAGACGTGAATCATTATTCATGGAGTACATCATTAAATATCATCCAAGATTTGCAAATCACAATGTGCCAATTTGGCTAGATCGTGATTATAAGTTTCCAATTGAAGGTGGCGATGAGCTAATTTTAAATGAAGAAACAATTGCAATTGGAGTATCTGCCCGTACTTCAGCTAAAGCAATTGAACGTTTAGCTAAAAATCTCTTTAGCCGACAAAATAAAATAAAAAAAGTGTTAGCGATAGAAATTCCGAAATGCCGAGCATTTATGCATTTAGATACAGTATTTACAATGGTTGATTATGATAAGTTTACAATTCACCCAGCCATTCAAGGGCCAAAAGGAAATATGAATATTTATATTTTAGAAAAAGGTCCAGATGAGGAAACTCTTAAAATTACACACCGCACTTCTTTAATGGAAGCATTAAAAGAGGTATTAGGTTTAAGTGAATTAGTTCTTATTCCTTGTGGAGGAGGAGATGCAATTGCTTCCGCTCGTGAACAATGGAATGACGGTTCTAATACATTAGCAATTGCGCCAGGTGTAGTTGTTACATATGATCGCAACTATGTATCCAATACTTTATTACGGGAACATGGTATAGAAGTCATTGAGGTGCTAAGTTCGGAATTGTCTCGTGGTCGTGGGGGTCCACGTTGCATGAGTATGCCGATTGTTCGTAAAGATATTTAGTATAAATAACGGAGAAAGTAGGGATGAAGTATGTTAATGACTAGACCAAATTTAAAAGGAAGAAGTTTTCTAGCTGAAAAAGATTTTACACAAGAAGAATTATTATATTTTCTAGATTTAGCAGCGGAATTAAAAGAGAAAAAGAAAAACGGTATCCCACATCATTATTTAGAAGGTAAAAATGTAGCGCTCTTATTTGAAAAAACCTCTACTCGTACGCGATGTGCATTTACAGTAGCATGTACAGATTTAGGTGCGAACCCTGAATATTTAGGGAAAGGTGATATTCAGCTTGGGAAAAAAGAATCCGTAGAGGATACAGCAAAAGTGTTAGGACGCATGTTTGACGGAATTGAGTTTCGTGGATTTAATCATGAAACTGTAGAATCTTTAGCGCAAAATTCTGGTGTACCCGTTTGGAATGGATTAACAGATATGTGGCATCCAACACAAACGCTCGCAGATTTATTAACTATTAGAGAACATGTAGGGAAACTAAAAAACGTGAAGCTCGTTTACGTTGGCGATGGACGAAATAATGTTGCTAATAGTTTACTAGTTGGTGGAGCAATCGTTGGAATGGATGTACGTATTTGTACACCGGAATCTTTATGGCCAGAGCAAGAAGTAATTGACTTAGCAAAAAAATATAATGAACAGGTAATGATAACAAGTAATGTGGAAGAAGCTGTTGCGGATGCAGATGTAATTTATACAGATGTATGGGTGTCTATGGGAGAAGAAGAAAAATTTGCTGAACGTGTCGAGTTATTGAAACCTTATCAAGTAAATATGCAGATGATTAAAGAAACAGGAAATGAAAACGTGATTTTCTTACATTGTTTACCTGCATTTCATGATGTTGAAACGATGTATGGCGAAGAAGTTTATGAGAAATATGGGTTGAAAGAAATGGAGGTAACTGACGAAGTATTCCGCAGTAAACATTCAAAGGTATTTGATCAAGCTGAAAATAGAATGCATACAATTAAAGCGGTTATGGCAGCTACTTTAGGAAATATGGAGTAAAGAAGAAAGGAAGTCTTCCTTTCTTCTTTCTCCTCCTTTAGACACTATCATTCACTATTGCTTTCGTATTGTTATTGCAATTAAAGAGAGGTGAGTGGAATGGGTGAAGATAAGAAATTAGGGTTGTTTACATTAACGGCTCTTGTAGTTGGGTCTATGATTGGCGGTGGAGCATTTAATTTAGCAAGTGATATGGCAAAAGGTGCTGGTGCTGGAGCCATTATTATTGGCTGGGTTATAACAGGAATTGGGATGATTGCGCTTGGATTATCTTTTCAAAATCTAACTGTAAAACGGCCAGATTTAGACGGTGGTATTTTTAGTTATGCAAAAGCAGGATTTGGTAATTTCATGGGGTTTAATAGTGCGTGGGGATATTGGCTATCTGCTTGGCTTGGTAATGTAGCTTACGGCACATTATTATTTTCTTCATTAGGGTATTTCTTTCCAATCTTTGAAGGCGGTCAAAATGTAGCCTCCATTATTGGTGCAAGCGTATTATTATGGTGTGTTCACATGTTAATTTTACGTGGAGTTCAATCAGCAGCACTTGTGAATTTAGTCACTACAATCGCAAAATTAGTACCTGTATTTGTATTTATTGTCTTAGGAATCTTCGCGTTTCATATTGATACGTTCCTAGATGGATTTTGGGGACAAGCTGGTTCTTTTTCATGGGGAGCGGTTGGCAGCCAAGTTAAAAGTACAATGCTTGTAACTCTATGGGTGTTCATTGGGGTAGAAGGGGCTGTTGTTTTATCTAGTCGAGCAAAAAATAGAAGTGACGTAGGAAAAGCAACGGTTATTGGCTTAATTGGTACACTCATCATTTACATTTTAATTACATTATTGTCTCTTGGACTTATGCAGCAAGCAGATATTGCTAATTTAAAAAATCCGGCTATGGCTTATTTATTTGAAAGTGTTGTTGGAAAATGGGGTGCCATTTTTATTAATTTAGGTTTAGTCATCTCTGTATTAGGTGCTTGGTTAGGATGGACTTTGCTCGCTTCTGAAATTCCATATTTAGCGGCTAAAGATGGAGTATTTCCAAAATGGTTTGCAAAAGAAAATAAAAATAAGGCTCCAGTAAATTCATTATGGATAACAAATGGTTTAATTCAAATGTTCTTATTAACATTCGTTGTTTCCGATCAGGCGTATAACTTTGCATTTTCTTTAGCATCTTCAGCTATTTTAATCCCATATGCTTTTTCAGCATTTTATCAACTGAAGCATAGTTTAAAGTCTGAAGAAACAGATCGAAATAAAAATATAATAATTGGCCTGATAGCAAGTATTTATGGCGTGTGGTTAGTTTATGCGGCTGGTTTAGAGTATTTATTATTAACAATGACTTTATATGCGCCAGGTATTTTTATTTTTTACAATGTTCAAAAGCAAAAGAGTTCGAAGCAAATATTTACTCGAGTGGAATTAGCATCATCGGTAGCAATTGGTGCTTTAGCATTCTTTGCGATTTATGGATTAATTACAGGCAGCATTACTTTATAAAGCGCTGTGAAAGCGAAATCAACTGGAGGGCTGAAATATGGCACGAAGAAAAATTGTAGTTGCACTAGGGGGAAATGCGATACAGTCTGGAAAAGCTACTGCGGGAGCACAGCAAGAAGCGTTGGAAAAAACAGCGGAACAACTCGTGAAAATAATGGAAAATGATGTAGATATAGTAATTGCGCATGGAAATGGCCCACAAGTGGGGAATATTTTATTACAGCAAAAAGCTGCAGAAACGGAAAAGACACCTGCAATGCCATTAGATACTTGTGGAGCAATGAGCCAAGGGATGATTGGATATTGGATGGAAAATGCGATTGAAAAGGCATTGAAAAAACGGAATATAAAAAAAGACGTAGCAACGGTTATAACACGCGTTGTTGTGGATAAAAAAGATGAGGCATTTAAAAACCCAACTAAACCAATTGGTCCTTTTTATACAGAAGAAGAAGCCAGAAGATTAATGGACGAAACAAAAGCAGTGTTTAAAGAAGATGCTGGTAGAGGGTGGAGACGTGTTGTTCCATCACCGAAGCCTGTAAGTATTCATGAACATAAAGTGATTAATTCTTTGGTCGAAGATGGAAATATAGTGATAGCTGTTGGCGGTGGTGGAATTCCAGTAATTGATTCCGAAGAAGGGCTAAAAGGAACTGAAGCGGTTATTGATAAAGATTTCGCTGCGCAGAAATTAGCTGAATTAGTAGATGCCGATACGCTCGTAATTTTAACTGCAGTTGATCATGTGTATGTAAATTATAATCAACCGAATCAAAAAAAATTAGAGCATGTCACAGTGAATAAATTAGAAGAATACATTGAGGAACAGCAATTTGCTGCGGGAAGTATGCTTCCAAAAATTGAAGCTGCTATTAATTTTGTTAATACAAATCCAAAACGAAAAACAATTATTACGTCTTTAGAAAAAGTATATGAAGCACTAGAAGAAAAAGCGGGTACTATTATTTCTAAACAGGATGTATGCATGTATGTTTAAATAATTATGTACTCTACTTATTAATAAATAAAAAGAATGAAGTTACTAACTTCATTCTTTTTATTTATTAATATTTTTTGTACTCATTGTTCATAAAGTTTTCATGATGAAATCCGAATATGAAAGTTAATTATGATAAAATTCAAATTGAATACGCTTTCTTTATTTTTCGCTCCAACATACAGCAAGAGAGAGGGAGTTTTATGAATAGACGGAACGTAGTTAAAGATTTAAAGCAGTTTGAATTATTTGCTCATTTAACAGAAAAGAAATTGAAAGGTTTGACGGAGTTTGTCTATTGGCGAACTTATAAAAAGGGTCAATTTTTATTTTTAGAAGGGGATTCAAGAGAAAGAATTTACTTCATGTTAGATGGTTTTGTAAAGTTAGAGCGGGTAAATCAAAGTGGAAATTTATTATATGATGACTATGTAAAGCGGTATTCTATTTTTCCTTATGGTGGTATGTTTACAGACAGAGGATATAACTATACGGCAGAAGCGATGACAGATGTAGAGGTATATTATATTCCGACAGTAATTTTCGAAGATATGGTGAAATCTAGTAGAACGCAATTAATGCACGTTGTTCAGCAATTATCATCAATATTAAAACTGAACGAAAATCGAGTGCAAAATATTACGATTCCTAATGCACAAGATCGGGTCATTCAAACATTAAATTATTTAATGCAGGATTTAGGAGAACAAAGTGGCGAAACGATTGTCATTTCCTGCCCACTTACAACAATTGAAATATCGAAAATATCTGGTACGTCTCGAGAGACGGTTAGCGGCGTATTAAAACAATTAAAAAATGATAGTATAGTTACAATTCTGGATAAAAAAATTACAATACATAATCCAACATATTTTGAGGAAATCTCTATGTGAAAATTGCATATTGATTTTCTAATTCATACTGTATATTAATAAAGTTCTTTATATATTTATAAGGAGCTTTTTTACGTTACCCTCTATAAAAAGGTTGTATAGTATGGTAATAATAGCTAAAATCGATAATAAAAAACAAAGGGAAGGGGAGAAAGAATGGTCCGAATCGAGTATGATCGATTAGTAGCTATTTGTTACAGTATAGGGGTTTTGTTATTATTAAAAATTCCAAATGATAATGAATTAATTGGGGAAAAGCTATTCAATGTCTATAAGGTTCCGGTACATACGTATATTTATATGGATTATAAAGTCTCAAATATATTGATTGTTTCGTTCGTACTACATGTAATCGCATTTATATTATTTGTAAAATGGCTAGGAAAAAAGGAATCTAGTACATTTAGAACAATGAATAAGATAAAAGTAGTAGGCATTAGTATTTTGATTTTAATGATGCCGTTTATTTTAAATAACATCCTCCAGACATTGAATAAAACATGGTACTACGCAGGAAAAACAGGGGTAGAAGCAATAGAATATAAAAAAGAAGATAGCCAGTGTAGAATGGAGAAAAATGGAGAGGATATCGAACAAAAGTGCATTGTTACTTTAAAAAATTATCGTAATCATTCACAAGCATTAAAAGTTGTTTTATATGATAATGGAAACGAGAATGCAAAAAGTTATCCAGTACCGAAACCAGTCTATTTACAAAAACATGAGACAAAGCAATTCGAATTTAAAATTCCTGTTGTTTATAGTAGCGGTATTGAAAGAGATAAAGTACCAAATATTAAATTACATTCATTGCATGAAAACAATGAGAAGTACAATTAATCTATAATTGAAAGTTTATGAGTAGGAGCAATAATTTGAAACGGTATAGAAAATCAACTTGAATCATCCAACATGCTGCGAGGTAACGGCATATTGGATGATTTTTTATTTTATCGCCTTTTTTACGTATGAAAAGGAGGGATGCTTTGTTGAAAACGAAAAACATTGCAAGGGTCATATATGGTTTTCACTTTACGCAATCTTTGAAAGTTAGAGCCATAATAACTAGTTTGCCAATTTTTAATGTCGATATCGGGCCAATTGACATAGTCACCTAGTGTATAAGGATCTAAGCTTTCTCGTAAATCTTTAACCCAGCGTATATTTCGATTTTCTTCATCATCGCATTTCCAAGAGGTAATGTATTCTTGAGCAATAATTGCTTTACGATGAAAATAAGCTGTTTCAGTAGGCGAAATATTTTCAACAGCACCTATGAGCGATTGATGCCAAATACTCGCATCTTTATTTGGTGCATGAGAAAGAAAATATTGCATGGTTTGAATGCCTTTAAGAGGAATAGGTTTATATACGAAGGAACCGGAGCGCTTGAATTTTTCAGGGATGTTACCGCTGTTAAAAAATTCAACAGCCTTTATATAAGGAACTTCTTCTATAAAGAGAGATGGGCTACCAGTTTCAAGAAGAGGGGATAATAAGGAATGGAGTTCAGAGGGAGGGCCAACAAACTCACCTTGTGCTTCGATTTTATTTTGTTGCTTTGCGAATAATTCAATCGATGAAGTGAGACGTTCGTCTATATAAGGCGCCCAGTTTTGCCACGCTTGAAAGGCAGCAATAAAGTCTTCCCATTCCCATGTAATTGAGAAGATTGATACATTTTTTATAGGATGGACCCGAAAAGTTAAGGAAGTAACAATTCCAAAGTTTCCACCACCACCACCACAGCATGCCCAAAACAAGTTAGGGTTTTCTTGTTCGTTTGCACGAATGAGTTTTGCGCCAAATTTTCCGCACGCTTGTACCATTTCAACTTCTACTAATTGATCACATGTTAATCCAAATAAGCGTGAAAGCATACCGATGCCACCGCCAAGTGTTAGTCCAACAATTCCAACACTTGCACTTGTACCAGCCGGTATTGTAACACCATAATTCCAAAGCTCTTTATAAACAGTGCCAAGATTTGCACCAGCTTCAATTGTTGCTGTTAATTGATCTGTATTAACAGTAATGCGATGCATTTCACTCACATCAATAATAAGCCCTCTATTTAAAAGAGAAAAATTTTCATAGCTATGACGTCCACTTCTTAAACGAAATGGTATATGACGTTCGCGTGCCCATTTTAAGGCGTTACATACATCATTTTTATTTTGACAAAAAACAATAATACAAGGGAGTTTTGGAATACTTAAATTTAAATTTATTCGGGCTACGTCGTAGTCAGGATCTGAGGGAACAACGATACGACCTGTTAGTTTTGTTTGTTTCAATTTATCACTCCTTTCTAAAATAAACAGTGGTTTTTATTAATATATGAAAAGCGTATGTAACGTGTGTGGACAAGAGCAGGTGAGGAATGAGATTTGCCTTTGCGAGAAATAAATAAAGCATAAGAATAAGGAATCTACATAGAGTTCAATGAAAACAGTTGCAAACTATTCATATTTTGTTATGATAGTGTTACGAAAACGTTTGCATAAATTTCCGATGGGATGCAAAAGGAGAGAATGATTATGAATAAGACATGGTGGAAAGAAGCAGTTGCTTATCAAATTTATCCACGAAGCTTTATGGATTCAAATGGTGATGGTATTGGAGATTTACAAGGTATTATTGCAAAACTGGATTATTTAAAAGATTTAGGTATAGATGTAATTTGGATTTGTCCTATGTATAAGTCACCTAATGATGATAATGGTTATGATATTAGTGATTATCAAGATATTATGGATGAGTTTGGTACAATGGCAGATTTTGATGCTTTATTAGATGAAGTTCATAAGCGTGATATGAAGCTTATTATTGATTTAGTTATTAATCATACGAGTGATGAACATCCATGGTTTATTGAATCTCGTTCATCTAAAGACAATCCGAAGCGTGATTGGTATATTTGGCGTGATGGTAAAGATGGTTCGGAACCAAACAACTGGGAAAGTATTTTTAATGGCTCGGCATGGGAATATGACGAAGTAACAGGACAATATTATTTACATTTATTCTCGCGCAAACAACCAGATTTAAACTGGGAGAATAAAGAAGTTCGTGAAGTGTTATACGATACAGTTAATTGGTGGCTTGATAAAGGCATTGATGGTTTTCGTGTTGATGCGATCAGCCATATTAAGAAGGAAGATGGCTTGAAGGATATGCCAAATCCAAAAGAATTAAAATATGTGCCATCTTTTGATAAGCATATGAATGTGAATGGTATTCAGCCTTTACTAGAAGAGTTAAAAGAAAATACATTTTCTAAGTACGATATTATGACTGTTGGCGAAGCAAATGGCGTTAAGATTGAAGATGCTGAGCTTTGGGTTGGAGAAGAGCAAGGTAAATTCAATATGGTATTCCAGTTTGAGCATTTAAGCTTATGGGATGCAGAAAAGAAGAAAGACCTTGATGTTGTAGGATTGAAAAAGGTATTAACGAAATGGCAAAAAGGATTAGAAAATAAGGGATGGAATGCTTTATACATTGAGAATCATGATAAGCCACGTATCGTTTCAACTTGGGGAGATGATAAACAATATTGGCGTGAAAGTGCAACAGCTCTAGGAGCGATGTATTTCTTTATGCACGGTACACCGTTTATTTATCAAGGACAAGAAATTGGTATGACAAATGTTCAATTCCCGAATATTGAAGATTATGATGATGTAGCAATTAAAAATTTATATCGTGAGAAAATTGCAGAGGGCGTATCGCATCAAGATATGATGGAAATTATATGGGCTTCTTGCCGTGATAATTCACGTACACCTATGCAGTGGAACGATGAGATGAATGCTGGCTTTACAACAGGCGCACCTTGGTTTGGGATGAATCCAAACTACAAAGAAATTAATGTTGAAAAGCAGAAAAATGAAGAGAACTCTATTTTCAATTTCTACAAAAAAATGATTGCCTTGAAAAAAGGGAACGATGTATTAAATTATGGTACGTATGATTTACTTTTAGAAGAAGATCCGCAAATTTATGCGTATACACGCACATTACAGGATGAAAAAGTTATTGTAATTAGTAATATCTCAAAAGAAGAAGCTGTGTATAATGAGAGTTCATTCGCATTAGAACGCAAACGTTTGCTTTTAAATAACTACGAAGTTACGGAACATGAAGAAGTAACAACAATCACGTTAAAACCTTATGAAACAAGGGTTTATCGCATTTCATAATAAAAAAGGATGCTCTAAGAGCATCTTTTTTTATGAAAAAAAATAAATTTCTATTGCAATGTGAAAACGCTTTTATTAAAATAGATTTATGAAAACGGTTGCGTAATAAAAAAAGTAATATAAGGAATCGTTTTCAAAAGAGAAACAGAAATTATACTTTCAATCATTATGTTTTTATAAATACAAGGGGAGGAAGAAAAGATGAAAATTACGTCTTTTGATTTTTGGCAGAAGTTCGGAAAAGCATTATTAGTTGTTGTAGCTGTTATGCCAGCAGCTGGTTTAATGATTTCCATCGGTAAGCTCATCGGTATGTCTGCTGGGGATATTAACGCAGTTCATACAATTGCTCGAGTAATGGAAGACATCGGCTGGGCGATTATTACAAATCTGCATATTTTATTTGCAGTAGCAATTGGGGGATCTTGGGCGAAAGATCGCGCAGGTGGTGCGTTTGCAGCACTATTAGCATTCGTCTTAACGAACCGAATTACAGGAGCTATATTTGGTGTAAACGCTGAAATGTTAGCGGATTCAAAAGCAAACGTTTCTTCATTATTAGCAGGAGATTTGCTTGTTAAAGATTACTTTACTTCTGTACTTGGTGCACCAGCACTAAACATGGGAGTTTTCGTAGGGATTATCACAGGTTTCTTAGGAGCTACTTTATATAACAAATATTATAACTATAACAAACTGCCACAGGCATTAGCATTCTTTAATGGAAAACGCTTTGTCCCATTCGTTGTAATCGTTTGGTCTACAGTCACTGCGATTGTATTATCACTTTTATGGCCATTCATCCAAAGCGGATTAAATGAATTTGGTCGCTGGATTGCAGCCTCTAAAGACAGTGCACCAGTTGTTGCACCGTTTGTATATGGAACATTAGAACGTTTATTATTACCATTTGGATTACACCATATGTTAACGATTCCGATGAACTACACAGAGCTAGGCGGAACGTATACAATGTTAACTGGCTCAAAAGTTGGACAAATTGTAGCAGGACAAGATCCATTATGGCTTGCATGGATTACAGACTTAAATAATCTATTAGCAAATGGAGATACGAAAGCATATAACGATTTATTAAATAATGTTGTACCAGCTCGTTTCAAAGCAGGACAAGTTATCGGTTCAACAGCATCTTTAATTGGTATCGCATTCGCGATGTTCCGAAATGTTGATAAAGACAAACGTGCAAAATATAAACCAATGTTCTTATCAGCTGCATTAGCAGTATTCTTAACAGGTGTAACAGAACCAATCGAATTCATGTTCATGTTTATTGCTCCAGTATTATATATTGTATATGCAATTACAACAGGACTAGCATTCGCATTAGCAGATTTAATTAACTTACGTGTTCATGCATTTGGATTTATTGAGTTAATTACTCGTACACCAATGATGATTAACGCAGGTTTAACAAGAGACTTAATTAACTTCGTTATCGTTTCATTAGTGTTCTTCGGTCTTAACTTTACACTATTTAATTTCTTAATTAAAAAATTCAATTTACCAACGCCAGGACGTGCGGGTAACTATATTGATAATGAAGATGAGTCATCAGAAGGAACAGGAAACGTACAAGATGGTTCATTAGCAACAAAAGTTATCGATTTATTAGGTGGAAAAGAAAATATTGCTGACGTAGATGCTTGTATGACACGTTTACGTGTAACGGTAAAAGATTTAGATGTTGTTGCACCAGAAGCACAGTGGAAACAAAATGGTGCTTTAGGACTTATTGTAAAAGATAAAGGTGTACAAGCAGTATATGGCCCGAAAGCTGACGTATTAAAGTCAGACATTCAAGATATGTTAGGTGCGTAATAATATGAAATTGCTAACTTTAAATTGTCACTCTTGGCAAGAAGAGAATCAAATGGAAAAGATAAAATATCTTGCTAAAGTAATTCAAGAAGAAGAGTATGATGTAATCGCATTACA
The DNA here is from genome assembly GCF_050279465.1 of Bacillus sp. NPDC094077. NCBI lineage: Bacteria > Bacillati > Bacillota > Bacilli > Caryophanales > Bacillaceae > Bacillus > Bacillus sp. NPDC094077. The sequence goes on along the minus strand of NZ_JBNNUF010000009.1, from coordinate 119,423 downwards.
AGAGGTCAGTCAGTCGATACAAGCTGAAAATGTATGCGGTAACAAGAAAGAAGATAATTTTGGACTTTTACTATTAGAAGAGTTAAAAGCGTTACATGTAAAAGATTACAATATTACTTGGGATTTCTCTCATATTGGTTATGACGTGTACGAAGAAGGATTAGCGATTATAACAAAGCATAATATTATAAAAGAAGATACGTTCTTTATATCAAAAAATAAAGATACAACGTATTGGAAAACACGTAAAATTATAAGTGCAACAATTGCTTATAATGGTAAGAATATAACGTTTTATTCTTGCCATCTTGGTTGGTGGAATGATGAAGAAGAGTCATTCCAAGATCAAGTCGATCGTTTGATGGAGCGTGTAGATAGCAATGAACTTTCCTTCTTAATGGGTGATTTTAATAATAATGCTCGTTTACAAGGAGAGGGTTATGAATATATGATGCAAAAAGGTTTGTATGATACATACGAACTAGCAATAGAGAAGGATGAAGGAACAACTGTCCAAGGCGAGATTGCTGGCTGGGATGAAAATAAACATAATTTGCGAATCGATTTAATATTGTGTAACCAAAGTAAAACAGTTCGTTCTTCAAAAGTTATTTTTAATGATACAAACCGAAATGTAATTTCAGATCATTTCGGTGTAGAGATACAATTAGATATATAATAGAAGAAATCCTCACAGATAATAAAAAGCTGTGAGGATTTTTTTAGGAATACAAGTATTTCCAAGAGAAAATACTTGTACTTTTTATGACATTTCCTATATATTTGTTATTATTGAATGTAAAACTAATTTGGTCATTTTGTATGCATACTTTTTTTACTTCGTTATATAATGAAGTAGGTGAAATATTTTATGGGAAAAAATAGTGCATTTTCGTTTAATCCACGATGTAGAAAGTGATATAATTGCAAAATGTATGTATCATTTTCTAAAGAAGGAAAAATATATAATTAGGTGATAACTTCTATGAAACAAATTTGGCGTATTTATAAGACAGATTTACGGAATGTAGCCAAACATTGGGCTGCAATTGTTATTGTTTTAGGATTAATGATTTTACCATCGTTATATGCATGGTTTAACATTAAAGCTTCTTGGGATCCGTACGGAAATACAAAAGAGGTTCCCATTGCAGTTTCTAATCAAGATGCAGGCTCTAATTTGAGAGGAAAAGATATTAATATCGGGAAAGAGATTATAGAGTCTCTTAAGGAAAACAAAAATCTTGGTTGGAAATTTGTAGATGAAAAACAGGCAATTTACGGAGTTGAGCGTGGGGATTATTATGCAAGTATTACAATCCCGAAAGACTTCTCTGAAAAGATTGCAACTGTTCTGGATGAAAATCCACAGAAACCAGAACTTGATTATTATGTAAATGAAAAGGTAAATGCGATTGCACCAAAGATTACAGCAAAAGGTGCATCAGGTATTACAGAAGAGATTAGTAAAAACTTTGTTAAAACAGCAAATGGTGAGATCTTTAAAATTTTCAATGACCTTGGAATCGATTTAGAAACAAACTTACCAAGTATCGAGAAGGTAAAAGATCTTGTATTTAAGTTAGAAGCGCAGTTCCCAGAAATGAATACACTTATGGATAAGGCGCTAGATGATGCAACTCGCGCAGAAGATGTTGTGAAAGTAGCACAAAAAGAGTTACCAGTTGTAGAGAGTGTTATGAATGATGGGCAGGAAGCGTTAGGGAATTTAGATAAGTTCTTTGCAAACAACGATCAAACATTGCAAAATGCACCTGGGACGATACGAAATCATTTAACAACGGCTAAAGATGTAATGGACAAAGCGAATACGTTTACGAACTTTTTAATGAATCCAGGGATAGACCTTTCTGGTATGAAGGGATTACCTGAGTTTCCAGCGCGTCCAGATCTTTCAAAGTTAAATGATGAAGGTTATAAAAATATTGCAAGAAATATTAATCAAACGGTGAATAATGTTTTAAACTCGGGACGTGCAGGAACAGCTTATGCACAAAGTGTTATGGATGGATTGCAAAATGGAAGCATTGATCCAGAGATAGCTAAGAAAAATATTTCGACTATATCTAATAATCTTCAAACGCATATTGACAATCTTTCTTATGTAATTGATGTTATGGCCCGTTTAGAGCAAGGGGCTCAAACTGAGTTTGGGCAAAATTTCTTTAAAACAAGAAAAGAGCATTTAACGGATATTAAGAATGGACAACAAGATTTAAATAATCGTTTTAAACGTTTAAACGATTTAATTAGCACAGGTCAAGAAGTAAAACAAGATGTGCGAGATGGAATCAATCAGAAATTAAATGAAACAAATGCTTTAATCGATCGAGCTGAAAAAGATTACAATGAAACATTTGTAGCAGATTATAAAAAAGCAGTTAGCACAGTGGATCAAGCTAAAGCTGATGCAAATGAAGCGTACGATACTGTGAAAAATGAATATGATAGGGCAAAAAATAATTTTGAAGGTGCTATAGCAGACGTAAATAATAGAGGTGTTAATGGATTAGATAGTACAAAAGTAGCCTTAAACGATTTAAATGGTCAATTACAAGCTACTAATAATCTAATTGGTGATGCGATTCCGGTGCTAGAAAGCACAAATAAGGTATTAGCAGATGCTAATAGCGGAAAAAATCTTAATGGCGGAATTGCAAAATTGAACAAAATACAAAATACTGTTCAAAAAGGTATAGATGCAACGAATAAGGCAACTACACTAATTAACAATGGACAGAAGCCTACAAAAGAGGTTGTAGAAAGTATTAATGAAGCGACTAAAAATGCTTCAGCTCAATTAGGAGATTTCTTAGCAACATATGATTCAGAAATCGTTCCAAACTTTAATGAGGCAATTGAACGTACGAAACGTATGTCTAAAAATACATCTCAAATTTTAAGCGATGCAAACAAAAAGCTTCCAGATGTTAAAAAATTACTAGAAGATTCATCAAAAGGCTTAGTAGATGGTAAAACGAAATTAGCAGACATTAAAGCTGAAATGCCAGAGACTGAGAAAAAGATTAAAGAATTAGCAGATAAAATTCGTGATTTTGAATCAGAAGAGGATTTAAAAGATATCATACGCTTACTGAAGAACGATGTTGAAAAGCAAAGTGATTACTTTGCGAATCCAGTAAATTTAAAAGAGAATAAATTATTTGCGATGCCGAACTACGGTTCAGCGATGTCACCATTCTATACAGTGCTTGCATTATGGGTAGGCGCATTATTAATGGTTTCGTTATTAACGGTAGAAGTACACGAAGAGGGCGCAAATTATAAGAGTCATGAAATTTACTTCGGACGTTTATTAACATTCTTAACGATAGGTCTTTCACAAGCATTTATCGTATCAATGGGAGATATCTTCTTACTCGGTACGTACGTAGTTGATAAGTTCTGGTTTGTGTTATTTAGTTTATTTATTGGTGGAGTCTTCGTTTGTATCGTATACTCACTCGTTTCTATTTTCGGAAACGTTGGGAAATCGATGGCGATTATTTTACTTGTACTACAAGTAGCAGGATCGGGCGGAACATTCCCAATTCAAATGACACCGGCGTTCTTCCAAGCAATTTATCCGTTTTTACCATTCACATATGCAATTAGTGCAATTCGTGAAACCGTTGGCGGAATGCTTTGGGATATAGTAACAAGAGATTTACTTGTACTAAGTGCTTTCGTAGTAGTTATGGTTGTTGCTGCGTTATTACTGAAAACACCAATTAACAAATCAAGTGAAAAATTCGTTGAGAATGCAAAAGGAAGTAAAATCATTCATTAATAAAAAGGTTCCTACCGATAGAGGTAGGAACCTTTTTGGTTAATCAAATTTTAATTTCTTTAATGCTTCTGCGAACGGGTTGTTTAATGGTTCTTCTTCTTTTTTCTGTTGTTTCATATATTTTTGAACGTCGCGTTTATCAGCTTTGTTTCCAGATTCTTTTTTACGTCTTTCTTGGAATGTAGATAATTTCTCGCGATAGCCACATTTACATGCGAAAATTTGGCCAGCACCTTCCCCACGTAATTCTAGTTTCTTCTTACATTGCGGACAGCGAGCATTTGTTGTACGAGATACATTTTTACGATGACCGCATTCACGGTCTTGGCAAACGAGCATTTTTCCTTTTTTACCGTTTACCTCTAGCATCGGTTTACCGCAATCTGGACAAGACTTCGTTGAAATGTTGTCATGCTTATATTTTTTATCGCTCGATTTAATTTCAGCAACGATTTCTTTCGTATAGTTCTTCATTTCCGAAATGAATACTTCTTTCTTTAATTTTCCTTTTGCAATTGCCTCGAGTTTTTGTTCCCATTCCCCAGTTAGTGTAGGCGATTTTAACTCTTCGGGTACTAAATCAAGTAACTGACGCCCTTTTGATGTAATGTGAATATCTTTACCACGTTTTTCAATTAAGAATGAATTAAAGAGTTTGTCGATAATATCTGCACGTGTCGCTACAGTACCTAATCCACCCGTTGATTTTAACGTATCAGCAAGTTGTTTATTTTGCGTATCCATGTATTTTGTAGGATTCTCCATGGCTGAAAGTAAAGTTGCTTCGTTAAATCTTGCAGGTGGCTTTGTTTGACCTGATGTTTGCATAATTAGTTTTATAGTTAATGTATCGCCTTTTTCAATGCGAGGTAACATTTGTTCTTTTACATCATCCGTTACATCATCATCTTCAAAATGGTTTTCATATACTTCTTTCCAACCAGCGTGCAAAATTGTTTTTCCGCGTGCAATGAATGTTTCATTACCAACTTTTGTACGTAACGTTAGTTGTTCGTATTCGAATGCTGGGAATAAAACAGCTAAGAAACGTTTTACAACTAAATCATAAATTTTACGTTCTTTATCTGTGAAAGCTGAGAAGTTAACGTATCCTTCTGTTGGGATAATCGCATGATGGTCGCTTACTTTACTATCATCAACAAATGATTTATTAGATTTGATTGGCTTTTGTAACACTTTATGCGCTAAAGGACGGTATTCTCCGACGCCACACGCTTTTAGACGTTCTGGAAGTGTTCCAACGATATCAGATGAAATGTAGCGTGAATCTGTACGAGGATACGTTAGCACTTTATGTTGTTCATATAACTTCTGCATAATGTTTAATGTTTCCTTAGCAGAGTAACCAAACTTTTTATTTGCATCACGTTGCAATTCAGTTAAATCGTAAAGACCAGGAGAGAATGACTTCTTCTGTTTTTTATCAATTTCCACAACAGTGGCATTTTGTTTATCTAGATTTTTTACAATACCATCAATTTTTTCTTTATTAAAACTACGGCTATTACCGTTTGCATCTTGCCAAGTAAGTTTTAACTTATCGGTTGTTTGCGCTTCGATGCCGTAGTAAGTTTGTGCTTTGAAGTTCTTTATTTCATCCTCACGGCTAGCGATCATAGCAACAGTAGGGGTTTGTACACGGCCGCAATTTAACTGGGCATTAAAGCGAGTCGTTAAAGCGCGAGTTGCATTAAGACCGATATACCAGTCAGCTTCTGAACGTGCAACTGCTGAAGCGTATAAATTGTCATAGGCTTTACCTGGTTTTAAATTTGCAAAACCATCTTTAATTGCTTTATCGGTTACAGAAGAAATCCATAAACGTTTGATTGGTTTATTTAGCTTAACTTTATCGATAATCCAACGAGCAACCAATTCCCCTTCACGTCCAGCGTCTGTTGCTACAATGATTTCATTTACATCTTTTCTAAGTAGCTGACTTTTTACAGCATTAAATTGTTTACCAGTTTGTTTAATAATCGTTAATTTCAAACGTTCTGGTAGCATTGGTAAATCTTCTAAATTCCACTTTTTATATTTCACATCATAGCTTTCTGGATCTGCTAATGTAACGAGATGACCTAAAGCCCAAGTTACAATATATTTATTTCCTTCAAGATAACCGTTCCCTTTTTTATCACACTTCAGTACGCGAGCAATATCTCGTGCAACGGAAGGTTTTTCAGCGATTACAACGCTTTTTACCATATTTAAAACATCCTTTCAAATTTCCATACGTTAAATATAGCATACATTTTCTTGAGATTCAGTCGCGCTCAAAGTTTGAATGATTTTTGACGAAATGAACGAGTGTGATTTACAAATACAAATAAAAGATTGATATAAATATCAGATTTTAAAGTGTATGCGTTGACATCGTAAATGAATTTCATTATCATTAAAGAAGGTTACCAAAATATTGCCAAAATAATATGTAAGAAATTTGAATTATACATATTAAAACTGTTTTTAATTGATAATGAAATTCAATTTTAATGGTAAAAGGTGAAGAGAGGTTAAACCAAGAGAGTTATGATCTCTATCATTCTATAAATAGACGAGGGGGAAAGATGATAGGATTATAATCTGTTTGAAATCAAATGATGGCGACAGAACATAATCTGCACCATGATGAGACTATGAAAAAAAGATACTTATTTATTATGCTTATTGTTTTATCAGTTGCTTCTATTTTCATTGGTGTAAAAGATGTTAGTTTGAATGATATTTTGCATTGGGATCAAGATAAAATGCAAATCATATTTTTAAGTAGGCTACCTCGTTTAATTAGTATCGTTGTTGCTGGTGTTAGCTTAAGTATAAGTGGGTTAATTATGCAGCAATTAAGTAGAAATAAATTTGTATCGCCGACAACAGCCGGTACGATGGATAGTGCGAAATTAGGGGTGCTTGTATCATTGATGTTGTTTACAACAGCAAGTCCTCTTGAAAAAATGTTTATTGCATTTATTTTTGCACTAGCAGGTACATTTTTATTTATGGAAATTTTAAAGCGAATTAAGTTTAAGGATGCCATATTCATCCCGCTTGTTGGGATTATGTTTGGAAATATTATTAGTTCCATTACAACATTTTTTGCTTATAAATACGACTTAATTCAAAATATCAATTCATGGCTACAAGGTGATTTTTCAATGATTATGAAAGGGAGATACGAGATTTTATATTTCAGTATTCCGCTTGTAATTATCGCATTTTTATATGCGAATCGTTTTACCGTTGCTGGAATGGGAGAGGACTTTGCAGCGAATTTAGGAATGAATTATAAGAGAGTGCTAAATCTTGGACTCGTGATCGTTTCTTTAATCTCTGCATTAGTTGTTTTAACGGTTGGAATGATTCCATTCTTAGGACTGATTATTCCAAACATCGTTTCTATCTATCGCGGGGACAATTTGAAAAATAGTTTGCCTCATACTGCCTTATTAGGAGCAGTTTTTGTACTAGCTTGCGATATACTCGGCAGAGTCGTCATTTATCCGTACGAGATTTCTATTGGTTTAACAGTAGGAGTAATCGGAAGCGGAATCTTCCTTTATTTATTGATGAGGAGAAACGCATATGCAGCATAGAAAACCGAAGAATTATAAGTTGATGTTAGCAATCCTTGCCATTTTAGCTGTAGTGTCCGTTGTAATCTTTTTGTTCATTAATTTAAATATGAACACATTAGAGTATGCGTTACCAAGAAGAGCGAAAAAAGTGCTAGCAATGGTAATAACGGGCGGAGCAATCGCATTTTCGTCTATGCTTTTCCAAACAGTTAGTAATAACCGGATCTTAACACCGAGTGTTATCGGTTTAGATTCACTTTATATGTTCGTACAAACTGTTGTTGTATTTGTATTTGGATCGCAACATTTTGCAATGATGAATACAAATGTAAATTTTCTTATATCAGTAAGTGCAATGGTGATTTTTTCACTATTTCTCTATAAATTTCTATTTAAAAGAGAAGGAAGTAATATATATTTCTTACTCTTAATCGGATTAATATTTGGGACATTCTTTCAAAGTTTATCGTCCTTTATGCAAGTACTTATTGATCCAAATGAATTTCAAATTGTGCAAGGAAAGATGTTTGCAAGCGTCAATAACGTGAAAACAGAGTTACTGACAGTGTCTATTATTGGAATTGTATTAGTTATTGCCTACATATATAAAGAGTTGAAATTGCTAGATGTATTATCGCTCGGAAGAGAAGAGGCAATTAACCTAGGCGTAGATTATGACAAAGTCGTAAAAAAACTTTTAATTGCAATCGCAATTTTAGTCTCTATTTCTACGGCGTTAGTTGGACCAATTACGTTTTTAGGATTACTGGTAGTCAATGTTGCACGTGAATTCTTGTATACATATAAGCACAAATATTTAATTATAGGTTCTATCTTTATTAGTATTATCGCCTTAGTAGGTGGACAATTGATTGTTGAGAGAGTGTTCGAATTTAACACGACTTTAAGTGTCATTGTTAACTTCGTCGGTGGTGTGTACTTCATTTATCTTCTATTAAAGGAGAGCAAGTCATGGTAGAAGTAAGAAATATATCAAAGCAATATGGTAATAAAAATGTTGTTGAAAATGTTTCTATTAAAATAGCAAAAGGAAAGATCACATCTTTTATCGGACCAAATGGTGCTGGGAAAAGTACGGTTCTTTCTATGATCAGTAGATTACTAAAAAAAGACGCTGGTGAAATTTATATCGAAGATAAAGAAATTGGTGAGTGGAATAGTAATGATCTTGCTAAAAAAATCTCTATTTTAAAGCAAACGAATCATATAAATTTAAGACTTACTATTCGCGAATTAGTTAGCTTCGGTAGATTTCCTTACTCACAAGGTAATTTAACGCCAGAAGATTGGCAACACATTGAAGAAGCTATCCGCTATATGGAGCTAGAGGATATAGAGCATAAATACTTAGATCAACTAAGTGGTGGACAGAGGCAAAGAGCTTATATCGCAATGGTAATTGCTCAAAATACGGAGTACATTTTGTTAGATGAGCCACTTAACAACTTGGATATGAAGCACTCTGTACAAATTATGAAAGTGCTGAGACGCCTTGTTGAGGAACTTGGAAAAACAGTTATTATCGTAATTCATGATATAAATTTTGCTTCTTGTTATTCAGACCGTATTGTCGCTTTAAAGGACGGGAAGGTCATGAAAGAAGGTCCAACAAATGAAATCATTGATAAAGCTGTTTTAAAAGATATTTATGATATGGACATCCATATAGAAGAGATATCTGGCAATAACATTTGTATTTACTTTTCATAAGAGGAAGTTATTTTTGATAGTGTAAATGTCCTATCGATTTAAATAATTTTAAAAATTTTATTGAGGTGATTGAAGTGAAGAAATTAGCGATGCTATTATTAACTTTCATGCTTGCTATCGTCGCTGTGGCGTGTAGCAATAATGGTTCTGACAAAAAGACAGAAGCTAGTGAAAGTAAAGCAAAAGAAATTACAATTAAGCATAAATTAGGTGAAACGAAAGTTAAAACAAACCCTAAAAATGTTGTAGTATTTGACTTCGGTTCATTAGATACGTTAGATAAATTAGGTGTGGAAGTAGCCGGTGTGCCACAAAAAAGTGTTCCTAAGTACCTTTCTAAATACGCAGATAAAAAGTATAAAAATGTTGGTGGTTTAAAAGAACCAGACTTTGAAAAAATTAATGAGCTTAACCCAGATTTAATTATTATTTCTGGAAGACAAGCTGATTCGTATAAAGAATTTGAAAAAATCGCTCCAACAATTTACGTAGAACAAGATACAAAAGATTACATGAAATCATTTAAAGAAAACACAGAAATGTTAGCAAAAATCTTCGGTAAAGAAGATGCAGCGAAAAAAGAAATTGCAGCAGTTGAAAAAGACGTTGCAGCATTAAATGAAAAAGCTACGAAAAGCGATAAAAAAGGTTTGATCCTTCTTGCGAATGATGGTCAAGTAAGTGCATACGGTCCACAATCTCGCTTCGGTATTATTCACGATGTATTTGGTGTAAAACCTGTTGACACAGAACTTAAAGCAGATACACATGGTAATAAAGTTTCATTCGAATATATTCTTGAGAAAAACCCAGATTACATCTTTGTAGTAGATAGAGGCGCTGTTGTTGGCGGGAAATCTTCTGCAAAACAAGTTGTTGAAAACGAAATCGTTAGCAAAACAAACGCTGCGAAAAATGGTAATGTAGTTTACCTTGATGCGAACTACTGGTACCTATCTGGTGGCGGACTTGAGTCTGTATCAGAAATGGTTAAAGAAGTATCAAAAGGTCTAAAATAATCATATAAAAAGAGTGATAGGATGAACATCCTATCACTCTTTTTATATGGGAAGGTAAAGAACTTGTTATTTTACTAGAATGAGAGTAGACTTTGAAGTAGATGAATAATAAACACATGGGAGTTTGTGGATGCAAACTGAGAGTATGACTAATCCGTCATTGACCATTTGAACCTGTTGGATAATGCCAGCGTAGGGAGAGTGTAAAAGCACATGTTCAGGCACTTTGCGTACGCGCAAAGTGCCTTTTTGTGTATCTCCCATCATTATAGTTAGGAGATGAAATGGATGAATATGAAAGAAATTAGTAAAGTAGTGGATTTGGTGAGAGAATCTAATCCGCTCGTTCATAATATTACAAATGTTGTGGTTACAAATTTTACAGCGAACGGTTTGTTAGCACTAGGAGCATCACCTGTAATGGCGTATGCAAAAGAAGAAGTAGCAGAAATGGCTAGCATTGCTGGAGCGCTAGTATTAAATATGGGAACACTTCGTCCTGAAGAAGTAGAAGCGATGTTACTTGCTGGTAAATCAGCAAATACGAACAATGTACCAGTATTGTTTGATCCAGTTGGCGCAGGAGCAACCTCTTACCGAACAGAAGTTGCGAGACATATTCCAGCTGAAATAGATTTAGCAATAATTCGTGGAAATGCAGCTGAAATAGCTAACGTTATTAATGAGAGATGGGAAATTAAAGGGGTGGACGCTGGTACTGGAAATGGCAATGTTGTAAGTATTGCCAAACAGGCAGCAGACGAATTAAATACAGTTGCGGTGATTACTGGAAAAGAAGATGTTGTTACAGATGGAGAGCAAACTGTTCTTATTCGGAATGGTCATCCTATTTTAACAAAGGTTACGGGAACGGGTTGTTTATTAACTTCTGTAATAGGAGCATTTGTAGCGGTGGAAAAAGATTATGTAAAGGCAGCGGTGGCCGCATTAACATTTTATGGGGTGGCTGCGGAACTAGCAGCGGCTAAAACAGTAGAAAAAGGGCCTGGTAGTTTCCAAATCGAATTTTTAAATCAGTTAGCAAATACCACTTCAGGTGATATTGAGAAATATGGAAAGATTGAAGAGTTAGGGTAAGAGGGAGTGAAAGAAATGGCACGTATTGAAACAGATAAAATGTCAAAGTTATTACAAGTGTATTTTATTATGGGAAGTAATAACTGTACGAAGGATCCATTAGCTGTATTGAAAGAAGCGTTAGATGGTGGGGTGACGCTTTTTCAATTTCGTGAAAAGGGAGAAGGGGCTTTAATCGGAGAGCAGCGTCTACAATTTGCAAAAGAGGTGCAAGCACTCTGTAGGAAATATGGTGTACCGTTTATTGTAAATGACGATGTTGAACTAGCCATCAAATTAGATGCAGATGGTGTACATGTTGGACAAGAGGATGAGAAGATTACTGCTGTTCGTGAAAAAATGGGTAATAAAATTATTGGTGTATCTGCTCATACAATTGAAGAAGCTCGTTTTGCAATTGAAAATGGTGCAGATTATTTAGGTGTTGGCCCTATTTTCCCAACGAATACGAAAAAAGATACAAAAGCTGTGCAAGGAACGAAAGGTTTAGCTTACTTTAGAGAACAAGGAATTACGATACCGATTGTTGGTATTGGTGGAATTACGATTGAAAATACTGCTTCCGTTATAGAAGCAGGTGCGGATGGAGTTTCGGTTATTTCTGCAATTAGCTTAGCAGAATCTGCGTATGAAAGTACGAAGCGATTAGCTGAGGAAGTAAATAAGGGTTTGTAGATAAAAGACCATGTAGTATGAAAATACTGCGTGGTCTTTTGTCGTATAAAACAAAATATGCCGCTTAAACTAGTATGTATAAACATATACTGTTTTGGAGGCGAAGGCATGATTGTATTTCAGGATATTATAGCTGCTTATGAGAAAATGAAGGGCATTGTACATATGACACCATTAGATTATTCAAGTACATTTAGTGAATTATCACAGAATGAAGTGTATTTAAAGCTTGAGAATTTACAAAAGACAGGCTCTTTTAAAGTACGTGGTTCTTATAATAAAATGGTTTCTCTTGAGAAAGGTGATCTAGAAAATGGTGTTGTTGCGGCATCTGCTGGAAATCATGCGCAAGGGGTTGCTTATTCTAGTAATATGCTTAGTATTCCTTGTACGATTGTGATGCCAAAAGGTGCTCCGTTAAGTAAGGTGCTTGCAACAAAAAGGTATGGTGCTCGTGTAGAATTACAAGGTGATGTATTTGATGATGCATTAGCTTATGCACTAGATTTAAAGGAGAAGACAGGAGCGAAATTTGTACATCCATTTGATGATGAAGCAGTAATTGCTGGTCAAGGTACAGTTGGTCTGGAAATATTACAACAGCTAGAAGATGTAGAAGCTGTTATCTGTCCTATTGGAGGTGGGGGATTAATTGCAGGGGTTGCGATGGCAATTAAAGAACAAAAGCCATCAGTAAAAATATACGGTGTACAGACACTTGCTTGTCCGGGAATGAAACAATCACTTGAGGAAAAGAAGGTAATAACAGTAGAGTCGGCGCCAACTATGGCGGATGGAATCGCGGTTAAAAGGCCAGGTGATTTAACTTTTGAACTTGTACAACGTTATGTAGATGATGTATTTTGTGTAGATGAAATGGAAATCGCACGAACGATGTTAATGCTTCTTGAACGGAATAAATTGTTGGTTGAAGGATCTGGTGCGAGCTCATTAGCTTCTTTGCTTTATCATAAAATCCCAATAAGAGAAAAAAAGGTCGTATCCGTACTAAGTGGTGGAAATGTCGATGTAAACTTTATTTCTCGTATTATTGAGCATGGAATGGTTGAAGCAGGACGCTTCATTCACATTGCGACAATGATTAAAGATAAGCCAGGATATTTGCAACATTTACTCGAGATTGTAACAAGTTTTGAAGCGAATGTATTAAATATACATTTAGAACGGATTGGTACAAAGGTATTTCCAGGATATGCGCAATTGCACTTATCATTAGAAACGAAAGATAGAAATCATATTGAAGAAATATTGAGTGGTTTGAAAAAGAAAGGATATGCTGTAGAAGTTATTGATTGAAAAAATTTAAACAAACGTTTGATTAAAAAGCACAAACCTTTTAAAGATGCAGGTTTGTGCTTTTTCTTTAAAACATAATGGAAATTAAGAGCATTCCAATTCCGATAGAAGTGAATGTTGCAATCAGACCAGGAATCATAAAGCTATGATTTAAAACGTATTTACCGATACCTGTTGTACCAGTACGGTCGAAGTTAATGGCAGCAACGATTGTTCCATAGTTTGGAATGAAGAAGTATCCGTTTACTGCAGGGAACATCGCAATTAGTAATGCCGGCGGAATACCAAGAGATAGTCCAAGTGGCATTAAAGCACGAACTGTTGCTGCTTGGCTGTACAGTAAAATAGATAGAATGAATAATGCGATAGCAAATAGCCATGGTGCACTTGTCACTAAATGCTGAATTGATCCTTGAATCATATTTAAGTTGCCGTTAAAGAAAGTATCTCCCATCCAAGCGATACCAAAAATAGCAACAACCGCTGTTGCTCCCGCTTTAAAGACGTTACCAGATACAATGCTTTCTACATTGGGTTTACAGAAAATAATAATAAGAGCTGCGATAGTTAACATAACCATTTCAATTGTGTTTGGCATGGAAAGACGAACTAACTTCCCGTCAACCATCCATCCGGGACGAAGTGCTTCAAATGAACCAAGAAGTACGACAAGAAAAGTTCCTACTAGGAAAAGGATAACTGATAATTTAGCGCCTTTTACACCTACAAATTCTTTTTTCTCTTCAAGCTTAGGAATCATTCCTTCTTTTAATCGTTTTAAGTATTCAGGGTCTTCATTTAATTCTTTCCCCATTTTGCTAGCAACAAATGCAGCTACCATACAAGCAATGAAAGTAGAAGGGATACTTACTTTTAAAATATCTAATAAAGTGATCTTATAGTCAGCTAACATTGCTAAAAGGGCAACGGTTGCAGCTGATATTGGACTAGCTGTAATTGCTTGTTGGGAAGCAATTACGGCAATTGACATTGGGCGTTCCGGTCTAATTCCTGATTCACGAGAGACTTCTGCGATAACAGGAAGTACAGAATAAGCAACATGACCAGTTCCTGCGCATAGTGTAAATAAATAAGTAACAATAGGCGCAAAAAATGTAATGCGCTTTGGATTTTTTCGTAGTGCTTTCTCAGCCAGATGAACAAGATAATCCATTCCACCAGCGGCTTGCAGAGCACCAGCAGCAGTAATTACAGCTAAAATCATAAGCATTACATCGATAGGAGGGGCGGTTGGTTGTAAGTGAAAGACAAAAACGAGTATTGCCATACCAACTCCACCCATTACTCCTAAACCAACTCCGCCTAGGCGTGCACCAATAAAAATGCAGAGTAATAAGGTAAGAAATTGTAGCCAAAACATAAGAAACTACCTCCGAAATTCATAAGTTAAGATATATTCGAATAGTTTAATTTAAAAGAAAATTAATGAAATATCCGAAGGGATCTTTGATTTATATACGTTTTTTATTATATAACATAAAAAAAGTAACATTCACGCATTTTGTTAAATTATTTCGAAAAAATAATACATTGGAATTTTATATTTATATCTCTAAATAAGTAGACATTCTAATTTAAATGTTGTAATCTTGGAAAGAGAATAATTTAATTCTCATAGAACTCCCATATCGTTCAACTCGTTCAGCGAGAAAGGCAAACTGATGGAAACATGAGGGCGCAAAACTATAGGGGCTAAGGTCGAAAGGCTATGCTAGCCAGTTACCGGACGGATAGGGTTGGTCTTGACCAATGCTTTTTACATTGGTCTTTTTTTATTCTCGAACATATTGAGAATCATTTTCAAACAAAATATCCGTATATTTTGTTTTTTTGTTTTTTGTTTTTAATAATTAAGGAAGGTGGATATTAATGAAAAAGTATTGGCATAAGTTATCGTTTCTTCAAAAGAATGTCTTATTAACCGTATTAGTTATTTTGACGCTTGTTGGAAGTATGGGTGCGTTAAGTTTCAATATGTTTCAAAGTAGTATGATGTCTCTATTTGAAAGGCAGTCTATTGAAACAGGAGATACGGTATTAACTCAATTAGACGCAGAGGTAGTGAAAGATGTTGCGAAAGATCCTACAGCCGAAAAAGTGAAAAAAGAAAAATTAACAGAGCAATTAGATGAAGTGACAAAAGAATTGAAAAGTGTTGGACAAACGTATGTTACAGGAGCAAAGCCGAACGAAAAACGAGAATTACAACTCGTTGGTTTGACTACAGAGCTAGCCAATGCGGTACCTGTAAAGCCAGGTGACTATTATGAACAGCCGGCTCATTGGATGAAGGCGTACGATAAAGTGATAGATACGAAAAAGGCACAAATGACAGAAGTGTATGAAGACGAATTAGGTTCATGGGTGACAATATTAGAACCAATTACAGATGGAGAAAAAAATATTGTTGCAATTGTTGCAGCTGATTTAGATGCTTCTATCGTGCCTAGTACAAAGAAGAAGTTTATGATACAGGGTTTACTCTTTATTATTATTTCATTAGCAATTGCAACTATTACTCAATTCTTTATCGTACGTAACTCGTTAGCTCCATTAAAAGATTTACGAGAGGGATTACGTAAGATTGGTGAAGGTGATTTAAGTATTAAATTAAAAGAAAGACCAGATGATATTGGAATTATTAATGTTTATTTCAATAATACGATCGAGAAGTTTAAAGGGATTATAGATAAAGTAAGGCAGACCGCTGAGCAAGTTTCTTCTTCTTCACAAGAATTGTCGGCAAGTACAGAGGAAAACAGCATGGCAGTTCAAGAGATTGCAAGTTCTATTGAAGGTTTAAGAGTAGGGGCACAGTCTCAAGAAACTTCAGTACAACAATGCTTAGGCATTGTGCATGGAATGGAAAATAAGGTAGAAGAGATAACTGGAGCTGCGAAACAAGTTGCGGTTGCCTCAGAAGGTATGGAGCAACATTCAATTGAAGGTAATGAAGTGATTGGACAAATTATTAATCAAATGAGTTTAATCCAAAATGCAGTAAAAGATTTATCTTCTATCATTTATTCGTTGGAAACAAGGTCAAAAGAAATTAGTGATATTGTAACTGTAATTACAGGTATTTCAAATCAAACAAATTTATTAGCTTTAAATGCTTCTATTGAAGCTTCACGTGCTGGAGCAGCTGGAAGAGGGTTTGCAGTTGTTGCTGATGAAGTACGCAAATTAGCAGAACAAACTGAAACGTCAGCGAAAGATATAGCAAAATTAATTAGTGAAACACAAGCTGAAACAGAAGAGGCTGTAGTTTCAATGCAAAAAGGTTCAAAAGAAGTAGAGTCTGGAATTTCACTTGTTCAAAGTAGTGGTGCTTTCTTTGAAAAAATCTCGAAATCAGCACAATCTGTTAAAAATCAGGTGAAAGCTGTTTCTGGCAATTCGAGTGATATTTTACAAAATAGCCAGAATATCGTTCAAGTCGTAAATGAATTATCACATATTGCGAATACGTATGCGAATAGCAGTAGTAATGTTGAAGAAAGTATGAAGGAGCAAGAAATATCAGTACAAGATATTGCAGAATTAGCGACTTCTTTAAGTTGGCTTTCTCAGGAATTACAAGAGCTAATTGGTGAGTTTAAAAGCGAATAATGAGAAATTGAAGCTCTAATCAGGGGGGATCCAGCCCTCTGATTATGAGTTGAAACAATCTGCCCGTTAATACGGGATGAAAAAGGTGTGAATTTTCACACCTTTATTATATTTAGGAGAGGAATTTACATAAATATGAAATTAGCGATTTCTTATAATGAGATGGTAAAAGAATTTTTAGGAAGAGTAGAAGGAAGTATTAAAATACCTAAAGATGTGCAAGAGATAGAGTTTGGAATGAAAAGAAAAACTATACCATTTCCAAAACTGACACATATTGTAGATTTAATAGGAGCAACTGCAACGTGGTTATATCATATTTCTAAAGAAAAGCACATTATCGTGCTCTATCATACAAGAGGAAGTTTATTTCCTATTACTATTGAAGTTTCTAATTTTCTCTCTTATGAAAGTTTGAATTTGCAGATTGTAGAGCAAGTAGAACAAATCCAAGAAATGAATGAGGAAGAAATAGCAGAGTTTCAAAACAATAATAAATCATCTGAAATTTCACCTATTATTATTGGTGAAATGTATTATGAGTTACAAGACAAAAATACGTTACAATTTGTATTCAATAAAAATATGCAAAGTGTAGAAATGATATTTAATAGTGTTAATTGGAAAGAGACAACGAGTATTCGTTATGCACAACAAATACAAGGTGTTTTAATTGATGCATTACAAAATACAAGTAAGTATATAAATCATTTTAATATTATTACAGAGGCCGAGATGGCACTTTATAATCAAGTGAATGATACGACAGTAGTATATCCTGAGAAAAGTATCGTCGATATGTTCTATAATACTGTTACTCAATTTCCGAATCGCATAGCTTTATCTTCGAAGGAAGATACTTTAACTTATGAGGAGCTAAATAAAAAAAGTAATCAAATAGCTCATATGTTAATTAAAAACGGTGTGCAATTAGGAGACTATGTTGGAATATTTATGAAACGTAGCATAGACACAGTAGTAAGTATGGTAGCTATATTAAAAGCTGGTGCAGCGTATGTTCCGATTGATCCAGATTATCCAGAAAGTAGAATTCAGTACATTATTCAAGATAGCCAAGCGAAAGTTATTTTGATGAAGGAAACGCCTATAACATGTGATGGGGTTCAAACTGTATCAATTTATGATAGTGAAACTTGTGAAGCTACAGATGTAAAGTTGTCTATTCATTGTGATGATGTAGCATATATGATTTATACATCTGGTTCAACAGGAAATCCAAAGGGAACGATGTTAGCACATAGAGGAGTTGTTAATCTATATACTTGGATGCAAAGGCAATATGAATTGACAGAAGAGGATGTCTTTGCACAATTTCCTTCCTTTAGCTTTGATGCTTCTGTATGGGAGTCATTTGCTTCTTTATTCTGTGGAGGAAACTTATATGTATTATTAGAGGAGGAGCGATTGTCTGTAGAAGCATTTGCAAATGCAATCTATAAAGTAAAAGCAACTTCAATTTTGGCGTTGCCGACAATTTTTGTTCGACAAGTAGCAACTTATTTAGCAGAAGAAGATGTATATAAGCTAGCTTCCTTAAAAAGAATTGCTATTGGCGGTGAAATGTTGCCTGTAGAGGTTATTAAATTATGGAGAGAAAGAATAGGTACAAATGTTGAAATTCATAATGTATACGGACCAACAGAATGTACTGTAGTGACGACAACCTATCAAATACCTGGTCAGCTGAATGAGGATGTTGCGAGTATTCCAATTGGTAAGCCATGTGCCAATTATCAAGTTATGATTTTGGATGAGAATATGAATCTTTGTCCAATTGGTGTACCTGGTGAATTGCATATAGATTCAGTAGGACTAGCAAAAGGGTATTTTAATAAGCCTGAAAAAACACTTGAGGCTTTTGTTCCAAATCCATTTAATCCTATAGTTAAAATATATAAAACAGGTGATGTAGTTAAGTTATTAGAGGATGGAAATATAGAATTTTTACACCGAAAAGATGATCAAGTAAAGATCAGAGGACATCGTATTGAATTAGGAGAAATTCAAAGCAAAATTTCTCAAAATCATAATGTAAAAGAAAATGCTGTTTTTGCTAAGAAAAGTAAGGAAGGTAGCCAATATTTAATTGCATTCTATACAACTTTGGATAAAAAGGAAATACCAGAATTAGTCTATCAGTTACAAGAGCAGTTACCAGATTACATGGTGCCATCCAAATTAATCTATATTAATGAACTGCCACTTACACCAAATAAAAAAGTTGATGTGAAGCGATTAGCACAACTAGAAGCAGACTATGAACCAGTTCGTTTACAAGAATATATTGCCCCATCTACTGAAGCGGAAGAGAAAATAGCAAAAGCTTGGATTGATGTATTAGGAATCTCGAGAATTGGTGTTCATGATGATTTCTTTACAATTGGTGGGCATTCGTTGAAGGTGTTACGAGTTTTAACCTTGTTAAAAGAAGATTTCCCGCATTTAACAATTCAAGACTTCTTCCAGGAAAGAACAATATATGGGTTAGCACAAATTCAAAGGGAATTAAAAGTAGAGGAAGAAGAAGTATTCCGTGAATATAAAGTAATTCATGAGCCAGAGCCAATTTCACATATAAATGAGGTGAAAAATGGTAAAGTTTCAAATATCTTTTTAACGGGAGCTACAGGTTATTTAGGTTCGCACATATTGTATGAGTTACTAAAAGATACAACAGCACATATTTATTGCTTAGTAAGACCAACGCAAGATATACAACAAAGAATTGTTAATACATTAACAGGTTACTTTAATGATATAAGCAAAGAATGGCTACAACGTATAACAGCAGTTCCTGGTGATCTTGGAGCAGAGTATCTTGGTATGAATGAAGAAGAATTTAAATTTATTCGTTCCAAAGTTGATACGGTAATTCATTGTGGTGCAGATGTAAGGCACTTTGGAGATGTAGCTCAGTTTACAAATGTAAACGTTCATGGAACAAGCCGTATGCTAGCATTAACGGAAGAAGGGGCAACATTCCACTTTATTTCAACAATTGGTATTCCGATAGAATTGGCAATAGAGCAATGGGATACATATATGGAAACTGGTGATTTTAATTATAATGTAGAGTTAGAGAGTGTGTATTCCGATAGTAAACTACAGGCGGAAAATCTTGTTCGTGAAGCTTTGAAGGGCGGCATACAAGGGAATATTTATCGTGCAGGTAATTTAGCATGTCATTCAGAGACAGGTGTATTCCAACAAAATATTGAAGGAAATGCATTTTATCGTCTTATTAAAGCGATGTTACTCATTGGACAAGCTCCAAATGTGAAGTGGAAAATCGATTTTACACCAATTGATTTTGCTAGTAAATCAATTGTAGCGTATTTGCAAGATGCACAAATTGTAGGGGAAACGCTACATATTTGTCATCCGCATCAAATTGAATTTGAACATTTTATACAGCTAATTGAGGAATGTGGATATAACCTTGAAATGGTTTCACTCTCGCAATATATAGATACTGGACTTAAGTTAGCGAAAGAAGATGAAGTAATAGCAGAACTAATTGCTTCTCAAGTTGCAGGAGATGGAGCGCAGCAATCTGAAATCGTAATGGGTACTCGTAGAACGAATGAATGGATTAAGAAAAAAGAACTGGTAGTGCCAGCCATTAATAAACAATTTATTCAGCAGTTATTAGCTCATGCTGAAAAAGTTGGATATTTTCCAAAAATAATGAAATGAATATGCATGGTTTAGTTTGTTCAATAAAATAAATCATGCTACAATGAAAACGAATTAAGGACCGGGGAGCCAATTGGCTGAGAGGATGTAAGTAAACATCGACCCTCAACCTGATCTGGATAATGCCAGCGTAGGGAGTTACTTAAAGTGATGTAGCATATGTTATTCTATAATAACTTGCATACAAGGCTTTCCTACGCAGTAGGAAAGCCTTTTCTTGTTTTAAAATTTAATTTCATAAGGGGGATTTTATTATGTCACAACAAGTTACAATGTCATTTTCAGTAGTACCGCAAGCGAAAACAAAAGATGTATATTCTGTTGTTGATAAAGCAATTGAAGTTGTACAACAATCGGGAGTGCGTTATGAAGTAGGGGCAATGGAAACAACGCTGGAAGGAGAATTAGATGTACTTCTTGATGTCGTTAAACGTGCGCAACAAGCATGCGTCGATGCTGGAGCTGAAGAAGTGATTACTTCTATTAAAATCCATTATCGTCCAAGCACTGGTGTAACGATAGATGAAAAGGTTTGGAAGTACCGTGATGAATATGCAAAACCAGAAGCAATCTAAAATAATTACAACCATTTGGCTTATCCTTCTCATTGCGATATGGGAAGGATCTGTTTCATTATTTAAAATTGAACCGTGGATTTTACCAAAGCCTTCTGCCATTGTTCAAGAATTAATTGGAATGAAAGATTTACTATTACCAAATACGATGCAAACGTTACAGGAAGTTATAATCGGACTGTTCTTTGCGATTTTACTTGGGACGAGCATCGCAATTATTATGGACGTTATACCTTTATTTCGTATTTTAATAAACCCATTGCTCGTTATTTCGCAAACGATTCCAATCGTTGTACTTGCGCCGTTATTTATTATTTGGTTTGGTTATGGGATGTTGCCAAAAGTAATGGTCGTCATACTCGTTTGTTTTTTCCCTATTGCTCTTAGCATTTTAGAAGGTTTTCAAACAGTAGATAAAAACATGTTGAAACTGTTACAAACAATGAAAGCAACGAAATGGCAAGTTTATCAGAAAGTAAAGTTTCCAGCAGTGCTTCCATACTTTTTCTCAGGTTTGAAAATTGCAGTTACATATAGCGTAATGGGGGCGATTATCGGGGAATGGCTCGGTGCAAGTGAAGGTTTAGGGGTTATGCTTACGAGAGCTACAAAATCCTTTTTAACTGCCCGAGTATTTGGTGTTGCAGCAATTATCGTCATGGTGACATTATGCCTGTATTTTATTGTGGAATTTATGGCAAGAATAACAGCACCATGGATATATAGAAAGGACGGCAGAAAATGAAAAAAGGTTTAAAAGTTATGTTAGCTACCTTATTAGCGGTAGGTGTGGCTGGGTGTAATCCGGCGAAGAAAGAAGAAAGTGCAAGTAAAGATCAAAAAGTAAAAATAGTATTAGATTGGTTTCCAAATACAAACCATACTGGTTTATATGTAGCGAAGACTAAGGACTATTATAAAAAACAAGGATTAGATGTAGAAATTATTCAGCCTGGTGACAATGTAACAGCAGAGCAGATGATTGCTTCTGGGAAAGCAGACTTTGCGATAAGTGCACAGGAAAATGTAACATTAGCTCGTGTTGAAGGAATCCCAGTTGTGTCTGTAGGAGCGATTATTCAGCATAATACTTCGGCCTTTGCATCGCTTAAAAAAGATAATATGACGTCACCGAAAGATTTTGAGGGTAAACGTTATGGCGGCTGGGGAGGACCAGCAGAAGAAGCGACGTTAAAAACGATTATGGAGAAACATCAAGCTGATTTTAATAAAGTCGAAAAAATTATTCTTGGACAAACAGACTTCTTTAAATCAATCGGCCGTGATGCAGATTTCGAATGGATTTATTACGGTTGGGATGGCATTGAAGCGAAGCGTCAAGGAAAAGAGTTAAATACAATTATGGTGAAGGATCTAGATCCAGCGCTTGATTTCTATAGCCCAGTTATTATTACAAGTGAAAAGCATGCGAAGCAAGATAAAGACTTTGTGAAAAAGTTTATGACTGCAACGACAGAAGGTTATAATTTCGCAATTAAAGAACCGAAAGAAGCTGCTGATATTTTAATTAAAGCTGTTCCAGATGTGAATAAAGAATTAGTACAAGAAAGTCAAAAGTGGTTAAGTACGAAGTATCAAGATGATGCAAAAGCGTGGGGAGTACAGAAGGAAGAAGTTTGGACGAATTACATGAATTTTTTATATGACAACAAAGTTATTAAAAAGAAAATTGATGTAAAAGATGCTTTTACAAATGAATTCCTTCCAAGTGAAAAATGAGCGGATTACAAATAAAAGATATTGTGAAATCTTTCGATGGAAAGAATGTATTAGAAAATATTAGTGCCTCTATACAGGAGGGAGAGTTTGTCTCTTTTGTAGGTCCAAGTGGTTGTGGGAAAAGCACATTGTTAAATATGATCGCGAGTGTTGAAGAGCCAACGAGCGGAGAGGTATTTTATAACGAGGAACATGTGAAAAAACAAGATGTGGTAAGCTATATGCCGCAACAAGATTTATTATTACCGTGGCGATCGGCTTTACAAAATATTGTTCTTCCGTTGGAGATTGAAGGGAAATCTAAAAAGAAAAGGTTAACAGAAGGAATGGAAGCATTAAAGCAGTTTGAGCTAGATGAATACGCGGATCATTATCCAGATGCACTATCTGGTGGTATGCGCCAAAGAATTAGCTTTCTTCGCACATATTTATGTGAAAAACCAATTATGCTGCTTGATGAGCCTTTTGGAAAATTAGATGCATTTACAAAAATGGAAGTACACAGCTGGCTTTTAAACTCTTGGCACCAAGAAAAGCAAACAATCGTTATGGTTACCCATGACTTAGATGAGGCCATTTTACTTTCTGATCGCGTATTTATTTTATCTCAAAGACCAGCATCAATAGTTGGCGAGGTGCAAGTGGAATTACCTCGACCGCGAACGATGGATATGTTAACATCACTTGAGTTAAAGAAGGATAAGGAAGAGATTTTAAGAGTATTAGCTCCTTATATGAAAAAATAGAAAAAGCTCTTACCAGATTTTAAGATAATTGCTGGTAAGAGCTTTTTTTATAGAACATGAAAAGAATGAGAAGGAACAAAAGAAAAAATAGAGAATAGAATATAACAGAGTAGTTTATACTCTTAATATAACAAATGTTAAAGGAGTGAAAGGATAAAATGACTTTATCAACTGTTCTTCAAATGGTTTTAGCTTAAGACGGGAGAAGTCTGCCCATTTTTAACGATTAAGCTAAATTGAAGACAGCAGGTAAAGAACCTTAATCCTTTTTTACGATAATATGTAATGGGTAAGGTGTATTCACCTTACCCATTTTTTATATGTATAATTAAATAAGGTCTTATACTGTTGTTCTCTCTATTTAGCTTATGAATCATAAGTAAAGGAGAGAAAAAAATGAGTATATTAACAGTAGAAAATTTAAGTCATTCGTATGGTGAGAAAACCATCTTATATAATGCATGCTTTCGACTATTAAAGGGCGAGCATGTTGGGTTAGTAGGGAAAAATGGAATTGGAAAATCAACATTGTTAAGGATTTTAACAGGAGAACTTATACATGATGACGGGAACATTGAATGGTTTCCACATGTGAAGGTTGGATTTTTACAGCAGTATATAGATTTACAACAAGGGATAACAATTGAAGGATACTTGCAAAGTGCATTTTCTAATTTGTATGCGATTGAATGTGAAATGTTAAAAATTGCAGAAGAGATGGCTGGAGCAGGAGAAGTAGAAAAACTGTTAGTAAGGTATGGAGAATTACAAACTATATTGGAAAGCTCTAATTTCTATCAAATTCATACAGAAATTGAAGAAGTAGCAATCGGTTTAGGTTTGTTTGAAATAGGGTTGGAAAAAGATGTTTCAAAGTTAAGCGGAGGGCAGCGGACAAAGTTATTACTTGGGAAGCTTCTTTTAGAAAAAGCGGATGTTTTATTGCTAGATGAGCCAACAAACTATTTAGATACAGCACATATAGAATGGTTGCAATCGTATTTGAAAATGTATGAAAAAGCTTATATTATCATTTCGCATGACGAAGTATTTTTGAACAATATTACGAATGTTATTTATCATCTAGAAGAACGGAAAGTTAAGCGGTACGTAGGAGATTATGAAAAGTTTTTGCAAAGTTATCAATTGCAAAGGAAACAATTACAATCGGCGTATGTGAAACAACAAAAAGAAATTGCCCAATTAGAAACATTTATTCAAAAAAATAAAATTCGAAAAGCGAAACAAGCAAAAAGTCGAGAGAAAGTATTGGAGAAAATGCAAAAGGTTGAAAAGATTAATAATGTACCCCAGTCCCGTTTTGATTTTAATGTTTATGCTGAGCCAGTGAGTCGTATATTACAGGCTGAGAAACTAAGGATAGGCTATAGTGATCCGTTATTTCCAGAATTGGATTTGCAAGTGAAAAAAGGGGAAAAGATAGCCATTGTTGGTCATAATGGTATTGGAAAAACGACAATATTAAAAACATTATTAGGGCAAATAAAGCCATTAAGCGGTTCAATTTCTGTTGGGGAACGAGTAAATCCTGCTTATTTTGCACAGGAAGAGCTTGCTTCAGAAATAACGCCGTTAGAGAAAGTTTGGGAAGAACGACCAGATATGACAAAGAAAGAAGTACGTCAAGCATTAGCAAAGTGTGGATTGAAAGAAGAACACGTGTTAAAACCTATTTGTTTATTAAGCGGTGGGGAACAAACGAAAGTACGTTTATGTGAACTTATCGTAACGAAAAGCAATGTTTTAATTTTAGACGAACCGACTAATCATTTGGATATAGAAACTAAAATGGCTTTACAGGAAGCGTTACAACAATATAAAGGAACCGTTTTAATTGTCTCACATGAGCCTTCTTTCTATGAATCGTGGATAACGAAAGTATGGAATATAGAAGAATGGAACGTTGAGCAATATGAATAAAGAAAAAGCATTAGCTTTTATGAGCTAATGCTTTTTCTTTGTGATTAACATGATTTTCGAGAACTCTTACATGAGAATTGTATGAAGAAGCACTCTTATGGTGCGCTTATAAGCGTGCTTTTTCTTTTGTTATGTTTATATTTATAATAATACTAGATGCCTTTCCCTAATAGGCCACTATCTTTTTTGTATATACAGATAGTTTGAAACGGAATAAAAATAATTCCTATATGTAAAGGATAATGTGATTAGTATGGGAAGACAATAGAACTTACAGGAAATTCATGTAAAATTCAGGTGAACTTCACACGAACTTCATATTAGAAACTAAATATAATTATAATCAGTTAATGTAATATTAATTTGTGATTTTTATAAAATTAAAAGTTTGAATTTAGGAGAGAGAGCGTTCAAACCTAAATTCAAACTTTAATGAAATAATTAACGGGTGTTACGTTTAGCTTTCACTAATGACGGCATTTAAAATTTCGGCAGGATTTCCTGTTCCTGCGCCACCGATTGTAATGGATCCACCAGGAGGAATTTCACCGTTCCATCCTGCATTCGTAATTACATAATGATTATTTGTTTTACTACTAATTTTAGAATCCCAAACTTGTGTTAAATTGCCGTTATAATCAAATTCTAATTTCCAGTTTTTAATAGGAGTCGTTCCGTTATTTTTGATTACAATCGAGAAGTTGTAACCACTTCCCCAATTTGAAGTGACTGAAAACGTAGCATTACCATTTCCGCCAGGAGGTGTTGTGTTAGCGTCATCTGTTTTTACAATAATAGAATTAGGTTGTGATTTATTCCCAGTAGCATCTTTTGCTATGACTACAAATGTATATTCCGTATTAGGTTTTAAGTTTTTAATTGTAATGCTATTTGTTGTTGTACTCCATTTTTCTTCCCCAGCAGTAACTTCATATTCAGTAACCCCCACATTATCAGTAGATGCGGTCCAGCTTAATTGGACTGAGGTTGAAGTTTTATTCGTAACCACAATGTTTTTTACGTTCGTTGGTGATTCAGTATCTTTTTGACTAATAGGTCCACCAAGTAATTCGTTTACTAACGTATCAAGCAATTTGGGACCACTACAGCTATATTTTGGACTTGTGCGACAGTCACCACTAAGTTCCCAAAACATCGCTCCACTTAAACCTTTCGTTTTTATATAATCTGTTTTATATTTCATAGATTCATTGTCATCGTAGCTAATAAATGTGCCTGTAGTTGCATTGTATAAATAAGGTACTTTAGCTGTGTCATTCCAATAGCGTACAAAACCATTTTTATTTACGTAATTCGCTGCTAAATCACCGTAATCATACACGCCTGTGTCACCGGTAGAATAATCATCCCAAGTACCTTTAGATGCTAGTTTGCCATCACTACCTGGTTTGCATGGTTGATATTGCCCATTATTATCTTTTCCACAACTTTTCCAACCACGTCCGTAAAATGGTACGCCTAATACGAGTTTATCAGCTGGTACACCTTCATTTTTATAAATTTCGATAGCTCCATCTACGTAAAATTTCGTATTAGCTGTTGGATCATTCGGATCTTTATATAATGCTGCATTATGGTTAGAAGTTGCTTCCCATCCACCGTGGAAATCATATGTCATAATATTAATCCAATCGAGTATTTGAGAGATTTTCTTTAGCTCTGTATGATCAGCATAACGTTGACTTGCACCTGAAGCAATTGTTAATAAATATTGTTTTCCATCTTCGGCACTTGCTTTATTTAAAGCATTTCGGACATCTTGAAGAAGGAGAGTGAAATTTTGTTTATCTTCAGGACGATAACTACCACCAGGAATCGTTTCAACACCTGGATATTCCCAGTCTAAATCGACGCCGTCAAATCCGTATTCACGTAGGAAATCGACTGTTGATTCTGCGAATACCTTTCTAGTTTTTTCATCAGCGGCCATATCAGAAAAGCGGTTAGACCAAGTCCAACCTCCGACGGAAATAATGGTCTTTAAGTGAGGGTATTTAGCTTTTAGTCGTTTTAATTCTCCGAAGTTTCCACAACGGGCATATTTATCACAATCTTCCCAAGTTGTACCTGATCCCGGATAAGATTTTGTGACATCAGCCCATGGTTCTCCTAATACGAGGGTACCGTTGGGAACTTCTTTATTTTGCAGAGGTACGCCAGACTCTTTACAGTTCCATGTTTGTTTATTTGGATTATCAGGATGAGTGGAGGGATTTCCATGTTTTCCATTCCAACAAATATCAGCAAATGCATAGTTTAAATGAGTGAGCTTTGATGCATCAATGTCTGCAACTTGATAATTACGTCCGTAAATGCCCCATGAAGGAAAGTATCCAACAATTTTTTGACTTTGCTTTGGTGAATCCGCTAATGCGAGATTTGGAGTAATAAAATTTGTGAGAAAAAGAGGTAAGAAGAGTAGTAGAGATAGCAATAACAGTGTGAATTTTTTTGACCTCATAGTCATTTCCCCTTTCAAAGTAAAAGATATATTTAAAGGCATTTGCCAATAAACCAAAGTGAATCTAGACGTATGAAACGTCTAGATGAAAATGATCAGACATCACGAAGTCTATACAAGGGAGCTGGGGATGATTAAATCGTAACAAATGCAAGATTTAGTGTAAACGCTTTATTGTATTAAGAAAGATTTTCTCAATACAAAAAGGCTTTAATACAAACTGAATATGAAAATGAAAGATTGGTGAGGAAGGAAATGGCTCATTATAAATAAATTTGAGAAAAAATTGTATGAAGTCAACTTGTAATGGCGTAGCAAGATGATGAAATTTCATGTAAAATAATAGTAAAAATATGTAAGGGAGGGGACAGTGTGGATGTGTTTTTGAACATTGCTGAAGAAAAGATTCGACAAGCAATACGGAATGGTGATCTTGATAATATTCCGGGAAAAGGAAAGCCACTACAACTAGAAGATCTTTCAATGGTACCTCCAGAGTTAAGGATGAGTTATAAAATTTTAAAAAATGCTGGAATGATTCCAGCAGAAATGGAATTACAAAAAGATATATTAAAAATAGAAGATTTAATCGCTTGCTGTTATGATGAAGAGAGAAAAAAATTACAAGAAGAGTTAACAGCAAAAACGCTGCGGTTTCAGCAGTTAATGGAAAAGAGAAAGATTAAAGATAGTTCAGCATTTCGTATGTATCAAGATAAAGTATTTCGTAAATTACGTTAAGAGGGATAAGATGAATAAATTTGAAACGATAGAAGAATTGGCAACATATATTGAAGAGCGACAATTAGTACTTCTGTTTATTAAAACGGAAAATTGTGGTGTTTGTGATGTCATGTTAAGAAAAGTAAATTACGTATTAGAGAATTATGATTACGTAGAGAAAATAGATATATTACTACAAGACATGCAAGAGGTTGCGGGGCGATATGCAGTATTTACAGGACCGACAATTTTAGTATTTCATAATGGAAAAGAGATTCTTCGTGAATCACGCTTTATTTCACTTGAAAACTTAGAGAGAACGATTCAATTATTCAAGGATTAAGGGAGGTTTCTATATGGAATTTATTATTGTAATACTATTATTTGTTGTAATTGGAACAATCGTAACAGCGGTTCGATCAAACAAGAAGAAAGTAAACTTTACGAAACAAAATAATATACATAATTCATCTAACAGCTCATCACCATTATTTTTCTTTGCTGGATCGGATAATGATAGCTCGCATGATGGCGGTTCACATGATTGTGGAGGGTCTTTTGGTGGAGATAGCGGAGGTAGCTGCGATGGTGGTGGCGGTGATTGATTAGAATACGCCCTATAGGGGGCGTATTTCTTTTTAAACAAACGTTTGATTAGTTGGCTTACATATGCAAAATAACAGTTAAACAAACGTTTGATTAATATTTTTAACATACTAAGGGGAATGGAAATGGGAAGGGAACCGAAAGTAAAAAACAAAGGGAAAGTAGCATTATTTTTATTAGTTGCGGGAGGCGTATTTCTTGTTAAATTAGGATTTAAATTTGGAACAATACACATGATTCGAGTTTGGTTTGAAAATACATTTTCTTAAGTAAGGAATATAGCCTCTTGCAACAGAGGTTTTTTGTCTGTTAATATTAGACTGAACGGTCGGTTTAAAGAGGTGTGAGTATGAGAAAAAGCGCAGAAGAGATAAAGAAAGAAATTGCATATAAAGCGGAAAGTCTGTTTTCACAAAAAGGCTATGCAGCTACATCTATGGAAGATATTTGTGAAATTACAGGGCGAAGTAAAGGAAGTATTTATTATCACTTTAAAAGTAAAGAAGAATTATTTTTATTTGTAGTGAAACAGCATACGTATGATTGGCTTGAAAAATGGAATGAAAAAGAGAAGTTGTATAGTACTAGTACAGAGAAGTTATATGGTCTCGCAGAATATTATGTAGAGGATATACAACAACCTATTTCTAATGCAATAGAGGAATTTTCTATGAGCCAAGTTGTAAGCAAAGAGATTCTAGATGAAATGTTAGCTTTAACTAGAGAATCATATGGTATTTTCGAGAAATTAATTGAAACAGGTATACAATCTGGAGAGTTCCGTGAAGATAATACTCGTGATCTTATGTATATTGTAAACGGCTTATTATCAGGGCTGGGAGTACTCTACTATGAGCTAGATTATAGCGAGTTAAAACGAATTTATAAAAAGGCAATAGATGTATTGTTAAAAGGGATGGCAGCTGAAAATTAGTCAGCGGCTTTTCTTATAAAACAAATTAGACCGAACGGTCGGTTTGTAAAAGGGGGAATGAAAATGAAAGGTTTATTAAAAAACCGAGCATTTATGATCGTTATGACATCTGATATTTTGCAGCAATTTGCAATTTGGATCAGAAATATGGCTCTATTGTATTTCGTAATGGAGCGGACGAATAATGATCCAATTTCAGTGTCACTATTATCGGTCATGGAATATGCACCTATTTTTATCTTTTCGTTCATTGGTGGTGCGTTAGCAGATCGCTGGAACCCGAAAAGAACAATGGTTGCTGGAGATGTGTTAAGTGTACTATCTATTATAGGGATTGTCTTATTGTTAAAGATTGATTACTGGCAGGCAATATTTTTTGCGACACTCGTTTCCGCAATTGTAGGTCAGTTTTCTCAGCCTTCATCTTCACGTATATTTAAGCGCTATGTAAAGGAAGAACAGGTAGCAAGTGCTATTGCGTTTAATCAAACGTTACAATCGTTATTTATGATTTTCGGACCAGTTGTAGGAACAATTGTGTACACGCAACTTGGTTTATTTACATCATTATATAGTTTAATCATTTTATTTTTGTTATCTGCTATCGCTCTTTCATTTTTACCAAAGTGGGTTGAACAAGAGCAGGCAGTGAGAGGTTCGTTAAAAAATGATATAAAAGAGGGATGGAAATATGTTCTTCACACGCAAAATTTACGCATGATTACAATTACCTTTACTATTATTGGTTTATCAGTTGGATTAACGAACCCATTAGAAGTATTCCTTGTGATCGAACGTTTAGGCATGGAAAAGGAAGCAGTTCAATATTTGGCGGCAGCGGATGGAATCGGTATGCTAATCGGTGGAATTGTTGCTGCGGTTTTCGCTTCAAAAGTAAATCCGAAAAAGATGTTTGTATTTGGTATGAGTGTGCTCGCGATATCATTTTTGATAGAAGGATTATCCACATCGTTTTGGGTTACTAGTTTCATGAGATTTGGCACAGGTATTTGCTTAGCTTGTGTCAATATCGTTGTCGGTACGCTTATGATTCAACTTGTACCAGAAAATATGATTGGAAGAGTAAATGGAACAATTTTACCACTGTTTATGGGCGCTATGTTAATTGGGACTTCTCTAGCTGGAAGATTGAAGGAAATGACTTCATTAGTTATTGTATTTTGTATAGCGATGTCACTTATTTTATTGGCAATTTTGCCAGTGCTACGTATGAGGATAAGCGAGGATATTCTAAATAAAGAAGTGGCAGATCAAACGGATTTATCCAACTCGGTAGTTTCAAAAGAAGTGTTGTAAGGGGGCGTATTTGCTCCTTTTTTCTATGGGAATCTTTTGACAACTATATAAGCCAATTATATACTGGTGTTGTAAAAATGATTTTACAGGTTAGGAGAAATAATGTGAAAAATCAAATCTATGAATTACGCACTGAAAATAATATTTCACAAGGTGCATTAGCTGATAAGTGTAACGTATCAAGACAGACGATAAATGCAATTGAGAATAATAAATATGATCCAAGCTTAGCGTTAGCATTTCGTTTAGCTGAAGTATTAGGAACAACTGTTGATAAACTATTTTTGTACAAGCAGTAGAGTTTTTAATTGTAAGTTGTTATCGTTAAAAATAAAGAAAAGATCCTCTTCACACAAGAAGGGGATCTTTTTACTTATATCGTTTTCGTTTTAGAGCTAGGTGGTGTAACAGGAGTATCATTTTCAGGTACTTTTGTTAACAGAATGCCACCAATAACAAACAGTACGATAATACTAAGTACACCAACGTTTGTTTTGCCAGTCAATTGAGTCGTAACCCCAACTAATACTGGACCCATAATTGCTGCAAATTTACCAAAGATATTATAAAATCCGAAGAATTCATTAGCAGATTCTTTTGGTACTAGCTTTGCAAAATAAGAACGGCTTAGTGCTTGAATACCACCTTGAGATGTGGCAACTAACATTGCTAAAATCCAGAAATCAAGTGTCGTTTTTAAGAAATAAGCATATGTGCAGATAATGATATAAATAATAATACCAACATATAGCATTTTTTTACCGGTAAACGTTTCCGATAGTTTTCCGTACAATAAAGCGAATGGACAAGCGACAATTTGTGTTACAAATAAGATGATTAATAGATTAGTTGCACTAATCCCGAGATCAGTTCCGTAAGCTGTGGACATAGTGATAATCGTATCAACTCCGTCAATGTAGAAGAAGTAAGCTATTAGAAACATAAAAACAGTTTTGTATTCTTTAATATTTTTAAACGTATCAGCAAGGCGCTTGAAGCTCATTGCAATTGGTCTTGGATGACGTTCAATATAGTGTGTTTGCTCTACGTTTTTGAGCATTGGAATTGTAAATAACCCCCACCAAAGAGCTGTTATCGCGAAGGAAATTTGACTAGCAATGCCGACTGATAAAGGGATAGTTCCTTTTTGAGCAAGAATAATAAGAGCGATACAACCGATAAAAGGAATTGTACTCCCAATATAACCTAAGGCAAACCCTCTCGTAGAAATTCTGTCCATTCTATCTTCAGAGGTGATATCTACTAAAAACGCGTCATAAAAGATGTTTGCTCCAGCAAAACCAACTAATGCGAGCATATAGCATCCTAGTAATAAGTACCACTGAGATGTTGGAACAACTGCTAGCATACTTGTAAAGACGATACCAAGCCCAAAGAAGAATGTGAAAAATCGTTTTTTAAATCCTTTATAATCAGCAACTGTGCCGAGAATAGGAGCAAGTATAGAAATTAATAGTGTAGCGAACGAGTTTGCATATCCCCAATAGGCTGTTGAAGTTGCACCAGATAGTCCAGCTTCTTTTGCAGCTGCTTTAAAATAAATTGGAAATAATGCAGTTGTAATGACGAGCGAATATACCGAGTTCGCCCAATCGTATAATATCCAGCTTTTTTCTTGTCTGGACATTTTTTTCATATAGTGTTCCCCCTTAAATTTGTTCTAATAATAGTGTACAAAAATAAAAATTGTAAAAAGAGAAACAGTGATGATTTTTACATAACTTTTACATATATACACAGTTCTTTACAATTGTAGTAAATCCTCTACAATTGCTCCGTCTGTTTCACCTAAGTGTAGACCGAGTAATCTAGCGATAGTAGGTCCTTCATCAATAAGTCTCATATACGGGATGGTAACGCCGCTTTTTATACCTTTTCCAGCAGCAATAAAAATTGTTTCATAGTTAGGTTTTGTTGGAGAGTATCCATGAGTTCCAAATGTATATTTTTTACTAGGAGTAACATCTTTTTGAGTAATTTCTTTTATAAAATCCCCTATATAATTTTCAGTGAAATAATACCCTTCTTGTGCTTCTAACATAAATAAACAATTACCATCTGCACCGCATTCCTTCGCATCTTCATCATGAAGGATAAATTCAATGCCGCTTTGTTTATTTCGAAGCAGTTCTTCAAGGAGTAGTTGTACTTCTCGGATTGTATCTGTATCGTTTTTGTCTTTCACATATACATAGGCAGACCCGTCGCAACTTTGACAATAGGCCCTCCAATCTACTATTTTCCCTTTTGAATTTATAGAGATAAGCCCTTTTTGATGAAATAGCACATTTAATTGAATTGCTTTGTTTTCACTTAAAGCGCTATGATCACCAAGAGCAATAATTGTACTTTCTTCGTATAGTCCACTTTCTTTTAAAGCTTGAATAATTTTTCCTAGCCGTTCATCATGTCTATGAATTGCAGCTCGCGTTTCCTTAGATGAAAACCCATAATAATGCCTTTGTGTATCTAGGTCCGTAAAATGTACGAACATGACATTTGGCTTTTTCGTATGGATTGTATGTACAGCCGAAGCGAGCACGAAATCATCAAGTTCAGGCTGCGATAATCCATTTCGTATATGGCCAAAACGGCGATTTAAATCTAATTGATAAAGTGGACTACCGCTAAATAATGACACTAAAACTTGATTTTGCCACGGTCTATTTGGGAAAATTTCTGGCAAATTGTAATCGATTTTTGCTCTTCCAGTAACAGGCCATAGAAGGGCAGCGGTCTTTAAATTTGCTTTATGTGCTTCATCATATAACGTTGTTCCTTTTATCGATTTTCGGTACCAATGCCAATCTGGGGATTCACGTCCTGGTTGAAGTAACGTATTGCTAACGACACCATGCTTATTAGGATAATTACCAGTCACGATTGTTGAGTGGCTTGGATATGTTACAGAAGGATAAATTGGCTCTACTTTTTCCACAACTGCGCCCTTTTTTATTAGAGATTGGAAATTAGGTGATTTTTGTAGTATAGGAAAATCTAAAGCTGATAAACAGTCGAAAGATAAAATAATGACACGATTAGTTAATGCTTTATCCATAAAGTAACCCTCCTAGTAATATAAAACCTATTCTTATATATTACTATTAATACCTAGTGATAAAAATATATTTCCGAATAAAATTTATATGTTTATTTTCAGAAAAATTAAACATATAATAAGTATAAGGGAATGTATGGAAGGAGGAAATAGTATGGACTGGTTAGATGGATTTGGTATATTTTACATCATTGGTGGAATCACGATTCTCCTTGTATTTGCTATTTCATATTTACTAAAGAAACGTTTTCCAGACAAACCGTTTGATATTATATTTGCACTTATTTTAATACTTCTTTGTTTAGCATCCTTCCCTGTTACAATGATCGTTATTGGTGGATGGGAAGGAATGGGATATGGATTTATTGGTTTCTTCGTTCTACTGGGTACACTTATCGGTATGATTGCACATCAACTTGTAAAAATCTCTAGAAAAAGCTACGTATAAAACTACAAAAAACGAAAAGAATATATAAAAATAAGAAAATTAGCTATTGTTTTAAAAAAGAATTTGTATTATGATAATCAACAAATTTATTTCGTTATAACGATGAAAAAGGACTAGTACATGTCTACCCTTTTTGTATAGAGAGAGAATCCGCTTGGCTGAAAGATTCTTAAAAAGGCGATATGGAACCTACCTTTGCGTTCTGCATATGCAGCGGGAATTTCCCGTTATCAAAAAGAGAGCATATACAATTTTTGTGTATGAATCAGGGTGGTAACGCCGGCAAAGCTCGGTCCCTATTTAGGGGCTCGGGCTTTTTTGTATTTTCAAAAGGAGGAAGACTGACTATGATAAAAGAACAAGTGCAAGCCATTACGAAGATGGAAGAAGATTTTGCTCAGTGGTATACCGATATTGTAAAAAAAGCTGAACTTGTTGATTATTCAAGTGTAAAAGGGTGTATGATTTTACGTCCGTACGGTTATGCCTTATGGGAAAATATGCAGAAAGTGATGGATGAGAAGTTAAAAGAAACTGGTCATGAAAATGTGTATATGCCAATGTTTATCCCAGAAAGTTTATTGCAAAAAGAGAAGGATCACGTGGAAGGATTTGCTCCTGAGGTAGCATGGGTTACACATGGTGGAGATGAAAAGTTAGCGGAAAGGCTTTGTGTACGCCCTACATCTGAAACTTTATTTTGTGAGCATTTTTCAAAGATTGTGCAATCATATAATGATTTACCAAAGCTATATAATCAGTGGTGTTCAGTAGTTCGTTGGGAGAAGACAACGAGACCATTCCTTCGTACAACTGAATTCTTATGGCAAGAAGGCCATACGATCCATGAAACGGCAGAAGAATCGCAAGCTGAAACGTTAAATATTTTAAATCTATATGCTTCTTTCTGTGAAGATTACTTAGCGATACCAGTAATTAAAGGGCAAAAAACAGAAAAAGAAAAGTTTGCGGGAGCAAAGGCAACTTATACGATTGAAAGTTTAATGCATGATGGAAAAGCGCTTCAAACAGGAACCTCTCATAACTTTGGAACGAATTTCTCTGAAGCATTTGATATTAAGTTTTTAGATCGTACTGGTAAGTGGCAATATGTACACCAAACATCTTGGGGGGTATCAACAAGAATGATAGGTGGACTTATTATGGTTCATAGTGATAACAATGGACTTGTAATGCCTCCAAAAGTAGCACCAGTACAGGTTGTTATCGTACCGATTGCTCAGCATAAAGAAGGTGTGTTAGAAAAGGCAACAGAGTTACAAGGTCGTATTCAAAAGGTAGCACGTGTGAAAGTAGATGCTAGTAATAAAACGCCGGGCTGGAAATTCAATGAGTATGAAATGAAGGGGATTCCAGTTCGATTAGAGGTTGGTCCGAAGGATATTGAAAAGAATCAGGTTGTACTCGTAAGGAGAGATACGAAGGAAAAAGAGTTTATATCAATGGATCAATTAGAAGAACGCATTCCATCATTACTTGAGGAAATTCATCATTCTTTATTTAATAAAGCGAAAGTATTTCGCGATGAGAATACGTATAGTGTGACGAATTTCGAAGAGATGAAAAAAGTAGCTGACGAAAAGCAAGGTTTTATTAAGGCAATGTGGTGCGGAGAACTAGATTGTGAAGAAAAACTAAAAGAAGAAGTTGGAGTATCTTCACGCTGTATGCCTTTTGAACAAGAACATTTAGCTGATGAATGTATTTGCTGTAGTAAAAAAGCTAAGCGCATGGTGTATTGGGGAAAAGCATATTAATACTCTTTCTTATAGATGAAAAAAGGACTTTGGATTGCATAATAAAATGCAATCCAAAGTCCTTTTTAGTTTTATATTTGTTTCATGTTTTTTTTAGATGGAAGGATATTGGTCTTTATTTTGCATTTTTACGGCGAATAAACAATAACATACCAATGTAATATTTCATAGGAAAAAGAGTTTTATGCAAAAAAAACTATATGGAAAAAAAGATGTTCACAATTTTTATGGCTGTATTTAGATATTCGAAATATATATTTCGGAATGATATGTTAAGATTAATAGTAAGACGGATAAAAAAGGGAGGCTGAAGAATATAGGATTTCCTATATTCTTATAAAAATATGAAGCAAACAACAAAACAAATAATAACAGGTACATTTCTAGCGACAGCAGCATCTTTTATTTCGACTCATGCCTTTGCAGAAAGTGATAATTTAGCAACAGTAAATGCAACAAACTTAAATATACGTGAACAACCTACAACTCAAGGTAAAGTTATAGGAACAGTAAAACAAGGAACGATTGTACAAGTTTTAGGTCAGGAAAAAGAATGGGCAAAAATTTCTCATAATGGAAAAGAAGGGTATGTCACATTACAATTTTTAGGATTTTCGAATAAAAATCCAAACGTTGAACAAAAACAACAATTAACAATTAATAATGGGCAAAAAGAAGAGGGAATTGTTACGGCGACTCGTTTGAATGTACGTAATAGTCCGGTTTTAGGTAGTTCAATGATTGGCTACGTTCAAAAAAATGAAAAAGTAAAGGTATTAGGAAAAGCAAATGGCTGGGCAAAGATTGAATATAAAGGAAAAGAAGGATATGTATCTTTAGAGTTTTTAAAATTTGGAGATGTAATTCAAACACCTGATGCTTCTAGTCAAAAGCAGCAACCAACAATCAAAAATGGAGTACAAGAAGTAGGAACAATCAATGCGACAAGCTTACGAGTAAGAAGCGCAGCGAATACAAGTAGCTCGATCCTTGGAAACTTAAAAAATGGTGAAAAAGTAACGGTTCTAGGAAAAGCGAACGGCTGGGCAAAAATAAGCTACCAAGGAAAAGAAGGCTATGTGTCGTTAGAGTTTGTGAAAATTGGTGGTAATACAGAAGAGATAAAAACACCAGAACAACCGAAAACACCAGATTCAACGATTAAAAATGGAGTACAAGAAGTAGGAACAATCAATGCGACAAGTCTACGAGTAAGAAGCGCAGCGAATACAAGTAGCTCGATCCTCGGAAGCTTAAAAAATGGTGAAAAAGTAACGGTTCTAGGAAAAGCGAACGGCTGGGCGAAAATTAATTATCAAGGAAAAGAAGGTTATGTATCGCTAGAGTTTGTGAAGCTAGAAGCAGGGAAACAAGAAGGAAAGCCAGCGGAAAACATTACAAACGGAACGCAAGAAGTAGGAACAATCAATGCGACAAGTCTACGAGTAAGAAGCGCAGCGAATACAAGTAGCTCGATCCTCGGAAGCTTAAAAAATGGTGAAAAAGTAACGGTTCTAGGAAAAGCGAACGGCTGGGCGAAAATTAATTATCAAGGAAAAGAAGGTTATGTATCGCTAGAGTTTGTGAAGCTAGAAGCAGGGAAACAAGAAGGAAAACCAGCGGAAAACATTACAAACGGAACGCAAGAAGTAGGAACAATCAATGCGACAAGTCTACGAGTAAGAAGCGCAGCGAATACAAGTAGCTCGATCCTCGGAAGCTTAAAAAATGGTGAAAAAGTAACAGTTCTAGGAAAAGCAAACGGCTGGGCGAAAATTAATTATCAAGGAAAAGAAGGTTATGTATCGCTAGAGT
>NZ_JBNNUF010000009.1:16818-80544 GCF_050279465.1 Bacillus sp. NPDC094077 | reverse complement strand
AAGTAGGAACAATTAACGCGACAAGCCTACGAGTAAGAAGTGCAGCGAATACAAGTAGCTCGATCCTCGGAAACTTAAAAAATGGTGAAAAAGTAACGGTTCTAGGAAAAGCAAACGGCTGGGCGAAAATTAATTATCAAGGAAAAGAAGGTTATGTATCGCTAGAGTTTGTGAAATTAGAAGCAGGGAAACAAGAAGGAAAACCAGCGGAAAACATTACAAACGGAACGCAAGAAGTAGGAACAATCAATGCGACAAGCCTACGAGTAAGAAGTGCAGCGAATACAAGTAGCTCGATCCTCGGAAACTTAAAAAATGGTGAAAAAGTAACGATTCTAGGAAAAGCAAATGGATGGGCAAAAATAAGTTACCAAGGGAAAGAAGGTTATGCATCGCTAGAATTTATAACAATCGGTAAAGATTCAATAGATCCAACAAATCCAAAAAACCCTGAACAAGTAACAGAAGAACGAGCTGTTGTAAATGCGTCTTTATTAAATGTGCGTAAAGGTCCATCAACAGGTGCGGTGGCTGTTGGTCATTTAAAAAATGGAGAGACTGTTACAATTATAGGGAAAGAAAATGGTTGGGCAAAAATCCGTTTTAATGGTGGCGAGGGTTATGTTTCATTACAATTCTTAAAAGTTAAACAGGGTTCGTCTTCTTATGAAATTGTTACCTCATCACAAAAGGTTCAAAAACCAAATGAAGCAGAAGCAACACAAATTATGCAAAACATGAAAGAAGATGCTTACATTAAAAGTGACGGTAAAGTTGTAAATATGAAGCAAGGTTTCGTTCGTGCGAATGGAGTTATTAATATTTATGATATTACGACGGGTAAAAAGCTCACATATGTAAAGGGTGGAGCCGACCTGAAATTTGTAAAAGCTGTTGGTGATCGTATTTATGTCCAAATTGATGGTATGACGGGTTATGTGAATATAAACGATGTTACATTACATCCGACAATGACTGGTGAGAAAACGTCGTATTATGCAGCTAAAAATGGCAAGCTATATCATTATGTATACAATCCTGCAAATGGTAAATACGCAACATATCAAATTGGTAATGCTCCGAAGCATTTAAAAGAAGGAGAGCGTTACGAAGCTTTCGATAAGAAACAAATTGGTGGACAAGATAGTTATCAATACTTTGAATATATGCCACTTCGTGCAACATCTACTTATACAGGAGATGAAATTGATAATTTCTTACGTAAATCGAATGCAAATAGTCCACTTATTGGATTAGGAAAATATTTTGTAAGTGCAGCAGAGAAATATAAGATGAATGCCGGCTACTTAGTGTCACATGCAATTTTAGAATCTGGATGGGGAACAAGCCGTATCGCGCAAGATAAGAAAAATTTATTTGGCTTTAGAGCAGTAGATTCAGATCCATATAATGGTGCGACTGGGTTCAAGACATGGGAAGAAGGTATTGATTTTTGTGCGGCATATATAGATAAGCATTACTTAAATCCAAGTGGAAATACATATAATGGTGGAAACTTAGGGGATAAGGCACAAGGAATGAACGTCATGTATGCAAGTGACGAAAACTGGGGACAGCAAATTGCCTCGCTTATGTATAGAATTGATGCAATGAATGGAAGTAAAGATTTAAATAAATATCGACTTGGAACGTTAACAACAGGTTCCCCAATATTCAAAAGTTTGGCTGAAGGTCAGACTGGAACTACATCTCGGAACATTATGGTAGCCATTAAGAGAACAGTTAATACACCACAAGGGTCGTATTATGAAATTGTTTCAGATAATAAAGAATACAACAGTGTCTACGTAAAAGCTGGGTCTGTAAATCTTGTAAACTCTTATTAAAGGAATACATCATCATTTCAATGCAGAAGAATGAAATTCATAATGTTAGAGGAAGTGACAGTGTGAAAAAATATATCGCATTTGATATTGGTGGTACACAGATTAAATATGGATTGTTTCAGAACTCGGGATATTACTAAATCACAAAACTGTATTAACAGAGACTTATTTAGGTGGAGAACAAATCGTTCAAAAGATTATTGGTTTGGCGGAGCAATTAATGAATGAACATGTTGTTTCTGGAATCGGTATTAGTACAGCTGGAATTGTAGATATTCATAAGGGAAGCATAACTGGCGGCGTGGATCATATTCCACGCTATGCTGGCATTCCTATTATTGATAGATTACAAACAGTATTAAAAGTTCCTATATCCATTGAAAATGACGTCAACTGTGCTTTGTTTGGAGAGCTGTGGCAAGGTGTTGGAAGGAATGAAGGTAATTGCGGGATTAAATTCGCACAAAATCGTAATCATGCAGGAATGATTGGATCGATTTACCACTTCTTACATCGATATAAATAAATACTATAGTTGTTTTCATATAATTGAGAATTTATTCTTTTTTTCACTAGATAAATAATGCTACAATATAAGAGAAGAATACAATATTTTCCGATTAGGAAAATGCTTTGTAGAAAGGAAGAAACTTCATGCCTATTATTTTAGAAAAAGGACAAAAGATCGATTTAACGAAAGGACAACCGAGGGTAGCGAAACTACAGGTTGGCTTAGGCTGGGATCCAATTGGGCAATCAGGTGGATTTCTGTCTTCATTATTTGGAAGTAAACCAAATGTAGATTGTGATGCATCTGTTGTTATGTTAGAAGGAGATCGTTTTTTAAATAAAAATGATCTAGTTTACTTCGGAAACAAACTTTCTACTTGTGGTAGTATTATTCATTCAGGAGATAATTTAACAGGTGAAGGCGCTGGTGACGACGAAACAATTTTCGTAGAATTACATAAAGTTCCGAGCCGTATTAATCGTTTAGTATTCGTTGTAAATATTTATGACTGTGTAAATCGTCGTCAAGATTTTGGGATGATTCGCAATGCATATATTCGTATTCAAAACCCACAAACAGGTGAAGAATTAGCACGTTATAATTTATCAGATAATTATGCTGGCAAAACGACTCTAATTGCAGGGGAAATGTATCGAAACGGAAACGAATGGAAGTTTTCAGCAGTTGGAGAAGGAACACAAGACAAAAACTTAAGTGAGATTGTATCACGTTACCAATAAGATAAATTGAGGAGGAATCGTATATGGCATCTATTTCATTGAAAAAAGGACAAAAGGTAGACTTAACAAAAACGAATCCAGGTCTTTCGAAAGTTCTTGTAGGGCTTGGTTGGGATACGAATCGTTATGACGGACAAAACGATTTCGATTTAGATGTTAGTATTTTCTTAGTAGGTGCTAACGGAAAAGTTTCAGGAGCAGAGGATTTTGTTTTCTATAATAACCCAAAAGGTGCGAATGGCGCTGTAGAGCATTTAGGAGATAATCGTACAGGTGAAGGTGAAGGCGATGATGAATCTATTAAAGTAGATTTAAAAAATGTCCCAGCACATATTGAACGCATTTGCTTCACTATTACAATTTACGATGGAGAAGGCCGTAGCCAAAACTTTGGACAAGTTTCTAACTCTTTCGTACGTATTCTAGATGAAGAAAAGAATGCAGAATTAATTCGTTACGATTTAGGAGAAGATTTCTCTATTGAAACTGCTGTAGTAGTAGGAGAGTTATACCGTCATGCAGGTGAATGGAAATTCAATGCAATCGGAAGTGGATTCCAAGGTGGATTAGCATCTCTATGTAATAACTTTGGTTTAGATGTAGAGTAATAGTTTTATATATCCATCGGTGAAATGCATGTTTACTGATGGATATATTTTTAAAGATTAAAATATAGAGGTGAATATACATGGTTATTCAATTACAAAAAGGACAGAAAATTGATTTAGGTAAGACAAGCCCAGGTTTAACAAAAGCAGTAATTGGTCTTGGTTGGGATATTAAATCTTATGATGGTGGATCTGATTTCGATTTAGATGCATCTGCCTTTTTATTAGATGCAAACGGGAAATGTACAAAGGAAACGGATTTTATTTTCTACAATAATTTACAGTCTCCTTGTGGATCTGTTTTACATACAGGGGATAACCGAACAGGTGAAGGCGAAGGCGATGATGAGCAACTTGTTGTAGATTTGAAGAAAGTTCCAGCTGACGTGCATAAAATTGCTATTACAGTTACGATTTATGATGCAGAAGGTCGTAATCAAAACTTTGGACAAGTAGGAAATGCGTTCGTTCGTTTAGCGAATGAAGAAACAAATGAAGAAGTTCTTCGTTTTGATTTAGGGGAAGATTTCTCCATCGAAACAGCAGTTGTCTTTTGTGAATTATACCGTCATAATGGACAGTGGAAGTTTAATGCAGTAGGAAGTGGATTCCAAGGTGGACTAGGTGCGCTTGTAAGAGCGTATGGCTTGGATGCATAGAAAGGAAACGACATTCGTTTCCTTTTTTTGACCTTTCTATAAATCTAGCAAAGAATAGGGGATAAAGGTAAGATGAGCATTTTGCAAGAAATCCTTAATACGTATGCTCAGTTTTTCGACTTGGATATGTGGATTAAAGTGTTGCAAGATCCAGTATCTTGGGGATTAATAGGCACACTTGTTGTACTTGAAGGTTTATTATCTGCTGATAACGCACTTGTGTTAGCGGTAATGGTAAAACATCTTCCGGAAGAGAAACGAAAAAAAGCGTTATTCTATGGACTTATTGGAGCTTATGCGTTCCGTTTTATTGCGATTGGAATTGGAATGTTCTTAATCAAATTATGGTGGGTAAAACTTCTTGGTGCGCTTTACCTTGCTTGGCTATCAGTAAAATACTTTATTGATAAGCGCAAAGGTGCAAGTGAAGAAGAAGAAGAACATGGTATGAATCAAAATAGTATTCTCTTTAGAATGTTCGGTGTCTTCTGGGGAACGGTTGCGATGGTTGAATTAATGGATATTGCGTTCTCTGTAGATAGCGTACTTGCTGCATTCGGTGTATCGAATGAAGTTTGGATTTTACTATTAGGTGGAATGCTTGGTATTTTAATGATGCGCGGTATCGCTGGCGTATTCTTAAAATTGTTAGAACGTATTCCAGAGCTTGAAACAACGGCATATATTTTAATTTTAATTATTGCAGCGAAAATGCTATTGTCTCTAATTGGATATGAAATGAGTCACATACTATTCTTTATTATTTTAGTTGTAGCATTTGGAGTAACGTTTATAATTCACTACATGAAGAATTCTGGACAAGCTAGAGAAGAAGTTGCAGCTACTAAAGATAATCATAAATAATTGAAATGGGTTTGCTCGTTTTGCGAGCGCCCATTTTTTATAACTAAAAATAGTTTATAATAGAAGAAGGTCTTAGAAAAAACGTAAATGTTTTTGGAGGTGAACTGTTGTGTTTTCACGTTTTACACTTCAACCATATGCATTAAAAAATGAATCAGATTTAAAGCAATTTGAAATGCTTTTAGAAAAACGCCCACAATATGAACTGACAGAGAGTGAGATGAAATTTAGTTATATAGCAAGTCGAATCCTTGGCGTTCCTAATGATGTAGATGAATATTTCAATGAAT
The DNA here is from genome assembly GCF_050279465.1 of Bacillus sp. NPDC094077. Lineage (NCBI taxonomy): Bacteria > Bacillati > Bacillota > Bacilli > Caryophanales > Bacillaceae > Bacillus > Bacillus sp. NPDC094077. The sequence continues at coordinate 75,025 of NZ_JBNNUF010000009.1, read as the reverse complement.
TATTTGATTATAGTGAAGCAAAAGGGATCGAGGTTTTACATGAACAAAACCTTAATAAAGTGATTGATTCGGAAAAGCTTCGCCATATTCAAGAAGTGTTCGGATTACATCAAGAAGCACCAAATGGTCTGACAGTAAATAGGCTAGTGGCACACTTATCTGGGAAACAACTTTTACCGAAAGTAGACAATCCTGATTTACAGCATTATATACATACGACGTTTATTTCTGTATTGAAATTATATGAGAAACAACATAATCAATCTTTAAAGACAGAAGGCTTCCGTCGTTTCTTAATCGACATGATTAAATTAAGCGAAAATTACGTAGCGAATTGGTTCTCTACGATTAATTATAAGAAACAAATGCCGCGTATCGTTTGGTATGGTGATGCACAGGAAAGCCGTTTATATTTCTTATATTTTCTTATTATGCTCGGTTGTGATGTGCTTTATTATCATCCGGAAGGAAAAGATGGTTTTGAGGATATTGATGAAGAGGGGAGAACTTTTGTTGTGTCTCATTCTAGTCGTATTTCTCTTGAACCATTCCCGGATCGTCGACGTGAGCGTGTTGCAACAGTAGCGTATCAAGCTTCGAAAGAAATTGAACAAGTGCTCCATCATGATAATTCGTTATTGTACAAGCCGTGGCAATTCCGTTCATATACACCTGTAGCACGTACATTAAAAACGACGTATGATGAACTCTTCTTGATTACGAAAGAAAAGGCTTTTGTGCGCCCAACATTCTTTGTGGAAAATAAGCATATATATATTCCTTCATTATTTGCTAAAATATCAGGCGTTTCAAAGAATGATAAAGAGTATTTTCAGCGATTAAAAGCTGTGACCTCATTTGATAACAGTTTATTAATTAATACATTTCCTTTTACGAAAGAACAAAAAGCAAATTTCCAATACCATTACCGTGATGCATTGGATCGAGGGGGGAAATTACACCCTGATTTAATTATGAACAGCCATTGGTGGCCACATAAACGTTTACCAGAAGGATTACAACATGGCATTGCAGAGGCAATTATTCATGCATGTGAAAGTGAAATGTGTAAACCAGTTGGGAAAGAGACGAAACAAGAGGTAGCGCTATATGTTTTCGCACAACTTTCCCAAATACCGCCGAATATTTTAGAACAGCTTGAGAAATTTGATTATTCACAAGATGTACCGAAAATTGTTATATTTAATAATGAGAAGAGCGGAGAATTGACTCGTTCTGATGCTGTTTTATTACTATTTTTAAATCAAATTGGAGTAGACGTATTCCACTTCAATCCAACGGGAAGAAACGATATTGAACCGTATATTGAAGCAGGGGCATTTGATTCGCATTGGCTTGAAGAAGTTAATTTCGATCTTGAGTTTCATGGTTCATCAGCCTATAAAAATTTATCACAAACAATAAAAGGACTATTTCGTCCATTTTTATAAGGAAAGGGAGAATACCATATGAATAACCCAGTCGTACTAGATTCGAAAACAGAATTAAATGAGCAAACCGCACAAGATGTTCGCTTGCAACTTAGACAAGATGCGGATGTACAACGTATTTATAATGCCGTAGATATTAAAGATCAGTTAGAATTAATTGAACTTGGAAAAGAACCTTCTATGGAAATTTCACGTTTTGCAGATCAAATTTTACATACAATGTCTTTATCAAAAATAGAAGACTCTGGTGAATTATTAAAACAGCTTGGTAAAATTATGGACCGATTCGATAGCAAAGACTTTGCGGAAGAGAAAAGTGGTTTCTTCTCACGTATGTTCAAAAAAGCGGATAAAATGATTGAACAAATCTTTAGCAAGTATCAAACGATGGGCCGTGAAATTGATAAAGTGTATGTGGAAATTACGAAGTATCAAGATGAAATGAAAAAATCAATTGGTACGTTAGACGGTTTATATGAGCAAAACTTAAAATATTACTTAGATTTAGAAAAATACGTAGTAGCAGGAGAAATGTTATTAGAGCGTTTAAATACAGAGCTAGTTCCGATGTATGAAGAGCGTGTACGTAATAATGATCAATTAGCAGGTATTGAATTAGAGTCGCTTAAAAACTCTGTTGAAATTTTAGAACAACGTATTGATGATTTAGAAAAAGCACGTATGGTTGCGTTACTTACAGCACCACAAATTCGTATGATTCAACGTGGTAATAATAAATTAATCGGTAAGATCAATACAGCATTTATTACAACAATCCCTATCTTTAAAAATGGTATCATTCAAGCGGTGAATGCGAAGCGTCAAAAGCTTGTTGCAGACTCTATGGCTGAACTGGATCGCCGTACAAATGAATTACTTAAGAAAAATGCACAAAATATTGCAACGCAAAGTGTGGAAGTAGCCAGATTATCAGGTTCTTCTAGTATTAAAATGGAAACACTTGAAGAAACTTGGAACATTATTTCAAGAGGTATGCAAGAAACACAACAAATTGAAGAGCAAAATAAACGTGAGCGTGAAGAAAGTCGCAAACGTATGGCTACATTAACAGAGAACATCAAAAAAGAATTACAAGGATAAAGTGAAACTTTAATCAGTGGGGGCATCTCTCACAAATAGCGGGATAAATGAAAAGGCAATGAGGACTGCTCCTCATTGCCTTTTAGTTTCTCTTAACTAATTTAATGATTTCATTCACAACAAGTGGAATGATACTTAATAAGAGAACGAATCCCCAATCTCGCATCGTTAATGCATGTACACCGAATATATTTGCAAGAGGTGGGATGGAGATGATACAAACTTGCATAAGAACACCGATAAGAAGTGAGAAGACTAAGTATTTATTTGTGAATATCCCAATTGAAAAAATAGATTTCGTTCTGGAACGCAAGTTAAATGAATGAACGAGCTGAGAAAAACTAAGAACGACAAATGCCATTGTTTGAGCATGTAATAGGGCATCTTCATCAATTTGCTCTGGGAAAAGAGGGAATAAATTTGTATCTCCGGTATAGAATTTTGCCCCGACGATAAAGGCTACTAACGTTAAAAGTCCAATTACAACCCCATTGAAAATGAGAAAAGGAATGCTACCGCTAAATAGGCTTTCTTTCGCACGTCTTGGCTTTTCTTTCATCACATCTGAATCTTCAGGATCAACACCGAGTGATAGTGCAGGAAGTGTGTCGGTAATTAAATTGACCCACAAAATGTGGATTGGGCGTAACGGTGTTGCCCAGCCGAGTAAAATTGCTAAAAATAGCGTGATAATTTCTCCAAAGTTACAAGACAATAGGAAGAGAATAGCTTTTTTTATGTTACGATAAATATTTCTACCTTCCTCAACAGCTTTCACGATAGATGAGAAATTATCATCTGTTAACACTACATCCGCTGCCCCTTTTGCAACGTCTGTTCCTGTAATGCCCATCGCTACGCCAACATCGGCTTGCTTTAAAGATGGAGCATCATTGACGCCATCACCAGTCATAGAAACGATATTTCCTTTCGCACGTAAAGCTTTTACAATCTTCACTTTATGTTCTGGAGAGACTCTAGCAAAAACATTTAAATGATTAATTTTATTTGCTAATTCTGTATCTGAAATGTTATCTAAATCAGTTCCAATCATAACCTCAGATTCTTTTTCAGCAATACCAAGTTCTTTGGCAATTGCAAATGCGGTGTCTTTATGATCACCTGTAATCATGACTGTACGAATGCCAGCCTTTTTACATTCTGTAATAGAATCTTTTACTTCTGTACGCGGTGGATCAATCATACCGACAAGGCCGATAAATATGAGGTCTTCTTCAAGATGATCTATATCCACATCGTTTGAATTGTATTGTTTAAATGCGAATGAAAGTACTCTTAAAGCTTCTTGAGACATTGATTGGGCAGCGTCTAATATTTGATTTGTATCAGAATCAGTTAAAACCTCGATTTTGCCGTTTTTAAAAATATGGGTACAGTGAGGTAAAAGTTTATCAATGGCGCCTTTTGTCATGCTATAGTAGCTTTCATCGTATGTATGCACTGTTGACATCATTTTACGATCTGAATCGAAAGGTACTTCGTTAACGCGCTTATGTTTATTTTCTAAATCATCTTTTTGAATGTTAAAAGAGCTTCCGGCAACGAGAAGAGCAATTTCAGTAGGGTCCCCGGTTTGTGATTCGCTACTATAAGACGCATCATTACATAACACCATATTTTCTAATAATAGACGTTGTACATCATTATTTACATTCAAATTTTCTAAGTGATCGTATGTGTTATCACTATAAAAGTGAGTAACGGTCATTTTATTTTGAGTTAATGTACCTGTTTTATCTGAACAAATAATTGTGACAGACCCGAGGGCTTCAACAGCCGGTAGTTTACGAATGATAACGTTTTGTTTAATCATGCGCTGAACACCAATTGCAAGAACGATGGAAACGATGGCTGGTAGTCCTTCAGGAATAGCTGCAACAGCTAAACTAATAGCAGTCATAAACATTTCTAACGTATCTCGACCTTGTAAAAAGCCAATGAGAAACATAATGATACAAATAGCTACAGCGACAAAGCCTAAATATTTTCCTACTTGAGCTAAGCTTTTTTGAAGTGGTGTCATATCATCGTCTGCTTCATGTAAAAGGGTAGCAATTTTACCAATTTGTGAGTTCATTCCAGTTTCAACAGCAACACCGACGCCTCGTCCATATGTTACTAGCGTTGACATAAAGGCCATGTTTTTTTGATCGCCCAGTGGTACTTGTTCATCAGCTTGCATCGACATAGAAGGGTGGTAAAGTGCTTCCTTATCAACAGGGACAGATTCACCAGTTAGGGCAGATTCTTCAATTTTTAAATTTGCTGTTTCAATAAGTCGCAAATCACATGGGATATAACGCCCTGCATCGAGCATGACGATATCACCTGGAACGACGTGTTCAGATGGAATTTCTTTTAGCTCGCCGTCCCGTTTTACGATGGCTTTAGGTGTTGACATTTTTTTTAGTGCTTCTAAAGCTTGCTCGGCTTTTGATTCTTGAATCACTCCAATAACTGCATTTAAAACGACAACGAGCGCGATAATACTTGCATCCGCCCATTCTCCTACAAATGCAGAAATAAGGGCAGCAATAAGAAGGACATATACGAGGACGTCATTAATTTGGGCGAAAACTCGCTGCCATAAAGTACGTTTTTGTTTTGTAGCTAATTCATTTGGACCAAACTGCTTTAAGCGTTCATTTACGCTGTCAGCTGTTAAACCACTTTGTTCATTTGTTTTAAGATTTGTTAATATCTGATTTTTCGTCTTACTGTACCAATTGCTCATAAGTAAGCACCCCCAGTAAAAACAGTTAGCAATGGTAGTGTTGCTATTATTTGCGAGTAGTATGTACGGAGAAAAAATCTAAGATGAGGTTCTACTTCTATTGTACAGTATTTTAGAATGGAATGAGGGAACGAGAAGAGTTGTCATGAATTTGTTGGAAATAATAAAGAGCCTCATATAATCGAGGCTCTTTGTTATTTTTTAATTAATGTACCTAATTCTTCTGTAATGGCTTGCATTTCACTAATGCTGAATGTTTCACGTTTCATAACATGCTCATAAATGTCACGTAAATCTTCGTACATTTCTTCATTAAAGCTAGCAGCTCTCATTGCTCCAGCGTTAACCATGCGTAATTTTTCTTTAATAGCTTCGACCATATATTCAACGTTTTCTTCTGATTTTACGGATAAATCCACCGAAGTGTCCCCCTTTAAAATAACATAAGGCTATCTTAACATTTTTTATCATTTTCGTTAATGAAACTTTTCAATCCTATTAAATTAGTAGGGATTTCCTTTATAATTAATAATTGGTTGTTTATACTATAAGTATATATAAAGAAATGCACCAAGAAGGGAAGAAACAAAAATATGGTTCAAGTATTGTTTGTTTGTCTTGGGAACATATGTCGTTCCCCAATGGCAGAAGCAATTTTTCGAAATCTTGTCGTAAAAGAGGGACTCGAAGAGAAAATTGTCATTGATTCTGCAGGAACTGGAGATTGGCATATTGGTCATCCACCACATAAAGGAACACAAAAAATTTTAAAAGAAAATGAAGTCGATTTTGAAGGAATTAAAGCAAGGCAAGTAGAAAAAGAAGACTTAACAAAGTTTGATTATATTATTGCCATGGACAACAAGAATATAGCGGATTTAAAAAGTTTAGGTAAAACTGGAGGCTATATTGGCAGGCTGTCCGATTTTGTTCCAGACGGTGGCTGGACAGACGTTCCTGACCCTTACTATACAGGGAACTTTCAAGAAGTGTATGACCTTGTAACAGAAGGGTGTGCAAAGCTATTAGCTTTCATTCGAAATGAGCAAGGAATATGAGGAAGCTTAGAAAGAAATACTTTCTAACATAAGAAATGAAAGGGTGAAGGAATATGGCAAAGAAAAATAATATTGCTCGAAACATTGCGCTTGGTGTAGCGGCAGGTGTAGCTGTATCCATGTTAAAGAAGGAAAACCGTGAAAAAGTAAAAAATACAGCAGAAAAAGCAAAAACAAAGATGATTGAAATTGGTGAAAATGCAAAGATCAAAGAAAAAGTGCAAACTGTTACAGATAAAGGGCGCGAACTTGCTGATTTCAATGTAGTGAAAGCGAAAGTAGCAGAAATTAAAAAATTGACACCGTCCGTTGTAGAGACGTTAAAAGAAACGAAAGAAATTTTTAGTAAGAAAAAAGTTGAGCGAGAAGAAAAGCCAGAAACGATTGAAATTCAAGCTGTATCTCCAAAGGTAGATGAGCTTAAAGCAGAAGAAGAGCCAGTAGTCGCTGAAGATGGTGGTATGAAAGAAGCACGTGAATTATTTATGAAAGACTCACATACAGAGGAAAAAAAAACTGAAGCGTACATTGAGTTAAAGCAAGATAAAGAAGAGAAGAAAAGCGTTTAAACATATATGAGAAAAATTTTAGAAAAGGTGAGAAGAAATCGCACTTATTCGTTCGGTAAAGATTTGTATGACCGGACGATGCGCGATGATGTAGCGGGCTTGGCAGCACAGCTCGCTTATTTCTTCTTGCTTGCTATTTTTCCTGGGCTTGTTTTCTTAATTACGCTTCTTGGATTCATTGACCTTCAAACAGAAAGTGTGCTCAATTTATTAGAACCGTACGTACCGGAAGATGCGATGAACTTAATTGAAGTAAACGTAGATAAAGTTGTAAATGAGCAAAATGGTGGTTTATTATCATTTGGTTTACTATCGATGTTATGGTTTGCTTCAAACGGAGTAAACGCGGTTATGAATGCTTTCAACCGTGCGTATGATGTAACAGAAACACGTTCCTTTATTAAAACACGAGCGTTATCAATTGTGTTTACGTTAGCTATCATTTTTATGATTGTATTTGCGCTGATTGTTCCGGTGTTCGGACAAGTGATTGGGGCAGCTGTGTTTAAAGCAATTGGTTTATCAGATAGTTTTTCTTACGTGTGGAGTATTACGCGATTAGTAGCGAGTTTCTTTGTACTATTTGCCTTGTTTAGTTTTGTATATACGTTTGCACCAGATCGAAAGTTAAAAAGAAGAGAAGTTATTTCAGGAGCAGTATTTGCTACTGTAGGATGGATTGTGGTATCGTACTCATTTGCTTATTATGTAGATAAGTTTGCGAATTACGCCAATACATATGGTGGTCTCGGTGGTATCATTATTTTAATGTTATGGTTTTACTTAACTGCGTGGGTAATTTTACTTGGCGGTGAAATCAATGGTTTACTCCATCATTATAGAACGGGTGACAATAATTCCCGTAATGAAAAATGAGCTCTTGTTCCATAATAAAAGGGAACAGGGGGGATATTTCATGAGTAATAATAAAAAGAACCACAATAATAAAAATAATAGTAAGAAAAAGAGCAGTTCGCATCCAAAGCATAAAACAAGCAGTAGTGCGAACGGTCATAATAGCTACCATTAAAAAAACGGGTCCTTTATGAGGGACCCGTTATTTGTTTCCTTTTAATAAGCGTAAGCCATTTAAAATGACAAGAATCGTACTTCCTTCATGCCCAATAACGCCAAATGGAAGAGCTAAAAATTGCAAGAAGTTTGAACAAATCAGCATTGCAATGACAGCTAAAGAGAAGATAACGTTTTGCTTAACAATGCGATTCATTCGCTTGGATAGACGAATTGCTTGAGAAAGGCGAGATAATTCGTTCTTCATAAGAACAACGTCTGCGGTTTCTAAAGCTACGTCTGTTCCTTCACCCATCGCGACACCTATACTAGCAGTAGCGAGTGCTGGCGCATCGTTTATACCATCTCCAACCATTGCTACTGTACCGTATTTTTCTTTTAACTTTTTAATCGTTTCAACTTTTGTTTCTGGTAAACATGATGCGTAATATTCTTTTATATTACTTTCACAGGCAATTGCTTTTGCTGTTTCCTCATTATCACCGGTAATCATAATTGCTTCAACACCAATGCTTTGTAAGTCTCGAATGGCAGCTATCGTTTCCTGGCGAAGCGTATCTTTTAAAGCGATAAGTCCAAGAATACCATCTGCATCACTTATATAAACGACAGTTTTACCTTCTTTTTCAAGTGAGGCAGAAATACCACTATGAAATGTTTTTGTTTCTTCACCGATAAAATCAGCCTTACCGATTTTATAAGCTTTGTTTTCCAATATGCCCTTTAAGCCAAAACCAGTTACATCTTCAACGTTTTCTGGTTTTTGTAATGTAATGTCATAGGCATGTTTTGCATATTTAACAATTGCTTCGGCTAAAGGATGGGTAGAGTGATTTTCAATCGATGCTGTAATAGAGAGTACTTCTTTTTCTGATATAGTATCTCGAACATATACGTCTGTTACGGTAGGTTTTCCTTGTGTTAATGTTCCTGTTTTATCAAACGCGATTGCTTTTACTGAAGCGAGACGCTCTAAATGTATACCGCCTTTAAAGAGAATTCCGTTTCTCGCTCCGTTAGAAATTGCAGATAACGTTGCTGGTGTAATGGCAGCAACGAGTGCGCAAGGGGATGCAACTACAAGTAAAATCATTGCGCGATAAAACGTTTCATTCCAGCTCCAGTCAAGTAAGAAATGAGGGACGAACATCATTAGTGCAACAACGACTAGTACCCCTTTTACATAAGTTCCTTCAAATTTTTCGATGAATAGTTGTGATGGTGATTTTTCACTTTGTGCACTTTGAACGAGACGAATAATCTTTTGAAATAGTGTTTGATCGCTCGGTTTTGTAATTTTAACTTCGATAGCACCACGTAAATTTACAGTACCGGCAAATACTTCATCACCATATTTTTTTTCATTAGGAATAGGCTCTCCAGTGATCGCTGCTTCATCGATATTTGTTTCACCGTTATGAATTGTACCGTCAGCAGGAACACGTTCTCCTGGTTTAATTAAAATAATGTCGTTAATTTGTAATTGTCCAACGGGAACACGTTCCTCAGTTCCATTTGAAATACGCAATGCTTCTTCAGGTTGTAAATCAAGAAGCGCTGAAATTTCTTTTTGACTTTTACTTAGCGTATAAGATTCCATTGCACCGCTTAGTGCGAAGATGAAAATTAAAATTGCACCTTCTGCCCAGTAGCCAATTATTGCGGCACCGATAGCAGCAAAGAGCATGAGCATTTCGACATTTAGCTCTTTTTCTTCAATTGTATCTTCAATGCCTTCTTTCGCTTTTGCATATCCACCAACTATATAAGCAAGGATATAGCAAGTAATACCTACATTCATCACATCGTTCTTTGTGAATAACCACCCAGCTAAAATGAAAATACCAGATGCGACTGCAAATATAAGTTCATAATGTTTTTTTAATGTATCCCATAAAGAGGGATGAGAAATCGTTTTTTTTGCTTGTAACGTTTTTGCTTCTGAGTTCATTACTACCCGCTCCTTCCGAATTCTTATTGAGAAAAATAATCAAAATCGAAACCCCTATAAAACGACGAAAGCTGCCATCCATAATGGATAGCAGCATTTCTGTTGAATCTGATTTTAATAGTTATTATGTTGTAATTATTCTATATTATATCATATGTTTTTATGAGATGATATGCTTTTGTTTTAAGTATAAACTGAAAACTTGTGTTTTCGCAATTCCTTTGGTATATATGAATATTGTTCGTAAAAAGGTCGGAAAGGAAGACAACAAGTGAAGACAGAGAAATTTTTTACCCATCCGATTGGCGTGTTTATTGCTGCAATAGTAACAACTTTTTTATGGGGGAGCGCATTCCCTTTTATTAAATTAAGTTATGCTGAACTTGGAATTCAGCCACAAGAAGTTGGGGAGCAAATACTATTTGCTGGTTATCGTTTCTTCTTATCTGGAGTAATGCTCTTACTATTTTTTAAAGTGTTAGGAAAAGATATGAACTTCAAAAAAGGAACGGGGAAACAGTTAGTACAAATTGGTTTATTTCAAACATTTCTTCAATATATATGTTTTTATATTGGAATGAGTTATAGTTCGGGGATTGAAGGAGCTATTATTTCAGGAACATCGTCATTCTTTCAAATTTTACTCGCGCACTTTTTATATAAAGATGATGCTCTCAATATAAGAAAAATAATTGGAGTATCTATCGGTTTTTGTGGTGTAATTTTAGTAAATGTACCGAGTGACGGTAGCTTATCATTTCATTTTGGAATCGGTAGCTTATTACTTCTTGGTGCAGCAATGATGTATTCATATGGAAACATATTAGCAAAAGAAGGTAGCAAAACACTAGATGTTGGCTATATGACAGCATATCAAATGATTTTTGGTTCTATAGGACTATTATGTATAGGTGCTTTACAAGCTGGAGTCATGCCATTTACATTTAGTCTGCATGCAATATTTATGCTGATCTATTTATCCTTCTTATCCGCAGCGGGTTTTTGCATTTGGAATACAATTATGAAGTACAATAAGGTTGGAAAAGTATCAATGTATATGTTTTTTATACCTGTATTTGGTGTGTTATTATCGAGCATAATTTTAGGGGAAGCAATTCATTCCTTTGTATTATTCGGTTTAGCATGTGTAGCAGCGGGCATTATTGTCGTAAATCGTACCCCGGCTAAGCAGAAAATGGAGCAAAAAAAACAAGTAGCGTAGAGAACAAAAAAGTGATTAAAATGGAAGAACAGTATTGTTCTTCTTTTTTTAGGGAGAAAAAGGAGAACAGACTACATATAACGAAAGAAGATACAATAAAGTATTTATTGAGGAGAACAGGTTATGAATGTACTTTACATGGTGTTAATCGGACAAATAATTATTTTTTTAACAGGAGCAATTTATGCAATAGGACAGACAAAAAGAACAAGAGAAAATATGCCGTTACCTTTAGCGGTTCGCCTTATTCTTAGTTTTTCTTTAACAGGTAGTGCAATTTGGATATGGTTACAAGATCCATCGATAGAGTATAGCAGTTGGGTTGCACTAGGAATGACTTTATCGACTGTAGGAGATTTATTTATGGCAGGTTTGATTCCCTTTGGCCATCGATTAATTGGAGGGATGGTTACTTTCGCTCTTGCCCATTGTTTTTATGTAAAAGCATTTTTGCAAACAGGTATTTCATGGAATGGTTTTTGGATTGGTTTACTTGTATACGGACTCTTTCTAATTATAGGGTGGTTCTTTTTTATCCGAAATGAAAAACAGGATAAACTGTTTACGATAGGGGCTCTGATTTACGGATTGTGGGTTGGGGGAATGGCTTGTTTTGCATTCGCCTTATACTACGAGAATACAGGAATATGGTGGATACCAGCGTTTGGTGGTTTACTGTTTGTAATTTCTGATTTTATTATTGGTGTGACAGATATCGGAGGGCGTAAATTGAAGTATGAGCCACTTTGGATTTGGTTTACATATGTCGCTGCTCAGATGTGTATTGTATATGTAGGATTATAAAAAGATACTCTCAAAAATAGTAGATAGACTATTTTGAGAGTATCTTTTTTTATTACTATGCCACTATATTTTTGTTGTAAATAAAGTAACACTAGGTTAGAGACTCCCAATGAAGATAATGAAAACCCATTTCTAGTTTCCGCAGAGTATAACAGACAAAGAATAAAGTGAAACTTTAATCAGTGGGGGTTTTGTTCATCCCCCACTGATTATTAGTTGAACCAATCGGGAGTCTTACTGCCCATAAATAGCGGGATAAAGAAATACAGTCCAACTAAAGTCGATTTTTTTGTTTAATTTTGTCAGTATTTTTCTTTTTAAGCATAATTCTCATAGAAACTTAATAAATGAAAAACATAGTATATAAGAATAATAAATTTATGAGAATTATTATTCTTATATTTGTAATATAATAATTTTTAAATTTAGAATTTTGTGGAAAATAACTAGTTGGAGTACTTATAATAAAAATAAAAAGATGATGAGATGGTGGAATGATGCAAAAGAAAAAACGCTTGCGTGAATTCTTTGAAATAATTGCAATTGCATGTGTATTGGTGTTTTTAGCGAAAATTTTTTTGTTTTTCCCTACGACGGTAAAGGGAGCATCTATGAGGCCAACGTTACAAGATGGAGATAAGGTGATTATTAATAAACTTGCAAAAAGATTTGAAAGTTATGAGAGAGAAGATATTATTGTTGTGAAGACGGATAATTTTTATGTAAAGAGAATAATTGGATTACCGGGTGATGTAATTGAGATGAGAAATGACCAATTATATGTGAATCATGAAGTGAAAAATGAAGAGTACTTACAGAATAATAAAAAACAGGCTGAAAAATTACTTATCAATTTAACAGAAGACTTTGGGCCAATTACAATTCCTAAAAATAAGATTTTTGTTATGGGAGATAATCGTTTAGTCAGCAGGGATAGTAGGAATGGTTTGGGATTCATTGACAAAGCTGATGTATTAGGAAAGTTAACAGCAATTTATTACCCATTTGAACATGTGAAAATAATGAATTAAAGTAAAAAACCAAGCAAATTTTAGTTTGCTTGGTTTTTTATGTTAAACAGTAGGAGATTCATTAGATACAAAGATGTCTTCATTATTGTTGTTAGTACTTAAAACGAATTTGTGCTGCAGTAGTTGCAGTTTAAATAATGCTAAAGGATCGTGATAAGTTTCTGGATTTGTTCTTAGTTTCGTTAATGTTTGTTCGTCTTCCTGTATTTCAAGCTGAGCTGCTTCTACATTTTGTTTCAATATGCTAAGTGGATCTTTGAAGAACATCATGATATCACGTTCTAATGCACCTTCAAATACTTCAAATTGAAGGAAGAATTGTTTTGAAATTGTTTGAGCAATTTCTGTGTAGTCTTCTGTTTCAATATATTGTTTATATTTGTTTGCGAGCATAGATTGATTTTTTTGCATATTACCAAATAATTTTCCGGCACTCTTTAAGAAAAATTGTGTCGGTGTAAAGCGTAATAAAATGTTGATGTTTGTTACTGTAATTCTATTTGTCATTCGTACAACATCCCGATGCCAATCATCTAGTAATTTGAAATCACAAGGAAGTTTCATACGTTCTTCTTTATATAGTTTATTGAAAGTTTCACTCATTTCATCTAAATAAGCTTGAGCTTGAATAAATTCATTATGTGCTGTTTCAATCCATTCTTGAATAGACTGCGTAAATTTAGGAAGAAGTACTTGTTGTACATGTTTTTGAATTCGTGCGTTCATCGCAGCGTTTAATTCTTCATGAACTAATTTGAAATCACTATCTTCTTGAACAAGGTCAGAGCAGCTCTGTAATAATTCAGGAATTTGAGAATGTATATCTCGTGTAATTTCTTCTTTCGTTAAAAGATAAGATTCTGTAATAGAACGAATTTTGTCTTTTTCTAGAGCAGTAAGATTGTTAATAAATCCATTAAGTTTTACAGATATATGTTTATTCCAGCGTACTGATTTTACTAATGTATTTTCTAATTCCACACGTTCATTCACAAGGTACGCGATTGTCTTTTGAGTAAACCATATTAGCTTTTCTATACGTTCTTTTTCTATGTCACGTTCTGCAAGATTAGAGAGAATGGATTCTGTTACATCCCCAAGTTGCTGGCTACTCTCTTGGGAAGGAGAGTATGGGAAGAATTTTGCATTTTGGAAATGGACTTTAAGTTTACTAATTAGTTTTTCATTAGTAGTCGTATTATTTGTGTGTAATACGAAATGAATTTGTAAGTTTGGCACCTGTTCACGTAGATAAAGTAATGTATCAAGTTCTTCACCGTGCAATGGTGAAGAAGAATTTAACACGTAAACAAGGCTATCTGCTGCTTGTAAGTATTCAAAATATGAGCTGTTTTTATCCAGTTGTCCTTGAACAGATGGTGTGACAAGAAATGCAAACTTATTTTTTCTTAAAAATCTACTTGGTAGCTTGATTTCTATACATTTTTTCTCAAGTTCTAACTGGGAAGATGTAGCCATTATTTGATGGAATTCATCAAGGTTCGGGATATTTCGTATGTCAAACTCGGTGAATTCTGTTATTTCAGTTTGACTATTGTCTTTAAATAGAATAGGAGTTGTTAAAGCCTCAGTTAAGATGTTCTCTCCTAATATTGAATTGACGAATGACGCTTTATCATGGTCACTAGTTCCAGCTATTAGTAATTGTGTAACATTTAAATCACATAGTTCATGGACGAGTAGCGTAAAATGATGACTTAAATCTACATCATTTTTCTCGGCCCAAATAGCAATTGTTTCGAATAAATGAGAAACGGTTTCCAAATCTACATTTGTTTCAGCTGATGAGTTAGAAAGTAAAGCTCCAGCACTTTTTACGAGTAATGATTCTAAAGTTGTAGGTGAAACTTCATTCCATGCTAATACTGCGGCAGAGACAAGTAAGGAATCTTTTGCTTTTGTTAAACTAAACCAATTTGTTAATAAATCAGGCACAAGACCGTTTAATTCATGTATAAAATGATCGCCAGTAATTAATGCAAAGTATGTTTCCTGGTAGCGGATAGAAATTTCATTCCAATTGTCATTGTTATCTGTTTCAATATGTAAGAATAAATGATTCATACTTTGGATCCAAGAAAGGTATAATGGTTCATCTTGATAGCTGTTCCAAAGAGTAATAACAAAGTCTTTAAATTGGGCTTGATCAATAGTATATAGAGCTTTTAAAGATTCATAGAAATATTCAGGTTTAATCTTTTTAGTAAATCCTCGGTTCACGTAATTGATTAACGTATCAAACCAGTGTAAAGATTTCGTTCGAATTCCTTCTTGAACTGCTAGTTCGATAGCGTTGTTCCAATCCTCTTGTTTTTCATAGAAAGAACGCGCGATTGCAGTAATATTCGGATAGTCCGGTTGAAATGCTACAGCTTCACTAACCGTCTTAAAGGCTAACCCTAAACGATCTTGTTCGATATAAAGAGAAAGAAGTTGCAAGGAAACTTCCATCGTAAGCGTTGTATCTTCAGCTTGAATAGATTGATAAATCTCTTCTGCTTTTGTTAAGAATCCTAGTTCAAAATAGGCATCAGCAATATTTTTGGTTGCCCAAAGCTCAAGATCGTTATTTACTTTCTCCCACTTAAATATGGCCGCTTCAAAATCTTTATTTTGGTAATAAAATTCACCTTGAGCAAAGCGAATATTAGAAATGTTGGAGAATTCATTTGTAGATTCATTTATATATGCTTCACCGAGTACTTCCGATACCGGAGTAGAAGTTTCTTCTGTTAAAAATGTTTTATAGTAAACTTTTTGGATAAATTGATTTTCAATGGTCATGTTCGTTCCCCCCTGTATAATTTAGAAAAATGATGTTGTATGTAAAAGGGTGCATGTTCTTTTAATAGGTAGAAGTTGCATTATATAGACCAAACTATGTTTTTGCTAGATATACCATTTTTCTTGAGAGTTAAACCGTTGCGAAAAGTAACTTTCCTTTATTGTAACAAAAAAACAAGCATATGAATTTTTATTTTTTAATCTCGGTTGGTGTGGGCTAATAATCAGTGGGGATGGACAAAATACCCGCTGATTAAAGGTTTTCTTTATCTCTGCTAAAGGAATGAATAGAAGTAGAGTTCATTATAAAAACAATGTATAGTGAATATGTATACCATGTTTGTCTTAAAGATAGAAAGGGCACAATATGGAATAACGATCGTGCATAGGATGTGTCTTCCGAATGGAACAACATATTGGCGAGTTAATCTCACATTATGGGTATTTTGGAATTATTATAGCTTTAGCTGGTGGAATCGTCGGATTACCGATACCAGATGAGTTTTTACTGACTTTTATTGGTTATAATATTTCCAAAGGAGTTATGTCAGGAGTAGCTGCTTTTTCAAGTGGGATGGCAGGTGCAATGATTGGTATTACGTTAAGTTACATATTAGGTTTAAAACTCGGACTCCCTGTTTTAAAAAAATATGGGCCAAAAATTAGAATTAAAGAACATCATATTGAAAAAACACATATTTTATTTGAAAAATACGGTCCGTTTCTCTTAATAATTGGTTACTTTATACCAGGAGTACGTCACTTAACAGCATATTTTGCGGGGGTTTCGAATTTAACATGGTGGCGTTTTTGTTTGTATGCTTACGGTGGTGCGCTCATTTGGATAAGTGTTTTTATTGGACTTGGCTGGAAGTTAGGAGAGAAGTGGCGCTTTGTTGAGTATAGTTTACATCATTATGGAATATGGATTTTATCCATTTCAGCAATTGTAACATTGATTGTGTGGGGTTACATAAGGAAAAGAAAAAACCGCTAATAATAGCGGTTTTTTTAGCTGAAAGCAATAAATAATACACCAGCTGTAATAAAGACTACACCAACGCCAGTCATAAAGTTTAACTTCTCACCGAGTATAATCATAGCGAGAATGATAGAAAATACGACGCTTAATTTATCGACAGGAGCCACTTGTGAAACTTTTCCTGTTTTTAGGGCAAGAAAATAAAATAGCCATGACGAAGCACCTGCAATCCCACTTAATGTGATAAATAGCAGTGCTTTTTTATTTAGGAGGACATCACCGATATTTTGAAATTTACCTTGTATAATAATAACGCCTACCATAAATAATGCCATAATAATAGATCGAATTGTTGTTGCAACGTTGGCATCGATTCCGTCTAAACCAATCTTTCCGAAAATAGATACAAGGGCAGCAGCAATTGCTGATAATAGTGCGAATAAGAGCCACGAACTCATAGTAAAATTCCTCCATTCTTATATTATTATACATGAAAACGATTCTCATGTATAAAAAACAAAATAATCCCCACCTTATATTTTTAATAAGGTGGGGATTATTATACTACTCTGCAATTTCCTCGTATAAAAAGTACGTTACATTATAAATATGTTCTACTTCATCATCTGTCATAAACAATAATTCGTCACGCTCAATCCCTTTTTTCTTTTCAATAAACTCAATCATGTTTTTACGTTCTTCTCTCTTCATCAATTTAACTTCTCCTCTCAATCTGTTTTAATACAGTTTATTTAAGTTAATTCTATTATATAACAGAATCTTTAGAAAGTTCCACCTATTTTATTGTTTTTTTCAGAAGAACTTTTCGACAAAACAAGCCCACTATTTGTGGGCAGTAAGATCCCTACCTCAAAGTTCAGCGAAAGCAAAGAAGTTAGGTGGGGGATCAACTGCCCGTAAAAGCCTGACTGGTGAGGGCTAATAATCAGTGGGGGATGGTCCCCCACTGATTAAAGTTTCACTTTATTTTACAGTCGTAAAAACTCGGGATCAGTCGCACCAGCACTATCGATGTAATAAATTGTGTCTGGATTGATTTTTATCAGTACGTAATTAGGGTCTTCGGCACCAAGTAACCAGCGTTTTAAGCTATTATTCCAAAACTTGTTTTTTAATGTTGAGTCTTCTTCAATTGAAGCTAAGCCTTCAACTTCTATATAATCTTCATCTAATTTTTTTCCTTCTCGTCCGAGTAGTACATGTACATTTGGATTGTTTTCAATATCTGTTATCTTTTTGGATTTTCGATCTGTTGCAACATATAGTACAAAATCTTCGTGGAAAAACATCATAAAGGCACTATGCGGTTTCTCGTTACGTACAGTTGATAACACGCCAGTTCTTTGTCCTTGAATAATCGTTGCAATTTTTTCTTTTAAGTGCATACTTTTAACCTCTTTTCATAATTTATAATTCCCTCTGCTCAAACAAGATGATTTAAATATCTTTCATACTGTTTTCTTCAATTCGATTTTTTAAACGTAATTGTGATGAAATCGGACAAGTTAGGAGAAGAATAATAATAATAAGGATGAGGAGAAATACATACGATGGAAGGATGGAAAGCATGTTTAATAAAATATTTCTTATAGTAGCGCTTATAGGGGTACCACTTTCTGTACTCGGAAAAACATTGCATTGGCCCCAAACGATTATGTTCGCTGTATATTGTATTACGATTATCGCATTAGCGGGTTTTATGGGGAGAGCAACAGAAAGTTTGGCAATTGTTTCTGGTCCGAGAATAGGCGGATTATTAAATGCTACTTTTGGTAATGCCGTTGAACTGATCATTTCAATTTTTGCACTTCAGGCAGGGTTAATTGAAGTGGTATTAGCCTCTTTAACGGGTTCTGTACTTGGAAATTTATTACTAGTAGGAGGGCTATCCTTCTTTATAGGAGGGCTTAAATACAAAAGACAAAGTTTTAATGTGTATGATGCAAGGCATAATTCAGCTTTATTAATATTTGCTGTAGTAGTAGCCTTTGTTATTCCAGAGATTTTTTCAATGAAGATGGATGTTGGAAAGACATATCAATTAAGTATTGGTGTTTCTATTATTATGATTATTATGTACCTTGCTGCGTTGCTATTTAAGTTAGTTACGCATCGTGGTGTATATCAACATAAAAGTGATGAAGTAGCTCATGAGGAAGAGCCTGAGTGGTCGAAAGGTAAAGCGCTACTCATTTTAGCGATAGCAACACTTGCGGTAGCTTATGTATCAGAGGCTCTTGTACATACTTTTGAAACGGTCGCAAAATCATTTGGTTGGTCAGAGTTATTTATAGGGGTTATTATCGTTGCGATTGTTGGGAATGCAGCGGAACATGCATCTGCAATTATTATGGCTTATAAAAATAAAGTAAATATTGCAGTTGAAATTGCAGTAGGTTCTACATTACAAATTGCCATGTTTGTTGCTCCTGTATTAGTACTGCTTTCCATGTTCTTTGCACAAAGGATGCCTTTAGTGTTTACAATACCAGAACTTGTTTCCATGATTACAGCCGTTTTCTTAACGATTGCGATTTCAAATGATGGAGATACAAACTGGTTTGAAGGTGGCACTTTATTAGCAGCGTATGTCATTATGGGAATTGGTTTTTATTTATTATGAAAAATAGGGATAACAATGCTTCAGAGGGAAAACAATAAAGTGAAACTTTAATTAGTGGGGGACCATCCCCCACTGATTATTAGCCCTCACCAATCGGGTTTTTACGGGCAGTTGATTTCCAAACTAATTTCTTTGCGTAATCGGAATATTAAGGCGGAAGTCTTATTGCCAGCAAATAGCGGGATAAATACAGTCATTTATATACCTTTACATAGGAAGGAGCCAGACAGGTGAAACGAGTGTACAGCATATGTCTTTTAACTATGGTCTCGTTTATTTTATTATTTCCTAACAGTAGTTTTGCAAAGACGACAGTAGAAGTAAAAATGCCTTCATCTGTTTTAAATATTTCAAAAGACAATACATTTCCAAATGATGCGCAAGATTTGCCACGTTTACAGCCAAGTAAATTTGCTCAAGAATTATTAAAAACAGCGAATATTAAAATTGAAAATCCGGACTTAATTCGGATGTTTAATGAAACGACAATTTCGAACGCACCGCTTGCGGTAGGGTACCGAGCGAAAATTTATTTAGGTCAATGGGCATTAAATTATGAATCCATAGACACATCGATTAATTGGGAATATAAGCAAGTGAATCGCAATGTGTACGATAATCGCGGAGGAGATCGCTTATATCCACTTCGCTATAAGCAAGAAACGCAAAAAACAATTGAAGGCGATTTAACAGCGGATATGAAAGATGCTACAGATGTGAAAAAAATGATGCTTTTAAAATCGCTGGAAAAAGTACAATTGCCACTTTCATTTAAAACGACCATTGGTTATGGTACTGGACATGAGCGTGTGTATAATATTAGTCCAAGTCAACTCGGATATTTATACGCTTATACGCCAGCAGTAAATGAAAAAGGGAAAGTAACATTTGGAGAAGTATACCTTGTGTTAAAGGGAAATCAAAAAAGACTTGTTGTGAAAAACATTACCTCACAAGGAATTGGAGCGGCTATTCCAATTCATGATCATTTATATTTTAAATTTATTTCTTCTTCCCACTCGCAATAACGTGAAAAACGTCAGCTTATAAGCTGACGTTTTTTTATAATGTAATGTTTGCTGTTTTTGATAAGAAATCTTCTGTTGGATAGTAGCTGTTTTTTACAAGAACATTCGGCCCAAGACATTTTACTGCAGGACAGTGACAGCTTAATGATTTTGCTGTTTTTGAAGCACTCCATTTTTCATATGCTTCTTGTAATGTATTTGTTTGTATGTTTCCTAGAAGTGGAACATCACCAAAGTCTGTCACAATAATATTTCCATCGAAAATGTTTACATTTAAACGAGAACGGCCATCTGGATCATTACGAACTGTTACATTCTTGCTTTCTTGTAATTTTTTAAATGTAGCGATGTCTCGCTCGTCATCGCTGCAAGCGTAGAAAGGTAATGTTCCGAATAACATCCAGACATTTTCATCACGAATATTTAATAAATGCTCAATTGCATCTCGAATTTCAGCTTTTGTTAAAATTTCTAGATTGCTCGCGAAGTCACTTGGATACATCGGGTGAACTTCGTGACGTTTACAGCCCATCTCTTCGACAATCTGACGATGAATATGTTCAATATGTGGTAGAGTTCTTTTGTTTAACATCGTTTCGGCTGATACGAGTACACCTGCATCTGATAGAGCTTTACTATTTGTAATCATTCTTTCGAATAATTTTGCACGTTGTTCATAAGTAGGTTTACGCTCCATCATTGCAAATCCGCCTTCAACGAAGTCATCAATTGTTCCCCAGTTATGAGAAATATGCAATACATCTAAGTAGGGAATAATTTGTTCGTAACGTGCTAAATCTATAGTTAAGTTTGAGTTGATTTGAGTGCGAACGCCTCGTTCATGGGCATATTTTAAGAGTGGTGTTACATAGTTGTCGACGGATTTTTTTGAAAGCATAGGTTCTCCGCCAGTAATACTTAAAGACCGTAAATGAGGAATCTCATCTAATCGTTTTAATAAAAGCTCCATCGGAAGCGGATTTGGATCTTTCGGCTGTAATGTGTAACCAACAGCACAATGCTCGCAACGCATATTGCATAACGTCGTCGTTGTAAACTCAACGTTTGTTAATAGTAGTTTGCCGTACTCTTCAAGGTCCATATACGCTTCCCATGGATCGTAAGAAGGAGTAATCGGCTTCATTTTTTGTGATATCGTCATATGAAATACTCCTTTGACTATTGAAATAACAATTTGTCCATTCTCTATAATAGAAGAATATGTACTTTTTATAAAGTGAAACTTTTTAGCGGAAAAAGAGAGAGGGCTTACATTATAGCGGATGACCGTGACAAAATTGATGAAATTTCATGCCCATAGCAATCATTTTTGCGGTATAATAAAAGCAACTCGAATTAAAAGGAGAGTGCCTTCATGGGAAAAGCAATTCAAGATAAAGATACACAATTAGTATATTTAAAAGAGCGTTTAAATATGTTCATTGAAGTAATTGATACAATTGAACCTGAAGAAGTAGAGTTAGAAGATGTGGATCGTCTTCTTGCAATGTTAGATGAATTAGAATTAAAATGTGAGCAATTTAAAAAAGACGAATAATATATTAAAAAGGCTGCCAATACAAAATTGGTAGCCTTTTTCTGTGCGGATAATAGAAGGAATATAGAAAAAAAGGTATAATCAAGTTGTGAAAAATTTCATTTAACCTTTAATGGCATAAAATAAATAAAAAGTTGAAGAGCATAATAATGAAATTTTCATCTCATAACGTTTTGGTAGCGTTCACAATTGAGGGGGAAGTAACAATGGAAAAGCTTCAAGAAAGCATGTATCAACTAGTTGTTGAAACGTCAACGAACTTACCGAAAGATGTTCGTCGTGCGATTCAACAAGCGAAAGAGCGAGAAAATGCAGGGACTCGTTCTGCGATGGCACTTGGCACAATTACGAATAATATTAAAATGGCAGATGATAATATCTCACCGATTTGCCAAGATACAGGGATGCCAACGTTTAAAATTTATACACCAGTTGGTGTGAATCAACTAAAAATGAAGGAAGCTATCTATAGTGCGCTTGAGCGGGCGACAAAAGATGGTAAACTTCGTCCGAACTCTGTTGACTCTCTTTTTGGAGACAATAGTGGTAACAATTTAGGACCAGGTACACCAGTTATTAAGTTTGAGCAATGGGAAAAAGATTATATTGATGCACGTTTGATTCTAAAGGGCGGCGGCTGTGAGAATAAAAATATTCAGTATAGCTTACCGTGTGAATTAGAAGGACTTGGACGCGCAGGTCGTGATTTAGAAGGAATTCGTAAATGCCTTCTTCATGCGGTATATCAAGCACAAGGCCAAGGTTGTAGTGCAGGTGTAATTGGTGTTGGTATCGGGGGAGACCGCACATCAGGTTACGAATTAGCAAAAAATCAATTATTCCGTACATTAGATGATGTCAATCCAGTACCAGAGCTACAAAAACTTGAAGAGTACGTATTAGAAAATGCGAATAAGCTGGGCATTGGTACGATGGGATTCGGCGGAGAAACAACTTTACTTGGTTGTAAAATTGGCGTATATAACCGTCTGCCAGCTAGCTTCTATGTATCTGTTGCATATAATTGCTGGGCATATCGTCGCCTTGGTGTGAAAATCCATCCTGAAACAGGTGAAATTATGGATTGGTTATATCAAGAAGGTGAAGATACACTTCAGCAAGAAGTACAAGAAAAAACAGAGCAACGTGAAATTGTATTGCAAGCACCAATTACAGAAGAGCAAATTCGTGAACTTCGCGTTGGTGATGTTGTAACAATTAATGGCATGATGTATACCGGGCGTGATGCAATCCATAAGCATTTAATGGATAACGATTGTCCAGTAGACTTAAATGGACAAATTATTTATCACTGTGGTCCAGTTGTAGTGAAAGATGAAAATGACAATTGGCAAATTAAAGCGGCAGGTCCAACGACAAGTATTCGTGAAGAACCGTACCAAGGCGATATTATGAAGAAATTCGGTATTCGTGCTGTAATTGGTAAAGGTGGTATGGGTGCGAAAACATTAGCTGCTTTAGAAGAACACGGTGGTGTATATTTAAATGCAATTGGTGGCGCAGCACAGTATTATGCGGAATGTATTAAAGAAGTGAAAGATGTTGATTTCTTACAATTCGGTATTCCAGAGGCAATGTGGCACTTACGTATCGATGGGTTTAAAGCAGTTGTAACGATGGACTCTCATGGTAATAGCTTACACGCTGATGTTGATAAAACATCACTTGAAAAATTAGCGAGCTTTAAAGAGCCTGTATTTAAGTAAACAAAAATGCATCTCGAATCATTCGAGATGCATTTTTTGGTATATATAGAAAAACATGCTCAGCATGAAAGAAAGCAAGGAAACAGAAACTACAGGTACGATTATATATGGAAAGGAGACTATTTATGAAATATAAATGGTTATATATAGGTCTCATTTTTTCACTTATGATGGCACTTGTTCCGGTTTCAGCATTTGCTTATACGAATACACCACATAACTGGGGAATTCCACGACCTAAAAATGAAGTGGCGCCAGACGCAGGGAAATTGTATACAGAACTATTACAAAAAAATGGTGGATTTTATTTAGGGGATACAGAGAAAAAGGATATTTATTTAACGTTTGATAATGGATATGAAAATGGCTACACAGGACAGATTTTAGATGTATTAAAAGAGAAGAAGGTGCCAGCCACTTTCTTTGTAACTGGACATTATATAAAAACGCAAAAAGATTTATTATTAAGAATGAAAAATGAAGGGCATATTATTGGAAATCATTCTTGGAGTCATCCAGATTTCACAGCGGTAAACGATGCAAAACTTCGTGAAGAATTAACGAGTGTAACAGAGGAAATAAAAAAAGTAACCGGGCAAAAAGAAGTAAAATATGTACGTCCCCCGCGCGGCGTATTTAGTGAAAGAACATTAGCTATTACGAAAGAAATGGGCTACTATAACGTATTTTGGTCGCTTGCATTTCTTGATTGGAAAGTAGATCAGCAAAGAGGATGGCAATATGCGCATAATAATGTAATGACGATGATTCATCCAGGATCTGTTTTATTACTCCATGCGATATCAAAAGATAATGCAGAAGCACTTGCGAAAATCATTGATGATTTGCGCGAGAAAGGGTATCATTTTAAAAGTCTAGATGACTTAGTAAAAAGCAATCAACCGTAAGCATGTATGCTTACGGTTTTCTCATGCTATAATGATGTGTAAAAAGGATGGGGAAACGTATGTGGAGCGAACATGTTACGTTAGAGTATCCGTATCATTTTGAAGAGGTATTAAAGCGTTTATCTTTTGATCCTCTAAACGCTATTCAATTAGATGAGAAAATTATTTATGTCCCGCTTTTTATAGACGAGGAACAGATTGTTGTTCGCTTGCAAGGGATTGGTACTGTTCAAAATCCACAGTTTTGGATTTCTAGTCAGACAGGAGAGCCAGAGAAGGTAATGAAACGAATGAGGGCCATTTTTCATTGGAATGATCCGTTTCAAGATATACAAAATCATTTTTTAAACACATCATTACGTCCACTATTCGAAATGTATGCTTATACTCCAATTATTTTAGAATTCGACTATTTCGCGTGCTTACTTCGCTGTATCATTCATCAACAAATAAATTTGAAATTTGCTACTGTGTTAACAGAACAATTTGTAAAACGATATGGAACAGAGAAGAACGGTGTATTCTTTTTTCCCACTCCGGAAATCGTAGCAAATATTTCAATAGAAGAATTGAGAGAGCAGAAGTTTAGCCAGCGGAAGGCTGAATATATAGTAGGATTAGCCAAAAGTATTGTTGACGGAACATTAGATTTAGCGAGTATAGAAACTGCGGCGGAAGAAGAGGTTTCGGCACAATTGTTACCAATTAGGGGAATTGGTGCATGGACAGTGCAAAACTTTTTAATGTTTGGACTTGGACGAAAAAATATGTTTCCAAAAGCAGACATCGGAATTCAGCGCGCAGTGCAAGGTGTATTTCAATTAGATGATAAACCTGATGATGTATTTTTAGAAAACGTGAAACAAGAGTGTGAACCATACTGCAGTTATGCAGCGTTATATTTATGGAAAAGTATAGAGTAGAGGTGTAATAATGATGCAAAAGCAACAAGAGAGTAAGTTGGAAGTTGGTCAAACGTTTCCTGTGACGATTAAACGTCTTGGGATTAACGGAGAAGGTGTCGGTTATTTTAAGAGACAAGTTGTTTTCATTCCAGGGGCATTACCAGGAGAAGAAGTTGTTGCTGAAACAACGAAAATTCAGCGTGGCTTCGCTGAAGCGAAAGTGAAAAAAGTTCGTAAAGCTTCACCACATCGTGTGAAAGCACCATGTCCAGTATATGAGGAGTGCGGAGGCTGTCAGCTGCAACATTTAGATTATAAAGAACAATTAAATCAAAAACGTGATATCGTTGTACAAGCATTTGAGAAGTACATGAATAACAGTTTAGAAGAGAAAATTCGTCCGACGCTTGGTATGGAAAATCCATGGCATTATCGTAATAAGAGTCAATTACAAGTGGGGCGTAAAGACGAGAAGGTTATTACAGGGCTATATAAACAAAACTCACATCAGTTAATTGATATCGCTCATTGTATGATTCAACATAAAGCAACAAATGAAGCGACAAAAGTTGTAAGACGTATATTAGAAAAATTAAATGTTTCTATTTACAATGAGAAAAAACAAAAAGGCTTAGTACGCACAATTGTAACACGTACTGCAGTTCAAACAGGGGAAGTACAAGTCACACTTATTACAACAAAAGAAGAATTGCCAAATAAAGAACAATTTATTGCAGAAGTACAAAAACAGATGCCAGCTGTTAAATCAATTATGCAAAACGTAAACTGGCGTAAAACATCTGTTATTTTTGGCGATAAAACATTTAAATTAGCTGGAAAAGAAGTAATTCAAGAAACACTTGGTGATTTATCATTTGAATTATCAGCACGTGCATTCTTCCAGCTAAATCCAGAGCAAACGGTTGTGTTATATGATGAAGCGAAAAAAGCAGCTGCTTTAACAGGAAATGAGAAAATTGTAGATGCTTATTGCGGTGTTGGTACAATCGGTCTTTGGCTTGCGAATGAGGCAGCTGAAGTACGTGGTATGGATGTAATTCCAGAAGCGATTGCAGACGCAAGAAAAAATGCGA
This sequence comes from Bacillus sp. NPDC094077, assembly GCF_050279465.1. Taxonomy (NCBI): domain Bacteria; kingdom Bacillati; phylum Bacillota; class Bacilli; order Caryophanales; family Bacillaceae; genus Bacillus; species Bacillus sp. NPDC094077. Next base: position 48,400 of record NZ_JBNNUF010000009.1, on the reverse strand, counting down.
AGCGCCATGGATTTACAAATACGAAATATGAAGCAGGTAAAGCTGAACAATGGTTACCAAAATGGGTAAAAGAAGGATGGCGTCCAGATGTAATTGTTGTCGATCCACCACGTACAGGTTGCGATGATAAATTATTGGAAACAATTTTAAAAGTGCAGCCGAAACGAGTTGTGTACGTATCGTGTAATCCTTCATCGTTAGCACGTGATGTGAAGGCATTAATGAAGAGTTATGAAGTGGAATATGTACAACCTGTTGATATGTTCCCGCATACAGCTCATGTGGAGAATGTAGTGAAGCTTGTTAGAAAGTAAAGTTTATTCATATTCCCTCACGATATGAGGGAATATTTTCTATGAAGGAGAATGAAATGAACAATTATAAATTAACGATTCAGTACGATGGTGCACGTTTTAAAGGATGGCAACGTCTCGGAAATAACGATAATACGATTCAAGGAAAAATTGAAAGTGTCATATCTGAAATGGTCGGAAAAGAAATTGAAATTATCGGTTGTAGTAGAACAGACGCTGGTGTACATGCTTTGAATCAAGTTGCTAACTTTCAAAGTGATGAGAAGTTAGTGGAACATAAAGTGAAAAAATATTTAAATCAATATTTACCCAATGATATTAGCATTACGAATGTAGAAGAAGTACATGATCGCTTCCATGCTCGTTACAATTCTAAAGCAAAAACATATCTTTATAAAATTTGGAATGAAGAGCATACAAATCCATTTATGCGTAAATACAGCATGCATGTGAATAAAAAATTAAATGTGAAAAGCATGAAAGAAGCTACGAAACATTTAGTTGGTTCACATGATTTTACTGCTTTTTCAAATGCGAAATCAAAGAAAAAGTCTATGGTTCGAGAAGTATATACACTTGATGTGATGGAAGAGGCAGGATTTGTACAAATTAGAGTAAGTGGTAACGGCTTCCTTCATAATATGGTGCGAAAAATTGTTGGAGCATTAATTGAAGTTGGATTAGGACAATTAGATGCTGAAGCAATTCCACACATTTTAGAGGAAAAGCAGCGCAATCAAATTAATTGTCTTGCTGAGGCGAGTGGATTGTATTTGGAGAATGTTGAGTTTTAATAATAAGTAAAAAATCGAGCTGATTAGGCTCGATTTTTTTAGCATTTTGGAATTAAGAAGATTTCACTTTCTTCATACGTAGCTTCAAATTCCAAAAAGCAGCAAGCATAATAGCTGCAAAGGAGCCGCTAATTGTGCCTAAAAGCTTTGCATAAGGAAAGCTGCTCGTATCAGCATTAATGAATAACATCATACATAGCATGGCAGGGAAAAAGTATAAGTATTGCAATAGTTTTAACTTGTTATCATTACTCATATATATCATCCCTTTCTAGCATGTTATACGTTTGTTGTAACATATTTCACCAATTGTTTATTTATACTTGGAGAAAGATTTATTTCATATGTGTAAGTGCAGTTTTTTAATTCGATATTGTAAGTTTTGTCTACTCAACCCTAAAAATTTTGCTGCTTGTGAGATATTACCATTATTCTCTTTAAGAATTTGATTGATGTAGTTCTTTTCCATTTCTTCTATTGTGTGCTTTAAAGTTTTAGGTGTATCACTATTGTGATTAGTTAGGAAAGGTTGTATATTGAATTCTTTTTTTATTAGTTCGCGAAAGCGAGTGGGAAGATGAAACGCTGTAATGATATTTTCATCTTCTATCAAGTTCATTGAACCTTCAATGATATGTTCCAATTCTCGTACGTTTCCAGGCCAATCGTATGAATAAAAGAATTCTCTTACATTTACATCTACATCCGTTACACAGAGCCCAAATTGAATGTTATACTTTTCGATAAAGTGTTGAACAAGAGCTAAAATATCTTTTTTTCGTTCACGTAAAGGTGGAAGGCATAAAGTAACAACGCTTAATCGGTAATATAAGTCCTCTCTTAACCGATTGTTTGTGATAGCTTCAAGGGGGTCTTCATTAATAGTTGCTATAATACGAACATCAATTTCTTTTTCTTGTGTGCCTCCGATTCTCCGTATTGTTTTTTCTTGTATAGCTCGCAATAACTTAGCTTGAAGTGTTGGACTTAATGAGTTGATCTCATCTAACAACAGAGTCCCGCCGTTTGCTTCTTCAAATAAACCAGCTTTATCTATAGCTCCTGTAAATGCGCCTCGATTCGTACCAAATAATAAGCTTTCCATTAGAGTATCAGGTATAGCTGCACAGTTTTGCGAAATAAATGGCTTTGTGGAACGTTGGCTCTCATTATGGATGCTTTGTGCAAATAGCTCTTTACCAGTGCCTGTTTCTCCAACAATAAGTATGGATGAGGATGTACGTATTACTTTCTTTGCTTCTGCAATGACTGATTGAATAGCTCTAGAATCACCGATTATGTGATCAAAGGTAAACTTAGTATTTTGTTTTCGAGAAAGATTCGTTTTCATTGTTTGTTTTAAGTGGTTAATCTCTTTTGAAATTTCAATAGCGCCTTTAATTTTTCCATTTTCTATTATAGGGAAAGTATCGTTAATCGTCGTAATTTCTTGCCCTTTATTGTTAAAATACGTTTGTTTTATATTTTTTTTTGTTTTTCCAAATTTTAATGCTTCTATAAGAGTACTATTTTTATTTTCTTCAAATGCAAATACCTCTAAAGGACTTTTATATAGTACATCTAAGCGGTCCATTGATTCAATTTCCATCATTTTGCGGTTATAGATAATCGTTTTACTTTCCTCATTAATAATATGAATCCCGATATCGAGTTCATTGAGTAAAGTTTCATATAGCATATTCATTTCAATAATTTGTTTAAAGTTAATTTCTTCTGTATGCATGTATCATCTTCTCCTCGTTTCACCCTATGAAGACTGACTTTTTATAATTTTATTAAAGTTCTTATAAAACCGCAAAATTTTTTTGCTATTTTTCTTTTGAAATTTTTCAAACGATAGAAAAATTTTGCGGTTATGTAGATTTTTTTGTGCGAAATCTTAATTTTTACATAGATATTGAGGTTGGTATGTATCTTGCATAAATAGTAATTGAAATCTCTAAATTGAAGGAGTGGGGGGATTAGAACTTTTCATAGGGTATGCGACATTTCAGTGCAAATTAATTAAGAGGAGGAATTTATTAAGTGAAGACGGTTATAGAAGGCGTTTATAGTCCTTGTTACGGGAAGGTAGAGAAATTATTTGTTACTGAAAGTTCTTACGTATATGAGTGGGAAAAATTAGCGTTAATTGAAACAATAGATAAACAGAAAGTAGAAATTAAGGTAGGAATCAGTGGTTATATCGAATCATTAGAAGTAGTAGAAGGACAAGCTATCACTGATCAAAAATTATTAATAACAGTAAGGGATGATCTTTTAATAACAGGTAGTGATTGATATAAGTGATATGTATTTTGCTATGTTAAATGATTATTTTTACTATGAAGAATTTTAAAAACGCTTACATTAAATGGATTTTAAAAATGAAAAGGGGGGGATGTATATGATGGATCAAAACCAAGGATTAAAAAAAGAATTAAAAAGTCGGCACATATTTATGATTGCACTCGGAGGAGTTATTGGTACCGGACTATTTTTAGGATCCGGTTATACAATTCATGAAGCTGGGCCTGGAGGAGCAATTGTAGCATATCTTGTTGGTGGATTTGTTATGTATTTAACGATGCTTTGTCTTGGGGAGTTAGCAGTTGCGATGCCCGATGCAGGATCTTATCAAACGTATGCTACAAAACACATTTCTCCCGCTGCGGGTTTTGTAGTGGGATGGATGTCTTGGTTAAACTGGTCTGCTACGATAGCCATTGAATTAATTGCAGTTAGTATTTTAATGAAACGTTGGTTTCCAGATGTATCTTCATGGATTTGGTGTGTAGTGTTTGCAGTGCTGCTCTTTGCTATTAATGCGCTATCTTCAAGAAGTTTTGCGGAAGTGGAATTCTGGTTTGCAAGCATTAAAGTAATTACAATTATTGCATTTATTATTTTAGGTGGGGCAGCGATGTTTGGTTTTTTAGATATGAAAGGAAATGAACCAGCACCGATGCTTTCTAGTTTTACTGATTATGGTGGATTGTTTCCAAATGGATTAACAGCTATTTTAGTTACGATGATTGCGGTTAATTTCTCCTTCCAAGGAACAGAGCTAGTTGGTATTGCAGCGGGAGAGAGTGAAAATCCAGAGAAAACTATCCCGAAGGCAATTAATAATACAGTTTGGCGCATACTTGTTTTCTTTGTACTATCTATTTTTATCCTTGCGGGATTATTTCCGTGGCAGCAAGCGGGAGTGATAGAAAGTCCATTCGTAGTTGTATTTGATAAAATTGGTATTCCTTATGCGGCGGATATTATAAATTTTGTTATTATTACAGCGGTACTATCAGTTGCAAATTCAGGGCTATATGCAACTTCTCGTATGCTATGGTCTATGTCTAATCAAGGAATGATTAGCCCGATTTTTAGTAAGTTATCTAAAAATGGTGTTCCTATTTATGCATTGATTGTAAGTACAATTGTAAGTTGTCTCTCATTACTATCAGGTATTTATGCGGAAGATACAGTTTATTTATGGCTTCTTTCTATTGCTGGATTCGGAGCGATATTAGTATGGGCATCTATTGCTCTATCTAACTTATTAGCTAGAAGGTCATACATTAAGCAAGGTGGAGATGTTAAGGACTTGAAATTTAAAACACCATTGTATCCATTTGTACCACTGCTTGCTTTAATATTAAATGTAACAGTAATAGTTGCTATGGCTTTTATCCCAGAACAAAGAATGGCATTATATTGTGGTATCCCATTTATGATAGTTTGTTTACTGTTTTATCGTGCTACAAGAAGTAAGAAGATTAAAATAGAACGTATTGAGAAGACGAATACAACAGAGTTAGAAAGTTTATAATCATATTTTAAACGAGTACTTTATTTAGAGACTGTAAAATTGTAAACAGTCTCTTTTTTGTGAAAATAAAGCTGGAAACATACTACGTATGCAAAGGGGAATTAGCGATGAATCAAGAAGTCTCGCAGTTAGTTGAGTTTACAAAAGTAATTATCGCTTTTATATATGAATGGTGTCATACGAAAAAGTAAGAGAATCATACATTTTTTGATTGAACTATTCCAGAGGTAAATGTACACAACATCTGAAATAGTTCTTTATATTTTCCTATGTTTTTCGTTGGACTTTAGCCAATTTTTCTTTAGCTAATTCAACAGCAATCGCATCATCTAAGTAGCCAATTGGAAAAAGATAATCGGGGATAATATCTGTTGATAAAATGAAATATAGTAGGGCACCGCCGAGAATTGCCCGTTCTTCCTCTGAGATGTTTTCCTTGCAAAACTGTTGATACATATCTGTTAATTGCTCAATGAAAGGACCAGCGCTATCAATTTGTTCTAGTTTACTTGCGAAACTTTCATGAATACGTTTTTCACCTTCGGTTGTTTTTGCGTAGCGTTCGTAATTTTCAAGCTCTTGCTTTACGCGAGTTGTTGTGTAATCAAAATCGAATAAATTAGAGGACTGTAACGTTTGTTGAATGGTATCAAGAGATGTGTACATATCTGTTTTTTCTTTATTTATGTGTGGAGAATGAGGGTACATTTCATCAAATAACAATTGCGTTGGAACTTGCAAGCATTCTGCAAATTTTTGTAGATGCTTTTGTTTCGGTTGTTGTTTTCCATTAATAATTCTTGAAATTGTTGCAGGATCAATATTTGTAAGTGTTCCTAATTGTCTCATAGATAAGGCGCGTTCTTTTAATAATTTTTTTATTAATGTACCAAGTCGATCATTTGGATTTTCATTAGACATAGTATAGGCACTCCTTTTTCGAATTTTATTGTTGAAAAAATGTTGAGTGTTTATTACAAGTATATGAAACGGACAGGCACAGTTGCTCAACATTTTCATAATATGCATGGAAAAGTGAGAAAAGGGGTGACTGTACAATGAGTACAGCAGGTTTATTGTCAATTTTATTAATCGGAGTTGCTTCTAATTTAGATAATGCGGGTGTAGGAATTGCTTACGGTATTCGTAAAATCCAGATTTCATGGTTTAATAACTTTGTCATTGCATTTTTTGGGTTTTTATTTACTTTATTAGCTGGATTTTTTGGGAATTGGATTTCATTATTTATTTCAGATTTTACGGCAAAGCTTATCGGGGCAGCTGTGCTGGGGATAATTGGTGTGTTTATTTTATGTCAGCCATTTTTCAGTAAAAAAGAAACAGTAGAAAATAATGATGATGGTGTACTTATGGGGATTTTACGTAATCCAGAAAAAGCGGATTTTGATGGTTCTAAAACAATTAGTTTTTCAGAGGCACTTGTATTAGGCGTTGCATTGTCAATTAATAATATTGCAGGTGGATTTGATGCAGGGGTAACAAATTTAAATCTTTGGCTTACAGCAATTATTTCTGGGATATTTAGTTTCATTTGCATTAGTGGGTTTGCGTATGTTGGGAAAAGGTTTTTGGCGGAATATTTAGGGAAATGGGCGGCGATTATTGCAGGGGTGTTATTAATTCTTATTGGAATAGATCAATTATTATAAGAAAAGTAAAAAGCAATATTCGAGTATTTCCTTGGAAATACATCAAAGGGCTGCATATATCGACAGTAGTTTTTGCATACTAATTATTGAACGTTTTAATGAAAGGGGAATCTATATGGGACGTGGAAAAGCATTTGATCATAAGAAAAAAGGGCATGATCATAAGCCGCCTAAAGGTGCTTTCATTCATAAAGATGTAAATGAACATACTTTAGAAGAAGAAGAGCTACCTGTTAATATTGAAACGTATAAAAATAGTTTGAAAAAACATTAAAAGCACCTACATAGGTGCTTTTTAGCGTATATCCTCAATTAGTTGTTCAGATTCTTCGTGCATACTGTATTCACTTAATACTTGAATACAAAGCCATTTTAGCTCTTCAATACTATGCTCGAGTTCTTCAGGAAGCACATGGTGAATGTCTTCAAGTCCCATTCCGAAATGAATAAGTTCTAATACTTGATCATCGATGTTCCGATCCATTAATAGTTCAAGCACTTCTAAATTGAATATGTATCGGTGTGCTTCATCGAGTGAAACAACTTTTAGCTTCAAACTTTCTACAATACTCAATATAAAAAGAAGAATTGTTTTTTCAAGAACAGGTTGTTTCGCCATTTGAAATATAAGTTTCATCTTCTACACCTCCACATATAGCGCTAGGTTGTACTATATTATTCAGGAGGGGGGAGCAAATATGCATAATAAAGAGAAACTTTCATCACTGTTTTTTTGTACTGTATTGATGCCTGACGGAACTAGATTTTTCGTGACATAAAAAATCCTGCTAATATAGCAGGATAACTTCCTAATTAAAATATACTCCAACCTTCTTGAGCAGAAAGAAGTTCAAGAATTTTAAAACCAGCGATACTATTTCCATTTGCATCTAAAGCCGGTCCGAAAATGCCGATTCCCATTTCGCCTTTTACGCAGCCGAAAATGCCACCCGCTACACCACTTTTTGCAGGGATCCCAACACGAATTGCAAATTCACCAGATTCGTTATACATACCGCACGTAACCATAAACGTTTTACAAATTTTCGTAATATGTTTAGGGATAATTTGTTTTTTCTTATATGGATCATATCCATCCATTGCAAAAATTAAGCCAATACGTGCTAAATCGATACAGTTTACTTCAACTGCACATTGACGAGTGTATAAATCCATAAGTTCCTCAATGTCACAATCGATAATTCCGTTTTGTTTCATATAGTAACAAAGTGAACGGTTTAAGTAAGCTGTCTCTAATTCTGAATTGGCAACTTTTGAAGAATAATTAATAGTAGGATTATCTGTTATTTCACGTACAAAATGAAGAATACGCTCCATTTTTTCTTCATTATCTTTTCCTGCTAACATGCTTGTAATAGCTAGTGCTCCTGCATTAATCATTGGATTAAGCGGTTTGGAAGGACTTGTCGTTTCTAACTTAATAATAGAATTAAATGGATCACCAGTTGGCTCCATTCCAACTTTAGAAAATACATATTCTTCACCACGATCTAAAAGTGCAAGTGCAAGTGTGATTACTTTGGAAATACTTTGAAGAGTAAATAGTGTTTGTGAGTTGCCAGCATGGATATATTCAGTTTCTTTATGGAAAATGGCAATCCCTAAATCATCTGGATTTGCATTTCCTAGTTCGGGGATATAAGTAGCAAGTTTTCCTTTTTTCGTATATGGTTTTACTTGTTCTAACAACTGTTGTAAGTTGTTTGTTTCAATGCACTGCATAGTACCAACGCTCCTATTTCGAATTAACTAAGTTTACTTTTCCCGATATGCTCGGAAATAAATAATAACATGAAAAAGTGGAATGATAAAACGAAAGTTATCTGTGCTATAATAAGTTTTTTTTCCTGTATATTTTGTAGTCAATAAGGAGAATTTCCCTTTTATATAACAGTTTGGAAATGGAAAACTTATCTATAAAAAGTTCGAAAATAAAAACTACACATCTATACAACTATATGTTATTATGGTTATGTAATAGAAAGCGTTTTCTAAAGCGTACTTATAATGATAACGATTTCATAAATTTGATAGGGGGAATTAAAATGTTGCAGTTTTTACAACGTATTGGTAAAGCGTTAATGCTTCCAATCGCCGTACTACCAGCAGCAGGATTATTACTTCGCTTAGGGCAACCAGACGTATTTGATATTCCTGTTATGGCACAGGCTGGTGCAGCTGTTTTTGATAATTTAGCACTTATTTTTGCAATTGGTATTGCAATCGGTCTTTCAGTTGATGGTAGTGGTGCTGCAGGTCTTGCAGGTGCAATTGGTTATCTGGTTATGAAAAACAGTATTGATGCACTTAGTAAGGGATATTCTACTGTAGAATTACAAGATAAATTAGGTAAAGTTCAAGATTTAATAGGTAATAGCGCAAATGTAGATCCATCTAAGCTTGCCGATACAATGACACAAGTATCTAAGGCAGCCGAATTATCGACTAAAGTGGATATGAAAGTTTTAGGTGGTATTATTGTCGGTGTTATAGCAGGATTCCTTTATAATAAATTCCATAAAATTAAACTTCCAGAATGGTTAGGGTTCTTTGCTGGAAAACGTTTTGTTCCGATTGTTACATCGGTCGTGATGCTAATATTAGGAATTCTATTTGCACAAATTTGGCCAGCAATTCAAAATGGCATCGATGCATTAGCTCATGGAATTGTTAATTTAGGTGCAATTGGTTCAGGTCTATTCGGTCTATTAAACCGTCTATTAATCCCAATTGGCTTACACCACGTAATGAACACATACTTCTGGTTCGTATTTGGTGACTTTACAAATGCAGCAGGTAATGTTGTAAATGGTGATATCGCTCGTTTCCTTGCAGGGGATAAAACAGCAGGTATGTTTATGACTGGTTTCTTCCCAGTTATGATGTTCGGTTTACCAGCAGCATGTTTCGCAATGATTGCAGCTGCTAAACCAGAAAAACGTAAAATGGTTACAGGTATGTTAGGTGGTCTAGCATTAACTTCATTCTTAACTGGTATTACAGAACCTATTGAATTCTCATTCATGTTCTTATCACCATTATTATATGGTATTCATGCCGTGTTAACAGGTATTTCTTTGTTCGTAACAACATCACTTGGCATTCACGATGGTTTCACATTTAGTGCCGGTGCAATTGATTACTTCTTAAACTTTGGTATTGCAACAAAACCAGTGTTACTAGCAGGAATCGGTTTAATTTACGCAGCAATTTACTTTGTAGTATTCTACTTCTTAATTAAGAAGTTTGACTTGAAAACTCCAGGCCGTGAAGATGACGATGAGTTAGCCGAAGAGGGTGATGCACCAGTTGCAGGTTCGATTGGTGAAACTTACGTAGCGGCTTTAGGCGGAAAAGACAACTTAACAGTTATTGATAACTGTGCAACACGTCTACGCTTACAAGTTAAAGATGCTGGTCAAGTGAACGAAGCAGCATTAAAACGTGCTGGTGCAAAAGGTGTTATGAAATTAAGTGACACAAGTGTACAAGTTATCGTAGGTACAAATGTTGAATCTGTTGCCGATGATATGAAAAAACACGTGTAAATAATTAGATAAGAGGATATCCGAAAAAATTGATAATATCAGTTTTTTAGAGGATATCCTCTTTTTTTATATTAAAAATTTAACGGGAATCTTACTTTTGTAAATTTTCTTTTTCTTTTTTGTACATATAGGTTGGTTATATGTTCAGTGCGTGATAAAGTAGTGATGGTATAGAATAGATTATCCATAATCTAGGGAAAAGATTTAAATTAAATCTTGATTAGAGGAAGTAAATTATTGGTGAATAAGGGGAAAAAGGCAATCATGGATCAGGAAAAAAATAATGCGAATGGGAAATCACGTCGGCCGATTGTATACATAAAAAGAACAATCATTCTCGTTCTACTATTTTCAGTTGTATATTTCATGTATACAAAAATTGTTGCGCATAATAAGAAAGAGGAAACTTTAAAAGCGGCAGCAGAAATGAAAAAACAAGAAGAGCTAAAAAAGCAAGAAGAAAAAAAGAAGCAAGAAGCACAAAAACAAAAAGAGCAGGAAGAACAAGTGAAGCAGGCCCGAGTTATAGAGCAGCCTGAAGGACCTCCTCAAGAAATTAATGAAAACGCTCAATTGGATCAATATTTACAAAACGCAGGATTTAGCGGTACAGCAGTTATTGTGAAGAACGGAAAAGTTCTTGTGAATAAAGGGTACGGGATGGCGAACAAAGAGAAACAAGTACCGAATAATTCAGAGACAACTTTTTATATTGGATCTATTTCGAAGGCATTTGTAGCGACCGCTATTATGCAGCTGAAAGATCAAAATAAATTACAAGTAGAGGATACGGTTGCAAAGTATATTCCAGATTTCCCTCAAGGTAGTGGTATCCAGTTAAAACATTTATTAACACATACATCAGGAATTCCAGAATATGAGCAGGGAACAGAGGATATTTCTCATGAAGAATTGATTAAACGAATAGGAAACCAAAAGCGTATTGGGAGTCCAGGAGAGAAATGGAAGTATTCCGATTCAAACTACTCTATACTTGCCTACATTGCCGAAAAGGTAAGTGGACAACCGTTAGAAGAATATATTAAACAAAATATTTTTGCTACTGCGGGCATGAAACATTCTGGTTTTGGTAAAGCGTTAGAACAAACACGATTCCCATCAACGGGTTATAAAATAGTAAATAAAAATATGACAACCCCTAATATTCCGAGCATGTCACAACTATATGGTTGTGGTGATATATATACAAGTGCGCATGATTTATATTTATTTAATGAAGCGCTATTTTCTGGAAAATTAATTTCAAAAGAGAGTTACAATCAAATGTTTACAGCTGTGAAAAAGGATTACGGATTTGGATGGTATGTAGACCCAGGAAGCTATTCGAATCACGGTGTAATGCCAGGGTGGAATTGCTTAAATGGATTTAGTAAAAATGGTAGTGTATATGTTGTTTTATTATCTAACATTCAAAACAACATTAAATCATTTGGTAAAGTGAATAACGACATTTATACGATGTTACGCAATATTGAAGTGTAAAAGGCATCCCTATTTGAAATGGATTGGCGAGATGGAACGCATATTAATGTGAAAGAAGATGGTATTCCATTAGAAGCTGCCATAATTACAATTAAAAATTAAAAGGTAAAAAAGATAGATGGAACACCATCTATCTTTTTTTATGTTCTGAAACAATTATTTCTTTTGGAAAATGTATGCCTTACCTATCACAAAAAAAGCCTGCTTTGTATACATTAAGATGTATAGATATAAAATTTTATATTTTAAACATAATAGGAGGAGAAATGTATGTGTCTGTTCAGAAAATATTGGCATAAATTATCCAGACTGTTTAATAGGCAATTAGGCTATTTTTTAGATGACAAATTATTGCCTGCTGTGGAACGACTTTTATTTTCACAAAACTTTGCGAAATTTATTCAAAGAAATTCTAAGCAAGCTACGGAGGAATTTATTGAATCAAGTCAATTCCAATCGATTATTTGTAACATTTTAAAAGAATGTAATACATCACCGTTTAAAGAAATTGCAAAGCAGTATTTAGGTAAAAATGTAGAAATTACTGTGACAGTTGGACAGCTAACAGGTGTTATTGTAGCGGTTGGTGATGATTTTTTAACATTGCAAGAAGGAATAGGAACAGAAGTTTTATTACCATTTACAAGTATTATATCAATTAAAGAAGTGTAAGAAAGGAGACTTATATATGTTATTTACTGATGAATTGCGTAACCATGTTGGTGAGCTAGTGCAAGTTGTGACAGCTGTTGAAATTGTTGTAGGCATTCTTTTATCTGTGACGGATGGAGCAGTAAGTGTTCGTACTTCTCCTTCTTATGGACCACCTGAGGATGTACTAGTACGTATTCCTATTATTGCCTATGTTCGCTTGGAAGGATAAGCGTGATACCAGTATGAGAGTATCAGTTGTTATTCCAGCGCATAATGAAGCAAGTACTTTATCTCAAGTTTTAGTAGAGGTGGAGAAGCTCGAACCGTATGAAATTATCATAGTAGATAATGGATCGACAGATGGGACAAAAGAAATAGCAATACAACATCATTGCCATGTGATTTATTATAAACATTCTCTCGGCAATGATGTTGGACGGGCAATTGGAGCTAGAGAAGCAAAAGGTGAAATTGTATTGTTTTTAGATGGTGACATTGTTATTGAGAGTAAAGAGTTACAATGTTTTGTGAAAGGAATTAGGCAAGGGCATCAAATTGTTGTGAATAATTTAACATGGTCTGTTTATTTAAAGACGAGACCACATTATACGACAGTTGGAAAATTCATGTTGAATCGTTATTTGAATAAAAAGGAGCTTGTTGTTGGATCTTTAATCGCAATTCCACATGCGATGAGCAGGGAAGTTATCGAGAAACTTGGGTGGTGGAATTTAGCAGATCCAGCACTATTTCAAGCGATGGCGATGTCTAGAGGAGTAGATATTGTCGATATGGCCTCGTTCGATGTAATTCACACAAATAAAGTTCGTCCTGTGCATACGGGGACATCACCTGGTTCTCCTTATCCGAAAGCGACTAGTCGTATTATGGGTGATCATTTACGCGCTTTGCACTATGTAATCGAAACATATGGTAAACGCGGCGGTTTTTCGGAGGGAAATAGGGATAGAGAGTTTATAGGGAAATATAAACCAGTTGTATTACAAAGAGAAAAATCGAAATATAGTGCGATTATACCAGTATCAGAAGAAAAAATGACTATAAGATCTGTTATACAAGAAGTGAAAAAAGCAGGGGTAGATGAAATTATTGTTGTTGCGAATGGAGCGGATGTAGAGACTATTAAACAAGCAAAGCTAGAGAATGTTATTGTTGTTGAATTCGCGAATGCGCTTGGACATAATGTAGCGCGAGCAATAGGGGCCATGCATGCTACGGCAGATATTTGTTTATTTGTTGATGGTGATTTTGCTATTCCGGCAAAAAAACTAATTCCCTTTTTGCGTGCTATTGAAGATGGAAGTGATATGGCATTAAATGATTTGCAATGTTTATTAGATATGTTTCATCCTACAGATCCAATTAGTATGGGGAAATACTTTGTAAATTTAGTAGCGAAACGACCAGATTTATGGAATAACTCACTAACGGCAGTACCACATGCTATGCATAAGAAGGTAATAGAGAAAATTGGATATGACTCTCTCATTATTCCGCCATTAGCTCAAATGAAAGTTATTTTGGAGGGATTCTCTATTGCAGCAGTAGAATTTGTAGATGTTATAAAAACAAATCGAGTACGCCCAGAGCAACATGGATTTGTAAATGGACGTATTCCAGCATTTGACCGTATTTTCGGTGATCAACTTGAGGCAATTGCTTATCTATTACAATATACAGACGAACGCGGGAGTTTTACAGATGGAGAGCGGGATAGAGATATTATTCAACAATTGAGAAAGGAAGAAAAGAATACAGATGAATGCTAGTAGTAAAGTAGCTATTATTGGATTAGGATATGTTGGTCTTCCTTTAGCGGTCCATTTTGCAGAAAGAGGACATACAGTACTTGGACTAGATAAAGATACTAGAAAAATAGAATCGATTATAAAAGGAGAAAGTTATATTCCAGATGTTTCTTCTAAAGCGTTACAAAGTTTATTAACTAAAAAAAGCTTAATAGTAAATACACCAGATAAAGGTGTTGCTGAGTTTCAAAATAGTGATTATGTTATTGTCACTGTCCCGACTCCAATTAATGAGCAAAGAGAACCAGATTTAAGTGCCCTCATTTCAGCTTCGCATTATATACAACAAAACCTTCAAAAAGGACAAACCTTCATTTTTGAAAGCTCCACATATCCAGGCACACTTGAAGAAGTTATCATTCCTATTATTTCTCAAACAGGTAAAAAGGTAGGAGAAGATTATTATATCGGCTATTCTCCTGAGCGAATTGATCCAGCAAATAGTCAATATTCAGTTCAATCGATTCCAAAGGTTATTAGTGGACAAACAGAACAATGCAAACAAAAAGTACAGGATTTGTATAGCACTATCTTTGATGTAGTTGTTCCTGTTAGTTCTCCAAAAGTAGCAGAGATGTGTAAGCTATTTGAAAATATTCAGCGCTTAGTTAACATTTCGTTAGTAAATGAGTTAAATATACTATGTGAAAGTTTGAATATTAATTTTTATGAGGCGATTGAAGCTGCATCTACAAAACCGTTTGGATTTACTCCGTATTGGCCAGGGCCAGGAATAGGAGGGCATTGTATTCCAGTAGACCCTTTATATTTTCAATGGAGAATAAAAAAGAATGGAGCAATTAGTCAATTAATTGAGGCAGCACATATAATTAATGAAGAAATGCCAGAGAAAATAGTCGGGAAAGTAAAAGACATGGTGCAATCACCAGCAATGGTTTTAATTGTAGGCATGGCGTATAAGAAAGATGTCAATGATTTGAGAGAATCACCAGCATTGCCAATTATTCAATTACTAATAAAAGAAGGATACGAGATAGAATACCATGATCCATATATTTCTTCTGCGGAAATTGGAGATAAGGTGTATCAATCTGTTTCCTTGGATGAACAAACAGTTAAAGAGGCCGATTGTATTTTAATTTTAACTGATCACTCTAATATTGATTGGAAGCTTTTTAAAGGAATAAAGCGAGTAATCGATACACGTGGAATTATAAAGAAGGTGAGTATATGAGTAAGAAATGTTTAATTACAGGTGGAGCAGGATTTATTGGATCGCATTTAGCTGAAGAATTGGTGAAAAGAGGTTATGGAGTCACGATTGTGGATAACTTCTATAAAGGGAAAAATAAATATCATAATAAGTTAATGAAAGAGATTCCAGTTATTCCAATCAGTGTTTTAGATAAAAAAGCAATCGATGAATTAGTAAATCAACATGATGTAGTATTCCATTTGGCGGCAATATTAGGTGTTAAAACGACAATGGAAAAAAGTGTAGAGCTCATTGAAACAAATTTTGATGGGACGAGAAACATTTTACGAGCAGCATTAAAAGGCAAGAAAAAAGTAGTCTTTGCGTCTACTTCAGAAGTATATGGTAAGGGCCAGCCACCTTTCTCTGAAGAAGGGGATCGATTATACGGGGCAACTTCTAAAATACGTTGGAGTTATGCAGTTTGTAAAACGTTAGAAGAGACATTATGTTTAGGATACGCATTGGAAGGTTTACCGGTAACGATTGTTCGTTATTTTAATATTTATGGTCCAAGAGCGAAAGATGGTCCGTATGCAGGGGTAATCCCACGATTTATCCGCGCAGCTTTGCAAGGGGAAGACATTCTCGTATATGGAGACGGAAAGCAGACACGTTGCTTTACGTATGTAAGTGATGCGGTAGAGGCAACGATTCGAGCAATGGATGAGAATGTAAATGGTGAGATTATTAATATAGGTTCTGAGAATGAAAAAAATATTAAAGAAGTAGCAGAAGTAATCAAAAAACTAACGAATTCTTCTTCAAAAATTGTACAAGTTCCTTTTGAAGAAGTATATCCACATGGTTTTGAAGAAATTCTGAATAGAAGACCAGATGTAACGAAGTTAAGAGAACTTGTTCAATTTCAAGCGAAAGTAACGTGGGAACAAGGATTGAAAGAAACTATTAAGTGGTTTCGTGAAGAAAACAATGGTTAAATCATTATCGGTTATTATTCCTGTATGTAATGAAGTAGATATGATTTCAGACGTGATTCAATCAGTAAAACCATTAAATCCAGTAGAGATTATTGTAGTAGCAAATGGTTGTAATGATGGTACAGAAGTGATTGCTGAGAACTTAGGATGTAAAGTAATTCAGCATCAAGAGTCACTTGGTAACGACGTTGGACGCGCAGTTGGCGCAAAACAAGCGATAGGTGATGTATTACTATTTATAGATGGGGATTTTGCTATTCCGACTTCAAAATTGCAATTATTCCTTAATCCGATTTTACATGACCAGGCTGACATCGTTTTAAATAATTTGGACGCATTGTTTTTAAAGAAACAAAAACCACATTCCATTACAGTATGGCGCCAAATATTAAATGCAATGTTAGAGCGCGAAGAATTAAAAATTGATTCTTTATTATCTGTACCTCATGCGTTGACGAAAGAAGTTGTACAAAGTATTGGATACGAATGTTTTGTTAATCCTATTGTGGCTCATCTACGCCTAGTACAAAGTAAATGGAGAATTAGTCGTCATTGTGCAATTGACGTTATTACCCCGAACAAATTTCGACCGACCGAGCATGCTGCATATGGCACGGATCTTTCTCAATCTGAAAAACGAATGATAGGTGATCATATAGAAGCTGTAGCGGAGCGGATAGTAGGCAGCGATGAGCGCGGAGGATATTATGATGGAAATAGGAAAAGAGAGTGTGTTTATCATACTTTAAATTTTGAAGATTTTTATCGAGGATGGGGCGTTACATCTAAGCTATATAAAGGAAAGCAATTATCGGTAATTATTCCTGTACAAGATGAAGAGAAAACAATTGGAAATGTTATAGAAGAGCTTCGTAAAATTGAACCTTTTGAAATCATCGTTGTTGTAAATGGTTCGTCAGATAAAACAGCAACAATTGCAAAAGACAAGGGAGCAACAACAATTGTATATAAAGAAGCACTTGGAAACGATGTAGGGCGTTCGCTTGGAACTTATTTTGCAAAAGGGGATATTGTGTTATTTATAGACGGTGATTTTGCTATTCCAGCTAGCGAGCTATATCCTTTTGCAAAAGCTATTGCAGATGGAAAGGATGTCGCCTTAAATGATCTAAATCACTATTTAGATTTAAGAGTACCACTTCATCTCGTAACTGCATTTAAATATGCGCTAAATTTAGCTTGTGATAGAAAAGACTTAGGGGTAGGTTCTCTTATTGCTGTACCCAATGCGTTTAGTCGGGGGTGTTTAAAAGCGATAGGATATAGATCTTTACTGTCACCTTGTGTAGCACAAGTGAAAGCTGTGCTTTCAGGATTTGAAATTGCATGTGTAAGTCGTGTTGAGGTCGATAAGATGAACCGCATTCGTCCCAGTGAACATTTCGCAAAAATAGGACATCCTCCAGCTGTGCTTCGAATTATTGGTGATCATATAGAAGGATTAGAGCAATTAATTGCATTAACAAACAGTCGTGGTAGATTCTATGATGGAAATAGAAAAAGAGATGTTTTATAGTGGTAACAAAAAAGTGTACAACATATGTACACTTTTTTGTTCTGTTATAAAAACTATAACAGATTAGGAGATAAGAGTATTACAGCTCTACAATGGGTATTGTTCTTATATTACAAAATAGGACTCGTATATAAGGATACCAAAAAAATACAATTAAAGAAAGGGTTAATTATAAAGACTTTTAAGTGAATTTAACACTATGTGCATAGTAGTTTGCTCAATATTTCACAAACATGTCACAACTATTTCGTTCACTTTCGCAAAAAAGTAGTATTCTAAGTGTGTAAGCTGTTATATAAAAAATCTTAGTCCTGTACTAATCAAAAATGGAGGAGATTAGGATGACTCAAGTATTAGAAAATGTTAAAAACGCATGGGAAAACTTTAAAGGTGAAAAATGGAAAGCAGAGATTGATGTTCGCGATTTCATTTTAAATAATGTAAACGTTTTCGAAGGGGACGAATCTTTCTTAGCGGGAGCAACTGAAGCAACGAAAAAACTTTGGGATCAAGTAATGGATTTAACAACAAAAGAACGTGAAAACGGTGGCGTTCTTGATATGGATACAAAAATTGTTTCTTCTATTACATCACATGAACCAGGATATTTAAATAAAGATATTGAAAAAGTAGTCGGTTTCCAAACTGATAAACCATTTAAACGTTCTTTACAACCATATGGTGGTATTCGTATGGCGGAACAAGCATGTGAATCTTATGGATACGAAATGGATAAAGAACTTAGTCGTATTTTTAGAGAGTGGAGAAAAACTCATAACCAAGGTGTATTCGATGCTTATACACCAGAAATGAGAAATGCACGTAAATCAGGTGTTATTACTGGTCTTCCAGATGCATACGGCCGTGGACGTATTATCGGTGACTACCGCCGAGTAGCGTTATATGGTATTGATCATTTAATTGAAGCGAAAAAAGCTGATTTATATTTAACTGGTGGTGTAATGAGCGAAGATACAATGCGTTTACGCGAAGAGTTATCTGAGCAAATGCGTGCACTTCAAGAATTAAAACAAATGGCTGCTTCTCATGGCTTTGATATTTCTAAACCAGCAACAAATGCACAAGAAGCATTCCAATGGTTATACTTCGCATATCTTGCTGCAATTAAAGAGCAAAACGGAGCTGCAATGAGTCTTGGACGTACTTCTACATTCTTAGATATTTACATTGAAAGAGATTTAGCAAATGGTACTTTAACAGAAGAAGAAGTACAAGAAATTGTGGATCACTTCATTATGAAATTACGTCTTGTGAAATTCGCAAGAACACCTGATTATAATGAACTATTCTCTGGTGATCCAACTTGGGTAACTGAATCTATCGGTGGTATTGCATTAGATGGTCGTCCATTAGTAACAAAGAACTCATTCCGTTTCTTGCATACATTAGATAATTTAGGACCGGCTCCAGAACCAAACTTAACAGTTCTTTGGTCTAAGCAATTACCACAGAACTTTAAAAACTACTGTGCGAAAATGTCCATTAAAACATCTGCAATTCAATACGAAAATGATGACATTATGCGTCCTGAATATGGAGATGACTACGGTATTGCATGTTGTGTATCTGCAATGAGAATTGGTAAGCAAATGCAGTTCTTCGGAGCTCGTGCAAACTTAGCAAAAGCATTACTATATGCGATCAACGGTGGTAAAGATGAAAAATCAAAAGCACAAGTTGGTCCTGAGTACGCACCAATTACTTCTGAAGTATTAGATTATGAAGAAGTTATGCATAAGTTTGATATGACAATGGAATGGTTAGCGGGTCTATATTTAAACACATTAAATGTTATCCACTACATGCATGATAAATATAGCTATGAACGTATTGAAATGGCACTTCATGATACAAACGTTCTTCGTACAATGGCAACAGGTATCGCGGGTCTATCTGTAGTAGCAGACTCATTAAGTGCAATTAAATACGCAAAAGTAAAACCAATTCGTGATGAAAATGGTATTGCAGTTGACTTTGAAATCGAAGGTGATTTCCCTAAATACGGTAACAATGATGATCGTGTAGATGAAATCGCAGTAAATCTTGTGAAAACATTTATGAATAAACTTCGTAAACATAAAACATATCGTAATTCTGTTCATACAATGTCTATCTTAACTATTACTTCTAACGTTGTGTATGGTAAGAAAACTGGTAATACTCCAGATGGTCGCCGTACTGGAGAGCCGTTCGCACCAGGTGCAAACCCAATGCATGGCCGTGATACAAAAGGTGCATTAGCTTCATTACTATCTGTAGCTAAATTACCATATGAAGATGCACAAGATGGTATTTCTAATACATTCTCTATTATTCCGAAAGCACTTGGTAAAGAAGATGATGTACAAGTACGTAACTTAGTATCTATGCTTGATGGTTATGCAGTAAAAGAAGGACATCACTTAAATATTAACGTATTTAATCGTGAAACATTAATGGATGCAATGGAACATCCTGAGAAATATCCACAATTAACAATTCGCGTATCTGGTTACGCTGTAAACTTTATTAAATTAACTCGTGAACAACAAATCGATGTAATTAATCGTACAATGCATGAAAGCATGTAAGTGAAAAAAGTGTCCCTCTGCTATTTATAAATAGTAGAGGGGGCTGTTTCAATAAAGGAGGAAGTAACATGGTAAAAGGAAGAATTCATTCTGTAGAGTCTTGTGGTACTGTTGATGGCCCAGGGATTCGTTATGTCATATTTACACAAGGGTGTTTATTACGTTGTCAATATTGTCATAATGCTGATACGTGGGAGATCGGTAAAGGAAAAGAAATAACAGTTGAAGAAGTAATGCAGGATGTGACATGTTACCTTCCTTTTATTGAAGCTTCCGGAGGCGGTATAACAGTTAGTGGTGGAGAACCATTACTACAGTTAGACTTCTTAATTGAATTATTTAAAAAGTGTAAGGAAGTTGGAATTCATACAACAATTGATTCTTCAGGTGGTTGCTATTCTGAGGAACCAGAATTCCAGCGAAAGCTAGATATATTAATGGAGTATACAGATTTAGTTTTATTGGATTTGAAACATATCGATTCCAAGAAGCATCGTAAATTAACAGGAAAACCAAATGAACATATTTTACAATTTGCTCGTTATTTATCAGATAAAAATAAACCGATTTGGGTACGACACGTATTAGTTCCAGGTATTACTGATAATGAAGAAGATCTGCAAAATTTATCTAGCTTTATTCAAAATTTATCTAATGTTCAAAAAGTTGAAGTGCTACCATATCATAAGCTTGGTGTATATAAATGGGAGGCGCTTGGACATAAATACCCACTTGCAAATGTAGAACCACCTACAGAAAAAAATGTAGAACAAGCGAAACATATTTTACAAGCAGTCTAATCCAAATATTGGATTAGACTTTTTGCTTTCTTTACAATAAAACCTAGAGTATATATATAGAAAAGAGTATACTGAAAATAGAATATCCATATTTTTGTAAGGAATAAGTAGAGAAATTTACATAATTGTAAAGGGAAATCAAAATAGTAAAAAGAATTAAGAAGTAAAAGAGTGAGTATCATGGAATAGAGAACATTTGTAAGTTATTGCGAAAGCTCTTATAGGAAAGTATAATGTAAAGATATGAGCACAGATAGGATTAAGGGGTCAATCTTATATGCTTTGCATATCCACGACAGGTACATAGCTGAAAGGGAAATATTAGAATCTGTTTATGTAATTTTTAAGGAAAATGTTTTTCCTATTGTCGTATATGCAATATGGAGAAACAAAAAGCTAGGAGTGGATTTGTTTGATAAAAAACCCCAAGGTTTTAATATTAACTGCACATTACGGTAATGGTCATGTGCAAGTAGCGAAAACATTAGAACAAACATTTCGCCAAAAAGGAATCGAAGATGTAATTGTGTGCGACTTGTTTGGAGAATCACATCCATTTATAACCGACATTACAAAATATTTATATTTAAAAAGTTATACAATAGGAAAAGAATTATATCGTTTGTTTTATTACGGGGTAGAAAAAATTTATGATAAGAAAATAGCATCTTGGTACGCAAATTTTGGAAGGAAACGTTTGAAATCACTTTTACAAGTAGAGAAACCGGACATTGTTATTAATACCTTTCCAATCATAGCTGTACCAGAATTGAAAAAGCAAACAGGTATTTCAATTCCTGTTTATAACGTATTAACGGATTTTTGCGTGCATAAAATATGGATTCATCGAGAAGTAGATCGTTATTTCGTAGCAACTGATCACGTGAAAAAAGTAATGGTTGATATCGGTGTGCCTGCGGAGCAAATTGTTGAAACTGGAATTCCGATTCGCAGTAGTTTTGAGTTAAAGATAAATCCAGATATTATATATAATAAATATCAGTTATGTAAGAATAAAAAGATTTTACTAATTGTAGCAGGTGCTCATGGGGTACTAGGAAGTGTAAAAGAACTATGCCAGTCATTTATGTCAGTACCTAATTTACAAGTAGTTGTCATTTGTGGGAAAAATGAAGCTTTAAAACAGGATTTAGTAGGTTTACAGAAGCAAAATTCTGATGCATTAAAAGTATTTGGTTATGTTGAAAACATTGATGAACTATTCCGCGTTACTTCCTGTATGATTACGAAGCCAGGCGGTATTACATTAAGTGAAGCAGCAGCGTTGCAAGTACCAGTCATTTTATATAAGCCTGTTCCAGGACAAGAAAATGAAAATGCGATGTACTTTGAAAGAAAAGGAGCTGCAGTTGTAATTCGTGATGATAGTGAGGTTTTTGCAAGAACAGAGGCGTTATTACTAGATGAGATGAAGCTTCTTCAAATGAAAGAAGCAATGAAAAGCATTTATCGTCCGGAGCCAGCTGGTCATATTGTTGATGCAATTTTGGCAGAAAATCATGCAGAGCCCAATCGTATACCTATGAAATCACCTGCTCTTGCAGAATCGTTTACTTAATATGAAACCCTCTTTTGTATGTTTAAAGAGGGTTCTTTATTATTTAAAAAGAAAAGATAGCAACTTATCCACAAAAAGGTCGCGCTTTCATTAGACAGTAAAGTCGGAATATTAACAACTATATCCACATAGTCCACAATTTTTAGAAAAATATCCACAATTCTAACAGTTGACATGCGCTTAAATATATATAAATATTAAAGGTTTTTGAAAATTAATCACAATTCTATTAATTCTGTGGATAAAGTTGTCCACAACTAAAAAGTTCCCTTATGTATAAGGGAACTTTTTAGTCTATTCCTATTAGTCGGGAAAATTATGTAATGAAAATGAATAATTAGGGGGGAACTTCTAATTATTCATTTTCACTTTAAATACTCTTTGAGCGATATCCCGCTGCGCGATCTGCTTTTCG
The DNA here is from genome assembly GCF_050279465.1 of Bacillus sp. NPDC094077. Classification (NCBI taxonomy): domain Bacteria; kingdom Bacillati; phylum Bacillota; class Bacilli; order Caryophanales; family Bacillaceae; genus Bacillus; species Bacillus sp. NPDC094077. Next base: position 25,159 of record NZ_JBNNUF010000009.1, on the reverse strand, counting down.
AAATTCTCGTTGATAGAGAACTTCTTGTGTACTAGATAATGTGTTTTTTGCTTTGTCGCGTTTCTTTTTATCCATTACAAATCACCTCGTGTCCTAAAGTCACTATCTATCGTTTCCAAAGACATTGGGTGATATACGTATATGTCAAAAGTATAATGATTAATTATTATTTCCGAAAATTTAGATTACGCTTCTTTTAAGTGATGGGCATCTTGGAATGTTGTATCTCGCATTGTTGCAAGGGTATATTGATCTTTTGGAATTTCATATAAGTTATATACTTCTTCATTCGCGTTAATTTCATCATAAACGGCTTTTCTTGTTTCGTTTGCTAGATTTACATATTGTAGTTTTTCGGCAGCTTTAATAGAACGAATATTTATTTTACGAATACGCATAAAGATTGTTTCAATATCTAATTCATAGAAAAGTTCGCTAAAAAATGAATCTTTCGCTAATTTATTATATCCTTTACCATGATATGGTTTTCCAAGCCATGTTCCAAGGAATCCGGCTTTTTCTTGCACATCAAATAAAGTAATTGTTCCGATAGGGTTACCCCATTCATCTAAAATTGTGCGTGAAATCAATTCTCCACGCTCTTCGGCTTCAATGGTTTGTTTCGTTAAAAATAAATATTCCTCATAAGAATAAGCCTTTTGACGCACAAAAGGGAAGACAGCTGGATCCACCATTAACTCGTATAGAACGTGGCTGTCGTGTAAGTCGCGTTTTTTCAACATACTAACTCCTCCTCACACGAGGGTAGCATGACGAAAAAACACCCCACCCTCGAAATTTTTATATCAATCTTAAAAAAATTTCGGGGTGGGAATCGAACCCACTAGAACCAGTTTATAACGCTGGTGGCGCACCATTTGCCTTCCCCATTCATCAATTTGAAAATGATAATCACGACACAAATTGATTATGGTTTCATTCAGTTTATAATCGTATAATACTTTATCTAGTCAAAAAAATAAACTAGTTTTTTTTATTTTTTTTGTAAATTATTTTTCCGTCAATCATTGTGAGTACAGGCTTGGCTAAATAATGGAAAGGATGATGAGTCCATAACACAAGATCAGCGTCTTTTCCAACTTCAATACTTCCAATTCTATCCTCTAAGCGCAAGTTTCGTGCTGGGAGTATGGTGATTCCTTCTAAAGCTGTTTTCTCATCTAATCCTTCTCGTACTGCCATAGCAGCACAAACATTTAAATATTGAATCGGGGTATACGGATGATCTGTTGTAATCGAAACCTCTATGCCATTTTTTGATAATATATGGTAAGTATCCCATGTTTTATTTTTAAGTTCGATTTTTGAACGTCGTGTAAGAGTAGGGCCAACTGAAACTTTTAAATTATGTTTTGAAAGCTCATCGACAATAAAGTGTCCCTCTGTACAATGTTCAATACGTAAATCAAGATTGAATTCTGTTGCAAAGCGAAGAGCGGAGCTAATGTCATCTGCGCGGTGAGCGTGGATACGTACCGGTATTTCGCGGCGTAATGCTTTTAAAATAGGGAGCATTCGAAAATCGGCTTCATGCCCATAGTGCTGTGCATCATAGAATGATTCACGAAGTAATCCCATAATGCCCATACGTGTTATGGATTCTTTTGTACCGTTACTATGGACCTTTTTAGGGTTTTCTCCAAAGGCGATTTTTAAACCAGCGGGTTCTTGAATAATCATACGATCAATACAAGTTCCAGCAGTTTTTATTACACAAGTAGTACCCCCGATAATATTTTGACTCCCAGGCATAACGTGAACAGTTGTGATCCCATTTTGTACAGCGTCTTGAAATGCAATATCAAAAGGATGGATACCATCTAGAGAACGGATATGAGGTGTTGAAACTTCAGATGTTTCATTTGCATCATTACCAGCCCAACCAGTCCCTTCATCATAGAGGCCGAGGTGTGTATGAACATCAATAAATCCAGGTAAGAGATGAAGACCCCGTGCATCTATAACTGTCATATCTTGAGTAGGCTGAAAAAAAGGTTTAACCTCGGTGATTCGTTCTCCAGTAACGAGTACATCCCCTTGGAATTTTGGAGAGGTAATAGGATACACAATGGCTTGTTTGAGCAATATTTTCATAGGTACCTCATTTCTATTACTTTGAAATGTTAATGGAAACTAATACAAAGTAACTGAAAGGTTATTCGTGTAGTAATGCTCCTGATCCTAGAAAATGAAAGTTTTGGAGGGGATAAAGTGAAATTTTAATCAATGGGGAAAGCCTCGGCTGATTATTAGCCCGCATCAATTAAGATCTTACGGCCGCAAGTAGCGGGATAACCTCCTCATAAAACTTTATTTTAGAAGTACTACATTGTATGCGAGAGTATATTTTGTAATGCATGGTTTATTGTTGGAAATATGAATTGATATCCATGTGCAATAGCTTTATTTGGTAATACATGTTGACCTTCTAATACGAGTACGCTCATTTCGCCAAGTAAAGCTTGAAGTATAAATGAAGGAACGGGTAGCCAATGAGGTTTTCCTGTTATAGAGGCAATAGTTTCTCCGAATGCCTTCATTCTTATTGGTGTGGGAGCTGTAATATTAAGAGGACCAACTATTTCTTTTTTGTGTATAACAAAGTCAATCATGCGAACAGCATCATCTAAATGAATCCATGATAACCATTGGTTTCCGGATCCGATTGTCCCCCCGATATATAATTGATAAGGGAGTAGCATTTTTGAAAAAGCGCCTCCATCTGTCCCTAATACGACTCCAAATCTTGCGTAGACAGTCCTTATTCCAAGTGAGTGAGCTTTAGCTGCTTCTTGCTCCCATAAATATACTGTATTCGCCAAAAAGTCATCTCCAGGGGTCGTTTGCTCTTCGGTAAAAGACTCGGTTTCAGATGTTCCGTAGTATCCAATAGCACTTGCGTTAATAAATGTGTGTGGTTTCGTTGCAAGTGCTTGTAACTGTTTAATAAGGCTATTTGTTGTTTGAATTCTACTTTTTAAAATTGCTTCTTTTTGTTTTTTTGTCCATCGACTATTAATAGATTCTCCAGCTAGATTAATAATTACATCGATAGAGGAGAGGGGGAAAACGTGTGAATCTGGTGTCCATTTTACGTATTGAAGGTTAGGGCTTGAAGTTTCGACTTTATTTTTTCGGGTAAGAATGTAGACAGTATATCCTTTTTGAATAAAAAAAGTAGAAAGGTATTTACCGATAAAACCGGTGCCACCGGAAATTACGATTTTCATAATCATTTCCTCCTCATTATATATATTCTTGAAAAGCAAAAATGTTCCTTGACTATGTTAAAATAATAGAGAGGTGAGAGTATGGCTGTCATTACAAAAATAGAAGTGCAAAAACGATCGAAAGAACGATTTAATATTTATATTGATAAAGGTCAAGGTGAAGAGTACGGATTTAGTGTGGATCAAGTAATCTTAATGAAACATGGATTACAAAAAGGTTTAGAAATTGATGAAATAGAGTTAGGAAATATTTTATACAATGAAGAGGTACAAAAAGCATATTTACAAGCAATTTCCTATCTATCCTATCAAATGAGAACAAAACAAGAAGTAGAAGATTTTTTACAAAAAAAAGAAGTGGGACAGGCCATCATCTCTGAAGTTATTTCGAAATTATTACATGATCGATATATTAATGATAAAGAGTACGCCATTTTATATGTACGAACGCAAAGTAATGTGAATCAAAAAGGCCCAACTGTTATTAAAAGAGCGTTGATAAGCAAAGGTGTTCAGGATTTAATCATTACACATAGTTTACAAGAGTATCCAAAGGAGAAGCAAATTGAAAATGCTTTAATTCTTATAGAAAAAAAGAAAAAATCTTATCAAAAGCATTCATTTTTACAAATGAAGCAAAAGTTAGAAGAAATGCTTGTTCGTAAAGGATATTCTAGAGATGTAATTCAAATTTGTCTGGAAGAATTAAAAGACGAAAAAGATGACGAACAGCAACAAGAAGCGTTACACTATCATGGGAATAAATATTATGAGAAATATAAGAAGTATGATGGATGGGCATTCGAAAATAAGATGAAACAAGCGTTATATCGAAAAGGATTTTCTATTGATGAGATAGAGATATTTTTACAAATGAAACGTGAAGAGGGATGAGGGGAATAATAAGATGAATATGCCAAAACGCTACAGTGAAATGACACAGCATGAGCTTAGGGAAGAAATTGGAGCTTTGAAGGAGCAAGCAGTAAAGGCTGAGCAACTTGGAATTGTAAATGAATTTGATGTATTAATGAGAAAGATGGCTATGGCTCGTGCTTACATGACGGATATAAACAAATTCCATATTGGTGAGACCTATGAATTAGTAGAAGAACCTGGTGTATTATTTAAAATTACGTACTTCAATGGGGTATTTGCTTGGGGATATAAGCAAAATGATAATGAAGAGATTGGGATACCAATTTCCTTATTACAAGAAAAATGAAAACCAGAGAGCTAATATCTCTCTGGTTTTCATCTTTGGTAGGCGTTAAAGGAGATAGGAGATTCTAAAATTGGCGTTTTTTACATTCGTTGGCCAATATAATGAGAGACTGGGTTTGTTGCGTCTGTCCGTTAACTTGCGCTTTCGCATGTTTCGGACGAGTCCACGTATGGTTAAATAATTCAGAACGACTATCTAAACGATCACGGTAGCTCATCTTTATCACCTCGTGTAGGAAGTTAATTTATTTTGTACTACTCTTCCTGCTGATTTGCAGCACGCATACGTTCTTGTGGGTGCGTGTTAATTGTGCCGTTAGGTCGTTTCGAAGCGAAGCGTGATTTCGCCTTCGGCTGACCGTCGATTTTGCTGTTGTTTTTTGACTCAGACCAAAATTCGGCTTGTTTACCCATTGTGAACGCCCTCCTCATCATCAGTTGATACCTCTTTAAGAAGTATCAATTATAGAATGTGCAAAATAGAAGAAACTATCCTTTAGAAATGAAGGGAATAAAGTGAAACTTTAACCAGTTGTTTTTTCATCCCCTATTGATTATTAGCCCGCACCAATCAGGCTTTTATGGGAAGTTTGACTCCCGCCCAACTTCTTCGTATTCGCCGAATTTTGAGATGGGAGTCTTACTGTCCAAAAATAGTGGGATAAATAGATAAAAGGAGATTAGAATATGAATGATATTTACGAAACATTAACGAAAGAACTATTATACAAAAATGACAAACTTTCTTACGCGCAAGCTCGTGCGTGGGTTGAATTACTGTGGGAAGACTTTCAAACAACTTATGCGAAATCAGGTCGTTACCAAGGTGATGAAATGACTGAACAAGTAGTACGAACATGGATTAATAATCATGGAGCGCGTCTTCATGAAATGCGTACAAATAATCCGAAATATAGTCATTTAATTAATCAAGAAGACCATTTAAAACATTAAAAAAAGCGACTTAAGTCGCTTTTTTAATGTGGGAGCAATTCCAGTTTCTTTCGAAGCTTTTCTTCACTAAAAATCCATCCTGTATAAGAGTTAATAATATTTAAATTGTGGTCGAGTTGAACGATTGCAACGAATGGATAATAATCTTTACTGCGATATCGCAAATCAATGAATCGAATTTCATAATAGTTATCATAATCAAAAATATCCCAGCGATATACAGGAGAAAAAGATAAGAAGGCCGAGATGTTTTCATCTTGTTTAGCTGCTCGCATAATAGCGTTATCTGGGAACGGTACCCGATCGAACTTATCGTATATCATAATGTTACCACGATGCCATCTCGCAACGTAGTAATAATCACTTGTAACGACTGCTAAATGATAATGATAAAATCGGTAAGAAGGAGAAATGATTATCCTCTCAACATTTTTGAAACGTTTGTGTACAACACTTCTTATATTTCTATGCATCATAATTCGTCCGATATAGTAAACAATCATTAATATATAAGCTGCTAAGGCTGTATACCCTTTATGGGAACCTACGAGCATACAAGCAATTGCAAGTATATGGATAAAGAAAATTACGGTATCAAACGTATTAATTATGCCGAGTGCGACCCATTTTTTTGTGAAAGGCCGTAATGCCTGTGTACCGTAGGCATTGAAAATATCTACAAAGACGTGAAGAAAGACAGCGATAAATGACCATAGTAGTAAATGCAGATATGGAGCGTCTGAAAAGAAGACAAACGAGATGCCGCTTATAAGGAATGACCAAAGGATTACTGCAGGAATGGAATGAGTAATTCCACGATGATTTCTTATATATTTAGCGTTATTACGCAATTTTAAAACTGTATCAATATCAGGAATATTGGAACCAGCAATTGTAGCAAGCATAACTGCTTGTGGCCCAATATCACTTTGTGCTATAGCTGGGTCTAATGTTGCTAAACTACCTAAAGTGACACCCATAACAAGGTGAGTGGCTGTGTCCATAGAAATCCACCTCCGTTTTTTTATTAATGTAACTCTTTTTATTCGATACCTCAAGTCCTTTGCCTTCTATTTCCTATGTCATCTTACTTAAATTTTTTCCTAAAATCTTTATAATAGTACGTATATGCAAAAAAATGAGGGGGATCAAGTTTGACACTTGAAATATTAGATAATTTTAACATAGAGCAGTTTCAGAATGATTTAATTGGTTGGTTTGAAAAAGAGCAACGTGACTTACCATGGCGAAAAAATAAAGATCCGTACCGCGTTTGGGTTTCTGAAATTATGTTACAGCAAACAAGGGTAGAAGCTGTAAAACCATATTACGCAAATTTTATGGGGAAGTTTCCTACGCTTGAAGCATTAGCAAACGCCGATGATGAAGAAGTATTAAAAGCATGGGAAGGTTTAGGATATTATTCTAGAGCCCGCAATTTACATGCGGCAGTAAAAGAGGTAAAAGAAGTATACGGCGGGATAGTACCGAATGATGTAAAGAAAATTGAAAAGTTAAAAGGGGTCGGACCATATACAAAAGGTGCCATTTTAAGTATTGCATATGGTATACCAGAACCAGCAGTTGACGGAAATGTTATGCGTGTATTATCTCGTATTTTATCAGTATGGGATGATATTGCAAAACCAAAGACTAGAAAAGTGTTTGAAGAGATTGTGCGTGAAATTATTTCAACAGAAAATCCATCTTATTTTAATCAAGGATTGATGGAATTAGGTGCCCTAATTTGTATTCCTAAAAATCCATCTTGCTTACTTTGTCCTGTACGTGAGCATTGCAGGGGATATGCTGAGGGTGTTCAAAAAGAATTGCCAGTAAAAAGTAAAGCGAAGGCTCCTAAAATGGTACCACTTGTTGCAGGAGTACTTCAAACTGAAGATGGTCGTTACGTCATTAATAAACGTCCAAGTACAGGATTACTAGCTAATATGTGGGAGTTTCCGAATATTGAACTTGGCGAAGGAATACGGAATCAGAAGGAACAGCTTTTAGATTATATGAAAGAAAAATTTGAGCTCTCGGTTTCCATTGATGAATATGCAATGAATGTACAACATACATTTACACATCGCACCTGGGATATATTTGTATTTTACGGAAAAGTATCGGGTGATATCGTGGAAACAGATACAGTGAAATTTGTATCGAAAGAAGCATTTGAACAGTTACCTTTCTCGAAATCGCATCGTACTATTTACGAAAATTGTGTTGAGAAGATCACAATGCAATAAAAGATAAAAACGTGTTCTAAAATTTTGGAACACGTTTTTTTATTTGTACGCTGAGTTTAAAGAGCCTAGTAATCATACTGATTAAAGTTTTATTTTATAATCCGCCACGTGATTCGATTTCTTTCACAATTTCTTTATAAATCGTTTGTCCTTCTACATTTAGATAAGGCATAATTTGCTGAAATGAGTGATGAAAATGAGTTAATTCATTTTTTCTCCATTCATTTTTTGAAATCATTGTTAGTTCAGTTATGTCACGTCCAGTGTACATGTTTCCACCTCCATCATCTGTAGTTTGAATGAGTAATAAGAGATATATGCGGAAATTTTTCAAAAGAAAATTACGGATAACTTCTAAGTGAATTGGTTACATTATTAATTGTGGAGGTGAGAAAGATGAGTAAAAAACAACAAGGTTATAACAAAGCAACTTCTGGCGCTAGCATTCAAAGTACAAATGCTAGTTATGGTACAGAGTTTGCAACTGAAACAAATGTACAAGCAGTAAAACAAGCAAACGCACAATCAGAAGCAAAGAAAGCACAAGCTTCTGGCGCACAAAGTGCAAATGCTAGTTATGGTACAGAGTTTGCAACTGAAACAAATGTACAAGCAGTAAAACAAGCAAACGCACAATCAGAAGCAAAGAAAGCACAAGCT
>NZ_JBNNUF010000009.1:0-16719 GCF_050279465.1 Bacillus sp. NPDC094077 | reverse complement strand
TTCTGGCGCACAAAGTGCAAATGCTAGTTATGGTACAGAATTTGCAACTGAAACAGACGTGCATGCTGTGAAAAAACAAAATGCACAATCAGCTGCAAAGCAATCACAATCTTCTAGCTCAAATCAGTAATGAAAGAAAAACACTTCTCTAATTCAGGAGAAGTGTTTTCTTTATGTGCGGGTCGTTGTAATGAAAAGAAAGTGAACGACATAACTTCTAATAAGTCAACAAATGTAGTCAAAGGAGAAGGAAGTTAACAATTAGAAATATGTAATTAGGAATAATAAATGCTGGATAAGTCCAAAAGGGGGTAAGTAATGAACGATTTTGATAAGTTGGTAGGAGAGCAATTGGAAACGATGGATGAGTTGTTAAAGTTGCAAGCGCATCTAGAGAAGTATCAGCAAATAGAAATGAATGAAAAAGATACGTGCGATAAAAAAGAACTACATTTTATCCGCCAAGAAATATATAGAACAGAAGTAGCGTTGAAACTGTTACATGAGAAATTTGAAGAGCAAACGAATAGTGTGATTAAATCTTTTGAAATTGAAAAAGTGATTTCAAATCTAGGGTAAGATATATTGTTACCTTTATGTGAAAAGTCCTTCTGTGCATGGAAATAGGGAAGGGCTTTTTCTATTACATTTCCTCGTTTATCCCGCTATTTGCGGGCAGTAAGACTCCCATCTTAAAATTCGGCGAATGAGAGGAAGTTAGGTGGGAGATAACTGCCCGTAAAAGCCCGATTGGTGTGGGCTAATAATCAGTGGGGGATGAACAAAACCCCCACTGATTAAAGTTTCGCTTTATAAATAATGCAGCGCAGTTCTTGTTTTCTAAGAAGATTGGGGATAAGGTATTCAACAATAAACCTTCAGCCTATTCAGTGTGAAAAATAGAGTCTTGCCCCTTTAGTTTTAAAATTTCGACAAAAAAGTTATAATAGAAAAAAAGTGAATGCAGTTCAAAGGATAGTTGAGGTAATTTAAGAAGGGCATTTGCAGTTGAAAGAAGGGAGCATATATGGGATTTCCCAAAGAAGGAGAAAAAGTACAAATACATAGTTATAAACATAATGGCTCCATTCATAGAATGTGGGAAGAGACCACAATTTTAAAAGGAACACAGAGTCTTGTAATCGGAGCGAATGATCGTACAGTAGTTACGGAATCGGATGGTAGAACATGGATTACTCGTGAACCAGCAATTTGTTATTTTCATGCCAACTATTGGTTTAATGTGATTGGGATGCTAAGGGAAGAGGGAGTATACTATTATTGTAATTTAAGCTCACCTTTTGCATATGATTCTGAAGCATTAAAGTACATTGATTATGATTTAGATATTAAAGTGTATCCAGATATGACATATACGCTTTTAGATGAAGATGAGTATGAAAAACATAGTCAAATTATGCAGTACCCACCTGTTATTGATACAATTTTAAAACGAAATGTAGCACATTTAACACAGTGGATTCATCAGAGAAAAGGTCCATTCGCACCAGATTTTGTAGATATGTGGTATGAGAGATATTTAATGTACAGAAATTAAAACAAACCTGCAGGGGATCTCCCAGCAGGTTTGTCCTATTAGAGGGGGGATTATGTGCAGGGCATCAAAAGATATTTACAATTTGTTAAACCATATCGATGGCTTATTGCTATTACAATTGTTATCGGTCTAGTTAAGTTTGGTATCCCGCTTATTATGCCATGGTTATTAAAGTATATTATTGATGATGTTATTCAAGGTGGGGGGGCACTTCAAGACAAAACGTCTCAATTAATAACAGCGATTGGGGTTGCTTTTTTTATTTTTGCAGTATTAAGACCACCGATTGAATATTATCGTCAATATTTCGCGCAGCGTATCGCAAATACAATATTATATGATTTGCGGAAACATATATTTGGTCACTTGCAAAAGTTAAGCTTACGTTATTATTCGAATACAAAAACAGGGGAGATTATTTCACGTGTAATACATGATGTAGAACAAACGAAGGATTTTGTAATTACGGGTTTGATGAACGTTTGGTTAGATACTGCAACAATTGCTATTGCTATTATTGTTATGTTTTCTATGAATATAAAGTTAACGTTTGTTGCGTTATTAATTTTACCTATTTATGTCGTTGCAGTGAAATATTTTTTCGGGCATCTTCGAAAATTGACGAAAGAACGTTCACAAGCGTTAGCAACGATGCAAGGGTATTTACACGAACGTATTCAAGGGATGCAAGTGACACGTAGCTTTGCATTAGAAGAGTATGAGGGTAAGCAGTTTGAAAAAAGAAATAATGAATTTTTAACAAAAGCATTAACGCACACAAGTTGGACGGCAAGGACATTTTCAGCAGTGAATACGTTAACGGATTTAGGTCCGCTACTTGTAATTGGTTTTGCAGCATATGAAGTGATTCAAGGTCAGTTAACCCTAGGGACTATGGTTGCTTTTGTCGGATATATGGATAGTTTATATAGTCCGCTTCGTCGCCTTGTTAATTCATCTACAACATTAACGCAATCTTTCGCATCGATGGATCGAGTGTTTGAAATGTTAGATGAAAAATACGATATAGTTAATGTGCCATATGCGGTACAAACGAAAAAGTTAAATGGGGAGGTTATATTTGATAATGTTTCTTTTCGTTATAATACAGATGAAAAAGAGATATTACATAATCTTTCGCTAACTATGTTGCCAGGAGAGAAGGTAGCGCTTGTAGGAGCAAGTGGGGGAGGGAAGTCATCTCTTGCTAGTTTAATCCCGCGTTTCTATGATGTTTCTTCAGGTGCAGTTTATGTAGATGGGATAGATGTAAGAAAGTATGATATGAGGAATTTACGTAGTCATATTGGAATTGTACTACAAGATAATTTATTATTTAGTGATACAATCGGGGCTAATATTTTATACGGAAATCCGAAAGCTACAGAGGAAGAAGTGGTTGCGGCTGCCAAAGCTGCGCAAATTCATGATTTTATTATAGAGTTACCAGATGGTTATAATACTGTCGTTGGGGAACGTGGTGTGAAGTTATCTGGTGGGCAAAGGCAACGTGTAGCAATTGCGCGAGTATTTCTAAAGAATCCATCATTACTTATTTTAGATGAAGCAACTTCCGCTTTAGATTTAGAAAATGAACGGTATATTCAAGAGGCGCTTCAAACGTTAGCTGCTGATCGAACGACGATTATAATTGCACATCGATTAGCGACGATTACGCATGTTGATACGATTATTTACATTGAAGATGGTGAAATTAAAGAAACAGGTTCTCATGAAGAGTTAATGAAAAAAAGAGGATTCTATTACAATTTATATCAACTTCAACATATAACAGAAACAGCTCCTTTAGCGTAAAAGGAGCTGTTTTTTATTCGTCTTCTTTTTTGTCGTCGATTTGGAGTTCTGTTTCTGGTTTATGGTATGTGTAGAAGCTATCCACAAGTAAATCTAAATGCTCTACTTCTTCACTATAGTTAATAATTGAAGAAATAAGAGGGAAGAGATGTAGCCATGTTTTATATGCTTCTTCATCGTCCTTGTTTTGATAATCCATAAAGATATCAATTAATTCTTGTTTACCTGTTTCAACTTCATCTAGCATTTCAACGGATTGTTGTTTCTTTGCTTTACCAATAAATTTTAATAAAACTTGTTCATGATAATGCGTTAATGAGTCAAGTTCGTTTTGAATAGATTCCTGAAATTCTTCTGGCATATAGCGCAGTTCATTTTCAGTACGATGTAATGATTTTAACGTACTTAAAGCACGGCTTGTCGTCGCTAACATTTGTCTGAATAAAACGAGCTTACGAATTTTTGCGAACTTTACTTTTTTCGTGTAGCTTCGTTCTTCTTTATACAGCAAATAGTAATGGTTTAATTTGATCATTTTTTCTTTCATACGATCAATATCAGTTTTTAACGTTGTAAAGTCAGAAGCTTGCCTGCTGTTCATTCGAATCCATTTCACAATTTCTTCTGTATTATCAACGATACGATGATAAAGCTTTGTTTCGTATTTTGGCGGCATGAACACTAAGTTTACAAGTGAAGCCGCAATAATTCCGACCATAATCGTCGCAAATCGAAGTAAGGCAAAACTAAAGAAATCTTCGCCTTGATACTCCATAATGGCGATAACTGTTACTAAGGCAATTGATATTGTGTTTTCTAATCGTAATTGTAATGTAAGAGCAATTACTAATATACATGTTAATCCAATAATAAAAGGATTATGTCCAAAAGCAGTAGCAAATACGATAGCGAATACCGCACCAATGACGTTTGCTTGAATCTGCTCAAGAGCAGTTAAATATGAGCGATATACAGACGGTTGCACAGCGAAAATAGCTGAGATTCCCGCAAATACCGGACTCGGTAATTGAAGTAAAATACAAGCAAATAAAGCTAATGTGATGGCAATACCCGTTTTTAAAATGCGAGCACCAAGTTTCATACCCTTAATAAGATCCTTTCTCTTGTCATAATGAATGTACAACATGATACTATACATTCATTACAATATGTTAGCAAGTGATATTTTAGTGACGTTAAAAAGAAATTAAGTCTCATTTATCCCGCTATTTGCGGACAGTAAGAATCCCACCTCAAAATTCGGCAGAAGCAAAGAAGTTAGGTGGGAATAGGGCTCCCAATAAAAGCCCGATTGGTGTGGGCTAATAATCAGTGGGGATGAACAAAACCCCACTGATTAAAGTTTCACTTTATAATTTTTCCTAATTCTTTTTAAACATCAATTTTTAGTAAAAAAACCTGCTGAATTTCAGCAGGTTTCAAATTGTTACTATAGATTACTATGAGAAATGCGCTTCGTCAATTTTTTCTTGAAAATGAAAATTAGGCATATCACTCTGTTGAGATAGATGGATCAGCCTGTTCTTTTTTCGGGATAATTTCAAAAAACTGGTGCTGTATATCATCTAATAAAGGTGTTAACAAAGCCACTTCCTCGTATTGCTCATGCTCGTTTAATACACGAATATAGTCTAGCAATAACTCAGTCACATCTTGCACGCCATTTTTACTAATTGGTTGTAATGTAACATTTGCCCCTTTTGCGATTCTTCTTTTTAAGGACTGTTCTGTTAAACCTAAGTTTGAATCATGGCGTAAATAAACAACGCCGCCAGTCATACCAGCACAAATCCATGGACCAGGATCCCCTAAAACAAGTGCTCGCCCATTTGTCATATATTCAAAAGCGAAACCTTTAATATTAGAGTATGCACCTATATTTCCTTTCTCTTTTTCACGGAGTGGTTTTGTAATTCTGCCTCCAATTATCATGTCTGCTCCAGAAAGGCGAATACCAGCGCGGGCGTCGGCGTTGCCTTGCACGTATAATGCCCCTTTTTGTGCACCGTATCCAAATCCTTTTCCGACAGAACCGTTATAATAGCCTCCATCTTTTCCTTTTGCTTTCGTTATATAAATACCACCACCAAAGGAAGTTTTGCCGATACCATCTTGCGCACCTCCATTTACGTGTATAAATAAGTTTTCGCTATTGTAAGCACCTAAACCATTTCCAGGAACAGAGCCATTTGTGTACTTTAATGTAAGTGGTTCAAGTTGAGTGTCTTCATATAATTTACTACGAACGCGATAACAAGATTCTAAACCGCCCATAACTCGTTGTTCTACGCCAACTCCTACTAATTCTTTTGAGTGAGGAGAATGAACTGTTTCAAATTGTTTTTCTTGTAAAGATACTGTTGTTGTAACAGTTGAATTTTCTATCGTTTGCAGTAAATTACATAAGTCTAATAAATCTTCGCCTCGAACTTGTTCTAATAAATCGGAACGCCCGATAATTTCTTGTAGATTTGTATAACCGAGTTGTCCTGTTAACCGTTTTAGTTCTACACCGAAAGTGGTGAATAAATTTAATAAACCCGCCACTGCGCTTTCTAATTCGCGCGGGACGAAGCGGCGTAATCCATGTTCTTTCGCTTGCGCTTCAGATTCAATTTGTGTCGCAATTCCAACATGGCAAGTATCTAGATGACACCCACGGCAAGTTGTACAGCCGATTGCAATCATTGATAATGTACCAAATCCAATTCGGTTTGCTCCAAGAAGCATGATTTTTAAGGCGTCATTTACACTTCGAATACCACCATCTGCCCAAATTTCTACTTTATGTCTCATACCTGCTTCTAGTAGAGCGTTGTGAGCAGCTTTAACACCAATTTCAACTGGAAGACCTACATGTTGTAATGCATGAATACGTGCAGCACCTGTCCCGCCGTCAAATCCGCTAATGTTAATAAAATCAGCACCAGCTTTTGCGATACCAACAGCAATTGTTCCAATGTTAGGAACGACAGGGACTTTCACGGCTACTTTTGCAAGTTGATTAGCCGTTTTAATTTCTGTAATCATTTGAGCTAAATCTTCAATTGAATAAATATCATGGTTGTTAGAAGGTGAAATTAAATCTGATCCAATTGTAGCGTTACGTGCCTCAGCAATTTTTGCGGTTACTTTGGAACCTGGTAAATGTCCGCCTTCACCAGGTTTTGCACCTTGACCGATTTTTATTTCAATTAAATTTGATGAATTTAGTAGTTCAGCGTTTACTCCAAATCGGCCAGATGCAACTTGTTGTCCACGTGTATTTGGGTATTTGCCAATCATATCTTTAATTTCGCCGCCCTCACCGTTCAAACTAATCATATTTAGCTGATCGGCAGCTTCTGCATATGCACGAAAGGCGATTTCATTTTGAGAACCGAATGACATGGAACTAATAATAAACGGTAGATCATGATTTTGAATACTAATAGACACTTCTTCAGCCGGAACGACATGCTTTGTTTGTTTTGTTTGAACAAGGTGTCTGATTGCGAGCGGATTATTGTCTTCTAATTCACTTAACTTGTCGCGGTAATCATCATAAGGATTTCCTTTTGCGACATCGCCGATTGCTTTCCAAATCCGCGGGAATATATGAAATGATTTTCGCATTCTAACTTTTGGATTGTTATAATCATCTGCTCGCATTTTTGCATCTTCAGCAAGTGATTCAAGCGAAAATGCTAAATCATTTGAACCGAAAAAGTTTGTGATTTGTAATATATTTGCGATTTCCTCATGTAATCCAATAGAGGAGAAGAGGCGTCCATAACCGCGTAACTCATGAATTCCGATTGTTGAAATGACTTTCTCTAGTCCTTTATTAAGGGCAGTATACAAATTCGTAATAGGTGCTTTTGTTCCGTCGTTCACAGTTGCGAACAGTAAATATGGATTAATACCATCTGCACCTAATCCGTAAAGGGTGACGATATCATGTAAGGAACGAAGGGCACCAGAACGTATAACAAGAGAGCAGTTTCGGCGTAATTTATTTTCACTTAATACTTGATGTACTTTAGCGGTAACTAAATGGGGATCCATCCATAACTGTTCATTTTGATGAGCTTTCGCGTCATCTAATAATAGTAGGGAAGCTCCATTGCTAACGGCAGCTATCGCTTCAGAACTGATTCGATTTAATGCGCATTGTAAAGTTTCTGACGAACTGAATGTAGCAGAGATTGTAGCGATAGAGCTATGAGTAATGAACAGCTGTATAAGTTGTTCGTACGTAATTGTGTCCAATTTCTCTGCAACAGATTGTGCAGCACTTCCTTCTAAAATAATTGGTGAAAGCATCTCAACTACAAATGGCTGTTTCGCACTGCTTGATAAACTTGGGCGCTCTCCAAGTACAGTACGTGTAGAGAAGTGTTCAATTTCACGGTCACGGTCAATTGCTGGGTTTGTAACAACAGCTACACTTTCTTTAATAAAATCAGCAATATTTCGTCTATCCGTATCGAGTGCGGCAAGTGGTGAGTCATGCCCAAGTGAGCGAATTGGCTCAACCCCTTTTGTTGCCATTTGTTCAAGGAGTTGAATATGCTCTCGATCCCACCCGAAAGAAACGTACTGCTTCGTTTCAACTTGAACAGAATCACATAATCCCCGGATTTCTTTTGTTTCGGGGATAGATAAGTTTAAATGGTAATTGCTAACATCGATTCGTTTTTTGAAACGGTTATATACTTCAATTTGGTATTTATCGTACTCATAAAGAACAAGGTCATCTTGTTCATTCCATTTTAATCCGACTTTTTCTCCAGGAGCGAGTGGTTTTGGCTCTGCTACATATTCAGTTGGTGATACAACTCCAGGTTCAGAAGAGAAAATATAAGAGCTTTCTGTCTCTACTTTCCATACTGGTCGTAGGCCAAGGGAATCAACGCTGAAAACAGCTTCATCTTTATAACGTGAAATAATACCAGCTGGACCTTGTGCAAAGTGCCCCCACGCCTCGCGTATATAAGTGTATAAGTTTTGTAAGTTTGTTTCGTATAGTTTTATTTCATTAATAATTGGCGGAAATAATATGTCCATCGCTTCAAATAAGCTGTAGTTATACTGAACGAGAAGGGTTTCTAAGGTGCGATTTAAATCTTGGGAGTCACTGCCCCCTGCAGTAAGTGGTACATCAATCGTTTCAGCTTGATCGCGTAATTTTGCGATTGTGTTAATTTCACCATTATGTCCGAGAATGCTAAATGGTTGTACACGAAAAAAATTAGATAATGTATTAGTAGAATAGCGGTTATGTCCTAGTGTCATAGTTGAAGCAACAAGTGGGTGTTGTAAATCATTGTAATAGGCGACAAGTGTATCGCCAGCACCTAGAACTTTATATACAACATGATCACGACTTAATGAAGCGACATGAATCGCTTCGTTTTTCTCTATGTTTATCGTTACCGAAAATAATGTTTGCTCAATATTTGTAACTTCATTTTCAGCGATAAGGGCAACTTGCCAAAATAAAGGTTCTTCCTGTTTGCCAAGTGGACCGAGTGCATCAGAATTTATTACATCATCACTTTCGAAAATAATAGTAAAGTTTTCTTTGTTTAATTGTGTACGAATATAATTTTTTAAAACAGTAATATTTTCTTTTTTGTTTAGAAAAAAATGTCCAACGATAAAGTGGGGATGATCCACAATCGTTGGATTATATCCGCTACTTTTCAGTTTTTCGTTCCAAAGTGCTTTTGGTACATCAATATGGATTCCGATACCATCTCCTTCGCCATTAATGAAACCGGCTCTATGATTCATTTTGACTAGTGATTGTATACAAAGATCGATATTTTCTTTTGTAGGAACTTTTCGTTTTTCCATAACGGAAACGATTCCACACGCATCATGTTCTGCATTTCTATAACCTTGAAATAAAGACGGTGTCCATGTATTTTTTTTATTGAGCATCCGTCAATCCCCCCTCTTATAAAGATTGAATAATCTTACTATTTAAGGTGTAAATCACCTTATACACAAAGATAATAATGATTTAAAAGAAGATAAAACAGATAATTATGAATAATTATACTATTAATACGGGATTTATGAAATAGAAAAAAGGAAAAAAGAAAGGTCACCTTTCTTTTTTCCTTTTAATGACGGGATTATTTATTGTCTGCTAAGGCAGCAAATGCTCTGCCAACAGCTTCAATTGTATATTCAATATCTTCTTTTGTATGTTCTGTCGTTAAGAACCATGCCTCATATTTAGAAGGTGCTAAATTAATTCCTTCTTGAAGCATAAGCTTGAAGAATCTACCGAACATTTCACCATCTGTATTTTGAGCTGCATCGTAATCTTCGATTGTATTTGTTGTGAAGTATACAGTTAATGCACCTTTTAGACGGTTTAATGTAATGTCGATATTATGTTTTGCCGCTTGCTCTAAAATTCCTTTTTCAAGCATTGCGCCAAGTTCATCTAATTTCTCATAAAGACCTTCTTGTTGAAGAACTTCTAGACAAGCAATACCGGATGCCATAGAAGCAGGGTTTCCTGCCATTGTACCAGCTTGGTATGCAGGTCCGAGTGGAGCAACTTGTTCCATAATTTCTTTCTTACCACCGTAAGCACCAATTGGAAGTCCGCCGCCAATAACTTTACCAAGCGCTGTTAAGTCTGGTGTCACTCCAAGTAAGTCTTGAGCACCACCGTACATAAAGCGGAAAGCGGTAATAACTTCATCGTAAATGACTAGTGCACCAGCTTCGTGAACAAGTTCATTAACTTTTTCAAGGAATCCTGGTTTTGGTTCTACAATACCGAAGTTTCCAACGATCGGTTCTACAAGGATAGCTGCTACTTCATGACCCCATTTATCTAATGCTTCTTTTAAAGTTTCTACATTATTAAACGGAACGGTAATAACTTCTTGTGCGATACTTTGTGGCACACCAGCTGAATCAGGAGTTCCAAGAGTAGAAGGACCAGATCCAGCTGCTACAAGTACTAAATCAGAATGGCCATGGTAACAACCAGCAAATTTCATAATTTTTGTGCGGCCTGTGTACGCGCGGGCAACACGAATTGTTGTCATTACTGCTTCTGTACCAGAGTTTACAAAGCGGACTTTATCTAATGCAGGCATTGCTTCTTTTAACATTTTTGCAAATTTTACTTCTAGTGCTGTCGGCGTTCCGTATAATACCCCATTTTCAGCTGCTGTTGTAATCGCTTTTGTTATATGAGGATGAGCATGTCCAGTAATAATAGGACCGTATGCAGCTAAATAATCGATATATTTATTTCCGTCTACATCCCAGAAATAGGCACCTTTCCCGCGTTCCATAGCAACAGGAGCGCCACCGCCAACTGCTTTGAAAGAGCGGGAAGGGCTATTAACGCCACCAACGATATGCTCTAAAGCTTCTTTATGTAATGCTTCTGATTTCGTGAATTTCACTACAATTCATCTCCTTACAAAAATCTATGTATTATTCTAACATGTTTTTCGAAAAGACGTATTGTTTGTGATAGAGAAGGCAGTTGGGTAAACTATTCGTTGTGACATTTAGGAAGGGGGTCCGATTATGAAGTCGGTAATTGAGGTACAAGGGTTACGTAAAGAGTTTACAGCCTATTCAAGTCGTCCGGGATTAAAGGGTGCATTTCGCGATTTATTAAATCGTAATTATAAAATAGTACCAGCAGTAAATGATGTGTCTTTTACTGTCAAGCAAGGTGAAATGGTTGGTTATATTGGTGAGAACGGTGCTGGTAAATCAACAACAATTAAAATGCTTACGGGGATTTTGACTCCGACATCAGGGCAAATCACAGTAAACGGAATGAATCCACATAAACAAAGAGAAGAATTTGTGAGAACAATTGGTGTTGTTTTTGGTCAGCGCTCTCAGCTTTGGTGGGATATTGCGGTACAAGAATCGTTTCGTTTATTGAAGAAAGTGTATGGTGTATCAGACGCTCAGTATAAGGAACATATGGAGCACGTAATCGAAACGTTAGATATTGGTCCTTTATTAGATAAGCCGGTCCGAAAGTTATCTCTTGGTCAAAGAATGCGTTGTGAATTAGCGGCAGCATTAATTCATAATCCACCGTTATTATTTTTAGATGAGCCAACAATTGGGTTAGACGTTCTTGTGAAATTGAAAATACGTGAATTCTTAAAAGAGATGAATGAGCGTTATAAAACAACAATTTTATTAACAACACATGATATTACTGATATTGAAGCTTTATGTGAGCGCGTTATCATGCTTGATGAAGGAAATATTATGTATGATGGTTCTTTAAATAATCTTCGTACGCAGTGGGGGGCGGAGAAGGAAATACATTTTCAATTCGTTGCCCCGGTTTCATATCAGGAGTTATCGATGGTTATGCCAGATAGTCAAGTCGTTTGGTCAAAAGCGAAAGAGGAAAATGCGTGGGTTGCAAAAATCCCGAATGAAGAAGTTATTATTTCAATGCTTATTTCTAAAGTAGTACAAGCTTTCCAAATTAAAGATTTAAAAATTAATGAAGTGTCTACAGAAGAAATTATTCGTAACATTTATGAAGAAGGTATTATGCATGGGTAAGTATATTGAAATGATTCGCATTCGCTTTTTAATGATGCTTGCGTATCGTACAAACTATTATAGTGGGATTTTAATTTATACAATTAATATCGGTGCGTATTATTTTTTATGGCAGGCAATTTATAGCGGAAAAGAGAACATTGAAAGTTTATCTATTTCGCAAATGACTACGTATATCGCAATTGCGTGGATGGCACGTGCCTTTTACTTTAATAATATAGATAGGGAAATTGCGATGGAGATTCAAGAAGGACGTGTGGCCGTAGAACTGATTCGTCCATATAACTATTTAGGAATGAAAGTTATGCAAGGTCTGGGCGAAGGAATATTTCGTTTTGCATTCTTTTCAATCCCAGGTATGGTCATCGTTACATTGTTATTTTCATTACAAATTACAACGAATTTTCAAACGTGGTTATATTTCTTCTTATCTTTAATATTTAGTTTCATCATTAATACACAAATAAATTTAATGACAGGAATGCTTACATTTTTCTTATTTAACAATAGTGGAATTATGTATGCAAAACGTGTTGTTATTGATTTGTTTTCAGGGTTATTATTACCGATTAGTTTTTATCCGTTATGGGCCCAAAAAGCAATGATGTTTTTACCGTTTCAAGCAATTAGTTATATTCCAAGTATGATTTTCTCTGAAGGAATACAAGGAAATAAGTTATATGAAGCTTTGTTATTTCAAGTGATTTGGGCAATTATACTTATTATTCCAATTGTACTGATGTGGAAAACGGCGAGAAAACGTCTAATTGTACAAGGGGGATGACGAGATGCTATATATAAAATTATTTTTGCAATATGCCAGCCAATATATAAAAACAAAATTAGAGTATCGGGGCGATTTTATTGTCGGATTACTTTCAGATTTATCACTACAAGCGGTTAATTTAATCTTTATCCTCGTTGTGTTTGGGCATACACAAGCATTAAAAGGATGGAGCCGAGAAGAAGTCATCTTTATTTATGGTTTCTTTTTAGTACCGTTTGCCATTTTTTCAGCATTCTTTAACATATGGGACTTTAATGATCGTTACATTATTAAAGGAGAAATGGATCGTGTATTAACGAGACCAATTCATAGTTTATTTCAAATTATATTAGAAAGAATGGAACTTGAATCTTTAATTGGAGCGATTACAGGAATTATTGTAATGGGATATGCAGCAGTAGAGTTACAGTTATCTTTTTACTGGTATGATTTCTTCTTATTTTTACTAATGGTAGGGGGAGGAGCATTTGTATATGGCGGGATATTTGTTACACTTGCAAGTCTTGGTTTTTGGTCGGATGCAAAAAGTTCCATTATGCCGCTTATGTATAACATAGGTAATTACGGTCGCTATCCTGTTAATATTTATAACCGTGTAATTCGTTTTATTTTAACGTTTGTTTTACCATTTGCATTTGTTGGAGTATATCCAGCGGCGTACTTTTTAAGAAAAACAGAGTGGAATAGCTATGCATTCGCAACGCCAATTGTTGGTGTTATTTGTTTTACTATTGCAATTACCCTTTGGAATCAAGGGGTAAAACGATATCGTGGTGCTGGGAATTAATTATAGAAGCTTGTTCGTTTCTAAGGGATAAATCTGCCGTCTATCTCATACATATAAAATGAGGTGGAGGACATGTTATGGGGATTTATTCTATTAATTGTAGCAATCGCTATTTTGAGAAGTGTCCAATTATTATGGAGTTCATATTCAGATTCAACACGTTTCTTTTCGCTGTATAATTTAGCCACATTATTTTTGATTTATACAACAGTACTGATTGCGTTTGGATTAAGTTATGTTGTATTAGAGGAAATGGGTTTTACAGTTTTGAAAGAAGATGGTGAAAGATTGACTGTTCATTCTTTTCAGCTTGTTGAAATTTGTTTATATTTTAGCGCAGTCACTTTATTGTCCGTTGGATATGGTGATATAGCCCCAATTGGAATCGGAAGATGGATTGCAATTGGAGAAGCGCTAATTGGATATACACTGCCGTTTGCTTTTGTGATGAGATCTGTAATAGACAATGAAAAATAAGACAGTATTTGTTATAGTAAAGGAATAGAGAAGGAGTGATAACAATGATTACAGTAGGAGAAATGGCACCGGAATTCACATTAGAAGGAAGTAACGGGGAACAAGTTCGCTTAGCTGACTTTCGCGGGAAAAATGTAGTTCTCTATTTTTATCCGAAAGATATGACTCCAGGGTGTACAACTGAAGCATGTGATTTTCGTGATGCTTATGGATTATTTCAAGAGAAGGATACGGTTATCCTTGGGGTAAGTCCTGATTCAGCGAATAGACATTTGAAATTCATTGAGAAGCATGAGCTTCCATTTGTACTTTTAGTAGACGAAGATCATAAAGTAGCAGAGTTATACGATGTTTGGAAATTGAAAAAGAACTTTGGGAAAGAGTATATGGGGATCGAGCGTTCTACATTCCTTATTAATAAAGACGGTGAACTTGTAAAAGAGTGGCGTAAAGTGAAAGTGAAAGGACATATTGAGGATGTTCTTTCTTATATAAAATAAATCTATAAATGAGGAGAAAAAATAAACGTGTAAGGCATGTGTCTATACATATTTTTCTGTGATACATAAAGTGACAGTGTAGGGCATACCTCCTCAGATGATAGTATTCCAAGTGCGATTATGTCGCACTTTTTTCTATGTAAATATACGTAAAAAGGGGAAAGATACATAAGAACAAGTCCTGAATATAAAAATAAACTATATAGTTATAGTAGAAATATTGACGATTTATAAGAAAAGGAGTACACTCTTTATAAGAATTATAAAATAATAATCCGTATAGAATCGGGGTGCATGACGGTGGTCAAAGAAGAATTAAAAGAAGCGCTAGAAATGCTGAAAAATACGGGTGTACGCATTACTCCACAGCGTCATGCTATTTTAGAGTACCTTGTGGAATCTATGACGCACCCAACAGCTGATGACATTTATAAAGCATTAGAAGGTAAGTTTCCAAATATGAGTGTTGCAACTGTCTATAATAACTTACGTGTGTTTAAAGAAGTTGGGCTTGTAAAGGAATTAACTTATGGAGACGCTTCAAGTAGATTTGATTATGTTACAAGTCAACATTATCATGTGATTTGCGAAAAATGTGGTAAGATTGTTGATTTTCCTTATGGAGGATTGGAACAGCTTGAAGAGGAAGCTGCGAAAACGACAGGCTTCGTTATTAATAGTCATCGCTTAGAAATTTATGGCGTTTGTCCAGAGTGTCATAAGGCGTAATATATAATAAAGAAAGAGGCTGACGGTTACGTCAGCCTCTTTCTTTATTATATAAGGGTATCGTTATGTTCATCCGGATTTACAACGTTAAGTGAAAAAGCTAATGGGGGCGAGTTAAGTTAGTAAGAGGATTAGATAAAAATGTGTCGAATTTACTTTATATTGGTGAAAATAAAGTCTTGGAGGATACGTTTTGAAGAAATATGAGATTAAAAATAACATTCCAACATTGGAAGAATACAAATATTTATGTGACTCTGTGGGATGGACTGATTATATGAATTTTGAAGTGGTGGAAACATCACTTCAAAATTCTATTTACTGCATCACAGTCAATGATAATAATCGAATTGTGGGTATGGGAAGAATTGTTGGCGATGGGGCTATCTATTTCTATATTCAAGATATAGTGGTTCATCCAGATTATCAAAAGAATGGTATTGGAAAGAAAATAATGAATACTTTAGTTGAATACTTAAATCAGAATGCACCAGATAAAGCATTTATTGGTTTGTTTGCATCACAAGGTAAAACTTCATTCTATGAAAAATATGATTTTAAAGATTACTCGCCCAACATGACAGGGATGTTTACTGTAATATCGAAAAAATAGACATAATAAATTTTATCCTTATTAAGCTAACGGGAGCTTTAGTTTAATAAGAACAAATAAAAAAAAGCGATTTCTTGGTTAAGAAAGCGCCTTTTTTTAATGAGTTGAAACTTCCTTAGTGTTGTAAGCCTACACGTTCCTCACTGTACCCTATATACCTATAATTTATAGCTCTTTTTATTATATTTCTCATCAAATTCTTTTCCTTCTAGATTTCGATCAAGTGTTAAAGGTTGATTGCAATGCATACATGCGTCGACACGACCGAGCATTTTTGTTGGTTTATCGCAGCTTGGACAAATAATTTGGACAGTCTTTGTAGATAACATACCAATCCAAAAGTAAACGACAGTACTAGCAATAACAGCTAAAAAGCCAACCATCATAAATGTTGTCATAATAATAATGTTGTCACGGAAAAAGACTCCTAAGTATGCAATGAAGAGGCCGATAAATACTAAACTTAATGCAAAGGTCCGAATTTTATTGATTTTGTTTGAATACTTAATGCTCATTCTCACCACACTCCTATAACAATAATATAACATAAAATTTAGAATTTTCACTCGTGTGTGTGTTTAATAAAGTGACAAGATCTAAAATAGAAAGGAGGCGGTTATTTATGATGGATGAATAGGGTGATAATCAATATGGGAGTGTGCTTTAATAAGTTTTTAACGGGATGTGAAATTTTTTTGTGAAAAGTATTGACCCTATATATACTGCGTGATATATTAATAAACGTCGCTGATGCGGAAACGCAGAAAACGACAAAAAAGAAATTGAAAAACTTAGTTGACATCGAAAAACGAAGATGTTAACATAAGGAAGTCGCAAATGAGCGACCAAGTAGTTCTTTGAAAACTG